>SVFO01000037.1 GCA_015056795.1 Lachnospiraceae bacterium
GCCAGTCAGTAGTCTTATTTTACACTGAGGTATTTTCAATTCTCAACATCCACTTTTAAATTATACAGGAAGCTCCTATAATACATATTTCTTGAAAAACGGAATCTTACGAAGCAGCCAAGTGCCCGTCACGGAGCCCACAAGCGTTACAAAGAAGAACCCAAGGATTCCAACATAAAACCGAAAATCCAGAATCGTAATCTTCAAAAACTTATAAAAGAAATTCAAAAACACGGGATGAATCAAGTAGATGCCAAAGCAGAGCGGACAAAGCTGCGAAATCATCTTCCGCAATCGGCTTCCCTCCGCTTTCCGTTTTCCGCTCTTCTCCCGAGCCCATCCAAAATCAAAAAGGAAAATGGCCGCCAAGATCGTCAAGGGATAACTATACGCCATGTCCACGTGATACCCCTCGATAAACCTGCATCCAATCTGGATCAGCAACACGACCCCAAACAAAACCGCGGAAAGCATCCCTTCCCATCTCCGCGGCTCTTTTTTTCTTGTCACAAAAACATATCCGCAAAGATAATAAAAGGGATAAATTCCATCCAGCGGAAGCGCAAACCCATCCTTTACGCCAAGGAGCGCCTCGATAAACGGAATAACGCCAACGCCCAGCGCCAGCGCCGCCATCACGCCGAGGACCCAAGCCCTTGGCAGCTTCTCCAAAAGCCACTTCATCAGCGGCGTCACCGCATACAAAATCAAAATCAGATAGAGATACCACATGTGCGACCAGCTATGCCCGCGCAGCACATGCTTCACTGCCATCGGCAGCATAAACCACTCAAAGTACCCCAGGTATCCCACGATCTCCAACAGCGCATACGGAATTCCAAAAATCGCCAGCGCCAAAACAATTCTCCTACAGAATCGAAAAATGGCAGCCTCCCAAGTGATCTTCCTCTCAGGATTCAAGAACAAATATCCGCTGATCATCAAAAAGATCGGCACGCACCAGCTCGTCACGTCGATTAGCGCATTGAAAATACTCAGCACCAGCTTTTGATCGCTCAGGTCAAAATACCCATCCCGTACACCCGTCACCGTATGCATGAGCACCACGGCCAGCGTTGCCGCAACGCGAAGCACGTCCAGGAAAACTTGCCAGCTTTCTCCTGTTTTTACAGGCTTTCCCATGCTTATTCCTCCTGCAGCGCAGCTTCGACGGTCTCACGCAATATATCATATTGATAGTCATCGCTTAAAATCTCGTAAAACTCGTCCTCTCCGACCACCTGCAAATACTTTCCGCTGATGCGGAATCGGTATGCAATGACGCCATCCTCATCACAAATGCCGCACTCAACATACTCCGTCATTCGCTGTTCCCCTACGGGTTGCAGCTCCAGATCATTCATTAGCGTCAAAAGCTCCAAAGCCTTCGCCGCATCCACGTAAACGGCTTCCCCGCCGTCTAAGTCAAGCACCATGCCATTTTGCCGGCCGGGGGTTCGAAGGGCATATGAGCTCTTGCCCTTAATTTTCGAAATCGAAAGCAATCCTTTGTAGAAATTGTCTGCCTTCTCCTTATCCCCTGAAACGGAGTTCCCCATAGTTTCCTGCGTTCTAGTGCCAGATGCCTGATCCGGCATGTCATCGGAACTGATCGTTTTTATCAGTTCTTCCAGCATCGAAGAATCGTTCGAATTAGAATCCGCTTCACAGGCCGCCTCCACTCCTGCTGCCGAATTAGCAGTGGCACCCTGACTTATGCCATTTTGCTCATGCTCTGCAGCTTTCCATGCTTCCTCATGCTGCGCATCCTCGGCGTATGCCACGTCCTGCGAAATCCCGCTGCCCTTCTGAGCGCTGTCACTCATGGGTGCCATGGCCGACTCATTTTTCGCCTTCTGTCCGCCACCATTTTGCAGGAGCACAAAGCACGTGCCACCAACCACAATTAGCGCAAGACATGCCGCCATGGTCTTCATGGCTCTCGCGTAACGCTGGAAAGGAAGCACCTTATTCTCTTTTTCACTTCTGGCAAGGAGCTTGGGATCGACTCCCTCCATTGCCTCAAACAGGCGCATTGCCTGCTCAGTCTTCTTCTCACTCATCTGCTTTGACCTCACACTGTGATTCCTTGCTTTTCCAAAAACGCCTTCAGCTTTCCCCTGGTGCGGAACACGGACGTCTTCACGGAATTAAGATTCATTCCGTAGCGCTTTGCAATCTCCGCATATTCCTCCGAATACCAGTATCTCCGAAGAAAGACGTTACATTCCTTCTCAGGCAGTGTCCGCAGAAATTCATTGATCATGCGCTGCAGCTCCGCTGCCTCCACGGCTTCCTCCGTGCTGCTTCCCGCTGCAGGAATACACTCCACAAGCTCGTCCAGCTCCAGCTCCAATTCTCCGCTTCCACGCTTTGCCGCCTTCTTTTTCTTCCATCTGTCAAACGAAAGATTTCTGGTAATGGTTCCAAGGAAAATATTAAAAAACTCAGGCCTGCTCGGGGGTATGGAATTCCACGCCCTCATCCAGGTGTCATTCACGCATTCATCCGAATCCTCCTGATCATGAAGGATGTGGTATGCAATGCTAAAGCAGTAGGTTCCGTACTTATTCTGGGTCTCTGCAATGGCCTGCTCATTGCGGTCAAAGTAGAGGTCCAGTATTTCCGTATCTTTCAAGATCCCGTCCTCCCACAAGGTGCGGCGCCCCAATTGCGCCATCCATCTTTTATCCTGCTCTATAAAAAGAGACGACGTATTCTTACAAAAGTTCTTCCATTTTGTAAAATCGTCGCCTCTTATTTTACCAAATTTTTACGCATGCTTCAACATGCAATTATGCTCCTAAAATCAGGAAAGCTTTCCTCATTTGGAAAAGGCATCCGTTCCTCTGTCCTGAACATAGTGCAGATTGCTTTCTCCATTGATCTGAACAAGATCTCTCTTTAGTATTTTCTTTTGCTTTCGAGCTTTCCCCCAGGATGCGAGACCGCTGATTAAGGGAATCATGTAGCTTAAGACCAAAATACCAGAGCAAATCCTTGAAGTTATCTCATCCACAACCATGCCACGCATGCCTCTTGCGGTTTCAATCAGGCCTTTCGCAAAGGGTCCCATGCAGGCGGTATAGAGCGCCGTCGTTGCCACAAACATGATGAAAAAAGCGGCCAGTGCCTTTTTCTTCGAAGGCGGAATGGCATAGACCACCTTCCCCGTCTGCCCATTTACAAACATGGTATAAATCCTGTTTTCCATCGTAACCGTCAGAAACCATACGGGACAAAAAACATAATCCGTCTTCAGGATCTTATGCTTCGGGTCAGAGGAATATAGATCACTACTGATTTTCGCCATTTTTTCACGCATCTTGTCGTCAAACATCTCATGGATGGAATCGACTGCAAATTTCTCCACGTCCTTGGTTCCCATGTCATACCGATCTGCATAAAATCCCGAAAGATATGCAGGATCAAAGGGCACCATCCCCGATAGATCAAAGGGACCGATGCGCTCCCCCGCCAAATCCTCCAGCTTACTGGAACCATCCACCGTAAAATTATCCGTTCTCACGTGAGCACCCGCATTGACGAACCGATCCACATAATGGTTCTTTCCCTGCTTCTCCCGATACCTCCAAACCTGATGATCCTCATAATCCATGTCAATCAGCCAAAAAGGAACATAGATGGGCGTCAGTCGCTTCACCTCAAATTGCTTAAAGCAATGCGGCACAAATAACCCATTCTTGATTTCCGACATAATGCGCTCGATGGCTTCCTCCTGCGTAAGCTTGAAGGGAATAATATAATCCGGCTCCAAATAATCCGCAAGCTTCTCCTCCATAACAACCGGCTGTCCACAATAGTAACAGCAGGTCGTCACCTCCGCACTGTTCGCGAGCAGCTCCGCACCACAAGAAGAGCAATGGTAGGTATGCATTTTGATTACCGCATGCTGCCTTTGCTCGTACCTTGCGGCCCTCTTCTTGCCTGCTGCCGCCGTAGCGTCCTTCTTCTCCGCTTCCTTCTCCTCTGGAACGGCCTTTCCCGTCGCTTCGGATGCCAGGAAAATCTTTCCGCAATGCTTGCAGATCATCTTTAAATCCTTGGGCGAATACTCTGCCGTCGCACCACAACCAGGGCATCTAATATTCATTGCTTGCCCTCCTTTTGTGCTTCCTTCTCCTCATCCGACAGTACCCAATCTGGCAATTTGAAGGGTTCCGGAGGCTCCTCCTCTTCTGGATTCCCATAAAAGCCCTCCAGCCCCTTCGTACAGAAATCATACAGATTCGTTTCAGAGCCCTTGTCATTGGATTCCATGATCATAACCATCAGCCATCGATATGACATTCCAAAGAAACTCACCAAACCCACGGCAAGCGCTAAAATATATAACATACTGCTCATCTCATCCATGCGTAACACTCCCCCTCTCTTTTTCCACCAAATAATTCCCTTCCATACCATTCATCCGATCCAAAACCTCTACAACACCTGGCTGAACCACCAAATCTAGGATCCATTCGGCCTTAGACAGCTTCCTGTTACTGATCAACACATAAATGGCGCTGGCATCCTGATGCTTTGCCAGGCAAACCGCATCCCGTTTGTCTCTGCATTTCCCTGACTTTTCATAATCGTCAAGGTTGATCGGTTCCTGGATCTCATTAAAGCTGATCTTCTCTTCATCATCCAAAAGATAATCAACGCTCACCTTGAGCAGCTGAGACAAAATCTTATAGATCATATGTAAAAGAAAAACGAATATAAGGACAGTAATGTAACTCCAAGCAATACCCCACCCAAGGTATCCGTAAACCAATTCGTTCCGCAAATCATTTGTGCCACAATGCCAAAAAACATTACGACAATGCATGCCACGCTTGCAGCAACAGCCGCTTTCTTTTTTTCATTCCAAAGATCCCATACGTGAAAAGCCGTACTCCCCATCGCTACAATGAAAAGAAGAACGCGTCCCGAGGGAAAAGAGCAAGTAAGCTCCGCCTTCCCTGGCAGGATCATTGGTCCCACCTCGGCAACGTCAAAGACCTTCAACGCCAAAAGCAATGCCATCAAATATAAAAAAGCATTTACCATAAGAAACCTTCTGGTTTTTTCGCTCATAAGTCATCCCTTCCCTCAAATAGCTTGTCCGATACCATACCCCTTTTTCTCTTGCATTTTATACGCCAAACATGGCAACACCCAACACTGCCGAAATCGCGATCATCATGATCGGAGACATTTTCTTTTTCCGTATTTTTCGCAAGCCAAAGTATAATAATGTCAGGATCACAAAAATGACTAACGGTCTGAACTCTACCGTTTGCTGAAACAAAGGAGAAAAAGCATTCTTTAGAATCATATGGCAGCCCGTAGCTAAAATAATACCCGCTATACATGGCTTCAGCCCACGAAAGATTGCTTGAACATACGGATTGTCAAGCATCCTTCTCATAAGAACCATAATTAGTAAAATGATAAAGAACGCCGGAAGAACGACGGCAAAGGTTGCCAATACTCCGCCCAAAACTCCTGCCTTACTGCTTCCCACATAGGTTGCCATGTTGACCATGATTGGTCCTGGCGTGCTTTCACTTATGGCAACCATATTCATCAGCGTATCTTCGTCCAGCCATCCATAGGAAAGAACGGTGTCCCTGATCAATGGAATTGCCGCATATGCACCGCCAAAGGAGAAGAAACCTACCGTCAGAAATCCGATAAACAACTCTAAATAAATCATCGGCCTTCACCACCCTTCTTCGATGGTGCCCCCTGAATACAAAAGATGACGAGGCTGACAACGGCAGCAATTAGCATAAGAAGTACCGAGGAAAAATTCCATGCAAAAAGACTAATCAAAAGGGTTGTCACAAAGGAGCACCCCATGATGACGCAAGGAAGTAATTTCTTTTTCATCTTTAAGAACATGTTTATTCCAGCATCAAGGATCAGCAGTCCTACCGCAATTCTGATTCCCTGAAAGGCATTTGCAATCCAAGTGATTTCCAAAAAGTGATTCAAAAAGGAGGAAATCAGATAGATGATGATAAAGGAAGGCAATACAACGCCTAACGTAGCTGCCACGGCACCCCAAATGCCCTTTTGCTTATAGCCGACATAGGTTGCACAGTTGATTGCAATCGGTCCAGGCGTAGATTCCGCAATGACCGTAACATCCATCATTTCATCATGCGTAATCCACTTCTTTTGCTCCACGCAAATATTCTCTATAATAGAAATCATAGCGTATCCGCCGCCAAACGTAAACAGCCCTATTTTAGTAAATGTTAAAAAAATCGTTAGCATCTTATTTACTACACTTTCCTTGTCCACAGGAATGACCCGCACCATGCTCGTGCTCATGATGATCGCAATTCGCTTCCCCACTGGCATCAATGGTTCCTGCAATCAGTGCTTCCACCGCATTTAAATCATTTCGTTCCCTGTCAATTTCAACATTTCTCCCAATTTCCTAAACAGATCAAAATGCCAAGCCCTCTATGATGCTGGCCGCTGCCCAAGGCATAAGTGCAAACCAAGTGCTGGCTGGAGATCCGTCTGGATACCTTTCTGTAAGTAATCCCTGACAGAAGCAGAATCGCTCCGACATCCATCCCGGCTCCCCATAACCATATTCCTTATCAACGGTGTTAAAGGTCTGAAGGCTCCACTTGACGGTATCCTCAAGCCTTGAACGCACATACTCATCTGCCCTTAGGTTAACATAATATTTCATCTCAGGTAGGATGGTGCTGGACATGGGATGAATGTGCGGATTCGCTACGGAAGTAATGCTGCCCCCGCAGGAGGACCATCCAATTTCGCTGAGTGGTTTTACCGTAACGGGCGTGTTATAGCAAAGCTTAAAGCTAAATTCATAATGCAAGGCATCCTGCATGTGATCCAGCAGATACTCTTCCTTTGTGATTTCATGAAGAATTCTCACCGCACGAACATAAGCCAGAATTCCCTCATCATCCACGGCTTTATCCGTATCCAGAGGTCCTCCGTAGCATTCACATTTTTTCACAAATGCATCAAAATAATGGAGCTCACTCTTCTTCATAAGACTCAGGTATTCCTCGCCCTTCGTGATGAGCTCGTACAAGGCCGTTGCTGCAAGACACCATGCGCCGCCCATGGAATCATATTCCAGACCTGCTCCCGTATGCTCTGACATGGAGAAGGGATATTCGTAATCCGAATTCAACTCGGCATTCATTTTAGCAATGATCGGACGAAGAAAGGAAATCCAGTCATCATGCAACTGACCATAGGTATCCCTCTCCAAAGCATACGCCTTAAGAATATAATAGGCAGCCTGCCCGTTAATGTACGCACTATGTCCTCCACTGTGCATTCCATTATACCACCAGCCCTGCACAAACCATTTCCCGTCTTCCACCGCATCATACATAAATCCGGAGTTGGGATTATAACTGTTCTTCACGACATTTTCAATAAATGCCAGACTCTGTCTTCTTGCCTCGTCGTCCTTTAGGTGCCCTGCCGCATACAGCATTGGCACTGCAACTGCCATGCCATTGGTCCAGGAAAGGGAACCTATTTTGTTGTATTTTGGTCCATTTTCCCTATCATAAACAAACCCGGAATACATCTTCTCCGATTCTAGCCAGGCATTGTCCCTGATGGCACTGCTAAGAAGGGAGAGAGCCTTTTCCTCACTCATGTCGGGTATGGTTCTTGGTGCTTCATGAAAGCATGTATAAGCATGCTCCAGTGCCTTATAAATCGCTCTCTCATCCTCTCCCACATAATCATAGAGGAACATGGGAAAGCACACCGTTTGTCCCGCCTGAATGACAAAAGCATTCTTCTCGTCAATCGGCTCCCTCTCCAAAACATTGGCCGTCTGAACAAACAGCCAAGGAGCGTTCTCATAGCCAAGCGTGTATCCTACGCTGACCATTCCCTTGTCATTGATGTTACAGCTAAATCCGCCGTACTGAAAAAATGACGCAGCCTGCGAACTCGCCTTGCCATTGTGAAAAGCACTTGGATCGACATTACCATCTTGGGACATCCAATACGGAGGCGCAGCGATACCGCGCACTCTCCCAGAATCATAGACGAGGCTGATCGGCTCAGCCAATCTGTCGCTTCTTGTCATAAAAAATGTTGATTCTGGCTTTCCTGATGGATTTCTTTTGATTCTGGGAAACGCCTTTCTTCCTGAAGAAGGCTTTTCCGCAGTGTTCGTATCATACATATAACCTGGCATAAAAAACTTAGGCTGCTTCTCCTCCATCATAAGCTTGACATGTATGACTCCGATAAAATCCTTTTCCGAGGTATTCGTAATTCTTACCGATACCGTCTTGCAAATGGCGCATGCTTCCTCTGCCTTCGAAACAAGCTCCATTTGAATTCCCAGTTCTTCAGCCGGAACATATTCTATCTCATCACTTCCCAAAAGCCTTGCCTCACAAATCATCTTTTGCATAGAAAAATCCCTCCAATTCAACTCCCATTCAGTATATCAAAAACGGAAACTGTGGTCAATTTTATTGTTATATGAAAATACAAAAAGCCATGGGGCCCCATGGCTTTTTGCATCTAAATCTATTTTGTGATCTTATCCTATTTCCGATCTGAAGCTATTTTCTGATATGCTCCGCAAGGCTGATGGCAAAGCCCGTGGGCGAAACCATCAAGGTTGCCTTGGAAGATCCCGTATCGGTAACCTTATCCCCCTGTGCATTCTTGAAACCGCGATCCAGCAGGAACTGATATGCCTCATCGAAATCCCTTACGTTCATTCTGATCACTGACATATCCTGTGGCATCGGTACCTGCACCACGTCAACTCGGAACCCGTCGGGATGCTTTAAGTCAAAGCTTGTGATATCCTTATCGTTGATCCCCGTTTTTGTATGCTTATGTTCAAATCCTATCGTCTCAAATAATTCCTTTGCAGCCTGTGCGTCCTGCGTAAGAATCAGTGGATTAAATGCCGTAATTTGCATGGGGTATTCCTCCTTATCTGTTGGTTATGCTGATGAACGATTCCCTATTTAGTTTTCCTTGATATGTTGGCAAAGATCAAATGCAAAGCCCGTAGGCGACTGCATCATGGCAGACTTATTCGTCTTCGTATCAACGGTGTGATCACCCTTCGGATTCGTAAATCCCTTTGACTTCAGGAATTCATATGCCTCCTCGAAATTATCGACATTCATTCTGATGAGCTGCATGTCACGCGGCAGCCCGTCAATCTGAGCCACGTCAACATAGAAGCCATTGGCATCCTTCATACGCACGGTGGTAATGTCCTTACCATTTTCCGTAATCGTAATCTTGTGGCGTCTTTCGAAGCCCATCTCCTCAAAGAGCTTCATTGCACCTTCTGCATTAGCGGTAAGGATCAGCGGGTTAAATGACGTGATTTTCATGGTGTGTCTCCTTTCTAAAACAAAAAACGGCATCGCCCAAACGGCAATGCCTACAACGAGTTGCAGCTGACTACCATTTTACAGGCTCTGGAGCTTTGCGTCACAGCCTTTCGACTGCTTTGCCAAATATGATAATATTATTATACTCGGTCATTCGAAAATTGTCAAGATATCTCTGGTCCCACCTTGGAAACAAGTCTTCCACGCATGCCATGAATAAAACCGACCTCAGGATCTAAGGGATAATACCTTACTTCAACCTCAAGCGGAAAAACTCCAGGATGTCTCCCTGGCTTGTTGAGCTCTATAAAGTAATTCACGCCGTCCACCTGATACCTGTAGATGGGATACGAAACACCTTGCGCATATCTCCCGACTGGCATAATCGTGTCATTCGTATATGCCAAATGTCCCTCTACAACATTGACACTCTTTATGTACAAATAGGTATTTAAAAGCTTTTGCGCTACCTTAACTGCTACAACCAAAAATACAATGGCAAATAACATGAGCCTAAATTTTTCCATTCTTTTTCCTCCCCTTTATTGAAGAAAATACGGCTTTCCAGATTTCCCTTCAACGCTTATTTTTCATACAATCCAGATCAGAAAAATCATGACCAGGCTCAGCAAGGCATTTACCACAACAAGCACGCTTGCGTATTTCTTTTGATATTGCGCGACATCCGAAATCTTATTTTTCTCTGCCGTCGTCATTCTCCAGGTTGCAGGAAACAACGCTGCAACGCTTAAGCTACAGAAAAGAACGATTGCCATGAAGGACAGAACAATGATTGCGCCCTGATCCCCCGCATGCATGATCATTCGAATTCCCGCTGATGCCATTATCACAAGAAACGTGCAGGTCAATACGATCTTTTGCCAAGCTGTAAATTTGCCTTCCATACTTGTCCCCTTCCCCATGCAGACCATGAATACCAAACAAACCTATGTAGAAATCTTACAGCTCTATCGTATCGTCTTTTTATCAAATAATAAAGTCGCAAATCCTGCATATTATCCGTGCTTATTGTGCAAATTCCTCTTCTATGCCTTTTTGTACGATTCTATCCCTATTCGTCCCTTCCTGTACCTATTTGTCCATACCCGTTTTCCAGATCACCAGCTGCCATCCGTCTTCTTCCGTGCGAGCCAGCCAGCATCATCACCAGGGCAACGACCACTGCAACATCATCCCAAAGATCTTATCATGTTTTTTCATAATCATTTCTTCTCATACCTTGCCTGTGGGTACTTCCTTCTTTCCGTTTTGTAAAAAACAGGGCTATGTCTCCATAGCCCTGAAATATTTTGAGATTTTTCTATACCAGGCCGACTCTTCCGGGAACCTCGTAGCGGATACGCAGCTCGGGAGCGGTCTTTAACTCGCTGTAATAGTTGGTTGCCCAATCCGGTGCATCCGTCTTCGGATTCACGCCGTCTGCGGGCGTGCCAAAGATACGCATCGGAAGCACGGTCGGTCCATCCAGTTGCTTCTCAAAGAACAGGCTCATGAAATCGATGGTCTTCACGCCCTTTGCCTTGTAGAACCACTTACCGCCAAACTCGATCATCAGGCTGGCATCCTCCTCAAAGGTTGCCTCACAGAATTCCGGCGTTCCATCGAATGCGATGGGAAGCTCGATGCCGTCCGCATCATCTGATCCGCCCCAACGAAGCTTTGCAGGGAAGGCAGCCTTCTCGCCCTTCGTCATGGAAGGAAGGAAATAAGGATCCTGGATCAGCTTCTTATAATCTGCCAATACGGGCTGCTCAATGCCCACCGTGTTGTTGTTGGGATCCTCGATCTCAAGACCAAGGCGTCCTCTGTCACGGAACTGATACATCGAGATTCCGTCAAACCACTCGCTCGTGTTGTTGTCCCTAAAGTACTCGGCAAACTTCACGACAGCCTCACCCTGATGGAAGGGTCCGGTCACGTCGCCGTCCGTATTGCTCTCAGCCGTGGTCATCGGGGTATTCTTCCCCGTAATCTCCCTCAGGCGCTTTGCCGTCGCTTCGAACTGCTCATAAATCTCGCGCACGTTATCTGCCTTGTAGCTTCCGCCGCCAACCTCCGCAACGTCGTAGGGCCAGCCAAAATGCAGTGCGGGATAGCTGTCGGCAGACCAGATGTCCGCTGCCTTGTATGCCTCAAGGAAGGCATCCTCCTGATCAACCTTGCCATTGGGCGTTACAAAGCCTGCGCAGAAGATCGCCTTAACATTCGGTGCTTCCTCCTTCAGGATCTTACGGAATCTTACGAAGAAGGCTCCGATCTCCTCGAAGGTATATCTCTTGTTGTGAGTAAACCAGTTACCCTGGCACTCATGATTGATGCGGATCCTCATGCGTCCAAACTCTGCAAACTGTTTTGCCACGCCGCGAAGATACTCGTCCTCCAGAGAGCAGTCCACCGTCAGCGTAAGCAGCACGTCCTGACCATGCTTTCTGATGTCCTTCATCTGCTCAAAGGGCTCTCCATCCGCCCCAAAGGGGAAATAATCATCATAGGGATAGTCCCACTGAAACTTAACGTCCATGTCTGCACATGCCTTGCTGATTCTCTGAGGCCACTGTGCATCCTTCGGATACAGGGTATACATAATGTTGACGCATCTGTGCGGTCTGCCTAATTTATGCAGGATATAGTCCTGATTGACATATTCCGCACGCTCGCTTCCGTCACCCAGGTCAAGGCCACATTTGGCCTTTCCAAGCGTTACCTTAAATGCTTCCATACTTTCCTCCGTGCTCAAATTGATTTCTCACATTACGTTTCTCATACGACGAAGAACCTTGTGGCGCGTCGTAATTATTTATTCAAAAGGCGATCGTCGTTATGACAACCCCTTTGTCATGACAATTTCATTGATCCTCTTTTTAGATCTCATCCTCTGGTTAAGTTACCGCCCGGCTGCGCCGTCCTTGGCATGTACCTGCTTTTTGATTTCATACATCATTCTGTCGGCTTCCTGCACATAGTCCTGCAACGCCATATCCGAAACGGGATCGGTCACCACGTAGCCACAGCTCGCCGAAATCTGATACGGCTGGGAACCATCATGATTCTTTTCATCCAAATAGCCCAAGATGGACTCGCGCACCGTCTCCGCCTCTGCCTCGTTACAGCGAGGACCAACGATCAGGAACTCATCACCGCCATATCGAACGGCAATCCAATCCTCGCGGATGTTACGCTTGATGGAGTCCGCAACCGTTTTGATCGCATTGTCACCATGCAGATGCCCAAACTGGTCATTGATTCGCTTCATGTAGTTAATGTCGACAAACATGACCACCATGGAAGAAAATCTCTTTTTACATTCCTCAAACAGCGGAATGGCCTTATTTTCATAGACGAAACGATTGTATAGCCCCGTCATGTGATCTCTGTCATAAATCCTGGTCAGATTCTTGTTCAGCGTATCCAGACGCACGTTGATTCGAAGAAGCTTTAAAGACTGCTGCAGCTTTTCCATATAGGGATACAGCATGTCGGCGCGGATCAGATACGGTTCATCCGCAAAGACAACGTAACCATAATTAAACTGGAAATGATGTAACGGAAGCAGATAATACACGTGCTGCTCTCCCGGAAGCTTCTCATATCCGGGAATTAAATCCTTACGATTGACGCTCGGATTCTCAAGGATCTCACCATTTTTGAGGGCTACGATGACCTCCAGTCTTTCTTTTTTGCCGCTGTTCCAGAGCTCCTCCTCGCTTGCCGTTGCATCCTCAAAGTAGTCCGAGTGCACAATCACGGAAAAAGTGCCCCCCTCATAACGGTGATTTCGGCGAAAATGCTCCTGTAGGTCACGCTTGAGTACCTGGTAAGAAAGGATGCCGGACATACGGTTTCTCATCACGCGTTCCGTCTGCTCGAGCATGGATTCATCCAAATGTCTGTGATATGCATTTTGGCAGTAGCGCTTACGAATGCCGACGTTGTCCAACTCCCCCTCGCAGCCGCAGCTCTCTCCGCGGACAAAGGTGGAATGCAACAGAACCTTTGTCTCCTTTAGCGTACCGCTCATCTGTTCATAAATCATCTCGCACGCCCGATATCCCACCTGCTCATAATTCTGCTTTACGGTGGACAATGCCGGATAGGCGTACTGACCTGACAGGATATGATCATAGCCTGTCACAATGACGTCCTCAGGCAGGGAGTATCCAAGTTCCTGCAGCTCCGTGGAGGTTGCAAGCGCCATGATGTCATTCGCGCAGACAATGGCATCCGGTAACGGCTTCCCGGATGCAGCCAGCCGACGCACAATATCCGCAGGACCGTTGTTGCCCCACGCACCGTAGCACACGTCTTCCTCGGAAAGCGTAAGACCATGCTCCTCCATAACCCTGCGCGTCGTCTCAAGTCTCGCCCTGCTGTCCGGGTGATCCTCCGTTCCGCCCATGAAGAGGATCCTCCTAACGCCATGAACCTCAAGAAGATGCGTCACCAGATCCCGCATCCCCCCTTCATTTTGGATGCAGATGGAGGGAATGCCATCCATTGCCATGCCAATGCTGACAACGGGAATCCCCTTCTCCCTCGCCTTTTCGCAGAGGGAATAGGCCGTTTCATTGGAGTTCAGCATCGTTGAAAACACAATGACACCGTCATAATCCTCCATCGTACCGAGATTGTATATATTCAGCTCCCCTTGATTAAGCGTATAATTCTCACTGTAGGATGCAAAGCACATAAATACAAAGACGTCAAAGTCTTCCTTTGCGGCATATTCTCTTATTCCCTTGATTCCGGGCAAAAAAGAATCATTGCTCCATCCATTCGCATATACTGCCAGTTTTTTCTTCATAAACTACCCCAAATCAACTCGCATCAGCCATCATATTTCAAATCGCCTGCCGAACATTCTGTCAATGCATACGACATCAATTATATTATATGCCGCCAGCGCTAAATTGTCTAGTAAATTTCATTGGACAGTCTGGTTTTATGAGAAAAAAGGCACCAGCGCAATCAGGCACTTCTCGCCCTCAAATACAAACCCATACAGCGGTATCCTCAAGAGTTTTTTCTCCCGCCCGATTGTTCAGAAGCATCTTCATCCCCTTGAAGCATGGCAGTTACAAACTCACTTCATCACCTGTAGGAATTGCTCCTCAAAGTCGCCGGTTCCCTCGTAAAAGACCTTGACGTCCTTGTAGATCCTGCGAAGCTCGTTCCACTTATCCTTATAGAGCGTCATCACGGGACGAAACTCGATGCAGGCATTCACCTTGGCATAATATTCCTTAAGTTCCTCGCGCTGCTCCTTCGCATAGTCCTCCCGATAATATCTAAGGATCCGTTCCGTCAGCCTTTGCAGCTTTTCCACGTCCATCTCCATGGGTGCATTTGCAAGAAAATCCTGCAGCTCCTGACGCGCCCTGCGCTCCTCCTCCAGTGCCGCATTCTTTGACGTACCTGACGCTGCACCGGTATTTGTCACGCCAACATAGGTCTCACTCTGGATGTCTGCCCCCGCTACGCCTTGGGACGCAGCATCCTTCGCAGTACCGTTTCCATGAAAGACGGGACCCTTCCGGATCTCCCGAATTGCCTTGATGTCGCCCGAGAGCAGCTGCTTTACCAGCTCCGCCAGCTCCGGCGTCACAAACTCGTCATACTCATAGTGCATCATTTCCATGGAATCCGCAAACCCATCTGCCACGGGCGTATTGGCATCCTCTCCGCCAATCGGCGTCTCCTGATAATTCTTGATGTGCGTCAGCTCCTCCAGGCTTTTCCGGAAGGCATATGGGCCAAACGCCGCATCATAGGAGCGATGTACGTACTTCCCAAATCTGGCGATGATCTCCTGATACAAGCGCTTGAGCTCGCTTATGTTTAACTGCACTTCCTGCTTTACCAAAATCGGATCCTGATCTTCAACGTAGTACATGCCATGCCCTCCCTATGCTTTCCGTGTTTTCTATGCTTTCCGTGTTTCCGTTGTTTTGCTTCCTCGTTCCTTCTTTGCTTCCTAATCGCTTGCAATTTAGAATGGCTTCTGAGATTCCTTAGTCTTTCGTCTTAAGATACAGATCCTTCGCGAATTTTAGGAGCTCTCCATCGACCTTCCCCGCTTCTGCCTCTTCGTCCAAAATCTCAAAGGCGGCCTCCACGGACTTTGGCTTTTTATAGGGCCTGTCGTCTGCGATCAGCGAATCATAGATGTCCATGATGGTCAGAATCCTTGTCATGACGTCAAGATCCTTTTCCGAAATCCCCTTGGGATACCCCTTTCCATTCAAAAGCTCATGATGATCCGATGCCATTCTTCTGACCTTATGAAACGCATCACCGAACGTCATGCGAGATAATATCTTGTCCGTATATTCCACGTGACTTTGCATGATCTTGCGCTCCCTGTCGGAAAGCGTTCCCCGTTCGATGCGAAGGTCCGCCTTCTCTTCTTCACTCAGGTAAGGTATGGTCGTCCCATCCTCCCCTTCGTAGCATCCCTTTTCCATGGCCTCAATGACGGCCCATTCCTCGTCCTTTAAGGGTCTTCCGCAGTTGAAGGCACCGAGGTTTTGAAGAAAACGCTCGATCTTTTTGATCTCTTCTTCGGCAAACTGCCTTTCCTTTTTCCCCGTCAAAATGTCATTTTGATATTTCAAAAGAAGGATGTTTAGCTTGTCCTTCAGCCGCTCTTCCTTGCTTCCAAGCTTTGTCGGCTTATCCATGACCTCCAGCGGCACGTCCATCTTCCCGACGTCATGGAGCATTGCGGCAAGATAGAGCTGATCACGATCATTCTTAGAAAAGTGAAGCTCCGTTTTTCCTTCCTTGTGGAGCCCATTGATATAGTCCAGCATTTCCACGCAACGCTTTGCGACATTCTTGGTATGATTGGCATTGTACGGCGTCCGGCCCTCAATGGCCTCCGCAAAGGCCTCGGCCATGGAAAACAACATGACCTGCGTCTCACGCTGCCTCTTCTTTAGCAGCTCCATATATTGATAAAGCAGATTGCCAATCAGCAGCGCAAATAATCCAAGGAAAACGGATAACAAAGGGAGCTTATAGGAAAGCAAAACAAAGCATCCATATGCCGCCATGGGATAGGCGATCAAAAAAAAGCCAAGGCAGAAAAGATTTCTTTTTACGCCGCCCCGATGCAGGAAAAATGCGTAAACAGATAAAAACAAAAACACGACGACAAAGGATACGACCGGCATGTCTGTCTTGACCGTTTTTCCATGTAATAATGCGGAAATCGTATTTGCCTGCACTTCAACGCCATACATCAGTCTCGACCTGTCACAGGGCACCTGATAGGCATCCAGCATTCCCTCAGCATAGGCTCCCACTAATACGATGGAATCCGCAAAGTACGAAGCGGGAACCGTTCCGTCAAGCACTCTTGCCATGGAAAGGACTTCCGTCTCCCCTGGCTTTCCGCTATATCGGATCTCCTCCTTTGCATGATACTTTGGAAGCTCCTCCTTCGCACGATACTCGGGAAGCTCCAAAAGCATGGAGGTGATAACATAAGCGAAGCTTTGGTACTCTGGTGAAAGGGTGGTATAAACTCGCCGAAGCACGCCGTCCTCATCCGTGATCACGTTGGTAAATCCAGAACGGGTCACGCTTGCAAGCGCCTCATAAGCCTTGCTTTCGCTTGTGACAACGGACTGTACGTCATAGCTTCCGCCATCCCTTTTGAGTTCCCTGGTGGTTTCCAAAAACGATGCCAAAACAATGTTATCATATTTTGATGCGACATCGGCAAGCGCCTGATCCTCAGGAGAATCATTGGTTCCTGAAAAGATGACGTCGATGCCGATCACTGCCGGCCTTTGGCCCTCCTGTGCATTCAGCAGCTTGATCAGTTTCGCGAAATAGCCCCTGTTCCAGTCAGAATAGGGCCCCAGGGCCGTAAGGCTTTCGTCATCAATTGCTATGATCTTAATGTTTTCCTGAATGCCATCCAGCCTTCGGTACAAGAGGTCTGCCGCATAGTTTTCGATTCCTTTCGGAACCTTTAGGGCGCCGCAGATACCAAAAATTGCAGCCAAAAGCAGGATGGATGCAAGCAGGATACTGTTTTTTCGTTTCAAAGAAGAACCCGCCTTTCTCCGCCAATTGGCGGCAGGTACTAAAAAGCTACCAGTTTATGTATATGGCAGGGCGGACGCCATGCGTGTAAGTGACTACGGAGTTAGAGCCACGCGCACCCGCATGACCATCGTAGCCCACATAACATGCAAAGGTACCATCATAGCCGGCATTGCGAATCCACCAAATAGAGCCTTCCATTCCGATACAGCCAAAGCCATAATTCTCTCCGGCTAACGTTTGGTTGTAGTAGGCCTCTGTTATCACACCCAAAGCTACGCCCTCGTGTACTGCATGCGTGGTTCCGCGAGCTATCAGGGAAGCGCAGTATCCGCTATAGTTATCCGCATCCCATGAATCAAAGTAGAAATAATGACGCAATTCCGGTAAACTGAGCACAAACACTCTGTCCTTCGTATCATTCCCGCCCGATGTCCCAAATAACTGGTTATCTTCATTTACGAGCGTCACGGTATTGATCCAAGCCTGTTCTTTTTGATTGAATGCCAAGTTATAGAAATCAGAATTCAGCCACTTTCTAAGGCTACTGGTCTCCCAAGTCACGTCCGTCCGCTCGTCATTATACTTTGCACTATCAAGGACATATCTGCTCAGAAGGAGCGTTCCGTTTTCATTTTGATCAATGATCCGCCACTCGATGGGCTCTGGTCCGTTGGATTCATCTCCGTCCTGTTCATAGGAGCCAAATTCCACGTAGCCTTCGGCATTTGTGTATATGAAGTCCCCTGCGATGTTTGACCGTTCCTCTCCGCCAGCTTCGCCGTTGCCATTCCCGTCAGTATCAGAGCCCCGGCCTTGTCCGCCTGCAGGGCTTAAGAGGAGCTCGTCCTCCGTGATGGTCGCCTCGTCGCCTGCCTCCAGCCGTGCGCTCTCTCCGCCGCCTTTTACTTTAACAACGCCCTCCGTCACCTTGACAGTGGTGGTCTGATCGGAAGGATCATAGGACACGGAGAAGGTCGTTCCTCTGACGCTACAGCTTGCGTTGGGCGTCGTAACCTCGAATTCGGAATTTTCACTCAGCTTATGGTCAATCGTGATCAGGGAGCTGCCATATTCCAAGTGAATGCTTACGCTCCCGCTTTTTTCACTACCCGAAGCATGGATGGAAAAACAGGTATTTTCCTCCGCCACAATGTGCTTGTCATCATCCACGAGAAGCACCGCCGTTGATTCCTCCTTCGTCTTCACCTTGTCGTCAGGTATGAGCTTGATTCCCTTGAAGACCTTTTGATCACCGTCTTCACGTTTCAGCTTCACCTCGCCCTCGTAGGTTTCAATCTTCACGGAACGATACGATTTCTTCCCGTTTAGCAAGAGCACAATCGCTACGCCAAGGACAATCACTGCCAAAACCGCTACGATAATCACGACCACTACTTTTGATTTCTTTTTTGCCACCTTTTCCTCTGCCATTTTTACTACCTTCGTTTCTTATCATTGAATGGCATTAACATATCCATTCCCTTTGCTATTCTTAATCTTGTCATGATGTCATTCAAGTACCAATCTTTAGCATTAACGCTTCTTGAAGAACTCTCGATAAACTTAGATTCCGTTCCTCCGCCTCTGCAGCCAGCCAAGCAGGAATGGATAGTGTTTTCTTAATTGCCCTCGTATCTCTCCGATATTTAATGTCATCCGTGCATACATAACTAATGATATCCGAAGTTTTTCCGTGAATGTTCCGAATGTCGGACGGATTCGGTATTTCAAGCTTTTCCTCCAATAAATGATTGATATATAATCCCAAAGCTTCTTGTGCCATTTCGATGGCATTTTCTAAAGTATCACCCGTTGTTTGACATCCTTCCAAGTCAGGAAACTCCACCCAGTAAGAACCTTCCTCTTCATGAAAAATTGCTGGATAAATTCGTTTCATATAAACACTCACCTTTCATCGTGAAATATTATCTCCTTTTATAATATTACATAAAATACATAATTTCAACTATTTCTAATGTGTTTTTGAAAATGTTGGCAGAACTGCCAAAAGCTAATAGAATCAATGACAAAAGCTCAATGATCTAAGAATGAAATCATAGTTTTATGTTAATTTTTAACAGTTGTAAAGTCAAGATGACGTTTTATACAATCACATAAGCCTGAAATTAGCAAAAATGGATATGTCCTTGAAAAAAAACATTGAAATCTTCTGAAAAAATGGTATCATAGCAATATGATTTTTAAAAACTAGGAGGAGAAAGAGATGAGAACAAAAATCAAAGAGCTTTTCAGAAACACGTCTGAATATGCTTCCAAAGAAGTGACCATCTGTGCCTGGGTACGTACCAATCGCGCACAGTCACAGTTTGGATTCCTGAACGTAAATGACGGATCATTTTTCGAGAATTTGCAGGTCGTTTACGATAATGGACTTGAGAATTTTGACGCCATCTCCAAAATTAGAGTTGGGGCAAGCGTACAGGTCGTTGGAACGGTGGTGCTGACGCCTGAGAATCAGCAGCCCTTTGAAGTAAAGGCAAAGAGCGTTGAGCTTTTGGGAGATTGCCCTGAGGACTATCCCATTCAGCCCAAGCGCCACACTAGAGAGTTCCTTCGCACGGTGGCGCATCTTCGTCCCCGCACGAACCTGTTTTCCGCAGTCTTCCGCATCCGCAGCGTTGCCGCCATGGCGATCCACGAGTACTTCCAGAGCAATGGATATCTCTATGTGCATACGCCCCTGATCACTTGCGCGGACTGTGAAGGCTCCGATCAGATGTTTAAGGTAACGACCCTGAACATGAACGAGCTTCCCCTGACGGAGGACGGCAAGGTCGATTTCAGCAAGGACCTGTTCGGCAAGCAGAGCTTCATCACCGGCTCCGGCCAGCTGCAGGGTGAGACCTTCGCCATGGCCTTCGGTGACATTTACACCTTCGGTCCCACCTTCCGTACGGAGAATTCCAACACCCAGACCCATGCAAACGAGTTCTGGATGATTGAGCCCGAGATGGCCTTCTGCGACCTGAATGGTCTGATGGACATTGAGGAAGAAATGCTGAAGTTTGTCGTGAAATATGTCTGCGACAAGTGTCCTGAGGAGATCGCCTTCTGCGACAAGTTTGTTTCGAAGGGACTTAAGGAAAAGCTGGACGGCATTGTGAACGCTGAGTTCACCAGAATTACGCACCACGACGTCATCGACCTCTTAAAGAAGGCTGACGTTAAGTGGGAGTTCCAGCCTGACTACGGCGAGGACATCGCGAAGGAGCATGAGAAATATATCGTAGATTACTTCCATGGCCCCGTATTCGTAACCGACTGGCCAAAGGAGATCAAGGCTTACTACATGAAGGTAAATCCCGACAACAAGACCGTTGCGGCAGTTGACCTTCTCGTGCCTCAGGCAGGCGAACTCATGGGCGGTAGCCAGAGAGAGGAAAACCTGGACAAGCTGATTGAGAGAATGAATGAGATGGGCGTTGACAAGGAAGGCATCGACTGGTATCTCGACACCAGACGCTACGGCGGCTGCATCCACAGTGGCTTCGGCATGGGCTTCGAGCGTCTGATCATGTACCTGACCGGCGTTGAGAACATCCGCGACGTCATCCCTTACCCCAGAACTCCCAGATCTGCGGATTTCTAACGGTAAAAAAGGACACGGGAAATTTTCCGTGTCCTTTCTCTTGTCAAATGGATATCATTTTTCATCAGGGCGGCTGCCCTTCGTTTCGTCCCGCTCACTGCCTTGGAATCATGACGGAGAGGGTAAACCATCCTTCTCCCGCCTCACTCTTCAGTATCCCGTTATTCTTCTCCACCGTAGCCTTGATGTTCTGTGCCCCATATCCGTGTAAGCTTTTATCCTTCTTGGAGGTGCGTCTTTCTTTTCCATCAAAGAGCTTCCCGAGGATGATGCCTTCCGTGCGCTCCTCATAAGTGTTAATCAGCTTGATGGCAAAAAACTGTCCTGCCTTTTTGATTTCTAACCGGATGATTCTTTCCCTCTCCTCCGGCATGTTTTCGCAGGCTTCTATGGCATTATCCAGCGCATTGGCAAAGATGCTGCATATGTCCGTGGGCTTCATGGAGAGGCCTCCGTCCGCCACCCCGTCGATGGAAAAGGCAATGCCTGCCTCCTCCATGCGTCCCGCTTTCATGCCCACCAGACAGTCAAGCATCTCATCCCCCGTCACATATTTTGGCGACATTCCGCGGACATTCCCCAAAAGGTCATTCAGATACTGCTCCGCTTCCTCATATTTCCCCTCCCCCATCATGGCGGAAAGCAGGGATAAATTGTTCGCTATGTCGTGCCGAAAGGCTCTGGTCTCCTCCTGACTTCTCTTATATTGATCAATATATTCCAGCTCCGCAGCGATATAGCCCTCCTGAAGAACAGTTTTTTCCATGGCACTTCGTCTCGTCACCATGATCATGATGAGGAAGGGAAATGCAATTCCAAGAACTGGCAGCATAATACCGATCATATTCTTCATCGGAACAAACAGCCCGGCATTTTCGCCGGCATGATTCAAAGGTTTGAGAACGCTGTAAAGAAGAAAGAATTCCCATATTACAAAAAGAATCCTGTATTTATAACTCACATAGAAAAATCTCTTTCGCCTGTACAGCCCAAAGTACAAGCCCAGAAACAGAAGCAGCGCAACCAGGAAATAGCAGAGAATATAAAGGTTGAAGGCCTTTGGAAGCACAGCCATCAGGTTTCCCGTGCTATTGTAGAATTCCAGAATGTCATCCGCGAGAAATGACATGGAACAGGTAATCATAAACTGTTGATATAGCTCTATCACGATGAAATAAATGACATTCTCAATGCCATGCAGCAGCTTATGCCTGAAATAGACCGTGGCAGCGGCAAGAAATACGCACGCTGTCTGGATCAGCGTCATATCCAAAGCTTTCGATGTTTCCACCACTTCCGCAGCATGTTGCCTGCTATAAATAATTGCATTGATGGAAGCAAGCGTATTGCTGATCACCGCATAAGCAGGAAGAATCCCTGTAATGATAAAGGTTGATTTTTTTAGTTTGCCCTCCCTGCCAAAGAAGCACAAAGGAATCAGAATCGTACTCAGTGTCAAAAACGCTTCCGCAAACACTGAAAGCGTTCCTATCAGATTCGAAAATAACAGGGAAGGAAGCATCTCCGCATATGTCATAAGATCACCATCCGTTCATTTTTTATGAAAACCCTTTTTTAGAATGCGTTTTCTTCCAAGTAGGAGTATAGCATATTTTTCAGTCCCGCTGCGGCGCTGCGACTGACCGGTACGGAAACGTTTCCCTCCAAAAGCACCTCACTCTTTCCGATCCGGCGCACCTTTGCGAGGGAAACCAGATAGCTCCTGTGAGGCTTCACAAAACCATCCTTCTTCAGTTCCTTCTCATAATCCGACAAATTATATCTCACCAGATAATCCCTATCCATGGTATGCACCATCACATACTGATCCTGGGCCTCGAAATAGAGGATGTCACTGACATTCACAAAGACCTCCTCCCCCTCCGTCTTTAACATGATCTGCCGCTTGGCGGACAATTTCTCCGATACATAGGTAAGCACTTCCCGGAGCTTCTCCTCCTTCACCGGCTTTGTGAGATATCGGAGAGCGTTCACTTCATAGCCCTCCAGGGCGTACTCCACGTGCCCCGTGAGAAATACAATAAATACCTGGTCGCTGATTGCCCGAAGCTCCTTAGCCAGCGTGATCCCATCCATCCCGGGCATCTCAATATCCAGAAACACAAGGTCATAGGGATGTGCCCTAAACCTTGCAAGCAATTCTTTTCCACCGGAAAAGCTGTCCACGATCACGTCAAGACTCCCAAACATTTTATCGATATGCCCCCGGATATCGGATCTGCATCTATCTTCATCATCACAAACTGCAATTCTCATACATTCCCCCAGCGAGCCATACCGCGTATTTCATTTTCCTATAGTATATCTCTAAATCTCCCACATGGCAAGGACGGGTCAAACGGCCCGCCCTTGAAACCACCTAAAATTCTTAAATGGCAGCCAGTCTGCCTTCTCCCTTCAGATCCCTGCCTGTCAAAGTAAAAGCAAGGCAGCCGAGACCGATCAGGATAAATCCAAAATAAACCACATAGGGCAACATCAAACCAGATATCAGTACTCCGGACAGATTAAAGATAAAGTGCATGATCATTCCAGGCAGAATGGATTCATATTTCAGATCGATCAGGGCAACCAGCACACCCATGACAAGGGTATAGCAGATCCAGAGCAGATTTCCGTGTACCAGCCCAAACAGGAGGGCGCTGAGGAGCACTGCAGCCCATGCGGGCATTACCTTCTTCAGCCTTCCAAGCACAATTCCCCTAAAGAGCAGCTCTTCCGCCACTGCCGGAGCCAGCACGATACCGATCAGTTGTCCGATCAGATTCATTCCGGAGATAGGTGCGGAAGCCGAGGAATAAGACTGCATGAGCCATTCCGGGAAGGGAATCACGGACAATACGCCCTGGATAAGTGTCGTCATTCCAATACCTGCCAACACTGCAAGCAGCGTCTTGCGAAGGGTGATCTTTTTCAGTCCCAGCTCTTCCCCTGCCTTACTCCAGCGCTGTGCCCGATTCTCAGTGATTCCCTCCTTTTTGGTTGCGCGTTTCCGGCTGCTTACCGCCATCCCCACAAAGATGCCGGAGGCGATCACGGATGCGATAAAGTTAACCATTCCCATGGTGGAAGATAATACCTGCGCTGCCCTGCGAGCATATTCCTCTGCACCTTCCTGCGTGTTGATTTCAAAGCCTTCCGCCTGCATTTTTACGATCTCCTGATAGTCCATCACGCCATTGACAACACCGCTCACCACAAATTGGATTCCAAAATACAAAGCCACAAACAACAAACAAATTACCACACTCTTTACTGCCTTTTTCATTGCTTTATTCCTCTCTTTCCTTTTCTTCTAAGAAGTTCCCTGCATTCCTTTCGGAACTCCTCCATGTCCTTTGGAGGCTTCTCCAGGTCCTTCAATAAAACAGAATCTGAATCTGCAAAGATCTTAGCCAAATGTCTTTCTTTTATCTCTACGACCCTTCCGCCTTTCACATAATTTGCAGCCCACAAAAAAATCACCTCTTTTCTGTTTTCGTGTTCCCTTTCGTTGGTTTTGTTATAACACGAAAATGAAAAGTAGATGATTTTTTGTCGCTAAAAGTATTCTCTTTGTCGTAAACGGTAACCTGCGGCTTATCTTCCTAAGCCTTGAGATATCCCATCTTCTCCAGTACATTCATGAATTTCTCGCGAATGGCTGCTTCGTAATAGGTTCCCATGGGTTCCACGTTCTTCATGGGAATGAATCCGCCGGCCATGGAGGCATGTCCACCGCCATTTCCCAGCCCTTCAATGGCATCCCGGATCAGATATCCCGCGTGAACCTTTTCGATCTCAGAGCGAACGGAAAGCTTTAAGCCATCCTCTCTCACGGAGATCACCACGGCAACCTCGACCTCATCCAAATCCAGAATAAAATCAGCCAGGGTTGCGATCAAGGCATCAGGACAGGCAAACGGAACCATCGTATAACCGAAGCGCTCGTATACCTGAATATGCTCAATGGCTGCACCATAGGCCTTGAGATCCCGAAACGCCATGGTATTCTGCTCAAGCCTCGTGATCTTCGCCTTATTGTGAAGCGGAAACAGAAAACGCAGCGCCGCAATGTCCAGCTCCGTCACGCCTCTGGAAAACTGCATCGTGTCCATCTTCAAGCCATATAAAAGGGCGGATGCCACGTTCTCCTCGGGAACAAGTCCCATCTCCATGTAATAACCGGTAACCAGCGTTGCGCAGGCACCCGTAATCCGCACGTCCTTATAGCAATAGGTTTCTTCCACAAATGTCGGATGGTGATCCACGCAGGCCACCTCATCCCCGATGAAATCCAAAATGTTTCCGCCATTTTTTTGGCTGTCCACGCAGATAATCGGATCCTCTTCCTTCATGTCATCCTTGATTTCATCATAGGAATAAATCGTGATGCCAAATTCATCCAGCATCCTTGATGTGCTCAGCTTATCAATCCGACCGGCATAACAAAGCGTTGGCTCAATGCCGAAATGCTCCAAAAACTTCTGTAATCCAAATGCGGATCCAATCGCATCCGGGTCTGGGAAATTATGCGTCTGTATGTAAATCTTCGGACCTCTTTTCTTGCAAAGCTCTATTAAATCTTGAACCATGGCGCTTTCTCCCCTCGTATGCCTGCTTGAGCGATGAGACTTTTGCCCCTCATCCGCCTGCTTCGCAGGCACCTTCCCCCGAGGGGGAAGGCTTTAATTATTCTTTCTTTCTCATGCTGTCTCTTCCATATCTGATTAAGATCGGCATTATTCATTTTTATAGACTTTACTTATCCTTAATCATGGCATGCAGGCTCTGCAGGGAGTGAACCTCTCCTCTTCCGGCCTTCTGTACGTAAAGGATTCCCTCTGCCGTTGCCCTTGCTGCTGCGATGGTCGTCATGTAAGGAATCTTACCCTTAATGGCTGCCTTACGCAGGTAAGAGTCATCATGTACGCTGTCTGCACCGATGGGCGAGTTCACGATCAGGTCGATCTCACCGTTGGTGATCATGTCGAGAATGTTCGGTCTGCCCTCGTAGAGCTTCTTTACCTTCTCTGCAGGGATGCCTGCTGCCGTAATGAGGTCGCAGGTATTTCCGGTTGCAATGATTCTGAAGCCAGCCTCGTTGAACAGCTTAGCGACGTCAACAACCTCTGCCTTATCCTTGCGGTTTACGCTGATCAGCACGGTTCCGCCAAGAGGAAGCTTCGTCTGCGTTGCCTCCTGTGCCTTGAAGAATGCTTCGCCGACGGACTTCGAAAGGCCAAGCACTTCACCGGTGGAACGCATCTCGGGTCCAAGGATCGGGTCAACCTCCGGGAACATGTTGAACGGGAAGACTGCTTCCTTGACGCCGTAGTAAGGAATATCCTGCTCCTTCAGCGCGGGTACGGGGGAAGGACGGCCCGTGATTTCCTCCGTTATGATCTCGGTTGCAATCGGTACCATGCGGATGTTACATACCTTGGATACCAGCGGAACGGTACGGGATGCACGGGGATTTGCCTCAAGCACGTATACCTTATCATTTTCGATTGCATACTGCATGTTCATCAGGCCGCGAACGTGCATCTCCTCTGCAATCTTTCTCGTGTATTCCTTAATGATTTCAACGTTCTTCTCAGAGATGTGCTTGGAAGGAATGATACAAGCGGAGTCTCCGGAGTGAACGCCGGCAAGCTCAATGTGCTCCATGACCGCAGGAACGAATGCATGCGTTCCGTCGCTGATGGCGTCTGCCTCACACTCGGTCGCATGATTGAGGAACCTGTCGATCAGGATCGGTCTGTCAGGCGTTACGCCAACGGCTGCATTCATG
The DNA here is from genome assembly GCA_015056795.1 of Lachnospiraceae bacterium. Lineage (GTDB taxonomy): Bacteria > Bacillota > Clostridia > Lachnospirales > Lachnospiraceae > Acetatifactor. Next base: position 26,864 of record SVFO01000037.1, read on the forward strand.
TAGCTCGTGAGGTTCACGTCGTCATATACGACCTCCATGCCGCGGCCGCCAAGTACGTAGGAAGGACGAACCATAACGGGGAAGCCAATCTTATGAGCAACCTCCAGTGCCTCTTCCACGGTCGTAGCCATGCCAGACTCAGGCATCGGGATCTCCAGCTTATCCATCATTGCACGGAACAGGTCTCTGTCCTCTGCAAGGTCAATCACGGCAGGTGAGGTTCCAAGAATCTTCACGCCGTTCTTCTCCAGGTCAGATGCAAGGTTCAGAGGCGTCTGGCCACCAAACTGAGCGATGACACCTACGGGCTTTTCTTTCTTATAGATGCTGAGAACGTCCTCCAGGGTCAGCGGCTCAAAATAGAGCTTATCAGAGGTGTCATAGTCCGTGGACACGGTCTCAGGGTTGCAGTTAACGATAATGGTCTCAAAGCCGAGCTTTTTCAGTGCCAGGGAGGCATGTACGCAGCAGTAGTCGAACTCGATGCCCTGACCGATTCTGTTGGGGCCGCCGCCAAGGATCATTACCTTCGGCTTCTCGTCGCTGATGGGGTTCTTGTCCGTTCCGTTGTAGGTTGAGAAGTAGTATGCGCTGTCCTGCGTTCCGCTAACGTGTACGCCCTCCCAGGTCTCTTCTACGCCAAGGGCAATTCTCTTGTTGCGAACATCTGCCTCAGGAATGCCAAGCAGAATGCTCAGGTACTTATCAGAGAAGCCATCCTTCTTTGCCTGAATCAGGGCTGCGTCTGCGGGAAGGCTACCCTTGCATGCCATAAGTGCCTTCTCCTCTTCCACCAGCTCCTTCATCTGCTCGATGAAATACTTCTTCACGTGGGTCAGCTCATGGATTTCATCCACGGTCGCACCCTTCTTCAGTGCCTCATACATTGCGAAGTGGCGCTCGCTGGAAGGCGTTGCCAGCATGTTCAACAGCTGATCCTTCGTCTTTGCCTCCAGCTTTGCAATATGACCAAGGCCATAGCGGCCAGTCTCAAGGCTTCTGATGGCCTTCTGGAAGGCCTCCTTATAGTTCTTACCGATGCTCATAACCTCGCCTACGGCGCGCATCTGGGTGCCAAGCTTGTCCTCAACACCCTTGAACTTTTCAAATGCCCAACGGGCAAACTTAATAACAACATAATCTCCATCTGGAACATACTTATCCAGCGTTCCGTACTTTCCGCAAGGAATCTCGGAAAGCTTCAGGCCAGATGCCAGCATTGCGCTGACAAGTGCGATCGGGAAACCAGTCGCCTTGGATGCCAGTGCGGAGGAACGAGAGGTTCTAGGGTTAATCTCAATAACGATGACCCTGTCGCTTACGGGATCATGCGCAAACTGTACATTCGTACCACCGATAACCTGAACGGATTCTACGATGCGGTATGCATAGTCCTGCAGTCTTGCCTGCAGCTCCTTCGAAATCGTCAGCATGGGAGCTGCACAGAAGGAATCTCCGGTATGTACGCCCATGGGATCGATGTTCTCGATAAAGCAGACGGTGATGAGGTTGTTGTCAGCATCACGAACGACCTCCAGCTCTAGCTCTTCCCAGCCGAGAATGGATTCCTCAACCAGAACCTGTCCTACTAAGCTGGCCTGCAAGCCTCTTGCACAAACCGTCTTCAGCTCGTCCTTATTATAAACCAGTCCGCCGCCTGCACCGCCCATGGTGTAGGCAGGACGAAGAACTACGGGATATCCTAACTTGTCAGCAATGGCAAGTGCCTCGTCAACGGAATAAGCAACCTCACTACGTGCCATCTCGATGCCAAGCTCATTCATGGCATTCTTGAACTCGATTCTGTCCTCACCGCGCTCAATGGCATCTACCTGAACACCGATAACCTTCACGTTATATTTGTCAAGGATGCCTGCGCTTGCAAGCTCTGCGCAGAGATTCAATCCGGACTGACCGCCCAGGTTCGGAAGCAATGCATCAGGACGCTCCTTTGCAATAATCTGCTCCAAACGCTCCTTGTTCAAGGGCTCGATGTAGGTCACGTCCGCGGTCTCGGGATCCGTCATGATCGTTGCGGGATTGGAATTCACCAACACGATCTCGTATCCAAGCTTCCTCAGCGCCTTACAAGCCTGCGTTCCGGAATAGTCAAACTCACAGGCCTGTCCAATGATAATGGGGCCTGAGCCGATAATTAGTACCTTGTGTATATCTGTTCTCTGCGACATGTTAGAACCTCCCTAGAATGTATTTATTTCCATGGCGTACCATTACTCAATTTATTACTATAACATATTTTTTCCTAAAATACTAGCAAATTCTTAGAGAAACTTCTTTTGCGAAAATGGTATAGGAAACCGTTTGTTTTATGCTTGTTAAACATTTTTACTGTGAAAACTGCTTAACAAGCATTTTCGTGTCATACATGGAATATATAATAAGGCTATCAACTCTTTACTATATCCTTTTCAAAAAACGGGGTATTCCATGAAATCTTTTTGGTATAACGACAAACGGAAGAATGTCTGTGGCATTCGTATTCGTGAACTGCGAAAAGCGAAGCACCTGACACAGGCTCAGCTTGCCATTAGAGCGCAATTGGAGGGCTACGATAAAATGACGGAGACCGCCATTGTAAAGCTTGAGCGTGGCACGCGCTTTGTAGCGGATTACGAAGTCATGATCTTCGCAAGAATCTTGGACACGACCGTCGAATACCTGTTAAGCGAACCCCAACCAGAGTCCAATCAAGAATAACTGCCGTACAATCCGAAATCTCGTGGGTTGTACGGTTTTTTCTTTCTCATGTTGCTGATCATCATACCAATTGCCCTAATGCTTCAAATGTGTTATGTCGATGTGCCTATCGCCTCTAAATATACTGTGAAAAATGTTTGTAACATGAGAAAAAATATGTTATGATAGCTTTCGAGACTTGGAAACGACATGGCACTAAACGCCTTGTCAACACGATCATAAAAGAGAAAAGAGGAAAATCCATGAGTAAGATTCCCTACAAGATTTATCTGGAAGAAAACGAAATGCCCAAGGAGTGGTATAACGTACGCGCGGACATGAAGAAAAAGCCCGCTCCCATTCTGCATCCTGGGACGCTCAAGCCCGTGACGGTGGAGGATCTCGCACCGATCTTCTGCGAGGAGCTGGCAAAGCAGGAGCTGGATGACACGACTCCTTACATTGAAATCCCCGAGGAGATTCGCAATTTCTATCGCATGTATCGTCCCTCACCCCTGGTTCGTGCTTACTGCCTGGAGGAAAAGCTTCAGACACCTGCACATATCTATTACAAGTTCGAGGGTAACAACACCTCCGGCAGCCACAAGCTGAATTCCGCAATCGCTCAGGCTTATTACGCTAAGAAGCAGGGCCTGAAGGGCGTGACGACTGAGACCGGCGCTGGTCAGTGGGGTACCGCACTTTCCATGGCATGCTCCTATTTCGGACTAGACTGCCAGGTATACATGGTAAAATGCTCCTATGAGCAGAAGCCCTTCCGCCGCGAGGTTATGAGAACCTACGGTGCAAAGGTAACTCCTTCTCCTTCCATGAATACCAATGTTGGACGCAAGATCAACGCAGAATTCCCTGGCACGACGGGAAGCCTTGGCTGTGCAATCTCTGAGGCAGTGGAGGCTGCTACGACTCAGGAGGGTTATCGTTACGTACTCGGCTCCGTTCTGGCGCAGGTACTCCTACATCAGTCCGTGATCGGCCTTGAGACCAGCACGGCACTCAAAAAATACGGTATCAAAGCTGACACCATCATCGGCTGTGCCGGCGGCGGTTCCAACCTTGGCGGCCTGATCTCCCCGTTCGTTGGCGAGATGCTTCGCGGCGAGGCCAACTACGAAATCATCGCCGTTGAACCTGCATCCTGCCCGAGCCTGACCCGTGGTAAATATGCTTATGACTTCTGCGATACCGGTAAGGTTTGTCCTCTTGCAAAAATGTACACCCTTGGCAGCAGCTTCATTCCTTCCGCAAACCATGCAGGCGGCCTTCGCTATCACGGCATGAGCTCCATCGTTTCCGAGCTGTATGATCAGGGTCTGATCAAGGCTCGCAGCGTAGAGCAGACCTCCGTATTTGAGGCAGCAACCACCTTCGCTCGCGTGGAGGGCATCCTTCCCGCACCCGAGAGCAGCCATGCCATCAAGGTTGCCATCGACGAGGCCCTTAAGTGCAAAGAAACCGGCGAAGAAAAGAACATCGTCTTCGGCCTCACTGGTACTGGTTACTTCGATATGTACGCTTACCAGAGCTACAACGACGGCACCATGACCGACTACATTCCCACCGACGAGGAGATTGCAAAGTACCTCTCCAACCTGCCAAAAGTAGACTAATTCTTTCGAAGTCTTACAGATACCTTACCAAGCAATTCGAGATTTCTTGAAATTACAAAACGGATCATGAAGCACCTCTTCATGATCCGTTTTTTCCATGATTCATTTCCGCAAGAGTCTGATTCTCAAGGGGACTGGGAATGCATCTTATCCAGCCAAATTTCTCGAGGGGACTGGGCATATGTCTCAACTAACAAGTTTCTCGAGGGGAAGGTTTGGATTATCTTTCTGGGTTAAAAGGTTACCAGAAAGACAATCCAAACCTCGCCCCGAGTTCTGACCTTGACCAACATTCCCAGTCCCCGACCCCCATCTAAGCCTTAAAGAAATCCATCGTCTTGTCGAGCATCACGGACATCTTATTGAGTTCGTTCACCTGCTCGTTGATGACTTCGATATTCTCCACGATGCTCTTCATGGAGTTCGATACTTCTTCGTTGGATGCCGTGTTCTCCTGAGAAATTGCAGACAGGCTCGTCACCTTGTCAATGATGTCATTTCGAATGCCCTCGAGCGATACCGTCTTTGCGCTGATGCTTCCAATTTCGTCCACGGACCTCGTAATCTCACTCGACAACGTAGCGAAGCAGTTCTTGGTCTCCATCAGGATTCCCTTCTCCTGCTCCAGCGACTTCTCAACATCCTTCGAAAGTGCCATCGTACCAGAGGACTTCGTAATGATTTCCTCTGCAATCATCTGAATCTCTACGGCACTGTCATTACTCTGATCTGCCAGCTTCTTAATCTCCTCAGCAACGACTGCAAAGCCCTTTCCGGCTTCGCCTGCACGCGCCGCCTCAATGGAAGCATTCAGGGACAACAGGTTTGTCTGATCTGCGATTTCCTTGATCATGTCAATGGCCTCGGAAATCTTGCCAACAGCCGTATTGGTATTGCGAATCTGCTCATTTACATTACGAATGTAATCCGCTGACTGGTTCGAGCTTCTCTCCATCGAAGTGATATAATTTGCAGCGTCATCATTCGCCTTATCCATCTCCTTCGCGGATTCGCTCAGCGACTCAACTGCCGATACAATGTCATTGATGTTATCGCTCATGATGCCAATCTGCGTGTTAACTTCCTGTACGTCCTCCGCCATCTGGCTGGATGCCAGGGATAATTCATTCACGGCAACGGACACCCTGCTGGTGGACTCATTGCTCGCATTGATCATGTCATTTACTTCATCCGTTGTCTGTGCGACAAAGCCAACCTCATCGCGAATGTGATCCACGGTATCTGAAAGCTTTTCTCGCAGCCTCTCAACGGCATCCGCAAGCTTGCCGATTTCCTCCAGCGTAAAGTCCTCAGGGATGTCAACCTTAACGTCGCCATCTGCCATTTGCTCCACGGCCTTTACGAAGAGATCACACTTTCTGTTCAGCAGCACCGTCAGCATGACACTTAATACAAGACACACGATCAGGATAAAGGCATTTACCATAATCGTTCCCATGTTGGTCTGCTTCACTTCATCGTAAATTCCATTTACGGAACGATACATGATCAGGATCATGTTATACTGAGGCATCAGCTTCATCGTCACGATGGACTTCGCGCCATCAATCTGATAAAAGCCCTGAACGGTGTCACCCTTCTCCAGAATCTCCTGAATCATGCTCTGATGCGTCGTATTCTCAATGGGTTCGCAGCTCGGAAATCTCTCGTCCGTCGTGAGCACGTAAATATTCTGCGCATAGTCTGCAAGGATAAAGGTTGCACCTACCAGCTCGCCCTCCTTGACGTCTGCCAGCTCGCTTCCAAGCTCCGTCAGGAACGGGCCGCCGCCGATCAATCCGACAGGCTTTCCCTTGTCATCCAAAATGGACTGACGCAGATTCAGAATCATCTTTCCAGAAGCGGGAGAAACAAAAGCACCGCCGTCAAAGAATCCGTTTTCCTGCTCCGTCATGGTTGCACGGTAAGGCGTAAGCGCGTCACCCTTTCTGGTCTGCATGCCGATGGCTCCCGCGCTGGAATGCACCTGAACAACGGTATCCCAGTTGCTCGCATAAACGCCCTCCCAGCCACTCAGATTCTTAAAATACTCTTCCGTATAGGCCTGCGCCTTCTTTTGCAGCTTTTCGAATTCCGCCTGCTTTCCCTGATCCAGGGCAACCAGCATCTCCTTGATGACCGGTGCGGTTCCATACTGCTTCATATAGGTTTCAGCCCCGTCAATATAGTTCTGAATCGCCGCAATACGGTCATCCAAAATCAAGTCCATCTGACGATACACGCTCTCCTCACAGGACTGTCTGGAACGCATAATGAGCGTCGTAATGGTACTAAAGGAAGAAATTACCAAAGGAACCATACATACGATGGCGCACAGCCATCCAATCTTCAACTTTCTGTTTCCTAGCATATCCTACCTCGCCTTATCCCAAATACTGGTTGATCTAAATCTAAACCATTCTCAAAAGCCCTTTACACAGCCATAAATCCACAGCTTATGGCCTTATTTTCTCTGCTCTCGCATCCTAAAAACGTATAAATATTTTAGCATAAAAAGGCAAAAATTGCAATATAAGAACCCGCGCCTTAAGGACGCGGGTTCTAAAAAAGGAAGGATATAATAAATTATTTGTTCTCAGGTAATTTCCACTGCCACTCACGAACCTCAGGAAGATCCATGCCGTACTCAGCGATGTACTGATCATGAGCAACGAGCGTGTCTCTCATCTGCTGAAGCAGATATGCACCGCGGTTGCCAAGCTGAGGCAGGTGATTGATGATATCCATTACCAGATGGAATCTGTCGATCTCGTTCTGTACTCTCATATCGAAAGGAGTCGTAATGGTACCCTCCTCCTGATAACCATGTACGGAGAGGTTGCGGTTGTGACGGTTGTAGGTCAGCTCGTGAACCAAGGTAGGATAGCCATGGAATGCGAAGATGATGGGCTTATCCTTGGTGAACAGAGCATCATAATCAACGTCGGTCAGACCATGAGGATGCTTGGTATGAGGCTCGAGCTTCATCAGGTCAACAACATTGACGAAACGAATCTTTACTTCAGGCAGGTTAGCGCGAAGGATGGTCACTGCTGCCAATGCCTCCTTGGTAGGCGTATCACCACAGCAAGCCAGTACTACGTCAGGCTCCTCGCCCTGGTCGTTGCTTGCCCAATCCCAGATACCGATACCCTGGGTGCAATGCTTAACAGCCTGCTCCATGGTCAGCCACTGATGGCTGGGATGCTTAGATGCTACGATAACGTTCACATAGTTCTTGGAACGGATGCAGTGATCGAAGCAGGAAAGCAAGCAGTTAGCATCGGGGGGAAGATAGATACGTACAACGTCTGCCTTCTTATTAGCGATGTGATCCATAAATCCGGGATCCTGATGGGTAAATCCGTTGTGGTCCTGCTGCCATACGTTGGAGGTCAGGATCAGGTTCAGGGATGCAATCTTCTGTCTCCAAGGAAGCTCGTTGCAAACCTTGAGCCACTTAGCATGCTGTGCGCACATGGAGTCTACGACACGGATGAATGCTTCGTAGGATGCGAAGAAGCCGTGACGACCGGTCAGAAGGTAACCCTCTAACCAACCCTCGCACATATGCTCGGACAGATAAGAGTCCATGATACGTCCGTCATGAGCAAGATCCTCGTCCTTCTCATGATAGTCGCCGTTCCAATCACGCTTGGTCTCCTCAAATACCTTGTAGAGACGGTTGGACATGGTCTCATCGGGTCCAAAGATACGGAAGTTCTTTGCTTCCTTATTCAGCTTAAAGATATCACGAACGAAACCGCCAAGCTCGATCATATCCTGCTTTTCAACAGCGCCGGGAGCGGTAACGTCTACGGCATAATCCTTGAAGTCAGGCAGGCGCAGGTCACGAAGCAGCTTACCGCCATTTGCATGAGGGTTCGCGCTGATTCTGTGATCGCCCTTGGGAGCGATGTAACGAAGTCTCTCAACAAGACGACCTTCCTCGTCAAAGAGCTCTTCGGGATGATAGGAAAGGAGCCAATCCTTCAAAAGATCCAGATGCTCAGGCTTCTCCATGGTGATGGGTACCTGATGCGCACGGAAGGAGCCTTCTACGGGAAGTCCGTCAACAACCTTCGGACCGGTCCAACCCTTCGGGGAACGAAGAACGATCATGGGCCAGAAAGGTCTCTCCTCGTTGCCGTTCTCACGTGCATCCTTCTGGATCGCCTTAATCTTTTCGATACAGCTGTCAACAGCCTCAGCCATGAGCTTATGCATGGTCATGGGATCGCTGCCTTCAACGAAATGAGGCTCCCAACCGCAGCCATGCAGGAAGCTCTCAAGCTCCTCATGGGAGATGTGGGAAAGAACGGTAGGATTGCTGATCTTATATTCATTCAAATGCAAAATAGGAAGAACTGCACCGTCATTCTTAGCATTCAGGAACTTGTTGGAATGCCAAGCGGTAGCAAGAGGTCCGGTCTCAGCCTCACCGTCACCAACGATAACGGTAGCAATCAGATCCGGGTTATCAAAAGCAGCACCGAAAGCATGAGCGATGGAGTAACCAAGCTCACCACCCTCGTTGATGGAGCCGGGAGTTTCAGGTGCTACATGGCTGGAGATACCACCAGGGAAGGAGAACTGCTTGTTCAGTCTCTTCAGGCCCTCGATATCCTGAGAAATGTTGGGATATACCTCGCTGTAGGTACCCTCAAGGTAAGAGTTAGCTACGAAGAAGTTTCCGCCGTGGCCAGGACCAGAGATCAGGATCATGTCCAGGTCATACTTATTGATGGCACGATTCATGTGTGCATAAACGAAGTTCTGGCCAGGAACGGTTCCCCAGTGACCAACGATTTTCTTCTTGATCATGTCCCTCGTCAGAGGCTCTCTGAGCAGGGGGTTGTCCAACAGATACAGCTGGGTTGCTGCAAGGTAGTTTGCCGCACGCCAGTATGCATTTAAGTCGGACAGGTACTCGTCTGTCATAAATTTGTCAACTGACATTCCAATATCCTCCTATGTATTTATAAATTAAGTCTGTTAATTTTTTAACCAAGTAAGATTATATTCAAAGATTAGTAAAAATGCAATATCAGATATTGTGCAAAAATAACGAATTATTGCTATCTTTGCTGTGAAATAATACCAATGGGATTCCAGACCATTGTTCTATTTCTTGATACTTTCCTTTTTTGCCTGATCTTCCCCCCTTTTCTAAAGGAAATTGCTTTGTGCCGTCATGCGTTTTCTTTCCTCTTAAGTGAGTCAAGTCTTAGGATCTCGAAACCATCCGCCTTACCCTTTAGCTTAATGGTTGAGCCAAGACTGGTATATTCGGCGCGGTCACCGAGCTGATCCGCTACGGCGCGGGAGATCAGGATCTGTCCGCCGGGCGCATTCGCCTCAAGACGCGCGGAGGTATTTACCGTGTCGCCGATGGCCGTATAGTCCATACGCTTCGGCGCTCCAATGTTACCAACGACCGCGGGGCCCCAGTTTACACCGATACCGAAGGATACGCTTCTTCCAAACCTCTTCTGCAATTCTTCACCAAGTGCCTTTGAACCCTCCACCATGTCCATGGCGGCGCAGCACGCAAGGTATACCGGATCCTCCTGCGCGATCGGTGCATTCCAGAACGCCATCGTACAGTCGCCTACAAACTTATCCAAGACGCCGTGATTTTTAATGATACACTCCGTCGTCAGCGTCAGGTAACGGTTTACGATTTCTACGACCGTCGGAGGATCCATGTTCTCACTCATGGTCGTAAATCCACGAACGTCGACAAACAGCACGGCAATGTTGTACATCTTTCCGCCAAGCTCCAAGGCAGAGGGCCCCTGCTCTAAGAGCGTATTCATGATCGAAGGATCTACGTAATGACCAAAGGTATTCTGTACGCGATGCTTCTCTCTCGCGGCGCGAATATAGTTCAGTGCCACGGATGCGATGAACAGCACCGTCACGAAAAGCGGTACCCAGAGCACGTGCAAAATGATCTGACAACGATACGCTATCAGACAAATGACAATCCAGAGCGCCACGGATGCGACCTCGGCAGCCAAAGCCTTTAAGATATGCCTGTCATAGAAGAATAACAGCGCACCAAAGCAGATGATAAACAAGAGTATCAGCTGCAACGTCTTTGATGCCTCGCGAGGATAAAAGCCTTCGCGGAAATTATCGACAAGGTTCGCCATCCATTCCACGCCATACATTGGTGCCGCGCGATCAATCGAGGTGAAATAATAATCACCCATACCAACGGTATACGGTCCAATCAAAACCACCTTTCCTGCGAAGAAGCTCGGTTCTACCCTTCCCGTAACAATGTCTGCCACGGAGAGGCGTCCGTCATGATAACCGCCGCCCTTCTTCGAAAAGTTGACATAATAAAAGTCCTTGTTTCCACTCGTCTTTGGCATGGCATTGGGCTCGATCCCCTTCGCCGCGCAGTATTTCTCATAGACTACCCTCGGAAAGGAGTAGACGTATCCAAGCTCAGGCTGGCTTGGCACGTAATAGCCCAGAATCGCATGACGCAAAATGGCATCCGTATCCTCCTGGGCATTAATGTGACCGACGGAGGCAACCTCCTTCAAGGCATCAAAGGGCTGCGAAAAGCTCTGCACGTAATTGGGATCGATATAAAAGTTACCATTCTCATCAACGATCATCTGACTCGACAGGTTGGCAAATCCCGCCACGACGACGTTGCCACCCTCCTTGCAGGCTTTCACTAGCGCCGCATTATCCTCGGGATTTTCACTGTCACCGTCATACAAGATATCGAGACCGATTACGGCAGGCTTTTTCTCGGGATCACTGTTTAGGTATTCGATCACCTTCGCCATCTCGCTGCGCGGCCAGGGCATCGGCCCGAGCACGTCCAAAGCCTTTTGATCCATGCCGACCACAAGAATCTGCCCATCCGTCGCGGTCTCATGCTGATATAAAGCATCCGCCAGGACATTGTCAGGATAATCCAATGCGCCAAGGCTGGCAATCAGACAGAATAATGCTGCCGAGAGCGTGGCAGCAATCAGCTTAATGATCCATTTCCGTTTTTTATTCATCCCGTGAAATCCCCTTCCTCTTTGTACTCAAAATCTCTCTGCCCAGGCAGCATCTGAACACTCATAAAAACCGTCTGCTTCGCAGCCGTCGTCGCTTCGCGACTTTTGTTTTTATTTCGTACACGCTCGGCTGAACCCAAATGCCCCGCTTTGCGGGTCGCTTGGGTTCCTTCCTCGCTACATAAAACCCCTGTCGCCTCCGATTCGGAGTACAACAGAGGTTTTATCATCCTTCCTTATTTTTGCTCCAGAACATAAACTCTTCTGGAGAACACGTCACAAACATACAGCGCACCATTCTTATAACACATGCCCACGGGCATTGTAGGATAGGTTGTCAGGTCCTTCCCCGCATATTGCAGAATCGTGTCAACCTTGCCATCCTTGATTCTGCGGACGGTTCCGTTCACCGTGTCACTGACATATACGATGCCGTCATCCCCTACCGTCACGCCCTGCGGCGCTGCGAAGGTTGCCACGGTTGCAAGACCGTCAGCATTTCCCTCTTCCCCCGTACCGGCAAGGACGATTTTCGTGCCATCCTTGATCTGCAGAATACGATTTTCGCCGGTCTCGGCAACATATAACGTGCCACCTGCCCAGCATAGACCCATGGGTCTGTTTAATCCCTCTTCGAACACCTCAACGCGTCCCTGCTGCGTAATGACATAGATCGTTCCGCGTGCGGTATCTGCCACGTAAAGCCTGCCCGCGTTATCTGCCGCAAGGCCCGTAGGCTGGTCAAAGACCACGCCCATGTCGCCCATTTTCAGGACATCGGAGGAACCATTGATCGTTTCCACCGTCTTTCCGCGAACCAAACGAACGGCATTATTCTCCGTGTCAGATACGGCAAATCCATCCAGGAACGGAACAATGGCCCAGGGCTCCTTAAACAGGCTCTCCTCCAGGGTGCCATCCTTATAGCCACCGAGAGGCTCTCCCGAAGCATCCTTCTCCGTGGT
>SVFO01000038.1 GCA_015056795.1 Lachnospiraceae bacterium
CACGCCGCCAGCGTTCATCCTGAGCCAGGATCAAACTCTCAATAAAAAGTTTTTACCAAGCACGGATCAACGATATTTGTTAATCTGGCTTTTACTGTTCTTGTTTAGGTATTCGTTCTCTGAAATCTCAGACAACACGAGAATTCGGAACTAAAGTTCCTCATCCCGTTCGGTTTTGCAATGCTTCGCATTGCCTGCGTCTTTTTGACCCGCGTCCCGCGAGCAAGCTCGCGTCCGCCTCTCAAAAATCCGCCGGAGCGCAAGCGCTCCAAAACCTTTATCTGGAATCTTCAGGGTTGCATTGTTGTTTACTTATCAAGGTTCAATCAAGGCCTATGCCTTGAACGGAGAAGGAGGGATTTGAACCCTCGCGCCGCTATTAACGACCTGCACCCTTTCCAGGGGTGTCCCTTCGACCACTTGGGTACTTCTCCAAAATGCTCGATCTTAAAAGCTATTTAATTAGCAGGAGAATCTCTCAATCTCCCAGCGGAGAGAGTGGGATTCGAACCCACGCGCCCTTGCGGACAAACGGTTTTCAAGACCGCCTCGTTATGACCACTTCGATATCTCTCCAAAGTGTCCGCTTTATCAGCGGCAAAAGTTATAATAACAAAAATACCATTCGATGTCAACCTTTTTTTCAAATTTTTTCGACCGAACTCTTACCAAAATTTCCTCACTTAATTCATTCCCTAAAACGCCAAACATTAATCAGAAATCCATTCGGCAGACTTCCGCAAAATTCTGCCTATTCTTTCATTAGGAATGCTTCCGCGATCACTAAATCTTCGGGTGTCGTCACCTTGATGTTCGTATAGGCTCCCTCCACCAGCTTTACCTTTACGTCCGTATAGCGCTCCACAACGCTGGCATCATCCGTAACCATTCCCCTTCCGGGCTTTGCCTCGCTTTCTATGTCCTGCTCAAACTTTCGATAGGCTTCTACAATCAATTTTCTGTCAAAGGTTTGCGGCGTCTGCACGGTCCAGACCGTCTTCCGATCTGGCGTCTCCTTTGCAAACCCATTCTCATCCATCAGCTTCACCGTATCCTTGGATGGCATGGCCGCAACGCAGGCTCCATACTCCTTTGCTGCCTGCAGGGTTCTCTCCAAAATCTCCTCCGTCAAAAAAGGTCTGGCTCCGTCATGAATAAAAACGATATCCTTTGTTTCCGACGCTCCCTGCTTGATGGCATTGATCCATCGCATGGCATTTGCAACGGAAAAGCAGCGTTCACTTCCGCCAGGGATAATGGCCGTCACCTTGTGAAAACCATACTTCCCCACGATCTCCTGCTGCATCCTCTGCATGTCGTCCTCTCCGGTCACCAAAATGCATTCATGTATGATTTTAGAATCCTCAACGGCCTTCAGCGCATAATAAATCAAAGGTTTCCCTGCGAGTTCAAGAAATTGCTTCGCTACGCCAGCCTTCATGCGACTGCCCGTTCCTGCCGCCAATACGACTGCTATATTCTTCCCCATATTGATTCAACCACCCTGCCCTGCATGCTTTTCTCATGGATTTTGCTTCCGTAACTACTTCCTCTCAAACAACATCCTAATACGAAAACTTTTCCAAGCCTATGCCTTCCGATTCTTCTCACGTCATCCACAAGGAACCATTATCTCTCGCCGAGCTTCAGTCCCGGAACCGCATTCAAATCATATCCGCTGCGCACGCCCTTAATAAACTCGTAATACCCTGCCGCACCTATCATCGCCGCATTGTCCGTACAATAAATTGGTGAGGGATGATAAAATTGTATCCCCTCCGTCGCACAGCGTTCCTCAAATGCCTTCCTTAACGAGGAATTCGAAGCGACACCACCTGCAATTGCAAACTTATCATATCCAAATTGCTTTACGGCATGAATGGAATGCTCCACAAGCACGTCAATCACGGCCTTTTGGAACGAAGCCGCAACGTCAGCGCGATTGACTTCCTCCCCCTTCATCTGACAGGCATTCAGGTAATTCAGCACTGCGGATTTCAAGCCGCTAAAGCTAAAATCATATTCATTTTCATTGACCTTCGCACGAGGAAATGCAATGGCATCAGGATTGCCTTCCTTCGAAAGCTTGTCAATCTTCGGTCCGCCAGGATATCCAAGTCCGATGGCGCGCGCCACCTTATCAAACGCCTCTCCCGCCGCATCATCCCTGGTCCGTCCGATGATCTCATACTCACCGTAATCCTTCACCACAACAAGATGCGAATGTCCGCCAGAGGCCACCAGACAAACAAAGGGCGGCTCCAGCTCCTTATTTTCAATATAGTTGGCACTGATATGACCTTCAATGTGATGAATGCCAAGCAACGGCAGCCCCGTGGCAAAGCTGATGGCCTTCGCCTCAGAAACGCCGACCAAAAGCGCACCGACAAGTCCAGGGCCATAGGTTACTGCAATGCCGTCCAAATCCTGCAGCGTCTTCCCCGCCTCTGAGAGTGCCTGCCGAATTACCTGATTGATCTTTTCGATATGCTTTCTCGATGCGATTTCAGGCACGACGCCGCCGTATTCCGTATGTAGCGCAATCTGGGAATAAATGACGTTGGAAAGCACTTCCCGGCCATTTTTCACCACGGCTGCTGCCGTCTCATCGCAGGAACTTTCGATTGCTAATAAACAGATCTCTTTTTCCACTTTAGGTTCTCCAATCATGCCTTTTCATCTTCATCATCAAAGCGCAGCTCCACGCTTCGACCATCCTTCGCCGTAATCACGTTCGGGAAAATCCTGCGAAGCTCATCTAAATAAATGTCTGCCTTCGGCATGGCAGGACTGTAATGCGTGAGCCAAAGCTCTGGCACCTGCGCCTTCGCGGCAATCTTCGCCGCCTCCTGCATCATCATGTGACGATGTTCCTTGGCCTTTACGTAATTTTCCTCATCGCCATACATCCCCTCTAAGATCAGCAGGTCGCTCCCCACTGCATTTTCTTCGATGGATTGCGTTGGCCTCGTGTCCGTAGAATACGTGACCTTAAGGCCCTTACGGTCAGCACCCATCACCATGTCAGGCGTATAGGTCTTTCCGTCCTGCTCGATGATCTCACCCTTCTGAAGCCTACTCCAGAGCTTCAGCGGAATCTCCTGCGCCAGTGCCCTGTCCTTATCAAACTTGCCGGCCCTCGGAATCGTTAAGCTGTAGCCATAGCAAATGACATTGTGATTCACGCGAAAGGCGCGAATGGTAAAGCCGTCAAATACAATGTCCTCCTGCTCCGAGCTGAGCTCATGAAACTGGATTTCAAAGGGAAGCTCTGGTGCGATCACGCGAAGCGCATTCACAACGCGCTGCAATCCCTTCGGGCCAATCACCAGCAAGGGCTCCGTTCGCTCAGAATTGCCCATGGAAAGAAGAAGCCCTGGCAGTCCGCTGACATGATCTGCATGATAATGCGTAAAGCAAATCACGTCGATGGGCTTCGCGCTCCAACCCTTCTCACGCATGGCAATCTGCGTACCCTCGCCGCAGTCAATCAAAATGCTCTTGCCATTATATTTCATCATCAGGGAAGTCAGCCACCGATAGGGCAGCGGCATCATTCCTCCCGTTCCCAAAAGACATACGTCTAACATATTGTATCATCGGCATTCCAGCGTTTCCTTCCTGCCGTCCTTTCCTAGTCCATTCTATATCGCGGCTAACATACGATGATCGTATTTCCTTGATGCCTCGACACCCATGATGTTCTATCGATCTTATGATTGCTCTTAGCTGCGCTTCCACATGATCAGCGCATCCTCCGTAGGCTTCTCATAAAATCTCGGCCTTACGCCCTCACTGACAAACCCGTGTTTTTCATACAGGCAGATCGCCGGCGTATTGCTTGCGCGAACCTCCAGCGTATAGGCCGCTGCACCTTTTTCTGCACCTAACGAAAACAATGCTTCCAGCAGTGCATCCGCAATCCCCTGTCGCTGATGCCCCGGCTTCACCATGACCTTATCAATGTCTCCCTCATCGCCAAGGAGCGTCATCCCTGCAAAGCCCACAAGCTCGCCATTTTCCTCCGCAACAAGATAATGACAATAATCGTGCTTTAGCAAATCAGAAAAGGCTTTCTCTGACCATGGCAAGGAAAACAATGCCGCCTCTATCTTCGCAAGGCCTGGAACATGCCTGTCCGCCAACGGAACAATTTTATAATCCATCCCCGTCTCTCCATTCAAGCTCAAAACCTTCCGCTCTCACATGCTTTCCGAATCCTCACAGTTTTTCATAATTCTTGCAATTTTTCAAATTCTCGCATATGCAGCGCAGCTGATCCGTAGCCCTATTTCGCATTACCTTGTGCGCGTTCCTCTTTCTCCCTCTCCGCCTGACTCTTTCTCAAATACTCTGGTCCATGCTCATCGGAAGAAATTGTCCTACCCTGCGCATAATACACCTCGCCAAGTGCCACGACACTTCCTGCCCTCTGTGCATTCAAATGTGCAGGTGCAAAGGAAAACGGAACGGCACATTCCTTACGAATGACCTCTCCATACACGGGTACGCCGTCTCCCAAAAAGATGACTCTTCGATCCATTCTCTCCAATTCCTTCAAGAGTTCATGAATGTCCATGGCCGTCTGCGCCATGACGGATTGAAGCACCAGCTTTTGCTCCCGCGCACCGTCAACGCTCGTCTGCCCTTCATCATCGACAAACTCATAAATGCCAGTATATACTTGATTTCTTCTGGCATCCATGATAGGACAAATCAATCCGTGACAACCATATAAATTATAAGCGAGACCCTCCAGCGTCGGCACCTCTACCAAGGGCTTGTCCAAAGCTAGTCCAAGTCCCTTTGCCGTTGCAGAGCCAATGCGAAGTCCCGTAAAGGAACCAGGTCCCGCGGAAATGGCAATGGCATCAATGCTCGAAAGATCCAGCTCCGTCATTATCTTTAGCTCATCCAGCATCGGAAGAAGCGTCTGCGAATGCGTCTTTTTATAATTCGTCGTATATTCTCCCAGGAGCACGCCATCCTCTGCCACGGCAACGCTGGCAACAAGCCCTGAGCTTTCAATTCCCAATAATTTCACCTGCTTCGTTCCATCCTTTCCGTGAAAAGATAAGGCATCCGCCCTAAACTACTTTTATTCTAGAATATCTTTTATCCCACGCGCTCTATCGTAATTCTGCGATAATCAAAGCCCTTTTCCAAATCCTTTTCAATGGTAACGCGAATATACCTCTCAGGTAAAATCTCCTCAATGAGATTTGCCCACTCGATCAGGCAAACGCCCTGACCATAGATATAATCCTCGTATCCAATTTCATCCATCTCTTCCACGTCACCGATGCGATAAACATCAAAATGATAAAAGGGCAGCCGCCCCTCCTCATAAACCTGCACAATCGTAAACGTGGGACTATTGACGGGCTCCGTAATGCCAAGGCCCTTCGCCAGCCCTTGCGTAAACACGGTCTTCCCAACGCCAAGGTCTCCGATCAGCGTATAAACCTCGCCAGGCATTGCCAGCTGTCCGACCCGCTCGCCAAGCGCTGCAGTATCCTCGGCACAAAAGCTCTCTATTGTTTCTATTTTCTTCTCATCCATAGCAAGTCCTTTTCGTTGGTTACATCTTATCTTTTCCAACACTTACAAGTTTCTAGTACCCTCACCAGCTATCTTTGTCATAAAGCTGGTCCTGAGACGCCAATTTCTCCACAAACGTACCAAGCACAGAATATCAGGAGCGAATCTTTACTCTCTGCGGCGGCATGTGCGTAGATATCACCTCGATGAGCGCACTCTTTTGGTCTCCCAGCTGTGCCTTCGGAAAAATGCTTGCATTTCTTCCTGAGGTATAGAGAATGATGCTGCGCGTCGTGGACACGGCCTTCACCATGTTCTCCCAAGACTGACTTTCAGAGACCTCGCCCTGTGATACAGTGACGCCCTGGTCATCCAGCACATAATGTAAAGGCTTCTGAAAGGCTTCATTGGCAGTCCATTGCAACTTACTTTTTGTATGAAGCGTAACCGGCAGATACAGCAAAATAATGGCTCCCGCAATCAGCAGAACCCACCTTTGCGTAAGGAAGGCAGCCACAACAAACAGGGCGCCTGCCGTGCTTCCAATGATGCCGCTGGCACTGTTGTAGGTATGCATCAACATGTAATCATACAGATCCGCTGCCGTAATTTTAATGTCTGTTTCAACCATGAAAATCCCTTTCCTGATCCTTTCGATTCACAACAAACCGAACCCTCATTCCAAATCCTTTGTTTTTATTCTTCAAAAAAGCACCTACGGCGTAGGTGCTTTATCCTATGAAGTCATTCTCATTATAAATTTATCTTTCTTAAAAAGCAAGAACTATTTCTCCTACAGCACCTTGATCATGACAAGAAACCACAACACAAAGCTTGAAAGAATTGCAATGGAAAGCATCAAAAAGCCAAATTGAAATTTTCCTTTCTCCGCGCCCGTCTTCTCCGCAAAACCCGTACGCCGAAGTGCCGTAACTAGAGGCTTATAAAGAATAAGTGCCAGTCCTGCATTGATTCCTCCCTTAACAAGATTAAAGGGAAGGAACACGGATGCCAACATACCTGCTACCACGTTTCTTGACACGCCCATGTAAAAAGGCGTAATCACGTAATTCCAAAGGACCATGACGGCCGCCATGCTGACAACGCCAACTCCTAGTCCGATCATCGCATTCTTCTTGGTGCGGTTCTTGTAGTAGATAAAAGCCGCAGGCATTGTGAACGCCATCGTCGCAACGACATTCATGATGAACCCGTAAATCCCGGTTGTGCTGAATGTAAGCATCTCAATCAGGGATGCCAGAAGAGAGATCAAAACACAGGCCACGGGCCCATAAATAAATCCTGCCATGACGATTAGCGCGTCCTTAGGCTCATAGCTTAAAAACCCTTGTACCTTCGGGATCCATTCGGTCGCGAGAACGCTGACTACGGCCAGTGCAGTGAACATGCCGATCACGGCAATAAAACGGGGTGATAATTTGTTTTTCATTTCATTTTCCTCCTTCATTTGAATTTGGAAAATTCTTCCAAGTCTGCCCGCGTAACCCAAAAAATCCCTGAGCGAAATCATTTCGTTCAGGGATCGTCATCACAAGGAAAGTGCCTCTTTTAGACATGTAAGACGCATAATGCATCTGAACACGCTCGACACGCGGACATTTTCTTCTTTCATCCAGACTTTACTGTTGGTTCCGGAGTTTCACCGAATCAGCCTTGAGAAGCATTCTTGCCTTCTCTCGGGTCGCGGACTTTACCGCCAGTAGGGAATTGCACCCAACCCTGAAGAATTTTCTGTTATTATTTTAACAAGCTGTATTGTATCATGCATCCATGCGTCTGTCAAGTGCGATTCACCACCGCCCTTTTATTTTCCGCATATGCAACGCCGTCCACTTGGAATAACAGCCCATTCGGTCCGCCGACGTGAGCGAAATTCGTCTGAATGGACTTACGCACGGGATATTTGCCATGAAAACGCTTCCTGATGATCTCTTCCATCACGGGAATGCTCCATACATCCCTAAACAGGCAATCCATCTGGATGACAGATTCGGATCCGAAGGTCATCCTTTGCCAACCAATCCTCAGGATCTTCCATGACCACCTTTAAGTTATCGGGATCGTATTCATCATAATTCATCGGAATGCAATGATAAGTGATCCCTTCCTTTCCCGAAAAACCTTTTTAAGGTTTATCATACTCTCCCGATACTCGCAAGGAATTTCCGCCTTACATTCTCCAGGCAAGGGATTCGCTCTGCCTTTTCGTCATGCGGATGTAAATACTGTCATATTGGGAAAGCTCCGCGGGACTTCCCTCCTCAGCAACAACACCATCCTTTAAAACCACAATATGGTCTGCATTTGCGATGGTTCTCATGCGATGCGCAATGATCAATACGGTCTTATTCTTAATCAATCTAGATAATGCCTCTTGGATCACCGTCTCATTTTCTGCATCCAGAGACGCCGTAGCTTCATCCAGCAGAATGATCGGTGCGTCCTTCAGGAATGCTCTTGCGATTGAAATTCGCTGACGCTCACCACCGGAAAGCTCACTTCCGTTCTCGCCAATGTTCGTGTTGAACTTCTCAGGAAGTAAGTTTACGAACTCTTCACAGTTTGCAAGTCTTGCGGCCTCCATCACCTCTTCGTCCGTAGCACCATTCTTTCCAATGCGAATGTTCTCCATGACGGTATTGTTAAACAGCGTAACATCTTGGAAAACGATAGAATACTTCGTAAGCAACATCTCTGGATCAACCCCTGCAATATCTACGCCGCCAAGCGTGATGCGTCCTTCGTTTGCATCCCAAAATCTGGCCGCCAGTCTGGAGATTGTCGTCTTTCCACCGCCGCTCGGTCCGATCAGCGCCGTCACCTCTCCCTGCTTTGCCGTAAAAGAAACATCCTTTAGCACAGCCGTGTCATTGGAATACTGGAATCCCACGTGATCAAACGTGATGTCATAGCCATGATTCTTCAGTTCCTTCGAACCCGTCTGAACCTTCGTCGACAAAACTTCGTCCAATCGTTCGCATTGAATGGCCGTTGAGATGATCGCTGCAAAGTTCTGTAACGTGATCTGCATCGGATCATACAGTCTTGCGACAAGCATCAAAAACATAAAGAAAGTCAGAAGCGTGATCTCCCCCTTTGCGAATAATGCGCCACCTACAACGGCCGTTGTACCAATGCCTATCTTCAGGATGATAGCGGAAGAGTTCACCCAAACAGCCATCTTCAGCTCCGTAAACAATGCCATCTTCTCTACGTTCTGGATCTTCTCGTCCAGTTCCTCCATGTATCTACCTTCAGCATTATTCGCGCGAAGATCCCGAATGGATTCCAGGCATTCCTGAATACCATCCGACATCGTCATCTTTACCGCCGCATTTTTGCGAATTGCTTTCTTCTCTGCACCAGAGCAGGTCAGTATAATCAAAAACGCTACAGGGATCACCCAAAAGCTCGCGAGCACCATTCTCCAATCAAAGGCAAAAAACAGACTCACGCCGACAATGCCTACCGAAATGAGGGCCCCAATCATCTCTGGGATCCAGTGACTGGATGCCGTCTCAATCTGCGCACAGTCACCCATAACATTTGTCGTCAGATCCGCAATGTTCTTCTTTCCAAAGTAAGACAGCGGAAGAATTCTGAGTTTCTCTGCAATCGTCGTTCTTCTTACACCGCTCTCACGATAGGTTGTGAGAAATGTCGCATTATACTGAATAAAATTCGTGAGTGCAATCAATAGTAGAACGATCACGGAAGCAATCGCATAAAACGGTACTCTCTCCTTTGTCAAATTCCCTTCCAAAAGGTCCCTAATAAGGAAGAATAAAATGCCTGCAGGCATCATCAAAGCCATATTGGTCACGGCAACACTGATGCATGCCTTGACCATGTCAACCGCCCCCTGCCTTGAAAGCGCGTATTTATGTTGCAATTTCTCTATCATTCTTATGCACCTACCTTCCATTCGATTGATCTCGAATATTCCTCAAAGAGCCTTCTGTATAGGCCATTCTCCTGCATCAGCTGCTCATGCGTTCCATTTTCCACGCACTGCCCGTCATCCATGACATAGATTCTGTCCGCACCTACTACGGTACTCAATCTATGAGCGATCATGATCAAGGTCTTTCCCTTGGAAAGCTCCTCAAACGCCGCCTGCACTTTCGCTTCATTATCAGGATCTGCAAACGCCGTAGCCTCATCTAAAATCAAAATTGGAGCGTTTTTCAGAACTGCTCTTGCGATCGTAATTCTCTGCTGTTCACCACCGGAAAGATAGGTTCCTTTTTCTCCGATCACGGTGTGAATACCATTCGGCAATTTATCGATGATGTCCATGCATTGCGCCTTCTTCAGAGCTTCCAGGACTTCACCCTCCGTTGCATTTGGCTTTGCCATGCGAACATTATCCAAGATGGACTTCTTGATAAGTCGGCTGTCTTGGAAAACGAAGGATACCTGCTCCATCAGCTTTTCAGGTGCCATGTCCTTCACGTTCACGCCACCGATCAAAATCTCACCGCTAGTAACGTCAAAGAAGCGAACCATTAATTCCGCAATCGTCGTCTTGCCGGAACCGGAAGGGCCTACCAGCGCCACGTGTTCGCCCGCTTTTATCTGGAGCGATACATTCTTAACGGCATCTCTCGTTGCATTCTGATAGCGATAAGTCACGTTGCGAAGCTCCATGCCATGGTCTGTAGGCGACGCGTTTACGCCATTGTTTTCCAACGGTTCAATCTTCATAATCGTTTCCACGCGTTGCAGAGCGTCGATCAGTGTCATTTCCGCCTCTCCGGAATATGCCACTTTTGTAAGCGCCACCGTTACAAGCGGCGTCACAATAATGTAATACATGACATTCAAAATATCCGTTGCAGTTGTGCCGTCCTTCGTAATGCCGTATGCCGCGATCACAATAAATGCAAAAATGGCATTGATGCAAGTCATAAAACCGATCATCGGGAATCTGAGCATCAGTGTATAATCCGTAGCCCACTTTCCAAATCCATCGATGCAGGACTTGAACCTTTTGAAGGAATGTATCGTCTGTCCAAAGGTCTTTACCACAGGAATTCCCCTGACATATTCCGTTGCCTCGCTACTCATGGTGTCTAGGGCATTCTGATACTCCTTCATTTTTTCCTGCATGCCCTTCCCCATCATGCTCATCATACAGCAAAAGCCGATTGCTGCGGGAATCATGCAGATCAGACCCATCTTCCAGTTAAACGCGAAAATCAAAACAAGCAGTCCGATTGGTGTAACAGCAGCCACCATCTTATCCGGAAGCTGATGTGCGATAAACGTCTCCGTTGCTGCGGTGGAATCATTGACGATCCTTCGGATCTTTCCGGTTCCGTCCTCGTCAAAAACGCCTAGCGGCAGCTTTATGATCCTCCGCATCAGAGATTTTCGCATGTTTGCCTGTACTCTAAACGCTGCAATATGCGTACAAAGCAGTGCCGCAATATAGAGTAATAAAGACGCAACCGTAAGGATCACCGCCTGCCATGCGTATGTACTGATCTGTGCGGGATCCTCCCCATTCACCGCAATGCGAATGATCCTCCAAAGATCATAGTACGGTATGAGTACCAGTACGGCACTCAACCCAGCAATGCTCCTTCCGAGCGTGATCAGGTTTTTATGCCCTCCGGCATACTGACGGATCAACTTCATGTGATCAAATTTTTGTGTCTTGCCCAATTCTTATTCCTCCATTCTCTACAATCATCTATCGTAACCGCGAGCAGCGGGCAATATGAATTCATCGATTAGTTATCACTAACTCTAATCTGATAACTAACCAAAGAAAAAAGAGCCTCTCGGCTCTTTTAAGATAATCCCATAATCCTCATCCATCCCGGCATGAAGAATTCCTGTATGGTATTTAAGTATTGATCGATCATGGTCTCATCATAATCATGAATGATCGGCTCAAAGCAAGCCGTCAAATATGCGGAAAGCAGCACGTGTAATTCCTCCTCGTTAACATCCATAGCCGGATATCCTTTGCCTTTTAGGTACTTAATCACCCTTAAGAATTCCTTTTGATTGTCTCTTGCAAAATCATGAATGAAATTCTCGTACTTCGTACCAGCCGAGCAAGTCATCAGGAGCCTAAACTCTTCTCTTTGGGGTAGGATGACCTCCCTGATCAAATCCATAAAATTCTCGCCAAAGAGTTCATCTCTTTTTGCGTTTTTTTCAGCTAGAATATACTTTCTCTCCACGTGACGGCGCGTCCACTCTTTAATGTCCTGCGTCAGCGGCTCCACCATTGCAGCAAACATAGCCTCTTTATCAGCATAGTGCCGATAAAGCCCAGCAGACGTCATCCCTGCCCTGGCACCAATGCTGCGAATGGACGCAGCCTCGAAGCCTTTCTCCAAGAATTCCTCTTTGATTGCCTTTTTCACTTTTTCATGACTCAGCGTCTTATCTCTCGGCATTTAGTCACCTGTTCAAATCGTTAGCTATCATTGTTTGCTATCACAGATTACTACAAAAGCATTTCGTTGTCAATGTTCAAATTATGTCTTTTTTACAGTTTCAAAATTGCATCCGCAACAATATTTATAAATTCTTTGTCATGCGTGATCACTAATATGCAGCTACCAAGCTCCGCGATTTGTTTCAGACTCTGCGCTATGATCCGCATATGCTTTCCATCTAATCCACTCGTGGGTTCGTCTAAGACTAAAATCGGCCTTTCCGATAAGATTCCGGCTGCGAGCAGCACTCTCTGCTTCTGCCCCCCTGACAGGGAAGCCGGATGTCTTTTGCGAAACTCCCAAAGATCAAACTGTTCAAGAAGTTCGCGTACTACGGCATCTTTTTCCTGGTAATCAGTGTTCAGCGTTATTTCTTGTAACACGGTTGCGGTGAAAATCTGATAATCCGCGTCCTGACCTACAAAGAAACAATCATGAATTCTTTTTTTTGCAGGAGTGTTTCCTCCAAAGATGTGAACAAACCCCTTTTGTTGCCTAAGCTCGCCTGCGATCAACTTGCAAAATGTTGTCTTCCCAACGCCATTTTGCCCTGTGATCGCCGTGATCTGCCCGCGATAAAACTCCGCCTGCATGTTGCGAAAGATAGTTTTGTCACCTCGGCGAAAGCAAAGCTTGTCCACTTTCAAAAGAGGCGTGTCTCCCAATCTTTTCCCCGTTGGTTGAAACTGAGGCACCTCATTGAGTATGCGAAGTCCCATCTGGATCATCTCTTCATCTGTCAGTTTCAGAAGTTCACTGCGTTCATATTTCCTGTCGATCTTTCCATGACGCATTACAATCATCCTGTCAACAATGTTTTTCAGATAACTGAGCCTGTGTTCCGAGACAATGATCGTATAGCCCTTATCCTTGAGTTTCGCTAATAACTTCCGTAGCTGTAGGGTCCCCTTTTCATCTAAATTGGCAGATGGTTCATCCAAAATAACCACTTTCGGTTCCACGGCGCAGGCTGCCATGATCGCTACCTTTTGTTTCTCACCGCTGGAAAGCCGAAAAAGATTTCGATTTAAGAGCAGATTACCCTCCATGAGCTCATCTAATTCCTTGAGTCGCTCCCTCATACGCTCCCTGGAAAAGTTTCGATTCTCCATTGCCAGAACGATCTCATCCGTGGTATTGACCGCAAAAAACTGACTTCTAGGATCCTGAAATACATTACCGATCACCGTACCGATCTCATCCATCGTTTTTTCATAAGCTTCTTCCTGATCTACTATCTCCTCATCTTTAGAAACGAAAACCGCTTCACCGTTTAAGATGTATGACCCCTTCAGCGTTCCCTCATAGTAATTTGGGCATAATCCATTTAGGATCCTCGTAAGCGTGGTTTTCCCACAGCCGCTTTCTCCAGTGAGTATAAGGCATTCTCCCTTTTTCACTCTCAGAGAAAGGTCGATTAAATTGTAATCCTTTTTGCCACTTCCATATTTGAAGCTGACATTCTTCAGTTCGATCATATATCCCATGCTACGCAAAAAACCTTCCAAATGAATTGGTAAAATCCAAATAAAATATAGCTACTACAGCCGCACCAGCCAGGATCAGAGCCAGCCAATCCGTCGCTCGCATCCTCACCTCATAGTAGGAATTGTATTGTCCCGTCAGCTTCATACCTCGTACCTCCGCTGAAGCCGTTAATTCATCCGCCACCTTTGTAGTGCGAATAAGTAAGGGGACCATCGTGTACTCAAAAAGCTTGGGGAATTGTTTGAGCGACTTTACGCTAAACATCCCAATCCCGCGGTATTTCTGTGCCTGCCTTATGGCTGTAAATTCCATGGATACGGTTGGCATAAACCGAAAAAGGACGGCGAGAGAAATCGTCGCCGTCCTAGGCATCTTTAATTTATCAAGGGATGCGATCAGCTTCCCAATCGGCGCCTTTGTCACAGGATAAGCCGCGATCACGGCAATGACCAACCTTCTTAAATATACGAGTAAGAGTGGCAGATTTGCTGCCGCCTTCACATCCTTGATCAGCCACAGCAGCCCTTCCAGTGCCGCAAACAGAATAATCTGCGGTATAACTTTCCTAAAACCCAGAATCTGCCCCGTCCAAATCACGGCAAATGCCAGACATGCATATACCGCGTACTCTGTTCTAAGAAACAAAATCCCTACGGCAATGAGTAACATCACAAAGATGCAAACGCGAATATCTCTGTCTTTCATCATTCCACGATCCCCGCGGGCGAGAAATGCTTTTTCATGAGCAGGTATCCCAAGAACATGCCAATGCAAGATGCTACCACTAAGGTCAAAACAACCGTGAGAACGATTACGGGATCACGATAAGTATTTACCATTGTGTTGACCGTCTCTTCCGCATATCCCTTTGCGATCAGACCCTGCACATAATTATCTCCAAGCAGAATAACGGGGAAAAAGCTTCCAAGCCCATAAACCGTCATGTGAAGTGCGTAAGCGGCGCCAGCTTTTACAGGCTTACGATAACCATCGCCAAGGCAAATTGCTTCGCAAATGCATCCAGCCACGAAGAAAATGACTGCGGTCAGCACTTGTCCCATTAGCAGGAAATACAGTGCCTTAATTCCAAAGAAAAGGATCTGGGTTCCGATCTTTGAAGACTTGCTGATCATCAATACGTAAACTGGTCCGGAAATGATCGCCATGAGCGCATATCCCGCGTATAGCTGCAGCATCACGGAGCTTGCAAATGGCAGTGCCGTGATCATGCTAATGATAAAGGTCAATACGGAAAACAGCGTCACAAGAATGACTTCTTTTAAGCCTATGGCTTTCTTATTTCTTTTGGATTTTGATTGATTACTCATTGGTTTTGATTCTCCTTTTTCTTTTCTTATTCTGACTGCTTTCGCAGGTCATTCCAATCACAAATAAAACAATAGACAGTGCGATTACCATGAAAGCCTCCCAATATCCGCTTGTGATCTCTCCGCTCTTTTGCATCTTTTCGATGCCAAGGGCAATCCATCTCTGCGGAAATAACGAACCTATCTTCTGCATGGTTTGCGGCATAAAACGAAATGGAAACAATACGCCCGAAAACAGCGACATCGGCATGAGAATAAAGGTTCCCACAAACCCTAACGCATCTTCCTTTTTCAGAAAGGCCGCAAAGAATATGTAAATGGATACGGAAAGTAAATTGCTCACAAAAAGCATAAACAAAAATCCCAGCGAACTACGCATGCCAAAATCAAATCGAAGCAACAGTCCAACCGCATAAAACAGAATGGAACCTAAAGTCATAAAGATAAAATATACAATGGCCATTCCCAAAAGATAGGAAGACTTTTTTGTGCCGCTTAAGAGAATCCTATCCTTCATGCGATTTCTGCGTTCCTGAATGATCAGCGCTCCCAAAAGGTTCCCCGCCGTAAGCGTTTTGAAAATCATAAACGCAAGAGAATTGGAAATACTGATCCACTTTTTCTTCACGCCATTTACCGATACGATCTCCTCAGTCTTCTGATCACTCGCATCTTCCCCAGAACTTAGTTTGCTTAAATTTTCAGACACACAAAGTTCCACGGCACTTTCAATTTCTGAATCCTTTGCGCTGACTAGGCTGACATTCGGTAATCCCCCTCCTTGCGCATCCGTGATCACGATGGCGAGCTCCGCGTTGCCGCCAAACAGTTTTTCCTTGATCTTCTCAGCGTCAACTCTTTGTATTTTGACGCCCTCCAGCTTTTCAAGGTTTTCTACAATTCTTTCTGCTGCTTTTGAGTTACTATCCATCGATACTACGATGTTATGCACCGTCGTGTAGGGTAACAAAAGTGACATGAGCAGAAAAATGACAACAGGCTGGATCGTGATCAAATAGATGAATTCTTTATTCTTTCGAAACAACACATATGTGTTTTTCATGATATTGATCATGCTTTTTTCGTCACCTTCTTTCCTACCTTTATCCCCAGCAGGCTCAATACAACTGTAAGCCCAAGTAGAACAGCTATGCAGTAGGTAGTTTTCTCGTCGACAACTCCATTGTAAAGACTGCTAACTGCCCGATTGGTGTAATACAGAGGGCTGATCTTAATGATCCAGTTCAAAACGGGTACATTTTCCAAAAGATATAAGGGTGTGATGGAACCTCCCAAATACCCGCAAAGCATGGAAAACATCATTACACCGCTCTGACACACGGTTTTGTTTTTCCCTGCTAGTCCTACAACGCAGCCGAAGGTCGCGCTAAAAACACATAGGCATAACAGAATCAAAAGAATATGCGTTGTCTTCGTTCCCCAATCAACTTTTAGTACAAACCGTGAATAAAGATATGAGGTGCCTATCATAACGCAGCCGCACAAAATACCCGTGAATACCTTACTGAAAACCATGCCAGGAACACCGGCATTGGAAAGGCGAATTCTCTCGATGGTTCCGAATTCTTTTTCGTCGTAGACCATAAATGCAACCAAAAGCCCCATAAACAGAATCGAAAACGCAAGCCCCGCAAATGTGTAATAGTTTTTCGAATCAAACTTGCTGACATTCAACCGAATCTTATTTACCTGAGGAACCATCTCTTCATTACTTGCATCATCAACATTTCCTGTCATCTGCGCAAACAATGTCCTTACGAGTTTACCACCCTCTGGCTCATTGAAATCACTACGAAAATATGCGTATCCATTTTCATTGACCCGAACGACTCCATAGGCCTCACTTTTTTCGACTGCCCTACATGCCGCCTCATAATCCGTAACGCTTTCAAAAGTAACACCCAATGCTTGTGTCAGTTTTGTGCGGATCATCTCGAATTCCTTGATCCTTGCATCCCCCGCATTCTCTTCGCAGTAATAGATCTTCGCGCCATCAAAGGTTCCGTAATCGGCATTGATGTAATCTCGCAAGGCGTAACTGAAAATCGTGATGAGCAAAAGCGGCATGACAAACATGAATAGGAGATTCCCTTTACTTGTAAAGAAAACCTTGATCTCTTTCCATAGCTGTAATAAAAACATCTTCTCACCTACTCCCCGTCTCTCAGTTCTTTTCCCGTAAGCGTAAGGAAAATCTCTTCCAAACTAGGTTCCAAACTCTTGATATTCGTAATCGTAAGCTGATGCTCCGTAGCCAAACGGATCATGTTTTCCATGACAGATGATTCCTCTGAATGAAAAATCTTACAAGTTGGAATCCCTTCTTCAAACTCCGTCACGCATCTGTGGACTCCCTGTATCATCTTAATTGCTTCTTCATAACCCGTGAGATCCGCAGATCCATCTGCAAACGTGACATCTATTTCCCGATCTCGTCCCATTCTTTCAATGATCTCCGTTTTTGTTCCCGTGGCGATTACCTTACCATGATCGATCACCGTGATTTTATCGCAGATTTCCTCTACCTCCGGCATGTAATGCGTCGTATAGATGATCGTAGCACCTGCTTTATTGAGCGCCCTGACATTTTCCAATATGCGATTCCTAGACTGCGGATCAATTCCTACGGTTGGTTCATCCATGATGATCAGCTTTGGAGAATGCACGATACCACAAGCCAAGTTCAACCTTCTCTTCATGCCTCCTGAAAACTCTGATGCCTTTTTTCTCTTGACTTCCAACAGTCCAACAAAGTCAAGTGCTGCATCCACCTTCTTTTGTAATTCTTTACCCGTAAAGCCGTAGAGAGAGCAAAAAAACTTGACATTTTCCTCCGCCGTTAGGTCTGGATAGATGGCGAGATCCTGCGGTACATAACCAATATTCTTCTTCCACTTGGCGATGGACTGGTTTTCCTCAAATAGCACTGATCCTTCATCATATGGAACAAGCCCCACCATGCAACCGATCGTTGTACTTTTTCCCGCGCCATTCGGACCGAGAATACCATGCACTTCACCTGACTCAATCATAATGGATACGCCTTTAACAGCAGTAATATCTGCAAATGATTTTCTTAATCCAGAAATGTTTACAATTCCCATTTTCCTCTCCGTTCTGTCATATATGAATATATATGTTGTTTAATTCATTTACTTTTCAACCGATAAGTTAGCATAACCTAACCATGTTGTCAAGCCTATTTTCGTAAAAAGTTACTATTTGACAAAGTTTCTACTCCATGCTATAAAGGATATAAATGAACAAATTACCATTCAAATTCATTTAGATTATGCC
Source organism: Lachnospiraceae bacterium (assembly GCA_015056795.1). GTDB lineage: Bacteria > Bacillota > Clostridia > Lachnospirales > Lachnospiraceae > Acetatifactor. The sequence goes on from SVFO01000038.1 coordinate 18,155, forward strand.
ATTATATTCCATAGGGAGGTTTATGTCATGCCACAGATTTTTGACGAAGCTGGACGAGAAAAGATGAGAACTTTACTCTTGGAAAACGGGTTTGAACTAATCAAGAAATATGGTCTAAAAAAGACCTCAATAAGTGACATAGCAAAAAGCGCCGGTATCGCTACCGGCACCTTCTACAACTTTTTCAAAAACAAAGAAGAGTTTGTATATCAGATCATCGTTCATAAAAGAGAACAATCTAAAGCAATGCTGTCTGAACTGACCAAAGATGGAAAACTTGATAAGGCCGCTTTTAAGACATACATTATGATGCTTTATACTTCTGATAATAACATTTTTGAATACTTAAACGAAAGTGAGATTGCTCAATTAAAGGCTCGTTGGCCAGAGGAATACTGGCGTAGCAACACCAACGATCAAGCCACGATCAAGCAAATGTTAAAAATGCTAAAAGATCCAAATCCAAGCTGTAACTGGAAGGTCTTAGGCAATATGTTCAAATCTCTCGCCCTGATCGGTCACGGCAAAGAACAATTATATCCTGATAAATATACCGAGACAATTGAGCTATTCTCCGATTGTATTGTCCGATATGTATTCGGATGAGGTTTTCCATTCCTCAATCGCTTTTGACATTCTCCTATCAATGTCTTTTCTTGTCTCTTCGCACTCATTTGGATGCTCCTTGGCCGAACGAAAGATAAAGCGCATGATGAATTTAAGTCCTATGGGCATGGCATTTCTGAGCAGACCCTCAGGCAAAACAAAATGCGTCCCATACCTATAAGCAATGGCTTCATACTCACAGTTATGAAGCCTATTATTTAAGCGCTCCTCCATTCTCCTCACATATTTTCCAGCCTCCCAGAGGCCATCATCGTCTGCTCCGATCAATAACAATTTCCCATGAATGTTCTCGATTTTGATCATTTCTTCTTCCGTATGAGGTCTCGCCTTTTCGGAATCACGGAAAATATTAGTTGATCGAATAAAATCCCCCGAACCCTTTGTTTCCTCTTGGATCTTCTGCCAATATTCGGGGTGCTGATATACAAATGGCATATATGGAAGCGGCTCTCCTTTCCACGAGAGCGTAGACGCATTCGGTACTGGCCATTCCTTACAGCCATCCTTTTTCCCTTGCACAAATCCCTGCCATACGAAATCACTAGCTGTGATGCCAAAAGTCAATGTGATCTCAGGAAACATTGATGCCGCCACAAGAGAATGCATACCCGCTGTCGACATTCCCATGATGCCAATCTTCTTATTTCCGTGCTTCTTCAACCATTTTATGGCAGTTTCTATGCGCTCAAGCGGACAGTTTACATGGCTGTAGTCCTTCTTTCCGGGCGACATGGCCATAACATTTAGGCCATGCTGATGCAGCCATTTCGCTCCGCATTTCGCCATGAAATCATTTGGGTCATCGCCAAACAATCCGATCATGGCATACTCCGATCCCTTGGGATTCTCATACCATGTTCCATAAAACCCATCCTTTTCCGGGCTAAACTGTATTCCTTTCATGGCCCCCTCCTTACCGTAACAACATAACCAACAGTCCTACGATCAAGCATGTTGGAAGACCGATCAGAGATCCAATACAACTCTGTACGATATGGAATAAATAATCGTGGTACTCCTTCATGTCCTCCGTGCCCGGTATCCGTACTCTTTTGGAGTGACAAAACCAACCGCAATCCAGTACCAATGCATCAAACCAGGTGATTGAAAGCCAGATGATATAAGTATATCCAAAGCCCTGCAGAAAAGTTTCCGCATGATTGACTTTGACCATCACAAGCGTCGCCGCCAGTAACAATACAATAATCGCCACGCCTTTGCGGATCAAATCCTTTGCCTCGAATCTCTTCTCCGTTTCCTTTGTAAGCCCCAGCTCCACGCAGCGCTTCCGTATAGCCGGCGGATAGTCACTGATGACGGAAATCGGATCCTTCGCCGTCATAGGTACAACGATCAATGTAAATAAAACGATTGCAACCAAACATTCAATAAACAATACCATAATATTTCCTCCCCTTCTCTTTAGTCTCTTTCGAATATTTGATCCAAGATACTATCGATCAGCACATCTATCGTTTTTTCATAAGTACTCTCATGCAGCTCATCCCTGGCTTCCGAAGTGAGCACAAGCACCTTGACCATATTTGCCAAAAGCAAAAGATCTACATCCTTCTTAACATTTTGCAGATAACCCAAAAGGCTCGCCGCAATTGCACTTTCCTTCTTTTCGTCAGGATTAAAATCGTTTGTTTTTGACATAAGTCTTGCTTCATCAGCGATCGTCATATATGGGTAAATGCTGATTTCCTTGTCCACCATTGCACGCAGGTAGGAACGCCCCTCCTCTCGTCCAAGCTTTCTTTTTCCCTTCAGCACATCCTCACCGACGATCTTAGGAATGGTTGTGACACGATGGTAACGAATCAGATCCGCCAAATACTCTTCCTTGTTTTTCCAAAAATGATAAAAGGTTCCCTTGGCAATCCCTGCCGCATCTGCGATCTTCTCCACTGTCGTATGCAATACTCCATACTGTTTGATCAATGGAAATCCCGCCTCCAGCATAACTAGTCGAAGTTTCTCCTTATCTTCTACCGTAAACACTCTGTCTGGCATATGTTTTCTCCCGTATGTGACTATAATTATATTTTGGTCATATCATATGTTAGATTAATCTAACCATTTTGTCAATCATTCTATTGAAAAATATCATCACTTAAGCATGTAAAAAACGGATCGCCATAAGTGTTGCGATCCGTAAGCATTTTCCATAATCATTTTTTCTTAACATTTTCTACAATCGTCGTTTTCTGTAAAGCAGGCCGGCGAGCATAAACAATAGCCATCCGCACGATTCTAACATTACCGAAATATTCTTAGTAACATTGAGCGGAATCGCCTTCAAAATGACGTCAACAATCAACATGGGCACAGGACAACAAAGCAATGTCCAATATGGTAATTTCATCCGTTTTGTAATGATCAAATGCCAAAGGACTATGGAAATACCTATGTCTTCGATCAAAAAGAAAACGACGATTGGTATCGTATACGGGTTTTGAATACTTTGCGTCAACGCCATTGCTTCTTCTGCAGACATTCCTAAACTAACTGCATTTTGAAAAACAACCGGAGGCAAGCAGTCAATTGCAATCAAATATAAAGATGAAACGGCATAACTTATCGCTGAAGCAGTAAACAGAAATCTAATCCATTTAGGAGAATTCATTTCCCGGATTGTCTCATACCACGCACTCAAGCCAAAGCACATTGTCGGAACGCCAATCGCCCCCAATATCATACAAAGTGTATAAACCCATAATGGTCGCGATCCAAGCGCACTTACCTGATCCATGGTTCCATATCCATCCATCAAGAAAGATATCAACATCATGATTCCTCCGGTAAATACCCCCAGCATTAACCTCTTTTCCTGTTGCGACTTGCTCATCTTTTACCTCCACAAAATTTATTGCTAAGATCCATTTGCGATGCTTACCATCGTATCCGCCATTTTTTCAGGGCTAAACCTTTTCGTTTCCCCGCTCCATAGCTCCGTCACACGCCAGAATCCGGCCGTTCTGTATGCAAAATGAAATCTGTACTTTTCCAAATATTCCCCGTATTCTACGTCCCCCATCTTCCTTTGATGTTTGATCCTTCTGGCCATTAAATGCACCAGCTCCTCAAAGGAATCTCCAAACTTGTACAGGATCCCTGCTTTTCGCAGTTTATCCAAATAAGCAATATTCTCTTCCCAGAAAGTGAAATACAGAACGCACAAACCTCTGAAATCCTTCGGTTCCTTTCGAAGAATATACTCTGACAATCGATTAACGTATTCTGCAAAACTATACTGCAACATCTCATCCTTCGTACGAAAATGACGATATATGGTTCTTCTTGTAATCTTGCTCTCTCCTGCAATTTCCTGAATCGTGATCTCCGTGTAATCATTCTTCTCCAATAAAGAAAACAATGCATCCACGATCGCTTCTTTTGTTTTCCTTAACCTCGCCGACGTATCTCTCATGATTGCCTCTCCCTTAAATAACACATTTTCACAAATGTGTGACATCTATGCTTTCCCCTTGATTTTCCTTGCACTACTCATTATAATTCAAATTGTTAGATTACACAAGTGAGTCATTTAAGAAGAGGAACTGCTATGCATATTCATGAATTTGGCAAAAAAGAGAATCCCGTCATTCTTCTGCTTCCAGGAACAATGTGCTATTGGAAGGGGAACTTTGGGAATGTCATTGAAAATCTTTCAAAGGATTTTCTGGTAGGCGTTGTCGCCTACACCGGCTTTGACGAAAGTGATACGGAAGATTACGTATCTGTCTCTGATGAGCTGGAACGGATTGAGAATTATGTCGAAGAAAACTACGGTGGTCATATTCGAGCCGCCTATGGTTGTTCTTTGGGCGGAACCTTTGTTACACACCTTGTGGCAAGGAATAACATTCACATGGATTTTGGCATTCTTGGAAGTTCTGACTTAGAGCAGGCCGGAAATTTCAAGGCTTCTCTCTTAGCAGCACTTATGGTAAAAGTAACTTACAACTTTATCCATACTGGAAGCTACAAATCAAAATTGATGCAGAAGCGTTATGTGAAACAAATGGCTGACCCCGATCCTTACAACAAAGCCTTTGTGGCAATCACAGGACGTGACAAATACGATATGAGCTTCATCTCCAAAGAAAGTTTAAAACGACAGTTCAAATCCGATCTGACCACGCCTCTCCCTCAGAATGTCGATAACGGAGAGACTTCAGTTCATGTCTTATACGCTGCAAAGATGGGAGCAAAATATTTGGAGCGCTACCAGAGTACATTCAAAAATCCAATCATTCACACGCACAATATGCGCCATGAAGAATTCTTCGGAGTTCACCCCGAGGAATGGTGTGAACTGGTTAAGGAAATCATTACGGCATAAACTCTGTTTGTACTAGCTTACCATCCATTTCCTTCATCTGTCCGCCTTGATTTGAATCAAGCCTAAACAGTTTTGTACAAGTTTGAGCGATAAATTCAAAATCATGAGACACAATAAAAACAATTGCACCATTGCATGCAATCTCTTTTATCAGATCGCGTACCCTAAGCATGGAATCATAATCGAGACCGCTTGTAGGCTCATCAAAATATAAGATTTTGCTGTCTTTCAATAGCGATGCGCCAATGGTGACACGTTGTTTTTGTCCTCCAGACAAAGAAGCCGGATGCTTGTCTCTGTATTCAGAAAGAGCAAGCCTGTCAAGCGTTTGATCAACCAGTGATCGATCCACTTTGGATATGCCAAGGGTAAGTTCCTCTTCCACGCTTGTCGTAAAGAGTTGATAATCCGCATCCTGCATCACCAAATAGGAAAGTTTTCGCCTCTTCGCCGGTGACACTCTCTTTCCGTCATAAAATACTTTGCCTGCATTTTCTTTTAGTATTCCTGTCAAAACGGATATCAAAGTTGTCTTCCCCGCCCCGTTTTGCCCTAGAACTCCAATAATGTCTCCTGACGCAACTTCAAACGAAATCTTATCCAACACCATTGTCTTGCTTTCGTAACCAAACGAAAGATCCTCTACTCTAAGAATCCTTCTCTTTTCGTCTGGAATATTATGAGCTGGTTTGATAATCACATCGTCAATCTCTTCTTCTGGATAAACTGATCTTAATCCCTTTTGGAGCCTATGCATTTTGTCGAGTCCACAGAACTCCTCTCTCGAATATATCTCCGCGATTCGCCCATTCTCCATATAAACAGCGGTATCCACAAGGTCTCGCAGGTAATAAAATCTGTGATCTGCAACAATGAGCGTGATTCCTTTGTCTTTAAGTTTCTTCAGGATTCCGGTCAGTCTCCTGATTGCTTCATGATCCAGATTGGCTGACGGTTCATCAAACATAAAAACCTTAGGTGCCAAGGCATATACCGATCCTATGGCAATCTGTTGTTTTTCACCACTCGACAACGAAAAAATACTTCGATTAAGGAGCTCCTCTAATTCAAGATCCATTACCGACTTTTCAATACGATCAACGATTTCTTCCCTGGAATACCCCATGTTTATGCATCCGAATGCAAGCTCTCTTGTCGTATCCGTCATAAAAAACTGGGATCTGGGATCCTGAAATACCGTTCCAATCTTTCCAGCAATCTCCGTCGGCATCATCGTAAACATGGAGCTATCTTCATATAGCAGATCACCGTTGATTCTGCCAGGATAGAAATGAGGAATGAGACCATTTAACGAATGAAGAAGCGTAGACTTTCCACATCCGCTTCTTCCCGTTAAGAGAACAAACTCTCCCTCGTTAATTTCCAAATCTACATTCTTTAGCGTATCTTCCGCCATTCCTTCATAGCAAAAAGAATAATTCAAAAACTTTATCATCTTTATCTCCAAAAAGCATATTGACCTACACTCGATCTATCCAGTAAGAAAAGCAAAACCACATATATGCCTAAAACCAAAATGGCGGCGTACTCCTTAAACCCAAATTCTACTTTTATAAGACAATATCGTTTATTCTCTCTCTCCATGCCTCTCGTCGTTCCTGATGCTGCGAGTTCATCAGAAACTTTTAGGCATCTCATAAGAAGAGGTACCAAAATATATTCAACAGTCGTGAATGGGTGCATAATAACTTTAAGGAATGTGTCATTCACTCCACGTATCTTCATCGTATTTCTGATCATCTTATATTCAATGCCAAGAGTGGGTATATATCTGAACATAACGACAAAAGGAATGATTACCGTAAGCGGCATGCCCGCTCTCTCCAAAGCTACCGTCAGTTCGTCCATATATGTGCTCTTTAATACCCATCTCGCTAAAGTTATGATCGGTATCATCTTTAGTATCGTCACACCAAAAATTCCCATTAAGAGGCTGACTACAGGAACGGAAACATACTGAAGACAGGTATTCAGGTAAGAGATCACAATATAAAATGCCAGCATTTTGATTCCCCATCTTGACGCACTTCCGAAGCAAACAAAAATGGTTACGCCAAGCATAAGCATTAGGTACGGAATGTCTCCATTGATAAAAAAGCTGATTAATCCCAATATCATTAACATGATCAGCTTACATCTAGGATCCAATCGCGCAGTGCCATGAAATGACACTGCATTTATCTTTTCTCTGACAGTCATCTTCCTCATACAACTCCATGAACAAAAGGCTGATCCTCGAAAGCATCAGCCTTTCAATGTTTGTTTCACTATATTTCAATCAAAATGATTCCAGCCTAAGCTACACAAGTCCAGCTTTCACAAAATGCTTCTTTAACACTTTGAGACCAATCAACCCACCGATCAAACCACAAACAAAACCTGTAACAATAATGATTGTAAGCATAGGCCATTCCGTCATCTTGATCAAGCCATCAACATATTCTTGAGAAATACCATTTTTGAGGGTCAGCTCCATAAAAGCATCCCTAAAGATTTTCATGGGCGAGATCGCTCCGAACGTAAAAATACCGCTGAATACGGAATATGCTGCAATCATTTTTTTCGTGGAAATCTTCTTGTTTCCGATAATCAGGAAATCTGCCAAAAGGCCTCCCACGATTAGTCCTGTTCCGACCGTCCAAAAGGCGCCTACAAGGAATGTCAATAATCCCTGAATGATTCCAGCGATAGACATGGCACCACGCTTAGGCACTTTTGCCAAAAGAAGCATCATTACAATACCATTAAAAATTGATACTGCTGCTGGATAAAAAACATTAGTTACAGGTCCCGCTAAACTCATGGCAATACTAACAATCATATAGATGACAAACATCAGTGCCGTAAGTGCACCAGTAAGAATCAAGTCTTTTCCGCCAAGTTTTGTGTTTTTCATTTTTCATGTCCTCCGAAATCTTATTATTCTTGTATTATCGCATCGTACTTAAGAAGCCTGCAATGAAACCATACGTGCATAGGTTCCTTCCATGTCCATTAGGGATGCATGATTACCGCGTTCTATGATCTCACCATTCGAAACCACGAGAATCTGATCTGCGTCCTTTATGGTCTTAAGTCTGTGTGCGATCACAAGAAGCGTCTTGTCCTTGCAAAGCTCCGAAATTGCCTCTTGAATTGCTCTCTCATTGTCGGCATCCACGCTTGCGGTAGCCTCGTCAAGAATGACGATGGGCGCATCCTTCAAGATACATCTGGCAATGGATATTCTCTGCTTTTCACCACCGGAAAGGGATGCGCCGCCCTCGCCGATTACGGTGTCAAATCCGTCGGGAAGCTGCATGATAAAGTCATAGCACCTTGCCTTCTTTGCCGCCTCTTCTACCTCTTCTCTCGTCGCATTCGGCCTTCCTATGGCGATATTGTTATAGACCGTATCTTGGAAAAGATATACTCTCTGGAACACCATGCTGATCTGATCCATCAGGCTCCCAAGGGATACCTCTCGAATATCTTCTCCTTTCACGAGGATTCGCCCGTTCTTCACGTCCCAAAACCTCGCCAGCAGCGATGCTATGGTCGACTTACCTCCACCTGACGGTCCCACAAGTGCCGTCATCTGACCTTTCTTTACTGAAAACGAAACATCTTTCAGCACGTCCTTTTCAGTATAACCGAATGTGACGTGGTCATATTCTATCTCATCCATCTCAGCCCCGAAATTTGAGACATTCTGCAACAGCTTTGTTCCTTCGTCCCTTAACTCCTCAGCTGCAAATACTTCCTCAATCCTGTCGAGGCTCGCGCTCGTTACCGTAAGCCTTGCCATCTGGCCGTAATAACTCTTGATCGAAACAAACAGATCAAAAAGGAACAGTGCCATGCCAACCATATAAATGTCAGAAATCTCACCGTTTTGGAAGAGGTATGCGCACAGTGCCAGTACCAACGAAGTACCAATGCCAAATGTCAGATAAAGCGCTCGCGCCCAGGGACTATATGCAATCTCGAAATCAATGCTTTCCTTACAGCTCTTTACGAATTCGTCCGTCAATCTCTTGGATTTTTCGCCGAGCATGTTGTAGGACTTGATGATACCAATTCCTTCTGCGAAATCCAGTACCTCCTCTGTCAATGATTCAGAACACTCCTGCTTGATCACGGAATGCTTCATCGTCGTACGAAGCATGAGATTTCCGACCAAAATGAACATTGCAACAATGAAAAGACACAAGAAGCCAAGCCTTACATCCATCACGAACATCATGGCTGTCATGAGCGCCTGGGAAATAATGAACGTCACAAGTTCGGATAATACGCCCATACAGTTCTCTTCGATGAAAACCATGTCCGTGGCAAGAACGGAACTGATCTTTCCGATATTTCCCTCGGTAAAATATCCCATTGGAAGCTTTCTTAAGTGATCTCCAAGTCGGATGCGCATATCAGCAAATACCTTGTATCCAGTTGCTGATTGTAATACGTTCGTGGCGTGTTCAAACACTGTCTGCAAAATAACGCTGGCGAGAACCGCAATACCAAGCAAGATACATCTCGGTTTATCCATCTCCCCTTCCATAAACCAACTAATGCATAAAAAGCAAAGAATTAAAGGTGCCTTCATCATGATGCCCTTCAAGAAGGCCGTTACGTAAGAGGCACGGATTCTACCCTTGTACTTTCCAGTGATCCCGATCAATCTATGTAATATTTTTAACATGATCTTACGCCTCCCTTACTTTCCAAGTACTCGCAGATACCGATGCGTCCCACAATTTCTTGTACTCAGGGCACGCTTCCAACAGCTTGTCGTGTGTATCAGCCGCAATGCACGTGCCTTCCTTCATCACGCAAATCTTATCTGCATTCTTGATGGTCGAAAGTCTGTGGGCGATCACGAGCACGGTCTTGTCCTTTACGATCTCGTCCAGTGCCGCATTCATCTTCTCCTCGTTCTCAGGATCCATAAACGCCGTTGCTTCATCCAAAACAATGATGGGGGCGTTCTTCAAGATTGCTCTCGCGAGGGAAATTCTCTGTCTTTCTCCTCCGGATAATTGCTTACCGCCATCACCCGCCTGCGTTTCAATGCCATTAGGAAACCTTTCCAAGAATTCGTTACACTGTGCTCTCCTTGCCGCTTCCAGCACTTCCTCTTTTGAAGCGTTTGGCTTTCCAATCAAAATGTTTTCATACAAGGTAGTGTTAAACAAAAACTGTTCTTGTGATACAAAAGCCACTTGATCGTTCAGCGCCTGTAGGGACATGTCCGTAATGTCCTGTCCGCCGATTGATATGCTTCCAGAATTCAGATCATAATAATGTACCAAGAGCTTTGCCAGCGTTGACTTTCCGCTTCCGGATTCTCCCACAAGCGCCGTCGTTGTTCCTTGCTTCAGCGAAAGATTCACGCCATGCAAAACCTCCGCATCCTCATAACCAAAGTGAACGTTCTTGAACTCAACATCGAGATTCTTACCCTGAAATCCTGCCGTGCCTTCTTTCAGCGGCGGATGTTCCATCATTTTCTCAAGCTCTGCGATCTTATAGTCAAGTTGCGGGAATTTCCCGGCGAAATTCAAGGCCTTCAAAACTGACGGTCCCACCGCAAAGGACATGCAGAACACAAGCACCATCTTGTCCAGTGCGATTGTGCCGCCAAGTACCATCATAGATCCAACAGGCAGCATCAAAAGCACTAGGCAGGGTAACACGCTCGCATAGATTGCCATCCACGGCCAGCATACCTTGTACCAATCAAGCGTGAAATCGCGATAACTTCTTACCGTATCGCCGAAGCGCTTATAAGAATCTCCGTCCTTGTTAAAGACCTTTACGACCTCCATACCATTGACATACTCAATGATCGTGTTATTCATCTTTGCCGCAGATTCATAGTAAGCATTCATCTTTTCCATACCGGATTTCATCATCATGCCCATGGCAAACATTCCGATCACCAGCGGAACAAGCGATAAAAGTCCAAGCCTCCAATCAAAAACAAACATGAGCACGATGATCAGTATAGGAATTGCAATATTCGCGATACCTTCTGGAATGGCATGTGCCAAAAGAAGTTCTACTTGATCAATGTCATCCGTAAAAACTTTTTTAATTCGTCCGGTACCAAGTTCATTGATATTTCCCAGGGGTTGTTTTTCAAGTTTTGCCTTTAGCGATACTCTAAGATTTTTCAGCGTATTGTACGCGCTAATGTGAGAAAACTCAAGTCCCTTTACGTAGGCGAGCGAAAAGATGATCTCACATACGGCAATTAGTACAACCCTAAGCAGAATAAACGGTGCGTCAATACTCTCTCCTCGTGTCAGCGGCGCGATGATCTGATACATAAAAAAGTACGGCGCCACATTGGCGATAATGCCTATGCACATCAGGATTGTTGCCCATATGGTGTACTTTTTGTACTCCCCGATGTAGGGTTTCACTCTCTTAAACATTTTTCGTGTCCTCCGTTATGCGAGCCATGGTTAGTTTGTTCTAACCTCTGCCCGTTTTTTTAGCCGTCATTTGACGGCTAATATTTTAATTCATATCAAACGCCTTGGTCCAGTCATAGAATCTGCACATAACCTTACAATGCGCTTCAATCTCTTTCCAGGTCATTTTATGGACAAACGGTTCATAGATTGCAGTCCAAAATGAAGTGCACAGGACATGCATCTCCTCCCTTGAAATATTAGCTTGTGCCAGCCCACGTTTTTTCGCTTCGAGATAATATTGCATATAGGCCTTGGTCATACGAAGTGCAAAATCATGTCCATAATTTTCATAAGCGGTTCCAGCTGATTTTTCCAGTAACAGAACGAAATCGCTTCGAATCTTCCAAAGCATCCGAAACAAATCTAACATGAATCTTTCGTTCATGATCCATGTCTCTCGGACTTCCTTATCAGTCATGCTAGAGAACTCCAATTGCGTACGCAATGACACAAAATCATCAAGGGTATCAGCAGTATCCTTCACCACTGCGCAGAACAGCTCCTCTTTCCCCTTATATCGCTTATATACCGCTCCCGTGGTAACACCCGCATTGTCACAGATTGTTTTCAGTTCAGCCTTTAAGAATCCATGCTCCATGAATTCCTTGCGAGCACTTTCCAGCAATCGCGGATCTATGCTTTCATCTCGTACCGACATATTTTTCCTTTCTCCGCAATACCGATAATCCATTTATCGGTAATTATATTATCAGCTTTGCATTCATCTGTCAAGCTTTATTTTCTCTCACTAGATCATACATAAAACTCTTCTCTCCAAGCGTTCTTGTATTTACAAGCGTCATTCCTATATGTTCATATTTGTCCTTCTTAAGCTTGGCATCCGTTGATACAATCACAGGCAGGATTCATGAGCGAACTCGTGCTAAGGCGAAACTCCAATCTTATCTGAATGATTCCGGCAAACTAACAAGGGATTCCCTGCGCGACTACCTAAAATGGTTGTCAGCAGAAAACCCCAATGTGTTCGCATTCCTATCCGAAATAGAAAAGAAACGCTTAATCTCCTCTTGGTCAGAAAAGTATATTGAAGACAAAGATAATGACCGCAAGACCATGCATATGCTCATTTCATTACTTGAATGCCCTGCGGAAAATCCCGGCTGGATGCTTGCCTGCAACTATATGAAACTCATAGCCGTCTGTCTCGCCACAAAGAATGTCTTTATCAAAGAGAACTATCATGCCATGATCGATTCCCTGATTGGACAAATTGTGGATTTACTGTGCAATTAAGCAACCTATAAGGCCTTTACCCACTCAATAATCTCCTTCTCAGATTGCTCAAAATAGGAGAGATTTTCTTTCCGATACCTGCCGAATGTCTTATACATAAGACCAATGAGCGGAATCATGCGATACAATTTCTTCTCGCGTTCCCTGTTTGGCATAAGTCCATTCAAATGGCTTCCGTGAGGATATACAATCACCTTGACGTCCTTATCATAGCCCTTGTCCTTAAGATCTTTTTCAATCACCTTGATGGAGTATTCCGCAGGCCATGCCTCATCCTCGTCTCCGGCAATCAGTAAAACTCTCGCTGATGTTTTTTCAACATGTAGCTTTGCCGCGTTTACCTTATCTATGTCTGTATATGCATCATGATAGGCAACCCACATGCCCGTGACTTTGCATTTTGCATCCGGATGTCTTTGATATTTTCCAGCTTTGACCTTTGAAAAATCAGCGGTGACAAAAGGAATGTCCTTCCCTTTCCAAGTTGCCACACTTCTGCCTGTCATGGTCTTTTTATCCTTCAGCGTTCCCTCAAAAGGTACGTGCGTAGGACTTACCATGATCAGATTTTCAAAACCGCCTATATACTGTGCTGCAAGCACCGCAAAGATCGATCCCATGGATTGCCCATAGATGCTAATATGCTGTATTCCGTTCTGTTCTCGCAGGAATCTGACTGCGGGCAGAAACATGTCTACCGGAATCTGATTTGGTGAATTAGGCAGTCCCTCAGCTCCAAACAAAGAGACGGAAAGCCCCGTGATTCCATAATCCGCAAATCTCTCTGCAAACTTTATGCCTGGAAGTAAACTCTGCTCACCACCCATGACAATGATTACAGCCCTGTCACTTCCAGTATCAGGCTCTGCCATGTGTCCTACAAAGCCGTGTTCTTTTATGTTAAAATCTTTGTACTTCACAATGGCTCGCTCCTAACTCTCTTACCTCTGTTAATGCGACTCAACCCGCCTCAAATACCCTGCTCTTCCGTTTTCAATACACAGCACGTAATCACAGCACAGTTCGATCAGTTCCGGATCATGCGTTTCTGTCCGCCGGATAACGCCATTGGATGCTTTTCTTGGAACTCCAATATGCCGAGGCTATCAAGAATCTGATCACAGCGTTTCTTATCTTCTTTTCTCCATCGAAAGCAATACTTCCGCTTCCACACTATCCGTAAACAGCTGATGGTTGACATCTTGCCTGACCATATAGCAGATTTTTAAACGCTCTTTCCCCTGATACTCATTGCCATCCGTTTCGATGATCCCGTTACAAACATGATGATTGCAATCAGGCCAGCGGCAGCATCACCACGTAAGCCACCACGATATAGGGATGAATATATCCCAGCATGCCGAATGCAAATTCTACTACATACCAAATTGCCGTAAAAATACCGATAGAAATACAATCCGCATCATTGGTTAGACCATTCTAACTATCATGCTAATATACACTAACTCATGGAATTTGTCAAATGCAAACCAGGAGAAATTTTTCGTACCAGTGTTTCATGAGCTATCGCTACATGATCTGCCAATTCTCTGCCTGCTTTCGGATGTTCACAAAGCTTGCATATTTTCCGCCTAACTGCACCAATTCATCATGTCTTCCTTTCTCCACGATCCGACCGTCATCCACAACAAGGATCTGGTCTGCAGCCTCAATCGTTGCTAACCTATGCGCTATGATGATCACGGTCTTCCCCTTCGACAGTTCCGTCAGCGCTCCCTGGATCAGATGCTCATTCTCCGGATCGATACTTGCCGTCGATTCATCCAGGATGATGATCGGAGAATTCTTTAGGATTGCCCTTGCGATGGAGACACGCTGCTTTTGCCCACCGGAAAGCGTTCCACCGCCTTCACCGATCACGGTATTGTAACCGTTGGGCAATTCCATAATAAAATCATGACAGCGCGCTTTTTTTGCCGCCTCGATCATTTCCTCTTCCGTTACGTTGTCACGCCCAAAGCAGATATTGGCCCTGATCGTATCGTTGAACAGATATACATTCTGGAATACCATGGATATGTTGGATAACAGACTGTCCAGACTATATTTCCTTACGTCTACTCCGCCAAGGGCGATCTCACCCTTCGACACGTCATAGAATCTGGCGATCAAATTACAGATCGTCGTCTTACCGCTTCCGGAAGGACCGACGATCGCTGTGGTCGATCCCTGCGAGATGTCAAAAGTAACATCCTTTAATACTTTTCTGTCTTCCGCCTTGTTTGCGTCAGAGTAGGAAAACTCTACGTTACGGAAAGAGATATCATAATTGCGCGGTTTGATATCCTCTCCTTCCGCATCTAGCAGATGATCATCGGAGAACATCTCCATCTTATCAAATGCATTATTGATCACAGATAAAACGTGAGCACTGTCTGCGATCGGCTCTACGGAGTTAAAAATAGACATCGACAAGAAGGCAACAATCAGTACCATAAACAATTCCAGTTTTCCTGCCATTCCAGCATACATTACTGAAATGATCATCCAAACACTCGCTGCTTTCAAGGCAAAGATATGCAGGCAATTGTATGGAATGAATCCCCATTCGATCTTTAACGCGATCTTTTTTGCACTTGCACAAGCCTGCGTAAAATCTCTTACTGATGCGCCTTCCATGCCGAAGGACTTCACGACTGGCAAACCTCTGGTATACTCCAATGCAGCTCTTGTCAGTTTTTCATTTTCCGCATTCAGCACTTTTGTATTATCTTTGCTGTGTTTTGAGATCATCAGTAGAAACACGAAAGAAACCAAAACGCCGCCCAAAGCGATCAATGCACATTCCGGTAAAACAATTCCAAGGAAAATAAGGATACACAAAAAGTTCAGATACCCTCCTATGAAACCATCCACCATACGGATGCCCATGTTTTCCAATGTCGCCAGTCCCGTGGTGATTGCGTTCAAAATAGCACCGGTATCATTTGTCTGAAAATATCCAAGTGATACGCGCTTTAGCGCTTCACCAATCTTTAAGCGGTCTCTTGCTACCAGTTCATAACCGATTTTTTCATGGCAGCGTGCTTTCAGATAGTCAAATAAAAATCTTGCCAATACCATCAAAGTAATCGCCAGAAAGCTCTTGCCTGCCAGTGCCGCATCAATCGAATTTCCTTGGCTAATCTCCTTTATCATCCCGCCAATCACGTATCCCGCATATCCTACCGGCGCTGCAATGGCCCAAGAGGACAGAAACGAAAACAAAAAACCCAAGAACAAACTCCCCTTAAAATGTCCGCACCAGTCTATGATTCTTTTTACCGTTTTAAACATCTCTTATGCCTCCCTTACTTCGCCGTGCTACCGGCAGCCCAGTTTCTCGCTCCGATATGTGCTTGCCACATTCTTTGATATAACGGCGATCTTTCCATGAGTTCTTCCTGCGTTCCCTGCGCCTCAATTTGGCCATTGTTTAACACCACAATCTGATCCGCCTTCTTAATTGTCGACAGACGGTGCGCGATCACTAGCAATGTCTTGCCCTTCGTCAGATTAGCGATAGACTCCTGTAGTTTTGTCTCATTCTCCGGATCGGTAAAGGCTGTTGCTTCATCCAGAATAACAATCGGTGCATTCTTTAGCATCATTCTGGCAATGGCGATTCTCTGGCGTTCACCACCCGACAGACGCTTTCCAGCTTCACCTGCGGATGTGTTATAACCATCCGGTAGCTTTCTGATAAACTCATCGCAACAAGCAGCTTTCGCAACCGCGATCACTTCTTCATCCGTGGCCTTCGGATTTCCCAAGCGTATGTTTTCCATTAATGATCTGGAGAAGAGGAAATTGTCCTGCGTTACAAAGCTCACAATATCCGCCAGTGTCGTCACATTCAGATTCTTAATGTCAACGCCGCCGATCTTAATGCTTCCACTGCTCACGTCCCAGAATCTTGCAATCAGCTTCGCCACAGTCGATTTACCACCACCGCTAGGTCCTACCAATGCCGTAAAGCCGCCTTCCTTCATCGTGAGATTGATCCCATGAAGCACTTCACCATTCGCCTCATCATAAGTAAACCGTACGTCCTTGAGCTCGATAGAATAATGTTCTGGCTTCTGTTCCGTCTTCGGTTCCGGCAAGCTCTTAATGTTCAGGAGTTTCTGTATTTCCAAAACGGTATATTGCATTTGTCTCAAGCCATTGGAGAAAATCTCGATTTTCGCCATACTGATGACCATGGACATCGCCAGCATGACTGCAAGCGCCATTTCAGAAACCGTTATGCTTCCCTTCCCAACTAACAGGATGCTCACCGGTACCACGCCAAGCAATGTTGCCGGCATAAATGCAAATGCCAATTTCATCGTCACCCAAGTAGATTCCAGCCAATCAATGACAAAGTCCCTGTAATTACGGATTGCCCCTGCGAATTTTTCATAGCTTACGCCAGACTTACCAAAAGCCTTAATGACCTCGATTCCTTCCACGTATTCCACGATCACGCTGCTCATATGCGCGTTTGCTTCCTGGTACTTGGTCATATTCTTACCGCTGATCTTGAAGGTCAGCATCATGAAGATGAGGCCCAGCGGTAATGCCAAAAGCGCCGCGAGCGCAACACGAATATCCACCAACGCAAGTGCAACAAAGCACACAATGGGAAGCAGGATATGTCCAGCTCCCTCTGGAACCACATGCGCCAGAGGCGGTTCAATATCTTCGATCTTATCAACGATCACGCCTTTGATTTCACCAATCGAGTGTGCGTACACTTCACCCAGCGGGGCTTTGAGAAAGGTATCCGCCACCTTGAGTCGTAAGCCTTCAAGTACATTAAAAGCAACATAGTGTGAAATTCCCGTCGATATGCCAAAGCACACAACCTTTACGAGATAGGCAATCAGAGCGATTAGACACCAATGCAGAATAAAATCTTTTTCCAGTATGCCACGAATAAACTGATCCAAGATTCGATATACGCAATAATACGGAATGATTCCCGATAACAGACTGATCATTGAGAACACCACCGATA
>SVFO01000039.1:0-28804 GCA_015056795.1 Lachnospiraceae bacterium
ATAAGGTTCAGGGGTGTTTTTTCTGATGAAGCGTAGGTTTACTTAGACAGGTCAAGCTTACGCCGTAAACGCCTTTTCCATGAAATGTCATCATTTTATCACCTCCCGTCATGACTAAATCCATCGTTTTCTCATGCTCTAATTTTATTATGATGCGTTTTTAGATTGATGTCAATGTTATATGGAGGAATGGAGAAGGGGATTCCATCTGGGTGAAATAAAAAAAGAGTAAAAAATGTAACAAAACGGGTAGCGGTAAATAGAATCTTTTGTTACAATAATATTGGGGTTTTATACCCTTCTTAGACGAATGCGCGGAAATAGGACAGAACTTAGAATGGAGGAAGAGCGGATGGTTGATTTTCAGATGCTAGTTGATGGTTTGGACGCTATGACTTGTGTTGTTTCTGTAGAGGCGCTGGAGGATGGCTCTTGCGGGGAAATTCGCATTGTGACAGGAAACAAGCCTTATATTTTGTCAATTGAACAGCCAGGTGGCGGGTATCAAATGCTGACGAATAAATTTGAACCGAATAGCATTTATACGAAGTATTTTACGCGGGATTTGAATTTTGAAGATTTCTGCTATCGAAGTGCGGTCCAGAAAAAGTGTCTGCATTCCTACGTAAAACCAGATAGAATCCCTGCTTGGTTTAATATGACGTTTCTGCCTGTTGCCAGGGTGGATGGGAATATTCACTATTGTACCTATACGATGGAGATGAATTTTGAGGCATCTTCTGAAAGAATGTCAAATGTCTCGGGAGAGCTGGCATCTGCGGTCCTGGAGACCTGTATCAAGCTTCGTGGCACGAATGACTTTCAGACAACTATGGATGACGTCATTAAGGACCTTCAGGGGCTGTGTAAGGCAGATCATTGCTGTGTGTTCCTGGTGGATACCTTGGAGAGAAGATGCTCCGTACTTTGCGAGGCGTTTGGGGCAAATTCCAAGCTCTTGCCCATGGAAACCTATGTCGATGATAAATTCTATGAAATTGCGGAATCATGGGAGGGAACGATTTCAGGCAGCAATTGTCTGGTTGTAAAAAATGAGCATGACATGGAGGTCGTAAGGGAGAGAAATCCTGTCTGGCATGAATCTCTGACAAATGCGGGTGTGTATAATATTATTTTGTTCCCGTTGAAGAATCATGATCAGCTTTTGGGATATATTTGGGCAATCAATTATGATCCTGAATCTGCACCAAAGATCAAAGAGATGTTTGAGCTAACGACATTCATCCTGGGCTCTGAGATTGGAAATCATTTGCTTCTGGAAAGACTACAGATCCTGAGCTCTAAGGACATGCTCACTGGCGTTAACAATCGTAATGAAATGAATAATCTTGTCGATAAGATGTCTCACGGACAGAATGAAAAGAAGGGTGTTGGCGTTATTTTTGCCGACCTGAATGGACTGAAGACCGTCAATGATGAGATGGGACACAGCGCAGGAGACAGGCTATTAAAGGATGCAGCGAAGGCATTGAATGACGTATTTGATCAGGATTGCATTTATAGGGCAGGCGGTGATGAATTTACCGTGATCCTTCGAGGAGTATCAGCGGAGGAACTGGATGCCAAGGTTGCTAAGCTTCGCGCTTATTCCTCAAAGTATCCGAATTTGAGCTTTGCCATCGGCAGACATGTGGAAGAGGATGAGAAGGACATTCGAACGGCTCTTCGCCTTGCGGATCAGAACATGTATGCCGATAAGAGAAAATTCTATGAGGAGCATCCAGAGCGCACGAGAAGGCTTCAGTAGGCGAAAAGATTTTGCATGAGAAATACTAAAATATAAGTCATTTAAGGAGGCTATTTATGGAACAGGGAAAAAAGATGGGAAAGAATCCGATTGTTTCATCAATCTACACGGCGGATCCTGCACCCATGGTGTATGGAGACACCTTGTATCTTTACACCACGCATGACGAGGATCAGTTGGTCAACGATTTTTATACGATGGTTGACTGGCGGTGCTTTTCAACGAAGGACATGGTAAATTGGACAGATCACGGAAAGATTTTCTCACTGGATGACATCGAGTGGGCGGATGACCGCGCATGGGCACCCCAGGCAATCGAGAGAAACGGAAAGTTTTATCTGTATTGTCCGGTTCATAAAACAGGCGGCGGCATGGCCATTGCCGTTGGTATTTCTGATAATCCAGCAGGCCCCTTCAAGGATCTGGGATATCCGCTCGTGGATGAGGGCGATTGGAATGACATCGATCCGACCGTTTACATTGATGACGACGGTCAGGCATATCTCTACTTTGGAAATCCTGAGCTTCGCTACGTGCTTCTGAATGAGGACATGATTTCTTATAACCAGGAGATTGGCGTAGAAAGAATCCCCATGACGGAGGAAGCCTTTGGAAAGGGTGGTCACATGACGGGGACGACCTATGGCGAAGGCCCTTGGTTCTATAAGAGAAATGGCTTGTATTACATGGTATACGCAGCGTTTGCCGTAAATACGCATCAGGAGCATCTTGCATATTCCACCTCAGATAATCCTACGGGTCCTTGGAAGTATGGCGGTGTTTTGATGACGGAGGAGGGCGGCGTGTTTACGAACCATCCTGGCGTCTGTGATTTTAAGGGACATTCCTATTTATTCTATCATACGGGAGAGCTTCCTGGAGGAAGCCTGTTCCATCGAAGCGTATGTGTGGCAGAGTTTACCTACAATGAGGATGGCTCCATCAATGTGATTCCGAAGTGCTCTGGCGTGGAAGGAATTGAATAAACGATTCTCAGTGAGAAAACGATGAACGGTGGCTTTCAGATTGCGACGAATTCGAGAAATTGCATATACTGATACAAAGCGGACACTTGGGGTGAGCTGTGACATTTTCGGAGTTGCAAAATAAGGACGTGATCAATATCAGGGATTGCAGGAAGCTGGGAAGAGTTTGCAATCTGGAGTTTGATGAGTGTAAAGGGTGCATCTGTAAGATCATGGTGCCAGGGAGCTGCAAGCTGTTTAACTTCCTGAGATGTGATCCTGAGATTTCGATTTGTTGGAAGGACATTCGGCAGATTGGCCCCGACATTATTCTGGTTGACATTGATTGAGAAAAAGCGTAAAATCATAGTTGGTGATGTGTATTTTACGACAAGGAGGAACCAAAGTGAAGTGTCCCTATTGTAATCAGGAAAATACCCGCGTAATTGATTCCAGACCCGCAGAAGACAACAATTCCATAAGGCGAAGAAGAGAATGTGATGAATGCGGAAAGAGATTTACCACCTACGAGAAGATTGAGACGATTCCCTTGATTATTATCAAGAAGGACAACAATCGTCAAACCTACGACAGGGAGAAGATTGAAGCAGGTGTTCTTCGTGCCTGTCATAAGCGTCCTGTCAGCGCAACGCAGTTGACCAATCTTGTCAATGAAGTGGAAAATGAGATTTTTAGCTTGGAGGACAAGGAAATCCCGAGTCGTGTCATCGGTGAGCTTGTGATGAACAAGCTAAAGGATTTGGACGAAGTGGCATATGTCAGATTCGCCTCCGTATATCGGGAATTCAAGGACATCAACACCTTCATGGATGAGCTGAAAACCATGCTAAAGTAACGAAAACATGCTATATTGAAAAAGATGAGAACCGCAGGGAACGCCTGCGGTTCTTCTTGTGTAGCGAGGAAGGAACCCAAGCGCCCCGCGGCATTTCGTGTTAATCTTGCGTGCAGGGCCGCTTGAAAAATTGATAGAGGCAGATGCCGTATAAAAGGGTCAATAGCAGCTGCCCTGCAAGCATTCCCCATAGGTAACCGCGGATGCCAAACAAAGGAATCGCAAGGTAGACAAAGGAGAGACGCACTAAGAGACTCAGTACGTTTATTCCAAAGATGGTTCCTGCTTTTCCTAACCCTTGAAGAATGCTGGAGAGTGTCACGTCGAGATAGAGGAAGGGGCAGATCCAGCCGAGTGTTCGAATGCATCGTCCGGCCAAGGCGCTGTGAAACATGACCTCCCCCAGCCATGGGCCAAGAAGGACAAAGCAAATCAGGCAGGCAATTCCCATGGTAAGGCAGTATTTTAGGGTGCGGAAGGTGAGAGACCGCACTGCCCTCATGTTCTGCTGACAATAGTTTTCGGAGATCATGGGCAACAACATGACCGCAATGGAACCCGTCAGGGCATTTGGAAAGAAGATGAGCGGAAGTGCCATGCCAGTCAGCACGCCATAGACAGCGAGGGAGCCCTCTGTAGTGTAACCATAGACGCGAAGCATTTCTGGGATGGCGACGGATTCTGCGCTTCCGAGAAAGGTGAGCGTCAGGCGGTTGGCCGTCAAGGGGATGGCCATGGAGAGCAGGCCACCATAGATTTCGTTCCATGAGAATTTACAAGGAGGCAGTTTAGGCATGGATGGAATCGTGGAGGTCGTGCTTTGAGGGGACACGCCATTTTGAGACAAGATTTTATTATGCACTGACATGGTTTTTTGAAACATATTAGATGACGCAGGTTGAGGTCGGTGACGCATATCGGATGAGGCGCGCTGGGAAAAGAAGGGTAGAAATGTAAGAATGGCTACGGACATGCTGACAAGTTCCCCCAAGGCAAGACCGAAAACTGCCGTACTGATGGAGGGGATCTCACCGCGCGCAAGATCGCCCGAGGTTATGAAAAAGACGCATCCAACGCGAGTGAGCTGCTCGATGATTTGAGCAAGGGAGGGTAGCCCTGCTTTTTTCATGCCATAAAACCATCCGTTGATACAGGCATGGATGCCAACGAAGGGAAAAGAAAAGGCAATGATTTGAAGCAGGTGAATGGTGCGGGCATCCTTAAGAAGATAGATGCCAATCGGCTCGGCTAAGACATAGGTCAGCAGGGTACATAGCAGGGACAACGGCAGGGATATGGTGAGGGCAGCCCAAAAGGGCTTTTTTGTCAGAGGGTGTCTAATGTCGGAATGCCTTGTCGCAAGCTCCGCCGTGAGCTTTGACACGGCAGTTTGATAGCCTGCAGCGGTCAGGGAAAAGGACAGGGCGATGACGGGGCTGATCAGCTGATAGATCCCCATGTTTTCTTCCCCGTAAAGGCGAGATAAATAAATGCGGTAGAAAAAGCCGATGAGGCGGCTGACAAGTCCTGTCAGAGTTAGAATAAAGGTTCCTGTAATCAGTGGTCGACAGGTGATTTTTTTTAGTCTGTCAAGAATGGAATTCATATGCATCATCCAATGTTCTTTCATGGGGCAGCAAGCTTCTTATCGTAATCATACGCAAAAGTCCCTGTTGAAAGAACGGGAGAAATAATGGTATACTACGAATGAATTAAAATGGAAGCTTGCGAGAAGAAAACAAGAAGCAAGCGGTAACGAAGGTTAGACAAAAATACGGAGCATAGAATTATGATTTATTTTGATCATGCGGCGACAACAAAATTAGATCCGAGAGTGCTGGAGGAAATGCTTCCCTATTTGCGGGAGGAATACGGAAATGCCAGCGCGATTTATTCCTTGGGAAGCCATGCAAAAAGAGCCGTGGCAGCTGCGAGAAGGCAAGTGGCAAAGCTGATTGGCGCACAGCCTGAGGAGATCTTTTTTACCTCTGGAGGTTCAGAAAGCGATAACTGGGCAATTTTTTCCGCGCTAGCTGGGCATGAGGGAAAGCATGTCATTACGACGAAGATCGAGCATCATGCGGTCTTAAATGCCTGTCATATCTTGGAAAAGAAGGGCTTTCGCGTGACCTATCTTGACGTGGATGAGGAGGGGCGTGTCTCAGCGCAGGCCGTGGAACATGCGATCTGTCAGGATACGGTTTTAATCAGCGTCATGTTTGCCAATAATGAGGTGGGTACGATTCAGCCCATTGCGGAGATTGGTGAGATTGCAAGAAGGCACGGGATTCTATTCCATGTCGATGCCGTGCAGGCTTTTGGACATTTGCCGATTGACGTGATCGCCATGAAGATAGACATGCTGAGCGCGAGCGCTCATAAGCTGCATGGACCAAAGGGTGTTGGACTTTTGTATGTTCGTAAGGAGCTGCGGATTGACCCGATGATTTACGGCGGAACGCAGGAGAGAGGACGCAGGGCAGGAACGGAGAATGTCGCTGGAATCGTCGGCTTTGGCAAGGCGGCTGAGCTTGCCGTGAACGGCATGGTGCAGGCAAGGGAGAAGGTGGCTGCACTTTCGAAGCATTTTATGGAGCGTCTGGAGACGGAAATCGCGGACATAAAGGTAAACGGTAAGGGAGCAGAGCGGTTGCCGGGACATGTCAGCGTCTGCATTCCTCCCGTGGAGGGCGAATCTGTTTTGATTCAGCTGGACATGCGAGGCATTTGCGCGTCGAGTGGGTCTGCCTGTACCATCGGCAGCAGTGAGCCATCCCATGTCCTGCTTGCCATGGGGCGGAGTCTTGAGGAAGCGAAGGGTTCCCTTCGTTTTACGCTGTGTGAAGAAAATACGATGGCAGAAGTGGATGAAACCATGGATGCCTTAAAGGAGATTGTTGGCAGCATTCGAAAGATGATGGGATATCGCGAAAAGCTGCCAATCATGCAAGTGAAAAAAGAAAAGCCAAAGGTGGTCGTTGGCATGTCTGGCGGCGTGGATTCCTCCGTGGCGGCGTTGCTATTGAAGGAGCAGGGCTATGACGTGATTGGCGTAACCATGCAAATTTGGCAGGACGAGAATTCCTGTCGCATCCAGGAAAATGGCGGATGTTGCGGCGCTTCTGCCGTGGAGGATGCCAGAAGGGTCGCTCAGGTGCTTGACATCCCCTATTATGTCATGAATTTCAAGGAGGTCTTTCAGCGAGAGGTCATCGACGTCTTTACGGAGGAGTATCTTTGCGGAAGAACGCCGAATCCCTGTATCCTGTGTAACCGAAAGGTTAAATGGGAGGCGTTGTTACAAAGAAGCTTGGAGCTTGGTGCACAGTACATTGCGACGGGACATTATGCGAGGATTCTTCAGCTTTCGAATGGAAGGTATTGTATCCGAAATTCCGTGACGGCAACGAAGGATCAGACCTATGCCTTGTATAATTTGACGCAGGAGCAGCTTGCGCATACATTGATGCCGGTTGGTGAATATGAAAAGACAACCATTCGTGAGATTGCAGCGAAGTCAGGACTCCCCGTCGCAAACAAGCCTGACAGTCAGGAGATCTGTTTTGTGCCGGGAGATGATTATGCGGCCTTTATTGAGAGGACGGCAGGAGAGCGCGTCCCTGGGGCTGGTAATTTTGTCACTCCGGACGGAGTGGTTTTGGGCAGGCATAAGGGGATCACGCACTATACCATCGGGCAGCGCCGCGGGTTAGAGCTTCCCATGGGACATCGCGTGTTTGTGACGGAGATTCGTCCAGAGACGAATGAGGTTGTGATTGGAGAAAATGAGGAGCTTTTTGTAGATCGCGTATTATGTAACAAGCTCAATTTCATGTCCATTGAGGATCTTAAGGAGCCCATGCGCGTAAAGGCCAAGATTCGCTATAATCACGGGGGAGAGTATTGTACGATTGAAAAAGTGGGAGAAGATCTTGTGGAATGCCGTTTTGAGGCAAAGGTCAGGGCGGCTACGCCAGGCCAGGCAGTCGTTTTTTATGACGGGGACCACGTGCTTGGCGGAGGTACCATTTTGTAGAAGCTGACAGGATTGATCGGCACGGCTTAAAGCTTTTTGAAGGGAAGGCTTCGCATAAGCGTAACCTTCCCTGATTTTTTTGATCTAAAAAAGAAGTGGATGGATTAATTTAGCTTGATGAACTGGGGCACACGTTTTTCAAAGACGCAATAATATTTGAAGCCACATTCCTTCAAAGTCTCGGCGGCACGGTCGAAGGAGGCACCGACAAACTTCTCGTCGTGTGAATCGCTTCCGATCGTGATTATCTCGCCGCCAAGCTCGCGGTAGCGCTTAAGAATCCCCCGGCAGGGATGAAAATCTTTACCTCGGGCAAGGCCTTTGGTATTGAGCTCAAGGCCTTTTCCTTTTTCGAGAAGCGTTGTCAGAATGGGATCGATCACGTCTTTGTAGCCTTCGTAGCTATAGTCGCGATCACCATTTGGACCATAGCGCACAACATAATCCAGATGGCCGTACACGTCGAAATTCTGAAATTTCTTTATATTCTCCAAAATGGACTCGAAGTATTCTCGAAAAGCTTCCTCCTCAGTGCGGCCTTCGAAAAAGTTTGGGTAATACGGATCCTTTCCGTGACAGACATGAGAGGAGCCAATGATAAAATCGAAATCGTAGCTTTTCGCAAAGACGGCATTTTGGCGAAAGCATTCCGGTTGGAGACCGAGCTCCACGCCAAACAGCACCTGAATTTGATCCGCATATTTCTCCTTTAGCTGGATCAGCTCGTAGAGATAAGAATCCGCATTCAGCAGAAAGATGGAACCTGGATCTCCGTCAGGTGAATCGGGATAATTAAAATCGTTATGTTCGGTAAAGCAAATCGTTTTCAGGCCAAGCCCGATGGCGCGCTCAATGATGCGTTCCATGGGACAGTCCGAATCTCCGGAATGATGGCTGTGAAGATGGCAGTCTGCTAAGATCGGCATGGCTCAAGTCCTCCTTTTCGTCAATTTTTGTAGGTCACTGCCCATTTTTCGCGCGGCACAAGGGGGCGGCAGTGAGGTTAATATGGTTACTATAGCAGATTTTTAGAGAAAAAACATCCAAAATATAAACAAACGGTAAATTTTTTCAGAATTGGAAATTATTTTGTCTTTATCTCTTGAATTTTCAATGGGAATCAAGTAAAATAAGTTTGCTGATAAAATTTTGACAATCTAAGAAGGACAGGTTATGCCGAAACCCTGAAAATTGTCAAAAGAAATAAATTAAATTTTAGGAGGAATCTAAAATGGCAGTAAAAGTTGCGATTAATGGTTTTGGCCGTATTGGTCGTCTGGCTTTCAGACAGATGTTCGGAGCACCTGGTTATGAGGTTGTTGCAATCAACGATCTTACCAAGCCCTCCATGCTTGCTCAGCTTCTGAAGTATGATACCGCACAGGGCGGATATTGCGGAAAGATCGGTGAGAATCTTCACACCGTAACCGCTGATGATGAAGCAGGCACCCTTACCGTTGATGGTAAGACCCTGAAGATCTACGCTATGGCTAAGGCTAACGAGCTTCCTTGGGGAGAGATCGGCGTAGACGTTGTTCTTGAGTGTACTGGTTTCTACTGCTCCAAGGAGAAGAGCATGGCTCACATCGAGGCAGGCGCAAAGAAGGTTGTTATTTCCGCACCCGCTGGTAACGATCTGAAGACCATCGTATTCTCCGTAAACGAGAAGACCCTGACCGCTGACGATCAGATCATTTCCGCTGCATCCTGCACCACCAACTGCCTTGCACCTATGGCTAAGGCTCTGAACGATTACGCTCCCATCCAGAGCGGTATCATGAGCACCATCCATGCATATACCGGTGACCAGATGATTCTTGACGGTCCTCACAGAAAGGGTGACCTTCGTCGTGCTCGTGCAGGCGCTGCTAACATCGTTCCTAACAGCACCGGCGCTGCAAAGGCAATCGGCCTTGTTATCCCTGAGCTGAACGGCAAGCTGATCGGTTCCGCACAGCGTGTTCCCGTTCCTACCGGTTCCACCACCATCCTTACCGCAGTAGTTACCGGTAATGACGTAACAAAGGAAGGCATCAATGCCGCAATGAAGGCTGCTGCTTCCGAGTCCTTCGGTTACAACGAGGATCAGATCGTATCTTCCGACGTTATCGGCATGAGATACGGCTCTCTGTTCGATGCAACCCAGACCATGGTTTCCAAGATCGCTGATGGTTGCTATCAGGTACAGGTTGTTTCATGGTATGACAACGAGAACTCCTACACCAGCCAGATGGTTCGTACCATTAAGTACTTCGCTGAGCTGAACTAAGAGTTATCAAAGAAGAGACCTTAGGGGTCCGGTCTTATGGACCGGGCCCCTTAACACTTTAAATAAAAAATGGAGGTTCCCAAAATGAGCTTAAACAAGAAATCCGTAGACGACATTAATGCAAAGGGCAAGCGCGTTCTCGTAAGATGTGACTTCAACGTTCCCCTGAAGGATGGCGTGATCACTGACGAGACCCGTATCGTTGCAGCGCTTCCTACCATCAAGAAGTTGATCAATGACGGCGGCAAGGTAATCCTTTGCTCCCATCTTGGAAAGGTAAAGGACGGCCCTAATGAAAAGGAGTCCCTTGCACCCGTTGCAAAGAGACTTTCCGAGAAGCTTGGCAAGGAGGTTGTTTTCGTAGCTGATTACAACGTAACCGGCGAAGCAGCTACCAAGGCCGTAGAGAATATGAAGGAAGGCGACGTTGTACTGCTTCAGAACACTCGTTTCCGCGGCAAGGAAGAGACCAAGAACGGAGAGGAGTTCTCCAAGGAATTGGCTGATCTTGCTGATCTGTATGTTTGTGACGCATTCGGTTCTTCTCATAGAGCACATGCTTCCGTGGAAGGCGTTACCAAGTTCATCACCGCAAAGGGCGGCGAGAACGTTGTTGGTTATTTGATGCAGAAGGAAATCGACTTCCTTGGCAATGCAGTTGAGAATCCTGTTCGTCCTTTCGTAGCCATCCTCGGCGGCGCAAAGGTTGCTGACAAGCTGAACGTTATCTCTAACCTGCTTGAGAAGTGCGATACCCTGATCATCGGTGGCGGCATGGCTTACACCTTCTTAAAGGCACAGGGCTATGAAATTGGTAAGTCCTTAGTTGACAACGAGAAGATCGAGTACTGCAAGGAGATGATGGAGAAGGCAAAGAAGCTTGGCAAGAAGCTGCTTCTTCCCGTTGACTCCGTTACCATCGCAGAGTTCCCTAACCCCATCGATGCTCCTGTTGAGACCCAGGTTTTTGACGTTGCTAATATGCCTGCAGACAGAGAGGGTTGCGATATCGGACCTAAGACAGCTGCTCTGTATGCTGAGGCTGTAAAGAGCGCTAAAACCGTTGTTTGGAACGGACCTATGGGCGTATTCGAGAATCCTACCCTGGCAGCTGGTACCATCGCAGTGGCAAAGGCTCTTGCTGAGACCGATGCAACCACGATCATCGGCGGTGGCGATTCCGCATCCGCAGTTAACAACCTTGGCTTTGGCGACAAGATGAGCCACATCTCCACTGGTGGCGGTGCTTCCCTTGAGTTCCTTGAGGGCAAGGTACTTCCTGGCGTTGCAGCTGCAGACGACAAATAAATCATAAGAGCTTTGTTTCGGGCTGTCGCGAATCAGTGGCAGCCCGAAATAAGATATGGAGGATAATATGGCAAGAAAGAAAATTATCGCAGGCAACTGGAAGATGAACATGACTCCCAGTGAGGCAGTTGCTCTGGTAAATACCTTGAAGCCCCTCGTAGTGAATGATGACGTAGATGTAGTATTCTGCGTACCTGCAATTGATATCATTCCTGCAATGGAAGCTGCAAAGGGAACCAATATTAACATTGGTGCTGAGAACATGTATTTCGAGGAGAAGGGTGCTTTTACTGGCGAGATTTCTCCCGCAATGCTGGTTGATGCAGGCGTTAAGTATGTGATCATCGGACATTCCGAGAGAAGAGAGTATTTTGCAGAGACCGATGAGACCGTAAACAAGAAGATCCTGAAGGCGTTTGAGCATGGCTTAACCCCGATCATCTGCTGCGGCGAGTCCTTAAAGCAGAGAGAGCAGGGAATTACGATTGACTGGATTCGTCAACAGATCAAGATCGCTTTCTTGAACGTGACCGCAGAGCAGGCAGCTACAGCCGTTATCGCTTATGAGCCCATCTGGGCGATCGGTACTGGTAAGGTTGCTACCACCGAGCAGGCACAGGAGGTTTGCAAGGCCATTCGTGATTGCATCGCTGAGATTTATGATGATGCAACGGCTACTGCCATCCGCATTCAGTACGGCGGTTCCGTATCTGCATCCAGCGCACCTGAGCTGTTTGCACAGGCAGACATTGATGGCGGTCTGGTAGGCGGCGCTTCCCTGAAGCCCGATTTCGGCAAGATCGTAAATTACAACAAATAAGTGTTGCCCGCGGGAGCATGGCTCCCGAAAGTGACAGACATAAACTAAGGAGTTTTCGCTTACCCAAACGAAAACTCCTTATATTTTTTTAAAAACCTCTATGAGAACCGTAAACTTTTTGATATAATCATAGATGGCGTGGGCGAATCGCCTGGCGCAAGCTCTAAAGAAAACTATTTCATTTGGGGGATGATGGCATGATCTTCAAGTGTAAGAATTGTGGAGGAAACGCGGTTTACAGTCCTGAAAAGAAAATGATGGTCTGTCCGTATTGTGAGAGCGAAAACAGCTATGCGCGTAAGGACAAGGAGACGACCTATGGTCTTGAGGTCTGTCCAGAGTGTGGTGGTACCATACCTGTAGAACAGTATGACAGCGCCATGAAGTGTCCCTATTGCGATAATTCCGTGATTTTTAATGAGAGAGTGGAGGGAGAATATCTTCCTAAATTTGTGATTCCCTTTGAGCTGGGTAAGGAAAAGGTTAAGGGCATGATCCGTGATCGTTTTAAGAAATATACCTTTGCTCCTTCCGATTTTCTTTCCGAGGCACGCCTGGACAGCATGAAGGGCATTTACGTACCGTTCTGGTTCTATGATTATCAGACCAATGCAGTCTATGAGGGCGAGGGTACCAAGGTGCGCTCTTGGACGAGTGGAAGCTATCGTTATACTGAAACCTCCTATTATTCAGTAGTACGTGACATGAACATTCCCTTTGAGAAGCTTCCTGCGGATGCATCCATCAAGATGAATGATTCGATCATGGACTTAATGGAGCCGTATGATTATTCAAAATTAAAGGATTTTACGCCAGAATATCTTTCTGGCTTCAACGCAGAGTATTATAATATGCCTGCTGAGGAGGTGGAGAATCGCGCGAAGCTGAAGATGGAGGGGGATGCTTCCGCCATTCTTCGAAACAGCATTTCTGGATATAATACCTTGATCAAAAAGAACGAGAATGTTCGCATTTTAAGCCGTAGCACGGCATATGGTTTGATGCCTGTATGGCAATATATTTATCAGTATAAGAATCAAGATTATCCTTTTTACGTCAATGGAGAAACGGGAAAGATTATTGGAACGGCCCCGCTTTCCAAGGGAAAGGTTTGGGCGTATACCCTGACGTTGTGGGGTTTGTTGACGGTGATCTTTGTAGCCGTCAAAGGAATCTTAGGATTGATGTAGGAGGGGTGGCGTCATGGATTACGATTTCAAAAAAGAAGAACGAAAAAGATATTTTAAGTATTTTAGCGTATGGATGATTATAGCGGCCATTGCGGTACTGATCTTTGGTGTCATGAAGCTGACGCACAAGGAGGAAGTTGTGACTGCGAATGAACGCAATAACTCGCAGGCTCCCTCACAGAGGGTTTATGATTTCGCTGAGGTGCTGACATCCTCTGAGGAGCAGAAGCTGGAGGAGCTGATTGCTAAATATGAAGTGCAATCGGAATGTGACCTGGTTCTGGTTACCATTGATCAGGCGGTTGGCGTCAGCGACTCCGAGTGGACGAACACCATGGTAAATTTGGCCGATGATTTTTATGACCAGAATGCCTTTGGATATGATCAGCCTCATGGAGACGGTGCAGTTTTGGTCGATAACTGGTATCATGCAGGGCAGTCCGATAGCCAGGCAGGGGCATGGTTATCTACCTCAGGTAAGCTGGAATATGCCATTGGACCGAGCGAAGAGAATGCCGTTTGGGATGCCTTGGATGCAGGTCTTGATATTAGTGCCTATGAAGCATATGCAAGAGCCATTAAGAAGATTGCACATTATGGAAAAACGGATGGCGCAAGTGAACCCATCCAGATTCCTTGGGCAGTAGTGCTGATTGTTCCTACCATCATTGCAGCGATCTATGCAGGCGCAAACATGAAGCAGGCGCCTGGAAAGGATACGACGACTCCCATGACCTATGTGCCTGGCGGCAAGGCCAACATGAATGCCCAGAGGGATGATTTTATCCGCAAGAGTGTATCGAAGGTGAAGATAGAGACGAGCAGCAGCTCCAGAAGCGGTGGCGGCGGAAGCTATGGACATCACACCAGCAGCGGTGGCTTTAGCCATGGCGGTGGCGGACACAGAAGATAATCAATCGAAAAATTAGATATAAGAAAAGCATCCACGTGACGGCATGGATGCTTTTTTTATGGTTTCATTCAAATGCGAATGGCAATTATGCCATCTCGTTAACTGCCTTGCTGATGCGAGCTACTTTTCTAGCAATGTTGTTCTTGTGATAAACGCCCTTGGAACCAGCCATCTCGATCACCTTGGTAGCGGAAGCAAGCTCAGCCTTTGCAGCCTCCTTGTCACCAGCCTCGATAGCAGCGAACACCTTCTTGATTGCGGTCTTAACGCCAGATCTGATAGCCTTGTTTCTCTCAGCATTTACGCGCGCTACGGAAATTCTCTTCTTTGCGGACTTAATATTAGCCAATGTAGTATACCTCCATTTGATAATTAAACATATGTTTCGAAATTGTTTACATAGCCAGACACGGAGGACTAATGCAAACATACTCTTGTAGTTTAGGTAATTATTTTGTTTTTGTCAATACATAAATTAGAAAAATTTGCAAAAAATAGGGATAATTCTTTAGGAAGAGAGGTCGAGAAGGAAACAGGCATGAATTCGAGTGACGTAAGGACGGATTTGGCGCTGGAAGCAAGGGAAAGCGTGGTCAATGCGGGGGAGAACCTGCGCGGCGTACGGACGGAGGAATATGAATATGAAGAGGCGGGGGTATGCGTGACAAAGGTGTACGTGGACACCAAGAATGCTGCCAGTAGGTTAGGAAAGCCAATCGGAATTTATGTCACCATGGAGGCGGAGGCGTTGGGAGAGCCGGATGAAGGCTATCATCGCGAAATTTCCCTGTGCTTTGCGGAGGAATTACGGGGATTGATGTCTGAAGAAATAGATGTTCAAGAAGGCTCCATCTTGGTTGTTGGCTTAGGCAATAGGGACGTGACGGCGGATGCCTTAGGTCCGCAGGTACTGGATAATCTGTTTGTCACAAGGCACATGGTAAGGCTTTATGGGAAAGCTGCCGTTGGCGGGGAGTATGCTCGGCTGATCAGCTGTCTGGAGCCTGGCGTCATGGCAAAAACGGGAATGGAGACGGCAGAAATTATTGGCGGTGTCGTTCGTGAGACGCAGCCAGACCTAGTCATTGTCGTGGATGCCCTCGCGGCGAGAAGCACAAAACGTCTGAATCGGACCATTCAGATCACCAACACGGGAATTCAGCCAGGATCTGGCGTTGGTAATCATAGAAATGCCCTAACCATGGAAAGTCTTGGCGTGCCCGTGATTGCGGTTGGCGTACCCACCGTTGTTGATGCAGCGACCATCGTTGGAGATGCCATGGAGCATTTTCTTGGGACGGAGACTGTTTTTCGAAGAAGCGCATTGGCTGAGCTGCGAAACATGTATATGACGGGAAAGGACGTGGATGAGGTTATTAAACGCATGAGCTATACGATTTCGGAGGGAATCAATGTCGCGCTCAAGGAGGATGGGGCAAAGACAGCGAAAGCATAAATGGAGAACGCTCGTCATAGAATGAAAAGAGCATCGCGGGGCGGGAGAAACATGGAAAGGAAAAAGGTCAGACTAGGACTCTTTTTACTGGCGGTACTTCTGTGTATTTGGGCGATGCACAGGGTGACTGAGGAGGCTTTGAAACGCTGGGAAGCACGAGGTAAGGAAAGCGTAGTTGGTTGTTTTCAGGCGATGCTTCTAAGAAGTGCAGAGGAAACCATGGCACCAAGCTTGAGTCTGCGGAGCATAGAACCGATGGAATGGCTGGAGGAAGATTTGTTATCGTTTTTGGCTCCTGTCATAACCATGGATTTGGACGGGCTTTTTTCTGACGTGAGTCATGATGAGCCCCATGGGAAGACTCCTGCGGAGGGAGAGACGGATGCTTTGTCGGATCAGCCGAGCCAAAAGAATCCGATGATGGAGGTGGATCGGGAAAACGCGACATATGCGGCGTTTGGTGGAAAGGAAGAGAATGCAACCTTCCCCAAGGGAGAGAACTTGGGAGATGGAGCAAATGGAATAGAGGATAAGGAAAATATGTTAGACCAAATAATGTCTGAACAGAATGGCCTGGATCCAACGGAACTTGGACAATCGACATCTGGGCAGGGGGATTTGGGGAAGGCTGAGATAGATCAGGAAGAGTTGGGTCAGATGGAGTTGGACAAAGGGGAAGCAATTCAAACAGAGCTTTACCAGACTATGCTTTTACCAGAGAAGGTGCGCGCTATTTCTGCGGAAAGCATGAATACCTATGCAGAGCTTGTGAAGAATTTTTATGTGATAGATTCAACGACCATGGCAGATGCGTCTCTTTTGGATGCGGAGCGTTTTTTGGCGAAGGACATGCGCATTGATAAAGCTACGGAGGGGCCGCAGATTTTAATCTATCACACACACTCTCAGGAGGCCTTTGCAGACTCGGAGCCAGGCAATGCAGGACAGACCGTGGTGGGCGTTGGAGACGAGCTGACGAGAATCCTTACGGAGCGTTATGGATATCAGGTGTTGCATCATACGGGCACCTATGACCTGCCATCGCGAAACGGAGCCTATTCCAGGGCATTGCCAGAGGTGGAGCGAATCCTTTCGGAGAATCCATCCATTCAGGTCGTCATTGATTTACATAGGGATGAGATGCCGAAAAACGTGCACCTCATTACCGAGATTGACGGAAAACAGACGGCGCGCTTCATGTTCTTCAACGGCATCAGCAGAACGCGAAAGACGGGAGAGCTGGAATATCTGGCAAATCCCTATTTGGAGGAGAATCTGGCGTTATCCTTTCAGCTCGAAAAGGCAGCACAGGAGTATTATCCTAATTTGACCCGAAAGATCTACCTCAAGGGATACCGCTATAACATGCATATTTGCCCCAAAACGCTCCTGATTGAGCTGGGGGCACAAAACAATACCTTCGAGGAGGCAATCAATGCCTGTGAGCCCTTGGCGAGCCTTCTGGACCTCGTGCTGTCAGGACGGGAGCAGGGGACAGACCCCTAACCTTGAAAACTATGGACAATCCATTCTTTTTCTGTTAAAATAAAAGTTCAAGTAACATTCAGAATGACTAACGGAAAAATGAGGTTTTGAACATGTCCCAGATCGATCAGTCGAAAATTCGTAATTTTTGTATCGTAGCGCATATTGACCATGGTAAATCCACTTTGGCAGACCGCATTATTGAGCAGACGGGGCTACTCACCAGCCGTGAGATGCAG
The DNA here is from genome assembly GCA_015056795.1 of Lachnospiraceae bacterium. Taxonomy (GTDB): domain Bacteria; phylum Bacillota; class Clostridia; order Lachnospirales; family Lachnospiraceae; genus Acetatifactor. Next base: position 17,306 of record SVFO01000039.1, read on the forward strand.
GCTCAGGTCTTGGACAACATGGATTTGGAGCGTGAACGAGGCATTACCATCAAGGCGCAGGCGGTACGCACCGTATATAAGGCGAAAAACGGCGAGGAATACATCTTTAACCTGATTGACACTCCTGGTCATGTAGACTTTAATTATGAGGTCAGCAGATCCCTTGCGGCATGCGACGGAGCCATCTTGGTCGTGGACGCGGCACAGGGCATTGAGGCGCAGACGCTGGCCAATGTTTATCTTGCGCTGGATCATGACCTGGACGTCTTTCCCGTCATCAATAAGATCGACCTGCCCAGCGCACAGCCCCAGAGAGTCATTGAGGAAATCGAGGATGTCATCGGCATTGAGGCACAGGATGCGCCGCTGATTTCTGCAAAGAATGGCATCGGCATTGAGGACGTGCTGGAGCAGATTGTACAAAAAATTCCTGCGCCCAAGGGCAATGCGGCGGCTCCTTTACAGGCGCTGATTTTCGACTGCGTATATGATTCCTATAAGGGCGTCATTGTGTTCTGTCGCATTATGGAAGGTACCGTGAAAAAGGGAACGGAAATCCTGATGATGGCGACGGGAGCACGAGAGGAGGTCGTTGAGGTAGGATATTTTGGTGCAGGCCAGTTTATTCCCTGCGACGAGCTTTCTGCTGGCATGGTTGGCTATATTACGGCCTCCATTAAAAACGTAAAGGATACGGCGGTGGGCGATACCGTGACGGATGCAAAGAATCCCTGCGCGGAGCCGCTTCCTGGTTATAAAAAAGTGCTTTCCATGGTGTATTGTGGTGTCTACCCCGCAGATGGAGCGAAGTATCCTGATTTGCGTGATGCCCTGGAGAAGCTGCAGCTAAACGATGCTTCGCTGTTCTATGAGCCAGAGACCTCGATTGCACTTGGCTTTGGTTTCCGTTGTGGTTTCTTGGGATTACTTCATTTGGAGATTATTCAGGAGCGCCTGGAGCGAGAGTATAACCTTGATCTCGTGACGACGGCACCTGGCGTTGTCTACAAGGTGCATAAGACCAACGGAGATTGCATTGAATTAACAAATCCCTCCAATCTGCCCGATCCTTCGGAGATTGACTACATGGAGGAGCCGATTGTCAGCGCGGAAATCATGGTGACCAGCGAATTTATTGGTTCCATTATGGAGCTTTGTCAGGAGAGACGCGGACGCTATCTTGGCATGGAGTACATCGAGGGCACGAGAGCCCTTTTGAAATATGAATTACCTTTGAACGAGATCATTTATGACTTCTTTGATGCATTGAAGTCGAGGTCCAGGGGCTATGCCTCCTTTGACTATGACATCAAGGGCTATGAGACCTCAAAGCTTGTAAAGCTTGATATTTTAATCAACCATGAGGAAGTGGATGCACTGAGCTTTATCGTGCATGCGGATTCCGCGTATGAGCGCGGCAGAAAGATGTGTGAGAAGCTGAAGGATGAAATCCCGAGGCACCTGTTCGAGATTCCGATTCAGGCAGCCGTTGGCGGCAAGATCATTGCAAGAGAGACCGTGAAGGCTATGCGTAAGGACGTGCTGGCAAAATGCTATGGCGGTGACATTACCCGTAAGAAAAAGCTTCTGGAAAAGCAGAAGGAAGGTAAGAAGCGCATGCGTCAGGTCGGCAACGTAGAAATTCCTCAGAAGGCATTCATGAGTGTTCTTAAGCTGGATGACAGGGATTGATAAAATGATGGACGAGCTGATGCTTTATCTGCACGTACCATTTTGCGTGCGAAAATGTCATTATTGTGATTTCCTCTCGGCGGTGCATAATGCGGAGACACGGGAGAAATATGTTCAGGCGCTCTGCACGGAGCTTCGAACGAGAGGAAAAGAATATTCAGGGAGGATCGTGACCAGCGTCTTTTTTGGCGGGGGAACGCCCTCCTTGCTTTTGCCTGCGCAGATTTCGAGAATCCTCGATACGGCAAGAGGGCCTTTTGTTTTTTCTAAAGACGCTGAGATTACGATGGAGTGCAATCCTGGCACAATTCATGCAAACCCAATGGAAGGGGAAGCAAATCGTGGAAAGGAATGTTTTGAGGTCGAGCAGAACCATGATGAAGAAAAAAAGCTCGCGGGATACCGCACCGCAGGAGTCAATCGCTTAAGCATCGGTCTTCAATCAGCGAACGATGAGGAGTTAAAGCTCCTTGGCAGAATTCATGATTATGAAGCGTTTTTAGAAACCTATCGAATTGCTAGAAAGGTAGGTTTTGCGAATGTCAACATTGATCTGATGAATGCATTGCCTGGACAGACCATGAAATCCTGGAGGGAAACACTAGAGCACATTTTAGCATTAACGCCGCCGCCAGAGCATTTATCCGTCTACAGCCTAATCATGGAGGAGGGAACGACCTTTTCCGAGTGGAATTCGCAGGGGAAATTCACGGGAAAGCTCCAGATTCCGTCGGAGGAGTTAGATCGGGAAATGTATGCCTATACGGGAAAACGACTTGCACAGGCGGGCTATCAGCAATATGAGATTTCGAATTATGCCAAGGAAGGGTATCTTTGCAGGCATAATTTTGGCTATTGGACGCGCAAGGAATATTTAGGATTAGGACTTGGCGCGGCCTCCCTGCTCGGGAATGTGCGATATGCAAACGAAACGGACTTACAACAGTATTTGGAGGATCCGCTGGCAGGCAGGAGCGAACAGCCATTAAGCCGCGAGGAGCAGATGGAGGAGTTTGTATTCCTTGGGCTGCGCACCATACGAGGCGTATCACGAAAGGAATTTGAACAATGCTTTGGCGAAAGCGTGGATGCCTATTGGAGTAAAGTGATTCAAAAGAATGTCGCGGATGGGCTATTGACGGATGACGGCGAAGCAATTCGATTGTCCGCAAAGGGTCTGGATCTTGGAAATTATGTCTCCGCGCAGTTCTTGCTATAAGGACTTGCAACCTCAAATTTGTCCCTGCGTATACTATCGTAACGAAGGCCGTTTCGGTGAACGTGCGGGAGGCAATGTTGCAAACCTTTCAGCATCCATTGACACCGGAGGAAGAAGCGAAGCAGCTGCGCCTTTTGCGGGAGGGAAATCCCGAGGAGGCAAATGCCGCAAGGGAAATGCTTATTGAACGAAATTTGAGACTGGTGGCTCACGTCATAAAGAAATACCAGATTGCCGAGGAGGAGCCAGAAGACCTTTTATCCATCGGAACCATTGGACTGATTAAGGCCATCAACAGCTTCGATGAAGGAAAGGGCAGGCTTGCCACCTATGCTTGCAGATGCATCGACAATGAGATTCTGATGCTTCTTCGCAGCAAGAAAAAGACTTCGCGCGAGGTGTCGCTTTTTGAATCCATCGGACAGGATAAAGAGGGCAATGAAATTCAGCTGATGGACGTTATTGAGCAGGGACAGATGGACGTCGCGGATCGGCTGGAATTAAATGAAAATGTCAAAAAGCTCAGAATTCTTTTGGGAGAGGTGTTGACTCCTAGAGAGAGGGAAATTCTTCTGTTTCGTTATGGCCTGATTGACGGGGAGGAACGAACGCAAAGTCAGATCGGCAAGCAGATGGGGATTTCCAGGAGCTATGTCTCACGAATTGAGAAGCGTGCCTTAGAAAAATTGCGAAGAGGATTTTAACTGAATCCCTGTTCAAAACAGGAAAAAGATGATAAAATAAAACATGCAAAAGAAAAACAAGCAGAACGATTCCGATAATATACAAATGTAGAGGAAACGCTTATGGAAAAAGAGAATGCTATTAGGAACAATCCCATAACCTTTGGTGAGATCGCGCTGGCGCTTGCGAATGACTATGAGAGTCTTTATGTCATTGATTCGGAAGATGACAGCTATGTAGAATATATTGCTTGGGGCGATAACAAGGAGCTGGCAGTAAGATCCTCTGGCGTGAATTTCTATCAGGACGTGATTATTAATTGCCGCGAGCTCGTGCATCCCGAGGATCAGGAGATGTTTCTCAATTCCTTTAAGAAGGAGACCGTGACAGAGGTACTAAAGAACGGAACCTCCTTTTCTCTGAATTATCGGTTAATCATCAATGGCGAACCGCTACATTATTTTTTGAAAACGATTCGCGGAACAGATCATAAGGTGATCATCGGCGTGCAGAACATTGATGCCCAGAGAAAGCGGGAGCTTGTAGCGGACGAGGAGCGAAGAACCTACATGCACATTGCAGGTGCGCTGGCGAGCCGTTATGAAGCGATTTACTACATCAATGTTGAAACAAATGCCTATACCCAATACAGCTCCAGCGATGAATATGCGAAGCTGGGAACGACGAAGCAGGGGGATGATTTCTTTATTGATGCGGCGGATGACATCAAGAAGTACCTCCATCCAGATGATGTCAATCGTGTGATTTATGAGCTGGAAAAGGATAGATTGTTACGTCATTTGGAAGAGGGCGGTTCCATGGCCCTGACCTACCGACAGCTTCTTGGAGACAGAAGTCAGTATGTTACCATGGCCGTAGTTCATCCGAAAAATGACCCCAAGCACATTGTCATGGGTGTTATGAACGTGGATGCCCAGATTCGTCGTGAGCAATCCGTACTGGCGGAGAGCAAGATTTTTGGGGAAATGGCTCTAGCGCTCGCTGTCAGATATGAGGTTATTTATCATGTCAACATTTTGACGGATGAGTATTTAGAGTACAGTGCCAGTGAAAAGTATGCGCGACTGGAGGTAGGTACTAAGGGAGGTGACTTTTTCACGGATTCGCAGGAGAACATGAAGCGTGACATCTATCCCGAGGATCTTCCCATGATGCAGCAGCTCATGGAAAAGAGCTATTTGCTGAAATGCCTGGAGGAATCAGGAAAAATTCTTGTGAGCTATCGGCTTATGCTCGACGGGAGACCACAGTTTGTAACGCTGTTTGCCGTGCGTCCGAAGGAGGATTCCGATCATATTATTGTCGGCGTGGAAAACATTGATGAAGCGAAGCGCAAGGAGATGGAATTCGAGCGCGCCATCATTTCTGCCACGGATATGGCAAACAAGGATGCTTTGACTGGCATCAAGAATAAGTATGCATATGCAAACGTCGAAATGGAACTGGATGACAAGATCAATGATATGGCGGCGGAAGCATTTGCCATTGCAGTTTGTGACATCAACGGCTTAAAGCAGGTCAACGATATTCAGGGACATAGCGCAGGAGATGAGTTTATCAAAAATGCCTGCATGCTCATTTGTAATACCTTTAAGCACAGTCCGGTATTCCGTATCGGAGGCGATGAGTTTGTTGTACTGCTCAGGGGAAGCGATTACGAGAATCGATGGGAGCTTTCGAATGGATTCCGTGAAAAGATCGAAGAGAATAAGCAGAATGGTCTTGTGACACTGGCTTATGGCATCTCAGATTATATTCCCGAGCAGGACATGCGCGTACAGGATGTTTTCGAGCGTGCAGATACCTTGATGTATGAAAACAAAAAATGGTTTAAGGGGGAACTGACTGAGGAAGGGAGTAGCGCTGAAAAGTCCGAGGACTTTATGCGGTTTTACATTCTCTACGAGCAGCTGGTTGCTGCAATGACTGACCTGAACGGAGTTGACGTGCCGCGCATTGAACGACTCTTAATCGAGATTTCGACCATGTTCCGACTTTCCAAGGGCGTGACAAGGGTTTATCGCAATCCGCAGGAGGAAAGAATGGGTGGTGGCGAGACCCTGTGCTGCTTTGACACGGGCAAGGAAGGAAAGGAAATCATTTCCCTGCGCGTTGTCACGAAGGTCATGTCCAGTGCGACGATGACAGTATACATGTCGCCTGATGAAAAGCCACTCACCGAGGAAGAACGGTGGAAGGTGGAGCTTGTCATGCGGACAACCCTGAGCTTCGTCAGCAGAAACCGCCTCAAGGACATGGTGGAGGAGCTGACCTATCAGGATGAAAATGGCTTCCCGAACTTTAGAAGCCTGAATGCATATGTCATGCGCGAACTGAATCAGGGCATGCCTAGAAGATGGGCATTTTTCCATTATAACCTGCGTCATTTTTCCTTGGTCAATCAGGAATTTGGCAGGGATGCCGGAGATGCCATCATGAAAAAACATTTTCTGATGTTACAGAAGATGATTGGCAAGCACGGTTATCTCATTCGACTTGGCGGTGATAACTTTATCTGTTTATGTGAGCTAGAACATTTGGAGGAGGTCAAAAGCTTCCTTACGGATGTAGCGGTATCCTTCGGTGATGGAAATCAAGTGAACCTTTCCGCAAAGGCTGGAATCTATATCACGCAAGAGGGTGAAGTGATTCGAAACCCGAGTGATTTTATGGAAAAAATCATCACGGCGTACCGCGTTGCCCAGAGTGGCGACAAGGATCATTTTGTCTATTATGATGATTCCCTCCTGCAAAGGAGAGAGAGGAGCATGCGCGTGCAGCAGCTGTTCCCGCTTGCCATCAAGGCACAGGAATTTCGACCATTCTATCAGCCGAAGGTAAATATCCTGAGCGGTAAGATGGAAGGAGCTGAGGCACTCTGTAGATGGTTCCATGACGGTAGGATTGTTCCTCCCATGGAATTTATTCCGATGCTGGAACAGACCAGTGATATTTGCAAACTGGATCTCTATATGCTGGAGCATGTTTGCATGGACCTGCGACGCTGGCTGGACGAGGGTAAGGAAATCGTGAGAGTTTCCGTGAATTTCTCGCGAAAGAACATCATGAATTCTGCCCTTTCCAAAACGATCACGGAGATCGTGGATCGTTACCAGATTCCGCATAAGTACATTGAAATCGAACTGACCGAGACAACTACGGACGTTGCGTTCAGTGATTTGAAGCGTATCACGGGTGCCTTGCATGCGCTTGGCTTCTATACCTCCGTGGACGATTTTGGGGTAGGCTTCTCGTCCCTGAATTTGATTCGTGACATTCCTTGGAATGTTTTAAAGATTGATCGAAGCTTTTTGCCTGTTCAGGGGGATGATGAAAGAAGCACCAGAAACGTTATGTTCCGGCACGTGGTCTCCATGGCAAGACAGCTGGGACTGGAATGTATCGCTGAGGGCGTTGAAACAGAGATGCAGATTCAGGTTTTACGCGAAAACAATTGTGAACTTGCCCAGGGGTATTTCTTCGACAAGCCTCTCCCGAAGGAAGAGTTTGAGATCCGACTGTCCAACAAAAAATATGATGTTTAACTTGTAATTTTAAATTCATTCAGTTATAATTAATTCATTCTATCCGTCACGGATTTCCGTGAACGAATCCGTGACGGACTTCATGTCTATTTATTCATTCTTATAGGTGACGCCATATGGTATGATGGCGCATGCATTCAAGGAATCGTTTTGAGGCGGTTCAAATCCCATTTTTGTAAACAAAATGCGGAGGGTTGTTTTTGCGTGCTTTTTGTGTGCCTTGTAGGGATAATTTAAACATTTTTGCAAAGGAGGATGTATGTACAGTACCATTTTATCAGGAGCACTATTGGGAATCCATGCCAGCATGGTGCAGGTCGAGGTCGATGCCACCTCAGGTTTGCCTTCGATGAGCATGGTGGGATCCCTGGGCAGTGAGGTAAAGGAATCGCGGGAGCGTGTCATGGCAGCGCTGAAAAATGCAGGCATTGACATTCCACCCAAGCATATCACTATCAACCTGTCACCAGCGGACCTTAGGAAGGAGGGGACGGCCTACGATCTCCCCATTGCCATTGGCATGCTGGAGGCATTGGGATTCTTCCCGGAGGGGAGCGCCAAGGGAATTTTATTTTTGGGAGAGCTTGGACTCAATGGGGAAATCCGCGCAGTCAGAGGCGTTTTACCGATTGTTCGGGAGGCAGCCGCCATAGGCATTTCGGAGTGCATCGTTCCCGAGGTTAATGCAGCAGAGGGGGCAGTGATTCCAGGTATCCGCGTGCGTGGCGCCAAGGATTTAGAGCAGGTCATGGTGTTTCTCTTGGCGAAGGAGAAGGAACGAGAAACAATTCTTCCCGTCAAAAGAATTTTTGTAAACAACATATTCGAAAAGGATCACTTACAAGCGGGTAATGATTTTTCTGAGGTAAAGGGTCAAGAGACCGCAAAGCGAGGCGCAAAGATCGCAGCGGCGGGCTTTCACAATCTCTTAATGCTGGGACCGCCTGGCGCAGGAAAATCAATGATCGCCAAAAGGATCCCTGGCATCATGCCGCCGCTGACACTTGACGAAAGCCTTGAAGTTACGGCAATTTACAGCGTTGCGGGACAGCTGGGAGAACGAGCCTTGATGACGGAAAGACCCTTTCAGAGTCCGCATCACACGATTTCGTCGCCAGCCCTCACAGGCGGAGGCGTGGTCCCTCGGCCTGGTATTATTTCTTTATCACATCGCGGTGTCCTGTTTCTGGACGAATTACCCGAATTTCAGAGAGCAAGCTTAGATAGCATGCGTCAGCCCATGGAGGATAAGCAGGTTCAGATTACCCGAACGGGAGGAAATCTAATTTACCCTTCGGATTTTATGCTGGTTTGTGCCATGAATCCTTGCCCCTGCGGCTATTTTCCAGACAGAAATCGTTGTCGCTGTACGGAGCCGCAAATTAAACGTTACGCAGGACATGTTTCTGGTCCCATTTTGGACCGTATTGACCTCTGCGTGGAGCTACAGGCCGTGGGCTTGGAAAGTCTGCAAAAGGAGGCCTGTGGGGAGAGCAGCGCAGAGATGAGAAGGCAGGTTGAGACGGCCAGAAAAAGGCAGGAGGAACGCTTTCAGGGAACGGCATATCGTTTTAACGGAGACATTCAGGCGGCAGATATGGATCGCTTTTGCTATCTAGGAGAGGCAGAAAAGCGCTGCATGAAAAAGCTATACGAGGAGATGGGACTCAGTGCGAGATCCTATCATCGCATTCGTAAAGTTGCTAGAACCATTGCAGATCTAGGAGGGGAAGACCACATTCGGACGGAGCATCTGCTGGAGGCGGCGATGTACCGACCCGCACAGGAGGTTTGGAAGGCATGATGTCATAAAGAAAAGAAATGCTAAAGACATAAAAGATTACAAACATAAGAAATGCCATAAATGGTGAAAAGCGAATAAGCAAAAAGTAGAAGTACCTAAGATATATCAGATATTTGAAAGCAATAGGAGAAATTAGAGAAAGGAAACGATATGGGGGATTTACAGAAGGAACAAGTATACTACATACAATGGCTTACAAGTAATTATGAGCTTTTTGGAAAGCTACAAAGAAGGATATTAGAGGCCTATCCTGATCCAAGAGAGATCTTTCAGGTGTCGAAGGAGCGGTGGGAGGAGCTACTTCCTGAAAAACAGGCAGGAATGATTTGGAAGCGATGTCAGGCGGAGAGCTTTGCCGCCATGCAGGAGCAGTATGAAAAGCTATTGGAACATGGGATTTACTATGTGGCGCATGGGCAGGAGGAATATCCTAAGCAGTTGAATGAGATTCCGGATCCGCCGCTGGGATTATATTACCGAGGAAGGCTACCAGATGGAGACAGCCTTTCCGTGGCAGTCATTGGATCAAGGGATTGCTCGGAATATGGAAGCTATGTGGCAAGGCGCTTGGGAACCTATCTGGGAGAACAAGGGGTTCCTGTCATCAGCGGCATGGCAAGAGGAATTGACGGCATTAGTCAGCAGGCAGCATTAGAAGCTGGCGGAGACTCCTTTGGCGTTCTTGGCTGCGGCGTTGACGTCTGTTACCCTCAGTCCAATCAAAGGCTGTATCAAACGCTGATGGGACAGGGAGGCATTCTATCTGAGTATCCTCCTGGAATACAACCCATAGCCCGCAATTTTCCAGCTCGTAACCGAATTGTCAGCGGTCTTGCGATGGCGGTCGTGGTCGTTGAGGCAGCGCAAAAAAGTGGGACAAGTATTACGGTCTCCATGGCATTGGAACAGGGCAGGGAGGTGTATGTCGTTCCGGGGCGTATCACGGATAGATTAAGCGATGGCTGCAATCGCCTCATTAAGCAGGGGGCGGCCGTTTATACAGATCCAGAGGGGTTTCTGGAGGAGCTCCAGGAGACCTATTTCCTTCAGCATATTAGCCCGACAAAAAAGAAGGCGAAAAAGGCGAAAACGACTGACATTCGGGAGGAGCTGCTACCCATCTGGAAACAGTTGGGGCTATCGCCCAAAACCGTGGAGGAAATATTAGGTGGACTGGCAGATCCAATCTCTGTTCAGGATTGCACCATAAAGCTTATGGAGCTGGTATTATTAGGACGGGCGAAGCAAGTCTCAGCAGGGCACTTCTGTAAGACATAATAGTACAAAGGAAGTATTTAAAGGAAGTATGTAAAGTAAGTATGTAAAGTAAGGCATGGAGTCGTTCGTAGAAATAAATATGTGAAGAAAAAGTGCAAGACGAAAAGCAATGTAGGTTGAAGTTGACGCAGGTCTGAGGCTTCGGTATACTAGGATCATGGAAGCTTGCTGAATAAAAGCTTGTTTATTGAAGTTACAGTGAAGAAACGTGAGGAGTATACCATGTCAGAGATAGAGCGATTAAAGGAAATTGTGGAGAAATTACGGGCGAAGGACGGCTGCCCTTGGGACAGGGCGCAGACGCATGAAAGTCTAAAGCCTGAGGTCATTGAAGAGGCAGCAGAGGTAATCTGTGGAATCAATATTCTTTCCAAGACGGGTGATGCGGAAAACCTAAAGGAAGAGCTGGGAGACTTGCTGTTACAGGTTATGTTCCATTCCGTTCTTGCAGAGGAGGAAGGTCTCTTTACCTTTGAGGATGTTGCTAGGACCATTAATGAAAAGATGGTTCGTCGACATCCGCATGTTTTCAGCGGAGTAAACTTTGCGTCGGATGAGGAACGACATGCGGCATGGGAAAAGATTAAGAAACAGGAAAAGGCAGGTAAGGAGTGGCATGCGGATTATCTTCCTGCGGCATTTTCCGAGGCAACAGCACTTGTAGAAACGGCAAAGCAGCGTAAAGAAAAGAATCGCACAAAGACTTGAGTGAGTAAATGATAAGGTAACTAGAGTAGTTCTATAGTGTGGTAAAGCTAGAATCATGGGGAGAGTATAAGCATGAAAAAGGCGGGCAATTTCGTATCAGACATTCACGTAGAGGATTATACGGCGCAGTATGAAGAGCTGCAGGCGACGGCCGATGACATGATCTTTCTTGGGGGAAGGGAAACGCATTCCTTAAATGGCGAGTGGAATTATGCAGTTGATCAGTATGATACCTGCATTCGGCAGCAGTGGTTTTTAGAGAAAAGCGTGGATCAAAATGGGTTCACCTTTCCTCTGGATTATTCCTTCGAGGAATGGCCCACGATGGAGCTTCCAGCCTGTTGGAATGTCAAGGATCCCATGTACCTTCTGTATGAGGGGAGCATGATCTTTACAAGAACCTTTCCATGGGATAAAAACGACGGCGAAGAGGTTTATTTACGCATTGGCGCGGCAAATTACTTGGTGCGTGTGTTTGTCAACGGAAAGTATCTTGGTATGCACAGGGGCGGCTCTACGCCTGCGTTTTTCAAGCTTACGGAGGTGCT
>SVFO01000039.1:28904-35280 GCA_015056795.1 Lachnospiraceae bacterium
CCTACGCTCTGGACACCTGAACAGCCTAAGCTGTATGACATAAAGCTCCTGTTTGAAAAGGATGAGGTATCCGATCGTATTGGATTTCGTGAGATTTCCGTACGCGGAAGGGATATTCTACTGAATGGGAAGCCTATTTTCCTTCGGGGGATCAGCTGCCATGAGGAGAGCGTTCCAAATGGCAAGGCAGTATCGCCAGAAGAGCAGGCAGAAACCATTCGCATAGCGAAGGAGCTGGGTTGTAACTTCATGCGTTTGGCACATTATCCCCATCATGAAAACATGGCGAAGCTGGCAGATGAAATGGGACTTCTTTTGTGGGAGGAGATTCCTGTTTATTGGGCGATTCGATTTGATCGCGAAAAGACCTATGAGGATGCGGAGAATCAATTGCGAGAGCTGATTACGAGAGACCAAAACCGCGCCAGCGTGATCATCTGGTCCGTTGGAAACGAGAACATGGATACGGACGAGCGCTTGCACTTTATGAAGTCCTTGGCGGATAAGGCTCATGAAATGGATGGAACGAGGCTCGTTTCTGCGGCATGCCTTGTGGATGGCGCGAAGAATGCAATTGCAGATCGATTGGCAGAATATCTAGACATTATTGGAATCAATGAATATTACGGCTGGTATGCGCCAGACTTCTCGAAGCTGCCGGAGATGCTAAATAACAGCAATCCAAAGAAGCCCGTCATCATCACGGAATTTGGCGCGGATGCGTTGGCAGGACTTCATGGAACGGCCGATGAGAAGGGCACGGAAGAATGCCAGAAGGATATTTATGAAAAGCAGGTCAAGGTTCTTGGAAGTACGGAGTATGTCAAGGGAATGACACCGTGGATTCTCTTTGATTTCCGATGCCCAAGAAGAACCAGCTACAAGCAAAAATACTATAATCGCAAGGGACTTCTGTCGGAAGATAAAACCTATAGAAAACCTGCTTTTTATGTACTGCAGGCGTTTTATGAGTCCCTGAGGTCACAAGATCATCCAGAAGATGAAATAGTTACAAAAGAGGGGACTTTCAGAGCACGTAAGAGGAATGCGTGAAAGAAGAATGCATGAAAAGAACGCATGAAAAGAAGAATTCTGAAAATGGATGTTAGGAGAATAAAATAGCGCTTGGATAAAAAGAAGCAGTATCGACGAAGAATCAAACGAAAGATCTTTTGGGACAAGCATAAAAATGACCTAATTACGGTAGGGTTGATTCTCTTAGGAGTTCTGGCGCTTGGCGGTGCGATGTTTTGGCGGTCGCTGGAGGATCGCAAGGAGGCGGCACAAAGGGAAGAGAGGCTAGCTAAAATTCCGGCAGGGGATGGCTTTTCCGTGAGTCTTTGTAAGCGATCACCCGAGAGCATTCCAACATATGACGGGAAGGATTATGTAATCCTAAATGATGGGATTCCAGACTTTTCCCTGTATGACCTGCAGCACATTCAGGGCGAGAACTATCAGGAGTTGGATGCGCTTGGAAGGTGTCAGGGAGCAACGGCCATGCTGCATGCCTCCATGATGCCAGAGGAAAAACGCGAAGACATTGGGGAGATCAAGCCTACGGGCTGGGTACAACGAAAGTATGAAGGAATCGTAGATTCGAAGCCGCCGTACCTCTATAATCGCTGTCATCTGATTGCATTTGCCTTGACGGGACAGAATGCCAATGAGAAGAACCTGATTACGGGGACGAGACATTTCAATGCCGATTCCATGCTGTATTGGGAGTTTCAGGTGATGAAGTATTTGGAGGCTTGTGACAATCACGTGCTCTATCGCGTGACGCCATTGTTTCTGGAGGATGAACTTTTGGCTAGGGGCGTAGAGATGGAGGCCTATTCTGTCGAAGACGCGGGAAAGGGCATTTGCTTTCATGTCTTTGTATATAATGTTCATCCAGGGATTGAGTTGGATTATGCGACGGGCGAAAGCCGAACACAAGAATAAGCCTATCAAAAAAGAAGAAAAGCTTCCATAGGTGGTTCAGAACACATAATTTATGGGGTACGAGAATCAAAAAGAAAATAAAAGCGGGTATATGTCGTGGCGTGACACATACCCGTAATTTACTATTTGAAGCGTAATTCTTTATATGATGAATAATGCTTTAATACTTCCTGCTTTGATGCTTCCGGCTTTAATATTTTCTGCTTTTCGTTTCATGCAGTAAGTATTGTTATTAATATCCTGCATAATCCTTCAGCTGCAAAGCACCGTACAGTGCATATTTCGGCTGGAAGTTCGAGGTGTAAAGAAGAGGACTGTATTCCTTACGCCAGGAGAGGCTGTCCATGAAGCCCCAGAAGGTCAAGGCATCCATCTTTACGGAACCAGAATCCACGCGTTCAAAAATACCATTGATGAGCTCATAGTAGAATTGGCCTTGCTTTTTCAGGTTCTCCTCCGTTGCTTTACCGGGAGCCTGATATCTACCAAGACAAACATCCAGCTCGGTCAGCTGAATTTTCAAGCCCGTCTCAGCAACAGCATCCATGGTCTGGAAATATTGCTCAAGGCTATCGCTGGTGTAAAGATGCGCCTGGAAGCCAACGCCATCGATCAGATAATTGCCATCGTCATCCTTCAGCGTATTGACAAAGTCAATCAAGGTTTGCGTCTTAAGCTGCTCGTTGTAATCGTTGTAGTAAAGGTCGATGGTCTCAGGTGCATATTTGTCTGCATAATAGAATGCATACCAGAGATAATCATCACCGATGATCTCAGACCAGCGATTCTGGCGCATGGTGCCATTTTCCATCCATGCTTCATTGACGACGTCGTATGCATAGAAGAGATCAATGTATCCAAGCTCCTCAAGCTGTTCAAAGCCGCTCTTAATCATGTTTTCCATGCGAGAGAGCATTTCATCGCGATCAACAAGATCGTTTTTGGAATCGAAATCCTTATGGAAGATCCATTCGGGTGTCTGGCTATACCAAACAAAGGTGTGACCACGCATGGAGAAGTTGTTTTCCTTTGCCCACTCCATCATCTGCTTTGCATCACGGTTAAAGTCTACGACAAGATTGCCGGCTTCCTTGCTTTTCTTTTGGCTCAAGGAAGAATCCGGCTTCATGGAATTCTCCATGGTTACGCTATTAAATTGATCGAGAATCAGACTGTTCGCCATGGCGCGGCTGGTCATATTCGTTGTAAGACAGGTGCCAACCTTCATGCCATGAGCGGCGAAAACCTCTTTTAAGCTAGTACTTTCGGCGGGATCTGCCGTCGGCTCGGGAGTTGCTTCGGAGGTTGACTCCGTGGAGGCGTCCTCAGACGAGGATTCTTGTACGTCCGAGCTGGCGATCTGACTTTCCGTCTGGCTTTCAGGAGTCTGAGACGAAGTGCTTGCTTCATTGCCAGTGCTACAGCCAAGCATGGCAGTCATTAGTACCCCGGTTAACAGTAACATTACTTTTCTTTTCAATGCTTTCCCCTTCTTTCCCCGGTCGTTTTTGTACGACACACAAAATCTATAGTAGTACAGAATGGAAATTCTGTCAATGTCATATCTTGGGCTTGAAAGCGCTTTAAAAAGGGATTATCTTGTAAAGCATGACCACTTCTGCAGGAAAAATGACCACTTCTGTTGAGGTGGTTTTCTTTTACTATTTTGGGCTTTATACTAAAAATATGATAATAGGCGTTTTGTTAGTGAAACGGAGGTATCCATGATAAAGAGAATCCTGTTGTGTTTGGTTATGATATTAGGATGTACCATGTTTTGCGGTTGCGGCAAGGAGCATAAGGGAATTCCTAAGAATACGGAGGGTACCGAAACAATGTGGAAGGATAGTGATCAGGACAGGTATGCTGCGCTTTTTCACTGTAACATGACACCATCTGATTTGGAGGCAGGATTCTCTTATGGCGGAAGGAACCTAATGCTTACAAAAACAAAAGCATATATCCTCCAAAAGCATCTCTGCATGGAAGATTATAGGCAGGGGTGGGATGAGCTGATCATTGCAGACGACAATGGAAAGGTGGAGCATGTAAAATTATCCTTATCCTTTACGCCAGAAAATAATAATCAGATTGTCAGGATGGGGCCAGTGGCAGGAACGGATCATCTTCTTTGCGTGAATTCTGAGGGGGAAAGTGACTCCGTACAGTGGCGCGTATTTGAGCTGGATGAAAAGCTGACGCCCCAGTGGGACTTTGTCGCTGAATTCCTAGATGAACCAGAGAATATCTATCCAGAGATGGTAATCAGCGACGAGGAAGGGAAGATTCACCTGGAATTTCGCAGTTTGCAGGAGGGCATATTAACGCATTATGTGGTTGACCAAGAGGGCGAGCTACTTGACAGCTATCACTTGGAAGAAATGCTGGATCCTACCTGCATTTCTCATGAGTGGATACTTACGGAGAATGACAAGCTTTTGCTAAAATGCTCTAGTTCAGAGCGTATGAAGGATAAGGATGAAATCTACTATGGAATCTCCAGTGAGGGTCTTGGAGAGAGAGTTCTTACGCGCGAAGCAAACGCGCAAGCATCGCAGGGCTTTTCGTATGTTCTTAAAAGCGAAAATCCGATTTCCCATGGGGCGGAAGGAATCACATATGCAAATAAGACGGGACTATATCAAAGCAGTGCCTTCTTTCAAAACGACACTCTTTTATATGCATGGGAAAACCATGGGGTAGCCATTCAAAACCTGTATGCGCTTCGAAACATGGGAGATGCCAGGATTGGTGTCTTATATCAGGAGAACGAAGAGCTTTGGTTTACGCTGCTTTCTCCCTCTGCGGGACCAGTAGAGCGGACGGAGATTTATTTGGCCATTCCCGAATATCGATTGGGGCATTATACGCCGTTTGTAAATGCATTTAACAAGAAGTATCCTGCTTATCAAGTGAAAATTACGACGAGCTATGACGAAGAAGCGCGCCTTTTGACAGAGCTCGGTACGGGAAGTGGTCCAGTCCTGATTGATGCATATCTTACGAATTTTAAGGAGCAGAAAGAGCTTTGGGAGCCCTTGGATGACCTCCTAACCTCAGCGGGGCTGGACGATCTGCTTTTCGAAGGTGCAATGGAGTTTTGCAAAATTGATGGCGTCACCTATGCCGTTGCCACGGATTTTATGCTGGACACAACTTATACCCGAGAGGAGATCGCAAAGGAAGATTGGGATTATGAAGGCTTTTTACGTCGCTCAGAGGATCCTGAATTGGAATTGCCATACACAAATGGGGCTAACAGTTTTTCGCCATACACTTTTATCGTAGGGTTTCTGATGCATGGTTTGGAAGACAATTATATCATTGATATTGAAAGTCATGGGAATTATGTGAACAGGGAACGGTTAGAAAGGGCCTTGGATCTTGCAGAAAAATATAATGATAACAGTGATGCAAGCACAGAAAATTGGAAGGAATTGTTTCAGGAGGGGAAGGTACTAAGTCGTTTGGTTGCGTTTCGATCTGTAAACGATTTTTATGGGATAAGACTCTGGACCTCTAGAGAATTTTATGTCACGGGTTACCCAACGAGCTATGGCGGAAAGCATTACATTAGTGCCGTTTTTCCGATCACGATACGTAATACGGCTTCGGAGAAGGAGAAGGAAGTGGCAAAGGCTTTCCTTTTGGAGGTACTTTCCTATGATAGTCAGATGGCAGCCGTTAAGCAGGATTACAATTATGGAATTAGTATACGAAAGGATGTTTTTGAAGCGCAGATGCAATGGGACATGGAGCATTGCTATAAAACATATGGTTTTGTTCCTGCTGTGGAAGTGATGAAGGAAGATTTAGTAATGTTACGAAAGCTCTTAGAGGAAGCAGAGCCGCTACAACACTTGCCAGAGGAACTGAGGGATATTTGGAGTGAAGAACTAGAAGCGTATTTTTCTGGGGATCAAACAAGAGATCAGTTGTATGATCACCTGGAGATGCGGACCAGGCTGTATGTCAATGAAAACAAATAGGCAGAAGAGGAGCGAAAGGCCAAATGAAACACTCGAAATTTACCAAATAAAATACTCAAAATTCACCAAACATGCTTAGGAAGCAGAAAAGCAAATACGGTAAATTTTAAAGTTTAAGATTTGTTTAAGGTTATTGTTTATTCTTTTGATTCCGTTCATAATTATCTTAGATAAGAGTGAACGGGGGATTACGGCATGAAACATATTGTTAGCTCTGTAGTTTTGACCTTGGGATTTTGTATCTTTTTAAGTGGTTGCGGCGGAAAAAAAGGGAAGGATTTGCCAGAGGATACGCCGTGGAATCATGGAATTTCTGCAATCATGGAAACGGATTTAGGGTGGTATACGACAGGCACTGACGAAGAAATATGTCTGCGTTATTATGACAAGGAATCTGGGGATTTTATCATTCTTTGTAACAAACCCGAGTGTGAGCATAA
>SVFO01000040.1:0-15983 GCA_015056795.1 Lachnospiraceae bacterium
TCCTCAATTCCGCTGACGCTGACGACCTCGCAGAGTGCCGTTCCCTCCTGAATCGCCTTTCCCTCCTCGGCGGGCGGACATTTTTTTGCGCTTTCCGAAAGCCTGAGCAGGCGTTCAAACTCTTTCGTACCAAAGATCATCTCTCCCGATTTTGCGTCAAAGTAATAATTATCCCCCAGTCCATTCATTAAAATGTCGAAAAACTCCTGCCGAAAATCGAGAGGGGTTTCATGATACCAATGGCAAAGTGGTGCCGCCCCGCCTGAATTCTCTAATGCGTTTAGGAATCCGTCATAATTCCAATCTGATGCCTTTGACTTTGGCACGACAAGCGTGCCTATCCGAAAGTCCCTTGCAATTCCATAAGTGACGTCCCCAATCTTGCCAAATTCCAGGGCTCCAGGGATCAGTTCTTCCGCAAGGTGCGTCTGTTCCAGAAAACCGTCCAACGGCTGCCAAAGGCTTTCGAGCTCTTCAAATCCCGTGATGGCCGTATCCACGATCACGGGTCCGTCCCCCGCGCCTAGCTGCGTCAGAAGGCTCGTTTCATCCCAGTCATCCCTGATTGTCACATTGTACGACGGATATGCCGCATTGAAATACGCCGCGGCACTCTGGTACGTGTTCAGGTGCTCCGGCGATACGGCAAAGGTAACGGACTTTATCTCTTCCCGTTTCTCCGTCGGTTTTAGTAAAATGTAGTGAAAGCCATCCTTGTCCTTGTAAAGGATGCCTATGGATCCGTCTGCCGCCATGACCGCACCGTTGACGTCCGTTGGAAGAATCCCGTGATTTGACCACTGATAAAGGGTTTTTATCTTTCCTTCGCTGGAGTCGTAAATGATCACCCCGTTGCTTGTGCAGCAAAGGAGCCTGTCTTCGTCGATCGGAGTCGAGTACATGCCGTAACCCCTGATCCTTTTTTTGTCCTCCGCGCCAATCTTCGAGACGGAAAGCTCCCGCAGCCCCCCTGACTCCAGGTCCGCCTCATAAAATCTAGTCTCACCGCTTAATTTGGTTTCCGCATCGCAAACGGCAATGCGTCCTTCGCCAAACATCCGAAGGGATAGTCTGTGTTTCCCCGTTGATTTAAAAATCATTTCGCCATCCGCGGAAAAGGCTGCATATTGAAATTTCGCATCCTTGGTATAAATCACGTGAAAATTGCCACCCGCATCTTCTGCAATATCACATAAATCCCCATCTGCATCCAGCTCCACATGAACGAATCGAATTTTGCGAAACTCCTCATCTAATTCATAGAAATTATAACCCCCGACTTCATCAGTAAGCCACCTGTAGACAACATAACCCTTCCCGCCAGATATGGGTCCCATTCCAAACATAACGTTTAATACTTTATCCTCTTCCATTTCAAGCCTGTAAGAAAACTCCTCGCCTTCGGAAGTAATTCCGTTTACGCCGCTCCAGTCTTTACCATATCCTAAAAAATGTAACCTAAAGAAAACGCAGCCTTCTTCGCAGACCATTCTTTCAGACACTCCCGCGCCTGTCTGTTCCCCCTCAACCTTAAGCACGCTGACGGGCAGGTTCAGAATGGCATACATGTCATCCAGGGTATTATCGTGCCACGGGGATTCGGATTTGTCTATAAGCTCAAACTTCTTCACTTGCTCCGCGGTACCGCTTTCTGTCTTTTGCGTGTCAGGTACTTCGTTTTTTCCAAGGCACCCGCCAAACGTCAATGACAACACCGCCAAAGCAATTATGCAACCCCCTATTTTACCTTTCAGATTCTGCATGCCATCTTCCCCCATTTTTCTGTTACGTTAATTTCCACTTAGCGGACAAGCTGAGTGCGTCGCGCTGACAAATTGCAGGTTCGTAGGATGATTATAATCAACGTAACCGCAAAGCGAACACTTAGCGTACTTACAGTAATTAACGGTATGAACATAACAGCTACCATAAACAGGGCCGCTTGGCTCATTCTTAATCCAATACTGATGTGAATAATCATTCTCCCAAATTCCGTCAATTTCCGAATTCATCACATGATTACAACTCCTGTCTACTGCACCTACGGTGACTGTCGTAAGCATACTACATGCAAAAACAATCGCTGCCGCGCACACGGCTAAAATTACTTTTCTCATAAATTTGTTCCTCCTTCAATTTTATTTTAGTTCCGTTCCCTAGTCAAGTTCCTTAGGCATTTCTGGCTCATACAGTACTAAGCAGCATGCGGAATTTACCGCTACCGCGGTTGCCACTCCCGCGAACGCTGCAAGCACACTGAGCAATTTCAAGTACATTGCCTTCATAATCTCCACCTCCTTCAAAATCATCTGCGCACCATTTGGCAATTTCTTGTAACATATGGATCACAATATAACAAATCCATAAGTCCATGTTACCTTCTAAAAGATGATTTTTTCTGAAGTGACAAAATTATGCACTTAATTGACAAATTTAAACATTTCTGTCATTTATACAATGATTATATCACGAAATAAGGGGTTTTTTAAGTCTTTTGAGCCCATACAGGATTAACAAAATTGCTTCAATTATCATCGCAAGGCTTATTGCTATTTTTATCATGTTCCAGTCTCTCCAAAAAGCCATTTCATAACACCCAACATTAATAAAGCACAATAATATGGATATGTAACGAAATTTCTTTCGTTTTTGCTGGCTTAATCGTCTTTTTTCATTTTGAGACGGCGCAAACAACAAAACAGCAATCATACACAATAATATGGCTAGTATTTGCAGCGTCTCTTTCCACAAATTCCATTTCCAAATTAATTGTGCCACTAAGAGAATCATTTCTGTCAAAAATAAACAAGCACCTCTGCTTGCAGCATGCACGCCTCCTGCATATTCACGAATCGGAATAAGAAAAAGTAATAAAGCAAAGAGAAAAAGCGTTGTATTCAATGCAATACTCACAATGATTGCAATTACACCAGCAATAAACTTTAATACAACTAATTCCAATCCATAGACATAGACATTATATTCATCGTTTCTTATGATCCCATGTTTTTTCATTTCACCCGCTATTCTTCTTGCAACCTTCATAACTTTTAACCTCTTTTTACAAAAATAGTCGTCACAAATCACTTATTTCGTGATTTCATCATTTTTCCGTGATTTTATTTTTATATATTCTCATCTAAAATGTAATAAATGGTATAAATTAGGTGTAATACTTGGGTGAGGATTGCAATGGATACAAACAATAATAATATCTTCAAATTCATAGGAAAACAGATTAGAGATCTCAGAAAAAGTCGAAACATTTCCATTGAGGAACTGTCATTAAAAATAAACATGGCAGAAGGAACGCTCAAAAACATTGAGTCTGGTGCTTCTGCTTCCTTTTTGACATATTACAATATTTCAAAGGCATTAGACATTCCTCTAGATGCCTTCACTACGGATCTTAAATCCTGCGATTATACTTCGGAACTCTATTCTGATGACATTCATACTTTCCTAGAAACCTATAAAAAGCTTCCTTACGAAGAACGAAAAAGATTAATGAATGTTATAAAAGCATTTCTTCTCCCAACGATTACTAATGAACGCAAGTCTTAATGTCTATTTTAGCTTAAATTCTACATCAAATGGTGAATTGACAAAATTAAGCACTTAATGAGCAAAATTAAAACGGCTCCCCGAAGGAAGCCGCCAAAAGGTTTATGATATCTATAGCTCTTAATATTTCTCTATCTTACACTTATGTCGCTTGTAATCCGCGTCGTCACTCACAATTTCCTTGTACAATTGAAGTTCATAAGCAATCAAATTCCTTGTATCATTCCATTTTCTGCGGACTCTTCAGGGATGACCGTCCCCTCAAATATCTCCATTCTTTTCTGCATTTCCAAGAGAAAGCGCTCCTTAAAATCGTCAGGAACATAAGATGCCTTGATCTCCTCCGCAAAATGCTCTTTGTATTTGACGATCTGCTTCATGAGCCCAAGTGCAACCTTTTCCGAAATCCCCAGACTTCCTGCAAGCTTCAAAAAATCCTTTTTTCTAAGATTTCTCTTCTTACCGTTTAAGGTAAGCGCCGTCTGTTCCTTGTCCGCCGGCATGATCACGTTTACGGGCAACATGTCATAAGCAGCGGATAGGGAAAATTTCCTGCTTCCAGGGCGATCCTCAATAAGGGAAAAATTCTTAAGGTGCATGTCGGAGTTACAGGTGACAAAACAAAACAGAAGACGATAGAAAAACTCCGCCTTATCAAGACCCACCTTTTGAGAAAACTTTTGTATGACATTTCCACAGCTTTCGTAAGAGCTACGGTATTTATCCTCCGTCATTCTTCCTGACAACTGGCAGAAATCCTCCATGGCATACGCTTGTTTTTCCTCTCTGTCAATCCGCTTCGTAATGTAAGCGTAGGTTCCCTGAAAGAAAAGCAACGCATTGGGAACGGTTTTTATTCCGGCGATTTCTGCCATTTTCATGGTCAGGAATTCAGCCTCCGGCAAGCATGCATACTCCTTTGATTGTGGCTTTAATATATATCCTGTTGGATATCCCACCAATGTAAGCCTCAGGCTTTTTCCGCTTTTTTCAAACTGCAAGGATAGCTTTTTCTGCACGCCAGGTACCGTAAGTCCCTGATTTACCGACTGATTAGCCAACTGCACCAGCGCTTCTTCCGAAATATCGATTTCAGGGAGTGTTGAGGCACCAAAAAAGCGCTTAATGCACCTTTCATGCCACTGAATACCGCTTTCATATTCCTTCGAATTTGTCATTTCTTTATTGCAGCATAAGCATCTCATTGCGTCACCTCAATGCGAACGTCTCCAATGCAATCCCTACAGGCAACCAGCATCAGTCCAAACCTGTCCCTGCCATCCAACTTCCAGTTTCTCTCCACCACGTCCAGCAGCCATCCCTCTGGGATCAGTCCGTCAAAAAAGGGAAATAAGGTGTTTGAAACATAAACTTCCTCTCGCAGTGGCAATGTTAAACTGACGGGCAAAGCGTTCTCTTTGGAAAGATAAGCCTGATCGTATAAGAATTCATAACCCCGATCCGTCTCCCTGATCAGACCGGCAAATTGATCCTGAACATATACTTTTCCCTCTCTGGCCATGTTACAAATCCTCTCTGTCCATCTCGCCCGGAACCGTTTCCATGCCAAACATTCTTAGCGCCTGGTTTACTTTGTCAAGCCGCACGGTCTCCTTTCCCTGCTCCAGATCCCTGACAAATCGCAAGCCCAAACCAGACCTAAGCGCAAACTCTTCCTGCGTCAGACCAGCTTTCATTCTTTCTGTTTTTACATACTTTGCTATCTTATTCATGGCATAAATATACACCCGTTCGGGTATATTTTCAACTAATATTTTCAATATTATACCTGATCGGGTGTAATTTTATTATATATGTTTACTTATATACCCGTTCGGGTATATTTCGGTTTATTCTTGTCTCTTTCTCTGCTTTCTACAGAAACCGCCACATATTTGATTTCTCATCAATCGTCTTTCAGTAGTTCCCGCATGAACTCTGCTGACTTTAGCATGAATCCGAGCTGGTCTGGGGCACCAAAATGCTCAATGGCCATGTAGCCCTGATAGCCTTGGTCTTTTAGCTTCTTAACAAGCTCAGCGATGGGCATGTAACCATCTCCAACGGGCACGGGCTTTAGGCCGCGGCGGTGCGTTAGTTCCTCACCGAAGGGAACGCCGAGGCCCTTCCAAATCTCAGGATCCTCCTCCTTTTCCTCGCCGCGATCCTTGCAGTGCACGTGACCGATCTGATCCTTGAAAAGCTCATAGGCCTCCGTAGCGCTCTCGTTGCTGAAGGCATAATTTCCCATGTCCAGGGTGTGCTTTAAGCCTGGCACCTGCGTCAAAAACCACTTGATGGGATTCATCCTTGCGATGGGTGAATCAAAGGCATCAAAATCCTCCATGGAGACCATGATCCCCCGCTCCGTCGCATATTCCGTCAGCTCTGCAATGGCATCCCGCATCGCAAGAATCTCCGAAATTCCTTCCATGTACGCGGCTGTTTCTTCGAAAGAGCTGCTGGCCTTCGTGAGCTCCTTTGCCTGCTCCGGCGCAAGGAAGCCCGGGATGATCATCACCCTTGAGATGCCCATGGCCTTCGCCGTGTCGATCATCTTCCGCCCCGTGTGCATGCCTGCCGCATAATGGTTCCCAAAGTCAAAGAACTGATAAAGATTCGAAATCTCCATCCCTGCATTCCTAATGATCCGTTGTAGCTCCGGTTTCTTTACCAGCGTTGAAAATTCCATCTCAACGCCGCTGATCCCGGCCTTCTTCGCCTCCGCGAGAAGCTCCTCGAAGGACTTTCCCGTCTGCTCCATGGCTTCGCGCAGGTGCTCGTAGAAGATCGAAAGCTTGATGGGACCCGCAGGCTCCATGCCATCGTCGACCGCATTCTCCCAACCGGCATCCGCCTTACTTCCATGACTGATTACATGGCTTGTTACATTCCCCTGCTCTTCCGTAGCCTTCCTGCGTGCCTTGGCTGCGTATCCGCTGATTTCCTCCGGCGTCATCTTGACCTCCTGATTGTCCATGGGCTGCTTTAGGCGGCGCGTGGGCGCGCACCAGTAAACGGCATTGGTGATAATCCTCTGAATATATTTGTCATAATAGGTCGGATAGGCCTCATGGCCCGGCTGAAAATAAAAGATCTTGCCCAGCCCTCTCGTAAAGGTACAACCGCTCCGGAAAACCTCTCCTCCCGCAAACCAGCCCGTAAACACGACGTCATCCGGCTTCGGAATGTCAAAATACTCCCCGTACATTTCCTCTACGGGCAGTTCAATATACTCCGGAATGTACTGTGCAATCGGATGTGACGGTGCTGTCACAAAAAGGCGCTCCCGATCCCCATGTCGCCATTTCAGCGTCATCGTCGTCCCGAGCAGCTTTTTCATCATCTTGCTGGCATGCGCGGAATGCAGGGCAATCAGGCCCATGCCATTCAGAACGGCTTGACGAATCCTCTCTGCCACGACGTCGGAAAACGCCTCCTGTGCCATGTGGCTCCAATAGACAAGAACGTCCGTCGCATCAAGGATCTCCTGCGTCAGACCATGCTCCGGTTCATCAAAGGTTGCCACGTGAACCGCAATATCGTCGTTATAGCTTAAAAACTCCGCGATACAGCCATGGATTCCGTCCGGATACACCTGACGAATCTCCTCCTGCAGACGTTCATGTAGATTTTCATTCCATACCGTTACATTGATCATAAGGATCCTCCTAAGGGTAATTGCTTCGCAGCCGCCTTATTCTGCTTCGCAGCTTCCTCGATTTGCTTCGCAGCCGCTTGTTTTTCTTTTGCATGTTTATATTATATCTTTCTGTGAGATAAATGAAAAGAGCAGTTTTTTTCTTAATTTCTTAATTTTTGTTGTTGCCTAATGCTCGATTTTGCTTTATATTAGTATATACAGACAGTTTTTGGGGGAACTGCCTGCCACGCACTAAAATAGCAAAAACAATTGCCTTAGACGGCAGGGATTGGGAGGGAATTTTTATGTTACGATTAAACAAAAATAAGGCCATCACCTTATTGGACGAAAACGAAAGAGGCATGATCTCGAAGCTGGCAGATCGCTGTAACAGCCTAGAGCCCATGGAGACGAGAACCTGTAAGACGGGCGACTTCATTCTGATCGCCAAGAAGTCTGACCTTGGCGGCGAAAAAGAGATTCACCTGATGGCCTTTTACGAGACGGACAAGGCTTACGAGTATGTGGCAGACGCTTATGTCAGCAGCACCATGGACAAGAGCAACTATTATCAGTTCCTCTTTAACTCCGTTTGCAACTACAAAAAGGACAAGGAAATGACGGAGGAAGCGCTTGACGTGTATAAGGAAAATGCGCGGAATCTGTTTCCTGGCGAGGAGCTTTCCTTTGCATTTGGCGGTCAGCTGACCATCTCCGTTCTGAACAAGGGTGACATTCGCAGAATTGGCCAGTCCAATTATGTTGTTTCGATCAATGTGAACTTCCTGAAGACGGACTCCGAGGAGGTTTTGGAGAAGGACCTGAACAAGACGATTGACAAGGTTTATGATGCCCATAAGGATGACATTCGCCTTGCGACTGCTGCCCAGCACATCCTAAAGCAGTCCCTGAATCTTTCCGAGCGCGGCGCTGCTCAGTTCATTTATGAATATGAGTATTTTGTTGTTACGAGAAATTCTGAGAACTCCGAAAAATTTGACGTAAACTACGGCAGAACCAAGGAAGGCTTCCAGAATGCAAAGCAAAAGTGCCTGCAGGATAAGGATTTCGAGAATACCGTAGTCGACCTGACGCCCTTACAGCTCTCTAAGAACATTTACGAGTTTCTCCAGAAATGCGAGATGACGAAGTTTTTGGCTGACGAGATAATGAAGGCCATGCCCGAGCAGCCCGAAGCAGCCGATGAGGCAGCACAAAACTAGAAGCCTTTCCAATGTTATAATAGAAGGTTCCATTGTAAAAAATCAATCTAAAAACCACCCGCAACTTCGGGTGGTTTTCTTTATGCAATCATTTTCTCTTGCCAAAGCTCATTTGCTCAATCTTATCTCTTGCCAGAATTATAACTCGGAATATCCGAAGCTATTGACGAGAGCGTCTATTTTCTGAGCGCTTCTGCACATAGGGCACTCATGAGATTTATAGGTCGAATACTGCGGCACGTCCGAAGCGTTGAAAATCGAGTGAACCTCCTGTCCTTCGACCTCAGTAACTGCGGAAAACAGTGCGGAAATACCAGCCAGCGTACCGCCATAATACTGAATACACTCAAGGCTCGAGGAAATCGTCTTACCCGTGGTCGCAGATGCAAGCAGAAGCAACACGTGCTTATTCTCGATGGCGCTGCGAATGTTGTCACGGAAGATCAGCTGATTCTGTGCGTTAATTTCCGGCGTTACGACATAAATCGTCTTGTGGGAATTCATGGACATAATGCCTGCATTCTCCAGTGCCTCCGCAAGATATGCCCCGATGACCTCACATCCGTCCATGCATACGATCGTATCAACGACCGTGCTATAGGAATACTGCTCCGCAATCGCCTGCGCAACGGCCTGTGCCTCACTTCTGCGGATCTTCATCGTCGTCATGTCAAAATAAAAGTTAATGTGGGAATGGCTGGTTACAAAATGTCCGGGCACCACCCGCATGGAAATATTCCGTTTCGTCTTGTGATTAATCTTTATGCCTTCCTTCATGTCGCTTACCTCCTTGCGTCTCGGTTTCTGTCCTTCCTCCGACGTCACGCAATAATATTATAAGCCCCACGGCACTACTCCGTCAAGTTCCGATCTTTGGGCCTTAGGACAGGTTGATCAAGTTACTTTTACTCCATGTTTGTCACATTCACCGTGTTCCCCCTGGCCACCCACCGGAATGAAATAAGCGGCACGGCAAAGGCTATTGCCAAAAGGACCGGCGCACAGATCAGAAGCGGCATCACGGTAAAATGATAGGTGAAAAAAGCGCTCTCCTTTTCCAGGCCACTCATAATAAGCCAGGCCAGCGGCAACCCTGCCGCCATACTGCTGACAATCGTCCAGAAGGCATAGGTCACGCCCTCCCAGATCAGCATCTGCTTTACCTGCTTTCCCGTCATGCCGACGGCCTGCATGACTACCAGCTCCTTCTTGCGGGAAATGACGCCGGTCACGGTGGCATTCACAAAATTCATGACTGCAATCACGGCAAGGATGACCGTCATGGCACCGCCCACCACTGATAAGGTCTGTTGAAGCTCCCGGAATTCCTCCAGGCAATCCTGCTTCGTCCTCAGAACCAGCCCCTTTCTGTCCGTTAATGCCTGCAAATTTTCTCTTACGGCTTCATATTGCCCGTCCCGGACCTTGATCAGAAGATTCATGGCATTTCCCCCCTCCGAAAAGAAGTTCCACTCACTCTCCGGCAGGATCACGTGTCCGTAAAGCGTCTGATAAACCTTGGTGCTCATCACGTAAGGAATGTCTCCGATTGCCAGTACCTCATATTCCTTTTCCTTGCCGCCGGCCCGGAGGATAAGCTTGTCACCCACCTCATAAAACGCATCTGATTCATCCCCCGAATCCAGCGTGATCATGTCCGTAAAGACGATGGCATACTTTCCCGAAGCAAATTTCCCTTCATCCGGCGTCCCCTTATCCAGCAGAAGGAACTCCAGCATCCCCGGATCCACGCAGTACAGATCGGCATTCACAACGCCGGGCTCCCGAAAAGGAGCGCCATAGACAAGATTTCTCAAGGTGATATATTGATCCACTTCCCTTGAATAATCAAATTGTCCACTGTCCACGACTTCCTTCCATTTTTCCTCCCCGGAATGCTTCTCATAGAGTTTCTTTGCCTGCTCCATGCTTTTCCCGCTAAGGATAAGCTCGGCATCCTCATAATAAACGGCCTGACACGCCTCCACGCCGTCCATTCCCCTGATCGTCTCAATATCCTGAAGCGCAACGTTAGAATTGCGCCCCATGCCCAAGGGCTGCCCGCTTAAAACATTGAAATCCCCTATCATGAGATTTGCAAGCATCTTATCCATGTCCAGGGAATGCAAAGCCGTTACCACAAGTACAAACAAAGCCATGCTCAAGGTTAAGGAAACGATCACCGTTATTGTCTTTTTACGGCTCCGCGCCATATTACTCTGCGCGATGGAAAAGGGAGAAACTTTGCGGCTCTTCTTTTTCGATTTCTTAGGCGATAGCTTTGTCTCGCTAAAGCGGAGCGCCTCCATCGGAGAAGCCTTGCCCGCCATTTTAGCCGGCTTATTTGCGCTGAGTCTTACGGTTCCCAGACTGAACAGTGCCGCAAACAGGCATATGCAGACTAACGCAGTCAGGCTTAAGCCTTGTGAGCCATTCCCTCTAAGATACAAAGACGGCTGGATATAGCGATACAAAAGCTTTCCCAGGAAAATACCGATCAGTAACCCGGCCGGAATGCCAATGGCAGCGTAAAGATCAGCCTGAAGCCGCACCAGCTTTCGGATTTGGGCAGGCGTTGTACCGATGGTTTTTAAGAGACCATATTTCTGAATATTTGCCGTGACGTTGATCTGAAAGATATTGTAGATGACCAAATATCCGGCGAAAAAGACTACAAGCACGATCAGAAGCCATCCGGCCACGGTTTCCGGATCCATTGACTCAAGATTCATGCCATAGGCCCAGTTCACGCCTGTGTCCGGCCTCATCTCACCCGCCCCATAGATCCGATCAAGCAGAGCCTCCAGTTGCCCTTCAATGTTTATTCCGTTGGAAAAATTAAAATCCACCTGCCAGTACCCGCCATAGCTCTCCGCCGTAAATCTCCCCTCCGGAGTAGGAACGTAATAGTCCGCAAACTCTCTGGAAACCCAGCAAAGCTGCGCCGCCGCAACACTGTCCCCCTCCCAAAAGCCACAGACGGTAAATTCCTTCTCTACCAGCCTGCCGTCAATATCGATCTTAAGCGGCACTCTGGTGCCAAGCTCTGAGGGAAGCCCTAAGGCCTCAAGAACCATGGTGCTTGGCGCCATCTCGTCCATCTTCTCCGGAAGCCTTCCAACGCTTGGAAGGGAAAAGGCAGCCTGCGCCGCCCTGTCATCTCCGGCACAGTTCAGCTCCACGCCAAAGCTTTGGAAATCCTCATTGATGGCCCGCCCGACAATGATCCGATAAACCACGTCCCTTGTCTTTCCATCCGCAAGGACCTTCTCATAATCCGCGGGAAGCACGTATTTCAGCCCTGCCATGCGATCTCCCCCCACCATGCGCATAGTCTGATTCCGAAGCGCCAGCAGTAAATTCCCGCCTACGCTTGCAATACACGTGAACATAACGCAAGTCAGGACAACGGAAAGGATCAGGACAATGTTCATTCTTTTACTTGTGCGAAGCTCTCTTTGTGCAAGAAGCTTGATCATCTTCTGATTTTTTACGTTACTCATGGCTCGCCTCACCGCCCTTT
Organism: Lachnospiraceae bacterium; assembly: GCA_015056795.1. Classification (GTDB taxonomy): domain Bacteria; phylum Bacillota; class Clostridia; order Lachnospirales; family Lachnospiraceae; genus Acetatifactor. The sequence goes on from SVFO01000040.1 coordinate 11,954, forward strand.
ACAATATGTCCGTCTTCAATGCGAATGACCCGATCCGCCATCTGTGCAATGGCCTCGTTATGCGTGATCATCACAATGGTCTGATGAAACTTCTGCCCCGTCACCTTTAAAAGGCTCAGTACGTCCGCGCTGGTCTTACTGTCCAGATTTCCCGTCGGCTCGTCCGCAAGGATGATGGCGGGTTTTGTGGAAAGTGCCCGTGCAATGGCTACCCTCTGCTGCTGTCCGCCGGAGAGATGCCCCGGCAGACGGTCCGTGAGATCCTTAAGCCCCAGCATGTCGATCACGTTAGCGACAAATGCCTCATCCACGCTGTTTCCGTCAAGCTGAATGGGAAAAACAATATTTTCATACACGTTCAACGTCGGAATCAGATTGAATGCCTGAAACACAAACCCGATCTTCCTTCTGCGGAAAATGGTAAGCTCCTCGTCCTTCATGGAAAAAATGTCCTTATCATCAATAAAAACCTTACCTGCCGTGGGCCGGTCCAGTCCGCCCAGCATGTGAAGCAGCGTTGACTTACCGCTTCCGGAAGTGCCGATGATGGCAACAAATTCCCCACGCTCCACGGATATGCTTGCATTCTCCAGCGCAAGGACCGCCGTCTCCTTCTGACCATATTGCTTGGTTAAGTTCTCTGTTTTTAATACTGCCATGATGTCTTCCTCCAACAAAAATGAGTACGGTAAATTCCTTTACCATACTCATCATAAAATGAGATTCTATCCACGTTCTTTCCGAAATCTTTCAGTTTTGAAAGAATTACCGATAGCTTGTCATCTGGGCAGAGAAATTTCAAAAGTGGAGCCCTTTCCTTTTTCGGACCGTACCGTAACGTACCCTCCCTGTCCTTCGATGATCTGGCGCGTCAGATAAAGCCCGATCCCCACGCCGCTTTCCTCCCTCACTTCGCTTCCGCGATAAAACCTTCCGAAGATCAGCGCCTGCTCCTCTTCCGGGATTCCCCTTCCCCGATCCGAAACGGCAATGCAGGAAAATAGTTCATATTCTTTCAGTTTCACCTCGATTTTACTCCCCTCCGGCGAGTATTTTACCGCATTATCCAACAGATTAAACACAGCCTCCTGCGTCCACTTGGGATCATATTTTGCGAAGCATTCCCTTTTGTCAAAAGAAATTTTCATCCTCTTTTCAGCCGCCTTGGGGCGCACCTGACCGATGGCCGCTTCCACCATTGGCACAAAGTCCTTCTGCACCGAAACAAGCTGGATAATGCCGGATTCCAGCCGCGAGGTCTTTACCAGGGACTGGATCAAAAAATCCAGTTTTTCGGATTGCTGCCGGATCTCCTCCACAAGCTTCCTGCTCGCGTCATCTAAATTTTGCTCGCGTAAAAGCTCCGTATAGAGAAGGATATTGGAGAGCGGCGTTTTCGTCTGGTGCGAGACGTCCGAAACCATCTCCTTGATCCGCTCCTGTTCCTGCATCGTCTTCTGATAGGCAAGCTTTGAAGAAGTCAGATAGCGGTACCATTTTGCTTCCAGCCGTGAGAGCTCACTCTCATCATAAGCGCTCTCCTCAAAAGTACCGTTGATCCCGTCTTCAAGCATCCGATCCAAGCGCTCAAAAAGTCTCCTCTGCCCGATCATCCTTTCGCCCTCCAAGAGTATCCGATCCCATAAACCGTCTGAATCCGGTCATTGGCATTTAGTTTTTTCCGGAGACGCGCCACCGTCACGGACAGAGCATTTTCATCCACGTATTCCGCACCGTCCGTCCAGATTCTGTCCACAAGAAAATCCCTCGTAAGCGTCTGATCCTGATTCCGTACAAGGAGCCGAAGGAGCCGCTGCTCCGTTTTGCTCAGCTCCACCGCCTCCGCTCCCGCCAAAAAGACCATTCGCTCAAAATCAAAGGAATACGTGCCGTCCTCATAGGCATCCTTCTTTGGCTCGCCTGTTTTACGCAAGAGCTTTTCAATTCTGGCGCGCAAAACCATCAGGCTAAAGGGCTTCGTCACGTAATCATCCGCCCCAAGCTCAAATCCCATCACCTCATCCGTCTCCAGGTCATTTGCCGTCAGCATGATCACCGGCGTAGCGGACATCTTTCTGAGCTTTTTCAGAAAATCAAATCCATTCCCGTCCGGCAGATTGACATCCAATATGATCAGATCCGCCTTCTCACTTGCCTTAAAATCACCCAGCTTAAAGCATTGATGAAACCTGAAATCATCCCGCCTAAGCGCCAAGGCAATTCCATGATTCAGCGCAGCGTCATCCTCTATGATTACAATATCCTTCATGCTTGAAATCCCTCATCATACCCCTCATCACCTTCAGGCAACGAGAATTCTTTTAATCGTGCACTAAAAATCATCTTTTCTGCGATAAAATCTCCAGTATCTCGCGTCCTCCGCCAGCTCGTACCGCGCGTTCACCCACTGCATGATCCAAGTGTCCTCCGCGACGTTCGGCGTGCCAAACCAGCTCGAAATCGCAACCAGCGTCGGCTCCTTCTCCGGATTCAACCGAAGATATTCCTCCAGACATTCATTGTACTGTGGCGTGTCAATCGTGGAATAATTGCTGATCTCCGCCTTCGCGTATAAAAATACCATGGGATCAATCAGCTCCTCCCCGATAAACAAAACCTTGTCCTCTGGCTGGATATATGCCTCGAAATCCTCGATGGTCCAAAGCGCCTGCGCCTTGCTCACGTGATCACAAACCACGCCGACGGCAGGACCACTGCGAATGATGTTCTGAACCTCCCAAATCACATGAACGCGGTCATTCGTATTGGCAATGCCCCAGACCACAAGTCCCCTGTGCAGGAATACCAGCAAAAGCAGCATTGTTATGACATATTTGTCATTTTTCATCACGTGCTGAAGCAAAAGGAGTGATACGCCGCCGCCAAGTACGAGATAGGCCGTGATCGTGATCATGCCAAGGTCCGTTAAGAGCAGCGTTGCAAAAAAGGATCCCGCCGAAAGAAGAACGCCCGTCAGCCATATTCTTCGCTCCTCCTCCGTTGCCTTGCGGTAGCCAAAGCCCGCCAGCAGAATCAAGATCACCGGCAGTACGTAAATGCTGCAGTTCCAGTCGATGCCCGTCTTGCGCTGGAGCGCCAGCATGACAAGCTCTAAGACAAGAAAAACCCCTACGCTAAGCGTTCCCAGCGTAAGCTTCGCCTCTCCTGCTCCTTTCCCTGAAACACCGCTTCCTTCGCCTACCGCCTTCCCTTCCATGCCGCTTCCTTCGCCTGCATTATTTCCGCTTGCAGTACTTCTGCTCCCGGCTTGTTTTGTATCGCTTTTACGCATCATACCGATGATCCACAGGATTACCGCCGCAACCAGAACACTTCCCAGGGCTGCGCCCGTCATGATGCCAAACCCCGTCCAATACCCGCTGAACTTAAACGATGAATGCGTGTCCGAAAGGAAAATGTTCCGAATGGCAAGGAGAAAGGTCTCGCTTCCCAGACGCACCAGAAAATACGCCAAATAACAAATACCGCAAACGCCTGCCGTGCCAAGAAATAACAGGCTATTCCTCCATTTCTTCTGTGTCTTTAGAAAGAACAGGAAAACCACCGGAATCGCACAAAGAACGCAGCTCGGATACGAGAGCGCCTGCAAAAAGGTCGTGATTCCAAGTAAAACGGGATATTGCCATTTCTCCTGCGCCTTAAAAAATCGAAGTAACAGGCAAAAGCTCAGGATGGAAAACCCGATTTCCAGATTGGCAAATTCCGGAAAAGGCGTTTGCTTTGCCCGGAACACAAGCAAAAACATCCAGATCGCCTGCCCGACAAAGGAGCTCGTGACATCCTTCACCGTGCGATACGTAAGCCATCCGAGAAGCCCATAAAGCAGGGTGCCGCAGAGCTGTAAATACATCACGACCCCCGTATAGGACGGGACAATCAAATGATACAAGCCCATCAAAAAATCATTCAAAAAAATAGAGGTCTGATGCGGCTCCCACATTTCCCGAAGCATCGCATCCCCCTGCAAATGACGATAGGACATGGCCACCTGATACGCACTGTCCGCGCC
>SVFO01000040.1:16083-34693 GCA_015056795.1 Lachnospiraceae bacterium
TCCCACATTTCCCGAAGCATCGCATCCCCCTGCAAATGACGATAGGACATGGCCACCTGATACGCACTGTCCGCGCCAAAATCCGTAAAGATACTTTTGATACAAACTAGGATTGTCAGAATCCATAATCCCTTTCTGATCAAGTCTTCGCTTTTTTTACTCATTCTTCTTAATTCCTTTTTCCTAGGAAAACCTCTACTCAGAAAACCCTAGGAATCCTATGGATTTCCTCTGGAAGTCTCCTTGACAGCGTCTTCCTACAAATCTATAATTTAAACTATTGTATCATAATTATTTTCACAAGCCAATGAAAAACGCATCAGCGATTCGCAAATTCGAATGGAGGAAAAACTTATGGCACAGACATCTGAAGCATATCTTTTTGGACAAATTCTCGGCACACATTCCTTTTTGTTAAAGGGCGGCTTCCTTCAGCCAGACGAATACTCAGAAATTAAGGATCAATACTTTCTGCCTGGCGGCGAAACGGGCACGGCGGCAACCGTCCTCGATTCCCTCGGCGTCTCCGTTAAAATGGCCGGAACCTGGATTGGTACGCAGGTCGCGCCCATGCTAAAGGACTTTTATGCCAATAAAAAAGTGGATCTCTCCCTGTTAGAATACATGGAAGAGGATCCAGGCGTCATGGACTATGTCGTGATCGCAGGACTCGTTCGCTCCCCCATGGGAAGGTTCCAAGCCCTGTTCTCCTCTGGGAAAAAATGGTGGAACACTCCGAAGGAAGAGGATATCGTGGGCTGTAAGGTCGCTGCCATTGATCCCTTCTTCGGCGAAGATACCCTCTTGGCAGCGGAGCTTTGCCATAAGCTTGGCGTCCCTTATGTCACCATCGACTGCCCGCACAACTCAATTCTGCACCGTCAGGCAGCCGTCAACGTCGTGTCCAAGGAATGTACCTCTCAGCACTATCAGGGTCAGTCCCCCGAAGCCATCATGGAGCATCTGATGCAGGAATCCGAAGGACTCACCATCCTAACCCAGGGCGGCGGCGAAATGCTCTATGGAAGAAAGGGCGGCGAGCTTCATCGGATGAAGCCCTTCTCCGTTGAAGTAAAGAGCACCCTCGGCGCAGGCGACACCTTTAAGGCTGGCTGTACCTATGGACTGTTGCACGGCATGAACGACGGCGAGCTCGTGCGCTTTGCCAGTGCCTGCTCTGCCATTGCGATCTCTCGCTTCCCCCTGCCGCTTAAGCCCCCGACCCTCTCCGAAGTGCAGAGCCTCATAGACAAAAACTGACGCCAGCGTGAAATTCTCACGGAGCATTGGAGCATTCTTTTCTAGAAGCCGCTAAACTCGGCCATGATCCTTGCTCCGTTGTCCTTTAACCATTTCCGCCAGATTTTATATTCCGGGAAAATCGCAGCAACCCTTTCCCAAAATCTGGCGGAATGATTCATTTCCAGCCTGTGGCAAAGCTCGTGAACAACGACATAATCCAGAACCTGCGGGGGAACCTTCATGAGCGCTATGTTGAAATTCAAATTTCCCTTCGTGCTACAGCTCCCCCATCTGGTACGCTGATTTCGAATCGTAATTCGGTGATAAGTGACGCCGATGAGCGGCGCATAAACAGCAACCCGCTGAGGGATCACCTCTTTTGCCTGCTCGGCCAGGCGTTTCAGCTCATCCTCCGAAATCCTCGGAATCGTCTCCAGGGCTTCCCTTCGCCGTTCCATCTTCTCGAGATTCCTTTCGATGAACTCCCGATGCTTTTCCAGAAAATCGACGATTGCCGCATTCGACATCCATCTCGGTGCCCTGACAATCACCTCTGCGTCCGCATTCACTTCCACAGAAATGCTTTTTCTTTTTGACTTAATGACCTTCATAACCCTGCTTTCACTCTTTAAGGTAATAAACCAATGCCACAAAGTTAAGGATTTGGCAAGAACTCGGGGCTAGGTTTGGATCATCTTTCTGGTAGTCTTTTGACCCAGAAAGACAATCCAAACCTTCCCCTCGAGGATATGGAAAGCCTAACTTACTGGCATTGGCAAATATTTACAGCATAATTCCATTCACGACTGCGCGTACTCTGGCAACCGCATCCCGAATGGTAATGGGCTTCTCCAAGGGAGCTACGGTAACCTCACCATTGGGGAGCGTGACAAATTTTTTCGTATTTTTCCATTCAGGAAGATACTCATACAGCGGATCGCTGAACAAGAATTTTCCTTCTTCGTAGATCATGCCAAGAATCGCATAGGTAAAGAGCTTTGTCGTGGAAGCCTGACTGAACATGCTGTGAATGTCAACCTTCTTCCCAGACGCAATGTCCGCATACCCAGCCTCACCATTCTGGATACAGCTTCATCGGCTGGCGATGGGATGTCCGGATAGCCCTAGGTTCTTAAACCAACCGAAAGCCATGTTCCGCCAAATGAGCCAACGTTTTCTCCGAAACATGATCCTCATATGTGATCGTCTGAGACTTTCGGTAATAATGGTACAGAGTATAGTCCAGGCCATCCTCGGCGCGCCTGAAAATGTACTCATACTTATCAGGACAAAAGATTCGATCTGGCGTCATTTGCTTAACCAAGTTCATCGTAAGCTGCATCGGATACTTCTGAAATTCCTTAAAATACCATGCACGCGAAAGAACGTCACCATCGTACTCATAATACTCACTGTTGATAATGACATCGTCCGTGGCACTGCCGCTCCCCCTGAATTCTTCCGCGCTGACAAGCCTTCCGGCATCATCATATTCATACCATTCAAAGTTAAACAATTCATAAGAGCCGACACTGCCCGAAGAGGAATCAACCGAATAGCCAATCGTCAACTGCTTTGATACATAGACGAACGCTATTTCATTGCCACTGCCTTCCCCAACGCGTGCCACTCTTAAATTTCCGTCACTGTCATATTTTAGACTGACATAATTTTCTGGATTCGCGTTTTTAGCAAGCTTCGCAGAGGGTGCCTTCGGGAAGGTGTCCTTCGGATGCGTAAGTCTAGAGATTAGGAGTTTATTGAAGGGATTCAGCCCTCTCCATGCATCATTAAACCTTACATAACGAGTCGTTCCCCCCACCACCTCAAAGTCTGGCTCATAGGGAGCAATCATTTGCTCATAAATGCGTATGTATTTTTCCAGTAACTCTTCCTTCGGGAAATCCATGCTTTTCTCCTTTCGCTTATACTAGGCAAATTACCTTTCACTTAGTATCATTTTATCCTACCTTCCACTCGGTTTGTAACATATTCATTCAGCTTTTCCGTATAAACAACGGTCTTTTTTTTCATCACCAAAAAGTCCGTCAAAACGGAAACCACATATGCGCCTGCCACAATCAGGCCAAACATGATCCAGGAGGCGACATTTCCCCTTGAGTCAAATATTCCCATGAAATAAAACATGGCAATCTCGACGGGAATAAATAAAACATAGAATACCGTCAGCGAAAAAATAAATCCCTTCTTCCGAATCCCGTGGTTTCGGAAGCAAATGGCAAAGGAGATGACTCCCCAAAGACAAAGCACAAAAATCTTTATTAGGAGAGACAACTTAATGAATTCATTTCCTATCAAAAGAGAGACAACAACCGTACAGATGACCAACCAGGAGAACAGGTAAGCCATCGCGTCCCTCAGAAAAACCAGAAACTCCTTGATTCCTTCCACTTTTCTGTTTTTATCCATATCAATCCCCTATTCCAATTAGTCTTTTCAGCTCCATCGCATATCGCCTAGAAACCACAATCACTTCCCCGTTCGCAAGGGTTGCCAAAATATTTCTTGTGATCTCCGGCTTCAGCTTGACTACTTTACTGAGATTCATGATCACGGACTTGGAACATCTGAAAAATCCCCGATCCTCTAAAAGCTCTTCTAACTCATAGAGTCTTTTATCTGTGCTGAAAACCTTCTTTTCCGTATAAATAAACGTCCGCTTATCCACGGATTCTATGTAGAGTATTTCACCTAATTCCACGATATGCGTCTCATCATCGGCACAAGCCTCTATTCCAGTTTTGTAATTACTGATATAGACCTTCAGCCTCGCGACTTCCTTCGTGACGTCCCTGCAGTGAATCTCCACGTACGCAGAACTGACTGATTGGTCTTTTTTGATCTCTACTCTCAACTTTACTTACGATCCTTTCCTACCTCAATAAAAAGAAAGATACATAATAATATTTCCATAATGATCATAAAGAGAACTGCCGCAATGCTTCCCCACGCGACTGCCATGATGAGTGCGCCAACCGTTTCCATGACAGCCACTATGGTATAAGCCTTGCTGTCATAAACCCATCCAAAGGGAAACAAATGTCCGCCAAATACCATGGCATAAAGCATGACCATTGCTTCCGGAGCCTTACTGTATGCCCACATAACGATAAGCAGGTAAAGCATTTGATTCATGGTGCATAAGAATCCAAGCTGATCCATTGGATTTTTCGTTTTACGAAACGTATCCGCCTTGATGATCTTTGAAAAAAGGAATGCCAGCGGCAGCAACAGGCAACAGCTCATAAACGTATATAGGTTCTTGGTAACAACACTCCCGTCCATCAGCTGAACCATAAGGATGACCACCCAGATCACCACCGACGACATGATAAATGGCAGTCCCTTTTTCTGTGCCTGCTGCGACTCCTTCTTCAGTGCTTCCAAATGAAGCATGCTTTCCGACAAATTATTTGTATTCATAACAATTACCTCCTTAGGTTTCGTTTGAACACATCGTATCAAGTCGGAAAGACATGCGCAAGATCTCCGCTACTAAGCGGTACGTGAAGCCTACCTCAAATGCCAAAAGACCAGTCTTCGCTATTTTAATGCTTACCTCCAGCCGGCTTTCTGGGGCTTGGCAGCTGATCATACATTGCTTCCAAGAGGTCTCTCAAAAACTCCTTATTCTCAATCTCCTCCACGAGGAGCATCTCCTTGACGCCATATGGATCGTCCCTCCTAACTGATTCCCTTCACGCCGCTAATCTGAGAAAGTCGAAACAATTTCTCCCTTTCGCCCTTCTTGTCAGAGATTTGTACAAAAACCCATTCCTCATCTACGGCAAGAACCGCGCATTTGCTTCCTGGAACACACAAATCACTGTCCATCTCCTCGCCGCGAAATTCCAATTCTATGTTTTTCCCAACATAATCATTCAATAGCTTCCTAAGTGCGTTTTTTTCTGCATGGGCGGGACTTCCCTTCACGGAGCTTAGCTGATCTTCCAAAACCCTGATGCGTTTCTTAAGGTCTCCAATGCTCAAAAAGGCAAGAAGCCCAAGAATTGCAGGTACCCAGATAATATATTCCATTATTCGGCCTCCTTTACAATCTCAATGGAGAAGATGGAAGATATGGGAATCAGCTTCTCAAACTCCCCCTTCTTTGTGTTGGCAGCCACTTTAATCCAGTTTCCTTCAAAGCCCACAATGGTGCAGACTACATCATACAAATCAATGTCCGTTTCATCCTCACAAAAATCGAGCTTGACCTTCTTTCCCTTCATTTCCTGCAAGAGTCCGCTCACTGCAGAAGGTATCGCTTTCTCTGCAGCCGAATCATATTCCTCGATCTCATCCTTTAGCAGATAATCACAACTAACACCCAACAACCTCGCAATGTCACTGATCTTATCGATGTCAGGCAAAACCGTTCCTGCCTCCCAGCGCGAAACGGTCTGTCTTGTAACTGACAAGGCATCTGCCATGCTCACCTGCGTCATGCCAAGATCCTTACGTCTTCTGGCAATCTTATTTCCCATTTGATCCATAACAATTCCTCTCTTTCCGATGGCTCACCATCTTCGTTTTTTCCTTTGGCCCATGGTTCCTTTGGTGATGTCACCGTATCGCATTTTGGGGTCACCTGCAAGCAATTCGCGTGTTCAGTGTGTAACATCATGTGTTACATGCCCCGTAAAATCTGCATTTTCAGCTAGTGTAACTATTCCTTCGCCATATATGCATACAATGTAATCCATTTATTCTCTTCACCAACATTTCCAGCCTTAAATGCCGGAACACTTTTTGATGCCGTCAAAAGATATCTTCCGTTCTCCAATCTGTGCTGATCCAACACCTTGTATCCAGCCTGCATCGCCTCGGAATCAGGCTCGCATCCCAAAACCCTCAGTGCATACAAAATACTTTGCGATCCGATTTTAATGGGATCAAATGGATAGAAGGTACCAAGCATCACGTCCACCATGGGCGTTTTCATGTCATCCGTCCGATAGAAGACATTTCTCTTTGTAAAATAATGCACCAGTGCACTCTCGCACTCCACCTGATATCCCAACAGATGAAGCTCAGCAACCAGTAAAAGATACTCCACCGTAAGCCGCTCTTCCATAAACGCTATAGCCCGATTGATCATTCTCACCCAATCCATCGTTATTCACCTTCCTTTAAGGTCATTGTACCTGCTGCCCCGTTGAAATTCCTGTCCTTCCTTGCTCCATTTTGTCCGTCAGATGCTCATGCTACCTAAACAATAGAAAGCTTGTCATTTGGCCTTCCGTGCTACGATGAGATATCTATGAATGGTTCCTTCCACCGCTCCCTTTTCCTCAATCATCTCCTGCATCTCCAGAAGCTTGTCAAAGCACTGATCAACGGAAAAACCAGGAAATTCCCACTCGATGATACGAGCAAACCATACGAATGCACCAATGTCATAGAATCGAATAGGTTTCAAAGCCTCCTCCGCGCGAAGGATCTCAAAGCCCACATCCTCAAATTTCTTCCGCTGGATGGACAATTCTAAATCAGGGAAGGGCATGGGAACCTCTGGAAGAACCATTTTCACAAGCTCCCTGTCATTTCGGCTGCCGACCTGCTGCGTGATAAAGATTCCCCCTGGCTTTAGAAGTCTGTGCACTTCCACTGGATCAAAGCTTCCGTGTCTGTTGATCATGATGTCAAAAGCACCGTCCGCAAAAGGAATCTTTGATGCATCATCGCAGGGTCTGAAATCAATTCCCAGCGGTGTTAGGACCTCCTTGCAAAGCTCCACGTTGGGTGGAAAGCCTTCCGTCGCTGCCGTGTTTTCACAGGGATGGCCCAAGGACCGTAAGAACTCTCCGCCGCCTGTATCATAATCTAGCAGCTTCATGTCTGGCTTCAGATACTGCTCAATGATCTGCTTATAATCCCACGGAAGATCGTCCTCCTCATTATATCTTCCATGAATGTGAGAAAAATCCCACCCATGAATATGCGCTATTTTCTCTTCCTCTTCCCACGTTTTTCTTAATGCATTAGCTCTATCAATATTCATATACTCCCCTTTTCCCAAAGATCAGCTTCACAAATCACCATAATCAAAATACTCTGTGCGTGCTTCACTCCTCAACAAACATTCCCGTAAGCTTAGGAACCTGAAATCTGCTTGTAAAAAGGTCACACTTGCAAAGAAATGCATAGAAAACATGCCTCCCCTGACCAGACATGGATTCATAATTCCCCTGCCCCTTTGCCAGGATTACATCCGATTCCTCAAGGGCCCTCTTTGCTTCGACCGGAAGCATGCCATAAATCGTTCCTGCGACCGCATCCCCATTGGAATACAGTTCAGCCACTTTCTCCAATCCAATGTAACACGCATCCTCCATCGTCGCATCATTCAACACTTCCTTGCCACGAACCATCGCTCTAACCGCTAAATGCGGGAAGCGTTTCCTTAATTGTTCGATCAGCAGCTTATCCAACACGATCTCACCGCAGTTATCGCATATCAGAAGAAAGGACTTTCCGGCCTCACAATTCTTCAGAAACGATTCGTATACAGGAATGTCCCTATCACTCATTTCGGTATCTGCAAACAGTGCCATAAATTCATCCTGATTCACATGATTCATTGCACCAAAATCAATATAATTTCCGATCCGCGACATGATTAGGGCCTTGGCCAGAGGATCCGTCGACTTCTCAATCTCCCTGCGCAAATCCTGTTCCATACTCAAAATAAGATCATTATACTGTTTTTTGATGTCCTTATAATCCGCATCCTTGCCGAAATATTTCACGTGAACCTTATGAAACAGATAAACCATGTAAGGACTAGTATCCTCCTCCCCACGGTTATCCAACAAAGCCTTTATTTCAGCAAGATACGCTGCATGATTCGTCTTATTCCGTTGCTTATCATACAAGCACTCGGCACAGCTCTCTGATATACGCATAAATTCTCTCCTTTTAGATAAAGTCAGTATAGCAAAATTGGAAATTACGGTCAATTCCATTATCTCTGTCAAAATAAAAAAGCCCTGAAACGCATTCGCTTCAAGGCTTTTCTCTATTCTTCTGGTTTTACCGAGGCAAATTCCATGGCATGCTTCATCTTGTCTTCAAATATTTTCGCGGGGACCAGCGCAATCCCCTCTTTCTCATCTGTCAGCACGATAAGCCTCTGTCCCCCCGAAAGTCCAAACATTTCGCGTACGTTCTTAGGAATCACCAGCTGCCCTCGTTCATTGATTGTCACCGATCCCCAGATGTTCTTCCCTCTGGGCGGAGGAACGATGGTTTCGCCCCCCTCTAACGTGGTCGTTGTGACAAGACTATCGATCGTAACTCCATAGATTTCTGCCAGGCGCATACACTTTTCTATATCTGGAACAGTCGCACCTGTTTCCCACTTTGCATATGCCTGCCTGGAAATCCCAATTTTTTCAGCAATTTCCTCCTGCGAAAAACCATGGATATTTCTAAGAATGATAAGATTCTCCTTCAGCATATTTGTCCCCTCACATGTTTCACCTAAGTAATGAGTTTATTGCATCAATATATACATCTTTATGTACTTCGTGAATGGAATGATCGCTGGTCGTTGTTTCTATGAATGTGCAATCCATGATATAAGACACTGCTCGATCTGCCTGTTCTCTTGAAGCCGCACACAGATAAACGCCGTTCTCTGCCTGGCTTTCTTTTGCATGCAGATATACACATGGCACCTTGATGTCCGAAAGAATCTGTTCGTGAGTATATCCGTTATTCCACGTCAAATCATAAAAATGCTCACCGTATTCCAGATCATACTCCATCTGATACTGAAGATAATTCCAAACTGACGGAGGAAGAAAACCGATTTTCACAGGTTCGCCAGGGTGCTTGTCATGGTACTTTTGCGCGTAATCGGCAATGTTAGACATCACTCCGCTCATATAAAGCTCTCCCCAATAACAATGTCTCAAATAATAGCTCTCCCAGCATTCGGATTTGTCCGTCAGATTGTATTCATGGATGTTTTTGAATGTATCATGATATGCAAAATACTTTTCCCAATCCTCTCCCTCTGTGTTAAAGATCGGCGGATCTTCAAGAATCACGCCACCAATGTTCTCTCCCCCATAGGCGGCAACATAGGCAGCTGTAATGGCACCGTTGGAATGTCCTGCGACAACCGTCTTTTCCCCAATGACATGATCGATAAACCAGATAAGGTCATCTCCGTTAACATTCAGATAATAGAGACTTTCCTCGTGAGAAGATTCACCATGTCCATAAACGTCAACCGCATAGATATGCCAATTTTTACTAAGCTCTGGCATCACCATGGCGTAACATTCCCATATTCCTCCCTGTCCGTGGATCAAGAGAAGTGCCGGCTTATCATTCTTTACTTCTCCATAATTGATTATCCTCCCACTTGGAAGCGTTACCTGTTTTTCTTCTGCAGATACCTTTGCCAAAGCTTTTTCGTATTTATCATACCAATGAACATTTTGATACCAGAAAACACCAAATGCAATAAGTGCTATCGCTATGATTGCAAGAATAAGGATACCGAAAATTTTTAATGCCTTTTTCATGACAACCTCCTGTACAGTATTTGTACTTATACAGGAATTGTAATGCATGGTTGCCAAATCCACCACCAATCATACTTGTCAAAAAATGCCGAGTTCTGTTAGGTTTAGTTGCATTCATATCATTATCCCATAATGTTGCTTTAACACACCGTTCTCTTCGAATTCCTTGATCAAAATGCCTCCACAGCTCATGGCGGTTTTGGCAGATGCCAGATTATCCTTGTCGCATGCAATCACTACTTGCCTTAACCCTAACTGCTTTGCATACTCAAGACAAAGCATAAGCTGCTCTTTGGGAGAAGAAGGTGCTTGTTCGCACTCCGTTTGCCGGATCAGCTTCCTTGATCAACCGCACTCGTTTTAACCATTCGTCATAATCATCATAATAGGCCAACCCGCCGCTTCCATGAACCTGCGTGTCACCATAGGCAAAGTGTTCCTCTTTGTATTGCCTAACATCCTCTTCCATTTCTTTGGATGGGCAAATCAAAACCAATTCACTGTCATACATGTTTTCTCAATCCCATTCTTAAACTCAGACGGTTTGCTGATTCACCAATTTGATTTTTAATTATGATTCATGATGAATCAATTTAGGACTGCTTTTGACGGCTGAGCTCAGTGAGTTCTCCGAGGCGGATGCCCATGGTTTTTTCGAGCTTGTCACGCATGCCAGGCACGGAGGCGGTAAGCTCTAGGAAGCGAGATCGCTTCAAGGAAATGAGGAGCGCAGGATCAACCGTGCGCACCGTGGCAGTACGGGGAACATTTGATAACAGGGCAATCTCACCGAAATAGTCACCATCCTCAAGAACCTTAACGCGGGTATCCTGGTCATTGATTCTCTTCAGAATCTCGACGCGTCCGCGAACGATGATATAGAACAGGTCGCCCTCGTCTCCCTCGGAAATGATCGTACTTGAGGCAGGATAATTGGCTGAGCTGAAGCTCTTACAGAGCTCTGCCAAGGAGCTTACGGGGAATTCGCTGAAAAGATCGATCTTGGAAAGTCTTTCCGGCGTAATGGTGGCACTGGACATGTCATCCGTAACCATAAAGCCGCTTTGCTTTTCAAAAAGCTGAGCATAGATTCCCTTTTGCGCCATAAGGGAAGCATGTGTTCCGCTTTCGGCGATACACCCTTCGGAGAGGACATAAATATAGTCATAACCCGCAATGGCCGAAAGCCTGTGCGTGACATTGACGATGGCCGTTCCTCGTCTGGGAAGTCGCATAATAGCATCATTTACGGCACGCTCAGCAGCAGGATCCAGCGAGGCGGTTGCTTCGTCAATGATGAGGAAGCGCGGGTTTCTTAAAAGGGTTCTTGCAAGGGATAGACGCTGCCTTTGTCCGCCAGATAAAGATTTTCCACCATTCTGCACCTGACAGGAAAATCCTCCAGGCAAGCTTAAAACAAAGTCTGCAGCAGCCGCCTTCACGGCTTCGACCATTTCATCATAGGTGGCATTGGGTTTTGCCGCCAAGAGGTTACCCTCTATGGTATCGTTAAAGAGAATCGTCTCCTGTGGAACGATGCCGACGGCCTTGTGAAGAGATCGCAGATCCAAATGCTTATAATCCTTATCGTCTGCCATGACCGTTCCTTCATCAGGATCATAAAAACGCATGAGAAGGCTTGCAATTGTACTTTTTCCACTGCCGCTCGGACCGACGATGGCAATGGATTTTCCAGCAGGAACCTTTAGAAGAATATCCTTCAAAACTGGTTTCTCCGGGTCGTAGCCGAAGGTGAGATGATCCATGGAAAGCTCCATCAGGGGATCAGGAACCGTCACTGCATTTTGTTCCGTAGTAATACCAGGTTTTCTTGCAAAAAATAACCCGAGATTATGAATGCAGACCTTGCATTCCACAAGCGACGGAATAATCGCAATGAGTGCAAAGACCGCTGAACTCAATGTGGAGAAAAGGCTGTTAAAGGAGACCAGCGTGCCGACCGTCATGTTGCCAGAAAAGATCCAAAAGGCGCAAAGACAGATGATCAGAACGCTGAAGAATTCGATTAACCCTCCAGAGGCAACGGTCAGACAACCATTGGTGAACATGGAGCGGATAGTGAGCTCTTCCAGCTTTTTATTTTCGCGCTCGTAGCTTGCCTGCGATTTCTCTTGCAGGTCGAATGCTTTTACGGAAGACTGGTTATAGACATTCTCCATGAGCATATTAGTGAGTAAGCCCGCTTGATCCTTGAGTGCCATAACTGCAGCGCGAGATTTCCCTCCCAGGATGAGGAGCATTGCGGCACTTAAGAGCAGCGCACCGATACTAATCAGAGCAAGGCGAAAATCTAAAACGAAGATGAGAACAAAGCTGATCACAATGCGCACAACTCCCGTCACAACGGAGGGGATCGTCACACTGGTCAGAGTCTGAACGGCGCTCATGTCAGTAGCAAATCTTCCAATGAGATACGCTACCTGAATGTCAGAAAAATCCCGAAGGGAAAGCTCCTGAAGATGCATAAAGCAGCGGCGGCGTGAATCCGTCACCGTTCTTGAAGAGAAGACGGCAGTCAGGTAGCGGCGGAAAATGTCACTGCCTTTTGCCAAAAGGATCCCGAAAAGCATGAATAGGACTACTATCAACAGTAGATTGCCGTCTCCGGGTTCGATGGCATCGTCCAGAAGATATTTCATGGCCAGCGACATGATACTGGTGAAAGCGATATCGATAATGCCAAAGATATAGGAAGCAAATGCATAGCCTCTATTATGAAGATGAAATCTTTTGATCGCGGATATTAATTCTTTCATTTCTTTCATTTCTGACAGTTCCTTTTGATCCTTTTTTAGATACATGGGGCCAATGAACCCCTAATATCCATAGTATAACGTGATCACATACTTATTTACTAGTAAAATCGTAAATAGTCTCTTAAACTTCTTTATTTTTCGAAAGCAAAACTTAGCTGCAACGCCTAAAACAGGATTCCTTCCATACGCTGCCAAAAGGAAGGCTGCGATCACTTTCACGATCTCAACATTTTCGATATCTCCGTCAGCCAGAATTTCTACGATTGGCTCACGTCCATCCTTGAATCTGCTTGATCCATAGGTATCACCCTTAACGAAATACTTTGTTTACATTGAAATATAAAGGCATGCCAAGAACATAAACAATGTTAGAATCACTATAATTAAATAGGTTGTCAATATAGGACGAGATTGTACGGATTTTTTTGCAAAGATCACGCCAGCCAGGATCTCTAACAGGATGAAAATCAGTGTTACCAGCTTTAAGATCGCCTTCCAACGATATCCCGTGTCCAGATAATGATCTTCCTGATAGACAAACTGAATGGGAACTCCCAAGGCATCCTCTATCGTTTTTGTCTGCGCTTGGATCTTGGATTGGTATTTATTCTTCAGCTCCTTGCTAAGACCAACAACCTCCACGCCGCCTTCCGTTGTTGTGTAATTGTTGGCATCAAAATTTTTCTCAAGCCATTTTCCTCCTGCAAGAACAATATAACCGACAATCCCTTCTTCGTTTTCCTGAAGTGCCAGGTAATAGTGGTCTTTTCTGACAGGAATAATGTATACATGATGGGTGACTTCCAATACCTCTATGGCATAATCCGCTTTCACGGTATGAAGATCCTTCGTGTTCCACAAATCGAAAATATCCTTGAAAAGTAAGATCATGCCGCAGATTAAAACCATGATCCCCAAGTAAGATTTCCATTTTTTACTCATAATGTTCCTCGCTAAATGATACATTCCATTTTGTATTACTTTCCATACCATGTTACCTCATAGGCTTCCTTATCAACTCCATAATTCACCATCGCCTGTTCCAAGGAAGCAATCGCCTTCTTCCTTTTTCCATGCATTTTTCTTCCCCCATACACACACTTAATGATACCTATTCAGTATATCAAACGCGGAAACTTTGGTCAATTCAAAGCAACTTAAAAGGCATCTGCCTTGGTGCTTTCCAAGTCAGATGCCTGCATTCTCATGTCACTGATATATTCTTACTTCCACGACAGAGCATGAGGGAAGTTTTATGTCCAATCTTCCTTCGTCGACAGTTGCATGAAACTCCTCAATTTTTACCCGTTCCGCATGATTGAAATCATTGCATGCGTGTACCTCCTGCGTCAAAATGCGAGCCGTTGCTTTTTTCGCCTCATATCCAAAGATATCACATTCCAAATGCGCTTCATCCGTTAGGGAACAGTTAGCGAGCGTCAATGTCATAATGCCATCCTTAATCGTACAGGAGCTTGAAATCATGGGGACATTCTTGCCATCTTTCAGATTCTCGTTCTGTGTGTAGCAATATACACATTCACCGCCTTGATGTTCTTTATAAAGGTCAAACACATGATAGGTTGGTGTCTTCACCAGCTTTGCACCTTCCGTCAGGATGATTGCCTGCAGCACATTGACCGCCTGAGCAATGTTCGCCATTTTAACACGCTTGGAATGTCGATCGAACGTGTTTAGGCTGATGGCTGCCACCAAGGCATCTCGCATAGTGTTTTGCTGATAAAGGAAGCCAGGATTGCTACCTTTTTCCACTTCAAACCATGTACCCCATTCATCCACTATAAGCGCTACGTTTCCCTCCCTTCTTGTCATTCGGATAAATTGATGCGACACATCCTCCGTTTCGGAAGGTCGTGCCCGACTTTTCGTGCACACTTTATCAAGGCTCACATTATAATGCGCTATTATGTTCTATCTGATTTACAAAAATCACCGATATTTCCGAGCACTTTACCGAGGCTGTGATACTTTCCTGAATATATAACCGGATCAAGCACTGATAAATCAATGTCGAATATATCCTTCGGAGAAAGCCTCTCATCCATCTGAATATTACGAATACGGCAAAAGAAAGTGGTTGAGTCACCTGTTTCTACGCTTCTTACGACTTCACACTCATATACCCACCTACTTGCGTCCAATGTCGGTATGTCAAGGACTTCTCCTCGACTGACATCATAGGAAATATCATTCTTTTTTCCGTCCTTCGCATGCTTTGATCCAAAATAATCCATAAGTAAAAGCATGTCTTTGCTTACAAGATTGGCACTGAATATGCCCGTTCTGATTATGTTCAGCTTTGTTCTTTTTGTTCCAAACATGCTTATAACAAGGAAATACCCTTCATCTTCTCCTTGCGTGGCACTAACCCAAGTAATCGGTGCAAAATTGTAAGATCCGTCTTCATTGTTCGTTCCAATAATGAAAGAAGGCTGAACACACATCGAATATACTGGATCAACCGATTTTCTCTTGCATTTTTCCATTTTTACTCATCCTCATAGCATGATACACTTACATTGTATTTCGCGGATAATTGTTCAGACACTATCCTAACTATTTCAGCCATTGCTCCCTTTAAATCATAATTTCTTCTGCATCCAAATAAGGTCATACCATCTGTCAAATTTCCTTCCGATGGACTTCATATGCGCTACCTTCTCGAAACCTATTCTGGTATGGAACTTGTAGCTGTCATGCGTCAGGTACTCATCCTCTTCTTCGCTATGTGCTGCCCCTGCAAGAAGATTTACTATTCCTTGCTCGTGCAATCTCTTCTCCAATTCCCCATAGAGCAGGGTTCCGATTCCCTGCCTACGGTAATCCTTGTCGACATAGATAGAAGAGGTCGCCGTCCAGGCATAAGCCGAGCGATCACTGTATGCGCTCGCATATGCATATCCGATGATCCTGCCATCCTCCACGCAAGCCAAATAAGGATATTTCTCCTTTACCTTCTTGATGCGCTTTTCAAATTCTGCAGCTGACGGTGACTCATATTCAAACGATACTGCCGTATTCAATACATAATAAGAATAAATTTCGGCAAGCCTTTCAGCGTCACTGACCTGTACTTCCCTAATGCTGCCTGTTTTCATTCTTTCTCATCTCCTCAATGACACTCTCCAGAACATCAACTGCACTTGCTACCATCTTGGGACAAAATTCCTTAAACAAACCATTCTCCCGTGCAAAGCGAACGCCTTCTGGCGCGGTAATGTCACACCCCAGTAATTCATTGCAAATGTATGTTCCATTCGCCTTTGCAAAACGATCCAGCATCATGTCGTTGATCTTATTCGACCGATTGCGTTCATTCGGATCTCCATTATGCTTTTCGCCATACATCAGTCCCAAGACCATCAGTGCTCCCGTACAGGCTCCGCAAACATTTCCCTTTCGCATGCCGCTTCCAAAACATGATCCCAATCGAAAGGCCTGTTCTTCGGTGATCCCGCACTCCTTGGCAAAAGCTGCAAGCACGGACTGTGAGCAATGCAAATTATCTTTGAAATATTCAACTGCTTTCTCTTTTTTATTCATCATCCTTATGTTACCATCCTAATTTATTCTTAACCCTCAACCGCGCGATCAACTGGAAAATACTTGCTCAATTTGTTCCCAAAATAGATTTCTTAAAGTATAGCAAAAATGGAAACTATGGTCAATTGTCTGTACAAAAAGAAAAAGCCCTGAAACGCATTCGTTTCAAGGCTTTTCTCATGGTTATAGAAGTGCT
The DNA here is from genome assembly GCA_015056795.1 of Lachnospiraceae bacterium. GTDB lineage: Bacteria > Bacillota > Clostridia > Lachnospirales > Lachnospiraceae > Acetatifactor. The sequence goes on from SVFO01000040.1 coordinate 32,424, forward strand.
GGCAGCCGGACCCCTCGGCTAGAATAAAACAAAAAAACCAATAGAATAAGGAGGTTTGAAGCACCGATTTTTCAAAATTCACCTATTGGTCTATCTTTTGCCAAGTTTTCTTTTATGCATCTGCTGCCTTCTCATTGGAATATCAAAATAGACTTTTGAATTTCAGTTTAATGCAATGTTAACAATTTGGACACAAGTGACCGTTTGCATGTTATTGCGAGATATCATTCTAAGCCATATGGAAATACTGCTCTATCTTGTATGTCATCTCTCTGTCCTTCGCTTTTTTCTTCATCAGAAATGTCTTCCGTATTCATTATTGCCGTCAACATTCCATTATGATCGCCTCTCCCAAAGAAATCCTTTTCACATATTTCTCTGTCTACGGTAAGATACACTATATGATCACGATCGGCCACTGATAACAGATATTTTATGTCCATCATACCCTCAAACAGCACAAGATCTCGTTCTTCCGAAAGTGTGTTCAGCTCTTCTATTATCATCGGTGTCTGCTCCGATATTACACCTCTTTCCCAATCCACCATCTCATCTAATGACCAGTCCCAAAAGGACGAGGCATCCATCGTCATATATTTGTGCTTTGCTTTATCAGCGTGCTTATAGTATTCAAACCGTCTTTCATCACCACTTAACAAAAACATATTATTTTTTTGAGCTAATAACCTGGCAACAGTTGTCTTTCCGGCACAGGGGCATCCCAGTATAAAGAATACATTCCTGTTCATTTTATCCAACCTCCGAAAGAAATGATGCTTCTATAATGTCTACATACCAGATAGAAGGACGATATTTACCGCAAAAATTCTTTGAATAGCTAGCTCTTTCTTCGTCATAAGTACCATCAGGAAAATACTTTACTGTGATAACTCTTTTTGTATTATCAGGAATCAGTTCCAACCAAGTCATTCCTTCACCTGTGACCTGAATCCTTCCTGCTTTTGGAGTCTCCCAGTAATTTGCTTCTCCATCAGTAAACCTGATGAGACATGCCATGCCATGAAAGTAGTCACAATCAATTCTCATCTGATAATATGGATAGTACTGAAATCCCCATCTAGTCTTTTGTGTTTCATATCAGTCTCTCTTTACACTTAAAATTCAAAGTTATTTTGTAGCCTTAAGCGTATATGTCGTCCCCCAGTGCCCCATGATTTCAACCGACGAGAATCCCGCTGCCATAAGCGCTTCCTTTTCATGTTCCACGGTTAGCGGCGTGTCATAATGATAGAAAACATCATCTTGCAAATTCTGTTCTCGTCTCAATCCCATAAGTTCCTGTCTGAAAAACACCTCCTGCTCATCAAGTTCGGCAAAATAATCCGTCAACACAAAATACCCGCCGTTCTTAATGGCATCCTTCAATTTACGGTAGAGCGCCGTCTTCTCTTCTTTTGTAAAATGGTGTAAGGATTCAACTGACACAGCCGCATCATATTTTTCAATGCCAAGCGGCTCTTGAAAATAAGATCCGCATATCAATGTCAGATCTTTATTCGGAAATTTGGACTTAAGAGCATTCAACATAGCCTGCGTTAAATCTATTCCCGTAATTCTCGCATTAGGATTAATCAAAAAGTATTCTTCCAGTTCAAGTCCTGTTCCGCAGCCCAAGTCAAGAACACATGAACTTTCTTCTCTTGGTAAAAGTGAAGCCGTAAATCTATAGAAGGTATCTGCTCCTTCGATTGTGTCTCTCATATGCTCATCATAGCCTTGAATCCGGGCGGTGAAAAAGTCATCCATCCTTTCAAGCAAATTACCTTTTTTTAAGAGCATAAGGTACTCCGTAGTACCTTCTTCCAATTTCTTTTCTCCTGCAAAAGCAAAACCATGTCTCTCGTAGAAGCGTATGGCTTTTATGTTCTTTTCCAATACCCAAAGATGATCCACGTGGTGTTCATTTACTGCATATTCCAGTAGCCGCGAACCTATGGAGGCATTTTGAAGAACTGGTTCGACAAACAGTCTGGCAATATACGTACCTTCAATTTTGATAAACCCTTTGACAACTCCGTCATCATATACATACAGGCTGTCAAGCTCTTCTTCGTACTTGCGCATGAGCGCTGGGACCTGCAATTCGTCAAAATAATACTCATCACATTGAAATATGGGATAAAAGTACAGACGATAGTTAAACACTTGTATTTCAGCTATGCGTGATAAATCTTTATTCTCTGCTTTTCTTATCATGATGCCTTGCCTCTCCAATGCACTTCTAAACTCATGAATTAATTGGAATTTAT
>SVFO01000041.1 GCA_015056795.1 Lachnospiraceae bacterium
CAAAGGGCCACCATGAGCAGCGTCATGATGGGAATCATAATTCCGATCGCCTCAATTCGATCCACCAAAAGACCAATAGCCGTACAAAACAGCGCAATCATGATCTGTAACAGTACGAGCAGTAGCAGCTCCCACCCAAGGGTCGTAAACACACCTAAAATCTTACATGCCAGCAGATATATAATGCCACCGTTAAACAATACGACTGTCTGTAGCCCCAAGGCATACCGAATCTTTTTCCGCCCAGGAATACCATCATACACGCCTCGGCTCTCATCCATCTTTTGATATAGAATAGCTGCAAAGCCTGCTAAAACCAGCCAAATGACAAGCAAACCGCGAATGGGTGCAAGGAAATAGCTTTCCTTTGAACCCTCGGAGCCATCCATGTACATCGCCTGAAGTAAGCTTCCCTTCCAATGGCGACGATCATAGGCTGCAAAAAGCTCTTCCTCAGAAGGCACTCTATCTCCAAGCCGCTTTTGTAAATGCTCCCGATAAACCGCATAAACATACTCAGGAAAGATCTTGCTACAAAGAACCTCCCTCGTAAAGGTCAGCGCAATGTCATCCTCGCGTTCAATGACCCTGACAATAGGCTTCAGCGCTCCACGCTTCGCCAGTCTTTCCAGATCGGCCTCGAGATTCTCTGGCAGTATCCATATGGCATCTACCTTCTGCGAATTTAGGGCCTTCAATGCCTCTGCTTCCTCCTGATATCGATAAAACCGAAGCACGCTTTTCTCCGTAAGGAATCGCTGAAGTACCTTATCGGAAAGACTTCCTTCCTCTGCAGGCGTATACAGTCCAATCGACACCATGCCCGCTTCCTCCGTTGACCCACGCTGAAGTCCAAGCACAAGAATTGGCAAAATCAAGAGGACGGCGATATAGCTTATTTTCTTTAACAATCTCTTTTCGGTGAGCAAGCACCAGATCATTAGTCGTCTCATCTATCTGTTTTCCCTCACAATTGACTGTCTTCTTGTCCAAATGGAAAGGATCATAAACACGGTGAAGAACAATAGCTCCACTCCAAGAATTTTCATGTTACGCTCTCCCAGCACGGCATCCGAAAACGACTCCAAGGCAATGCCTGTCGGAAGAAGCTTCCCCACCATTGCAATGCCATCGGGGAAGAAGGACGAAGGATAAATATATCCTGAAATATACCCCATACCAATGACACCTATAAACTGGAACAATAAATTTGCCACAGGGTTTCTAACTGTCTCATACAGTACAAAATGCAGGGCAGAAATCATCATGAGAATTGGGATCAGTGCCCCAATCAATTCATCCAAATATACTCTCGTCATTAAAAATTCAAAGTTTTTCGTGATGGTCGCAGTGACACACAAAGGCAAGAACACACACAGCGCCATCAAAAGGAAGTATACGAAATACTCGCAGAGAACCTGTGCCACGGGACCAATACCGCGCATTTTCATCCATTTTCCCAAATCCGCATTGCGATAGAGGAAAAAGGAGGCACTGCTGATGCCAAACAAAAAGCAAAACAAAAGCAGAATGGCGCAGAAATAGTATTGTCTGATGCTTAGTCCCTTCGCGAAGCCTAGCTCCTCCACTTCGACCATTCTCGTACGAGTCAGCACGTTCTCAATCAACTGTATATTAAGATTCTCGGCCCACTCGTACAGGTTTTCCGTTTCGCCAGCCTCCATCACGATATCCTCAAACGCATAGATAACTCCCTGTGAGCTCGTCACTAAGTCCGAAATTACGACGGCCAGTTCATCCATCAGATACCCCGCAAGGCCCTTTTGCCCCTCTGACGCGACATAGGTAATCGGCACGTCATTGGTGCCAGAAATAACGGATTCCAAAAATTCATCAGGAATGTTAATGTACGCAGCAAGCGCCGCCTTGCGGAAGGCCTTCTGCGCTTCCTCCTCCGTCATGGGAATAAAGTCCACCATGAACCTGGAATCATCCAGTGTCTGAACGGCAAAAATACCAAATCCCAGATACGAATCCTCTATATTCCCCACGATGCCAATCTGATATTTCTTCTGATTCTGCACCATCGGGCCATGGTTCATAAAGATATACGCCGCAATGCCAAGACACGCAAATAAAAGCATTGCAGTAGGGAACACGCCTACTGCAAGCTTAACGGTTCTTTTCAGTTGTACAATAAAATATTTTAAGTATCTCATTTGATCCACTGGGCGAGCTTGTGCACGTCGCCATCATAATGATACTCCATCAGTTTTCCGTCCTTGATCACATAGCATTGATCACACAGCTCAATCTCATGTACGTCATGCGTGGCCAACAGGACGATTCCGCCTTTTGCCTTAAAATCCTTGATATAGGTGTAGATATTGTCTTTGCAGGCGATATCCAAAGCCGCCGTGGGCTCGTCCATAAGTAATATCTTTGGTGCACCCGAAACGGCGCATCCAATGGAAAGACGCTTTTTCATGCCCCCGGACATCTTCCTTACGGGCACCTTCAAAAACTCATCCACGCCAAGCAGCTTCAACACGCCGCCTTCCAGCTCCTGCTTCATGCTCTTGGAATCATACCAAAGCATCAGATTATCCTTCGCAGAAAGCTCCTCCAAAAGTGGTGTCCCCTGCGGCACGTAACTGATGGCAGATTTCTCGCCACCCTCTACCGCAAAGCTTCCCGAGTCCGCTTGGACAATCCCTGCGAGAATGGAAAGCAGCGTTGATTTTCCACATCCATTCCCGCCAAGGATACCGATACAGGTTCCTTCCTGCGCCGTAAAGCTAATGCCGTCCAATACTACCTTTTTCCCATAGGTTTTTCGAAGCTCTTTAATCTCAAGTTTCATGTTCTCTCGTGTTATCTCATCGAATTCATCATCTGCTTGATATACAACTCCGCCATGGAGATCCACTCTTCAGGAAGCTTAGCCGTTCTGAGATTATCAAATACGGCACTGAAGTTCAGGCCCTTTACAAAGCTCATCAGCTCTGCTTCATCATAAGAACCGTCATTGGAAATCTCAATGTAATCCTCAGGGAAGTTGATTCCTTCGCCCTCACCAATCGTTCCCGTAAAGATCAGGGAAATAATTTCGCTTCCGCCATCCAGAACGGACAGTGCAATGTCATGCTGCTCAATCTTCATCTCGCCGGAAATCTTCAGCGCAAGATCCATGTTTCCAAGCATGCTGACGATCTGACTTTCTGCAGCGTTGCTGCCACGGAACATGGAATCCAGCAGCTCCTTGAGATCAACGTCACTGCCAGGCTTAATGGTAAAGCTTCCAGAGAAGTTCCCCTTCTTACCCTCTTCAATGTCATAATCCTCGATGGTGCAGTTTGCAATCTTCTTGCCATTTACCTTCAGTTTCGCGTCTCCATTATACTTTCCACCCTTTTCCTTACCAACTAAGATCAGGGAGAAGTTCATGTCTTCCTCGCTTGACTTTACGGTTACTTCATAGCCAACATTGTCATCCTTTCTAGGATTTGCATAAATAACGGTAACAGACTCATCATCAACCTTGATGGTAACGGTTCTTCCAATGATCTGTCCTTCGTTGCTGACATAGGTCTCCATGATAAACTTGTCAATCTTAATGTCATCGATTGATTCTTCAAATTGCTCGAGGCCACTCAGATACTCCTCGTACTTTTCATCTCCGTTGATGCTCTCATCGAGCTCGCTCATGGAATCATAGAGCTGAGTGATCATCTTCTCGATGTCCTTATCCTTAGCAAGCTCCTTCGTGATTGCCTTCAAAACCTTCTGTAAATCCTTAGAGTTTAACTCCATCGTAAGAAGCGTGCACTCCTCGCTAATGTCCTCAACCTCAAGCTTGGACTTGGATTTCTCCATCTCCTCGACCTGCTCCATGGCGATCTCATAATACTTGAGCGCCATTTCCTCTAATTTCTCAGGCGTCGGAATGGCCTTTGCCATTTCCTCGTACATGCCAAACATCTTTTCAAACTGCTCGGTAGAATTTGCAAGCTGATAACTGTCACCAAGGCTCATGCCAAGATATTTCTCAGACAGCTCAGGAACGCTGGCAAAAATTTTGCCCTCCTTAATGTCCATCAGCATCAGCATCGTCGCAAGCTTCGTATCGTTCAGAATGGGCGCCATGCTCATCTTAAGCTTCGTATCCTGTGCGCCAACGACATAGGTAAGTCCAACACTGTCGAGCCAGGAAAGATCTATGCCAGCCGTACTTGCAAGCGCCGTGAAATCCTTACCTCTGGGGCCAACCTTAACCTTGATTGTCTCCGTAATGGTACGGTCACTGGTCTTCATTTGATCAAGAATCTTCGTTGCATATTCAGAACCAGACTTCTCGGCCATCGTGGAAAGATTCTTCTTTTCAACATAGGAATAATAATCCTTGGGCTTGTCAAAGGACTTATGAATGGTATTGCTCAGCTTATCCTTTGCAAAGAAGAGGCAACCGCCAACGATGACGGCAACCAATGCAACGCAAGCGATGGCAATGGCAGCGATCTTGCCGCCCTTCCCCTTTTTCTTTGCCACCGGCTCCTCAGGAATCGGTGAATATGCAGGCTGTACGGCTACAGGCTCCTCAACCTTCACAGCTTCTTCTACCTTTGCAGGCTCCTCTGCCTTTACAGGTTCCTCCGTCTTTACGGCTTCCTCTGCGACGGGCTCCTCCGCCTTCACTGCCGTGCCACAAAATCCGCAGAATTTTGTTCCTTCCGGTAGTTCCTTACCACAATTTGAACAGAACATTTTTCATCTCCCCTTACTTTCTTTTGAATCATCTTCCAATAAGTTTCAAGGCAACCAAAAATTCTGAAATCATTGGTTGCCTTACGTGGACTAGACGGGAGTCGAACCCGTGTCCAAAAGCCCATTCCCTGTCCTTCTACTATCATAGTTCCTTTTCTTGGAAACCCGAAGCTCCCTGTTCCCTCCCAAGGCAGAAAAGGAACAATCTGCCAAGCTCGGTAGCTTCATAATACGCCCGCGTGCGCAAAGCTTAGCACGTGTCGTTTCTCACAAGCATGATGCCTCGACCCCATCGTGTGAGTGCGATGGGCGAGACAAGCCGCCCTAGGGCGACGTCATCCACAGCTTACGCTGCGAATGCTAACTGAGTTTTATTATCAGCGTTTATATTTAGGTTGTCATTTAACGCATGACGTGCGGATAGCTTCTCCAGCTGCAAAGCCCCTGTCGAAACCTTTACTAGCCCGGATTGATAGAAATTTATAAATAAGCATATTGCTTCTATCTTAAATTTAGTATATCGTTTTTTGTCCTTTTCGTCAATAACCATTCATTTTGACCTTGAATTCCTTCTCGGCCTCTCTCATCTGGTCTTTTTTCGCGATGGACTCTCGCTTATCATAGAGCTTTTTGCCCCGTGCAAGTCCAATCTGCACCTTCGCCTTCCCCTCATTAAAATAGACCTCCAGAGGAACCAGCGTATAGCCCTTTTCCTTGATGCGTCCCTGCAGCTTATTGATTTCAGCGCGGTGCAATAAAAGCTTCTTTACGCGCAGGGGATCCTTGTTAAACAGATTCCCCTTCTCATAGGGACTGACATGCATGCCATAGACATACACCTCTCCATTTTCAATACGAATAAAGCTCTCCTTAATGCTGCACTTCCCGAGGCGCATGGACTTTACCTCCGTACCGTGCAGCGCAATGCCTGCCTCATAGGTCTCATCAATAAAATAATCATGATAAGCCTTTTTATTATTGGCAACTAGCTTTCTCGGCTCCTTCTTACCCATTTCCTTCTCCTTTATAATCACATGACAATGAAAATTTAAAGCTTCCATTCCTTCGGATCTGCCAAATAATATGCTTATTTTGCAAGTGAAAAATCGATGGTTCTGGCACTCTCGTCAACCTCGTCCAAAATGACCTTGACAGGCATGCCCAGCTGGAATCGTCTTCCCGTGGCCTCTCCCACCATCTCGCCTGATTTTTCCTCAAAATAATAATAGTCTCCTGGCAGCTTGGACACGTGAATCATGCCTTCCACGGTATTGAGCAGCTCAACATAGAGTCCCCACGCCGTGACACCTGAGATAATGCCTTCAAATTCCTCACCCAAATGCATGGCCATGAATTGTACCTTCTTGAGCTTATCTGTCTCTCGCTCCGCCTCATCTGCGCGCCGTTCCATCTTGGACGAATGCTCCGCAACCCCAGGCAGAATCTCGCGATAATGCTCCATGCGCTCTTCTGTCAGTCGTCCGCGAAGCTGCTCCCGAATAATGCGATGGATCTGCAGGTCAGGATAACGTCGAATCGGCGACGTAAAATGACAGTAATACTTGCAGGCCAAGCCAAAATGCCCACTGCAGACATCGCTATACCTTGCCTGCTTCATGCTCCGCAGAACCATTCTGCTGATCATGGCCTCCTCTGGCGTTCCCTCGATTTTATCCAAAAGCTTTTGAATCTCCTTGGGGTGAATTTCGCCGCTTCCCACCTTATTTCCACTTTTGTCCGTGGTTTTCATGGAATAGCCCATATTACTGATCATGCCAGAAAGCATGCGGAACTTCTCCTCCTCAGGGGCCCCATGCACGCGGTAGACAAACGGTACCTCCATCCAGTAAAAATGCTCTGCAACCGTCTCATTTGCAGCAAGCATAAAGTCCTCAATAATCCTCGTCGCCTCATTTCTGTCATAGGGCCCGACATAGGATGGAAAGCCTTGTTCGTCCAATAAAATCTGACATTCCGGCAGGTCAAAATCAATCCCACCGCGCTCTCTTCTCTTCGCGCGAAGAAGCCCTGCCAGCTTCTCCATCAGACGAAAGTCCTCTAGAAGATACGCATATTTCTGATATTCTTCCCTAAGAACCGCCGTTTCATCAGCAAGCAGCTCCTTCACAACGGCATAGCTCATCCGCTGATTCACGTTGATCACGGTTTCGGCAATTTCATAATCCACGATCTCGCCCTTCTCATTAATCTTCATGAGACAGCTTAGCGCCAGCCTGTCCTCTCCTGCATTTAGGGAACAAATCCCATTACACAGGGCATGCGGAAGCATCGGAATCACGCGGTCAACCAGATACACGCTGGTTCCCCTGCGCCTTGCCTCCTTGTCCAATGCGGAATTCTCCTGGACATAGTTAGATACGTCCGCGATATGCACGCCAAGATGATAAAATGTTCCGTCAAAGGAAATGCTGACGGCATCATCCAAATCCTTGGCATCATCCCCGTCAATCGTCACCATCCGAAGCTCACGAAGATCCTTACGCCCCGCCCGATCTGCTTCTGATACAGGCTTTGCAACCCTCGCCGCCTGATTCAGGACGGCCTCCTCAAACTCCATGGGAATGTCATAACCCTTCACAATCGACAAAATATCGACCCCAGGATCATTCTCATGGCCCAAAAGCTCTACAATTTTCCCTTCAGGGCTCCGAAAACCAGAAACAGGATTGCGGCTGCCATAGCTTGTCAGCTCCACAACCACCTTATGCCCCGTAACGGCTCCCATGGATTCCTCCCCTGGGACGAAAATGTCCTGACTGAGCTTTGTCATGTCAGGAATAACAAAGCCAAAATGCATATTCTTAGCCTGATCGAAGGTTCCGATCAGCCGTGTAATCCCATGACTCTTAATGGAAAGCACCTTTGCCGTTTTCCTCTGCCCACGCTTTGGGCCCGGATCCGGCAGGATTTCAACGACATCCATGTGGAATGCATTTCCCGTCTGCTCTGCGGGGATATAAAAGTCTTCCTCATATCCCTCGACCGTGACAAAGCCAAAGCCCTTGGGATGACTGGTAAACGTCCCCGTCAATATTTCTACTTCCTTCATATTTCAAACCTATCCTTTATTCTACAAAAAACGCGCGAAAAAAAACACCCTTTTGCAAGAGTGTTTATCTTTTTCTAGATGATGTTCATGTTTAACAGAATCGTCAGCGCCAAGAAGAAGAATGCCAATACCTTTGTAATCTTTACCAGCATGCCTTCCATGGAACGGCCCTTGTTCTTTCCCCAGTAGCTCTCTGCCGCGCCGCTGATGGATCCGAGGCCTTGCGCCTTGCCTTCCTGCATCAATACCAGAACAACTAAAGCAACACTCACAATAATATATAAAATTGAAACAATAATTCTAACGACTCCCATGTCCTTACCTCCGAATAAAATCGCCTTACAATGAACCAATTATCATCTGCTCAGATTGCAAGCGAAGTTAGTATAACACATTGGTCTTGCGATTTCAACTATTTTTTGATATTATGAAGACAATATTTCGAGTAAAGCGAGGAACCGTCCATGTTTTTGGAGCGTTTTTATCCGGATCACGAAGTTGATTCCGCGTATTCCATTGATTATTCTACCCTTTATCAGGCTGGCAAGCGCGCCGTAATTTTCGACGTGGACAATACTTTGGTTCCCCATGGAGCGCCTGCGGATGATCGCGCCAAGGAATTGTTTGGGAGGCTCCATGCCCTCGGATATCATACGCTTCTACTCTCAAACAATAAGGAGCCGCGCGTGAAATCCTTCAGTGACGACGTCGGCAGCACCTATATCTTTAAGGCTGGAAAACCTGGCCGTGCTGGCTATGAGAAGGCCATGGAACGAATGGGAACAACGCCTGAAACGACGATTTTTGTCGGAGACCAGCTCTTCACGGATGTCTGGGGTGCAAAGAATGCAGGCATTGACTCCTATCTTGTGAAGCCCATTCATCCCAAGGAGGAAATTCAAATCGTCTTAAAGCGTCGCCTCGAGTGGATCGTGCTCTTCTTCTACCATCGCAGACTTAAAGCATAAATTATGGGCTTAAGCAAAACTCGGGGCTAGGTTTGGACAGTCTTTCTACTAACCTTTTGACCTAGAAAGACTGTCCAAACCTTCCCCTCGAGGTAGTTGTAAGTTTTATTATCATTCTATTAAAATAATTTATGCTTTGTATATTTTATTGTTCGAATACGGCTTATTTCCTACTGATGGATTGTTTATATAGCATCATTACGGTATGATATCATCACTGCTTATTATAATATTTAATGCCTGCATCGGGTAGGAAGTAGGTGCGGAGATATCCGTCCTTGGAGACGATGACGAATTCGTTGGTCTCTTCGAGGTAGTAGACGTCATCGCCGTCTTCTTTTTCGATCTTGTGTAGTGCATCTGGGTTGGCAACGACGGCCGCGGCTGCGGCTTCATAATCTGCTGCGGAATCAAATCCCATATCAATCCCATGTTTTTCATAGTGCTGATTCAGGAGCTTCTTGCTTCGAAACTTGAGCGGCTGCGCGGTCTCACTCGGCTCCGTTGTTTGATCGGGCTTTGCCGTCTGATCAGGTGTTACAGTTTGATCAGGTTTGGCTGTCTTTTCTGGTTTCGCCGTCTGATCAGGCTTTGCTGTCTGCTCAGGCTCCGCCGTTTGATCAGGCTTTTCTGTCTGCTCGGGCTTGACCGTTTGCTCGGGTTTGGTCGTTTGTTCCGTCTTCGCTTTAGCTTCCTGCGATGTTCCTTGATCGTCTGCTTCTGAGGTTTCGAGAATTACAACGCTTCCCTCGGTAGCTCCTCCTGCATCATCCCCGAAAAAATTTTGAAATACGGCCTGGCGCAGGAAGAAGACAACCAGGATCATAACAGCGGTCAGTACGCCGCTCAAGATTTTCTTTTGATTATTGTTCATTCTTTACCTCTGGAAAAACCTCTCTAACCCTATCTAGCGGCCTGCTGTTGTTGCTTTGGTTTTTCATGTTTTTCCGTCTTACTGTAGAGGAAGTTGTCCTCGCGGCGTCCAAGCTTCACGGAATTTTGTACCATGTATGCTCTCGCCGTCGTCTTCTTATGTACCGTATTCATCGCTGCCCTAAGGCTGGAATCACGAATAAATGCGACTATCAAAGCAATGACAACCGCTGCGATGCTATATCCAAGGGTAAAAGCCCCCATGGCAAGTCGAATGATGAGAAACGCCACGGCAGCGGCAATCGCTCCCGTGAGCATAAACTGTATTGCCTCCTTTTTCTTGTCAATCGGCAGGGAACCCGTCATCTGTCCCGTCTGTCCGTTAATACCAAAGACATATTTCTGATTCTCATATTCCGTCGTCATCATCCAAACAGGCAACATTGCATACTCTGCCTTGGCATTCGACAGGTTAATCTTTTCTGCGGTTGACTTAATCTCCTCATATTCCTTTACTTCCTCACGCAGTCTGTCGCGGAAGGAATTCTCTACGCGCTCATTCGCGCGAGGTCTTGCGTCAACCTCCTGCACGTCATAGCGATCAGCCAAATATCCACTGAAATATGCTGCGTCATATCCCACCGCCTTGCTGAGGTCAAAGGGCTCCAGGGAATCCATGATCGCGTCATCCATCTTCGTGGAAGCATCCACGGGAATACGGTCAAAATCCATTCCACCGCTGCGGATCATGCGATAATAATCCTTTTTCGTATATTTATAATCATTATCCTCCCAGGTCTTGGACTTAACACCCTCATAGTAAATCGTGCCGTCTGCATGACAGCTATACAGCCAGAAGGGAACGTACAGACCCGTGATGGAATCAATTCTATTTCGATTGACAAAGGCATCCGGCAAAAGCGTCTTGCCTTTGGTAAAGTTATTGAGGGCTTCCTTTGCCTTCTCCTTTGTAACGATAAAGGGCAGAACAACCTCTGGACGATACATGCCTTCAAAGGAGGTCTTGATGATGGAAAAATTACCACAGTACGGGCACTCCGTAGCTGCCGTATTTTCATCTGCCACCATCTGTGCGCCGCAGGCAGGACAACTGTAACCCTCGATCTTACCATCCTGACCAGTAATCACGGAAGACGCGGAGCTCGACCATTCCATGTTGGAACCGCCAGCCATCTCCTCCTTCGCCTTCTCCTCTGCCATAATCTGTTCCATGGAAAAGGTCGAGTCGCAGTACATACAGCTCATCATTTGCTTTTCACCGTCAAATGTCAGCTTTGCACCACAACATGGACATTGGAACTGATTTAAGTCTCCCATCTTTTGTACCCCCATTTTTTTCATAATTCTCAGACTATTTTACCACATGTCTCACTCTGTTGCAAAAAAATTTAGTGTGCGCTGAGCCTCTTTAGTTCACTCTCGTTTTCACGCAGCAGCCTTCTTACCTCTGTCTGCGTTTGCTTATTTGTCTGAACCGCCAGCCTTCCGCGAAGCAGCGGAAGCACGTCAACCAAGATCTTCCAAATCCTGTCCGCCATGGAGCTGCAGTTGTCCTCCGAAAGCTTTATCTGCGCAGAAAAGCTGTCAGCAACGGTTCGCGTTGTCCGAAGCTCCTGAATTCTCTTTTCCATGGCTCGAATCCTTTCACGAATGTCCACGGTGCTTCCTCCAACGCTTCCTGCTTTAATCCAGCCCTCCGCATACAAAATCTCCTCATCCAATCTTCGCGCATAAAAATCATTCGTATGACGGAGCTCCTGCAAAAGCTGCTTTTCCTTCAGGATTTCCATGTGGAGCTTTTTCATGACCTCCTCCATCTCATCCATCCGTTTTTCCCTCTCCGGCAGCTGCTCCGTCCCCTCATTGCTTGCAAAAGAAGACAATTCCTTAAACATCTCCAAAAGCTCATCATATTCCCTGCTCTTAATGATCTTTGTCGTCACGCGGTTTAGGTCAGCGACCCCATTCTGACTCCCCAGCCCAAAATTCAGTATGGAAGACATGTCATGAAATTTGATATTATTTCTTTCTTGCGCTTTCCTTTTGTCGTCTTTCATCTTCTTTCCTCATATACTCTGAATATTTGGGTACCCGAATTTCATCTGAGAGCTTTAGGTGTTCAAAAAAAGCATCTGCGTCCTGATAAAGATCATAGCCTCGGATTCCCATCTTATCAGGTTCCCCGATCATGATGGTTCCTTCCTTCACATTCATACATTTCCGAAGCAGTTCTTCCGGGAGAACACCGCCATAGCCAATGCCCCATCTCTGCTGAAAGGGCATGGATTCCTTAACGCGCACCAAAACGCGGCGGATAAATTCCTTGCCGCACAAAGGATAATAGCATTTACCTACATTCAAGACCTCCCCCGGACGCTTTAATTGAATCTCGGCGATAAAGATCTCGTTCATGAAATAACTGGCTTCAAAGGCATACAAATTAACACCGATGTTATTCTGCTCATAAAGGTTGATCAGATTCAGCGTTAAAATCCCGCGATTCCTGATCTGTGATTCCGTAGTCTCACCGGTGTATGCGAGATTGATCACGATATCGACAAATTTCTTCTCCTTTGCCTTGTCCAAACGGAACATGGTCTTCGGCGTACCTGCGACAAAATTCGGTACGTGCGGCCGTGATCCCACGACGGAAGGCACGGATCGCCTGACATTCAGGAGCTTTACGTTGGCCTTTTCAATCTCTTTTTTCAGCTGAATAAAAAGCTGAAATTCCTTGTCATATCCGCCATGGCAATACCGTATGGACTCCTCCAGCGGCGCACCCGCAAAGCTTTCCGGCATATAGGTGCTTTTTTGCGACGGAAAAACCTTCTCGTTAACGGGAGGATTGCCAGACAGCCAGACCTCAAGATCCGTCAGCGAATGGAAATCGATGCGATATAGCTTATAGGTTTTGCCCTCATCACTAATGTGGGAAATGGGTCTAACGTTCATTACGTCCTCTTACCCCTTTTTCTGATTTCTTCCACTTCCTGTGCAAACAAACTATAGATCTTGTTTGTCTTCTTCTCTGCCTTCAACAATTTTGAAATTTCTTCCTCCAGGAATCCTAAGTATTCCGGCTCCTTCGTCTGAATAAACTCATACTTTATGATATTCCTTGGCATAAAGCTGCCGTTGTCCAGATACTGCCTTACGCGGAAGGCATCTCTCGTCGTGAAAATACCCTGTGCCGGCATGCCGCTGACTTCTCCCCAGCGGCTCGTTGCCTTGCGGAAATAGCATCCAAATTCAAACCAGTCGGGATAATCCTTCAAGATTTCTTTTTCCACGCGGTTATCATAATCCACGTAAATCGGGATCATACGCTGCTGAACGGACTCCTCGATTCTTTCACGCGTGTTATAATTGATGTCTGCACCGCTGCCATCCGTGTTACCCGCTGCAATCACACGGAAATTCTTATGCTTATCCACGCGCTCCCCGCCAGGGAAGAAATAATAGGCATCCTCCTGATTGGTCAAAAACGAATTCAGCTTAACCGTTGCCTTGGCATTCCCATTGTCCAGCTCATCACAGAAAGCAATGCCGCCATACTTGTAAAGGCGATAGAAATTGGATTCACTATAATCACCCATGGCCGTTACGTAGCCAAGGATGTCATACTCCTCATTGATGTATCCAATATCGGTGCATTCAATATTCAAAAGCTCACCGATCTGCTTGACCATATAGGTCTTTCCACATCCGGAGGGCCCGATCAGATAGGGATTTACATCCTCCATAATGGCCGTGATGACGTCATCAAAGGTTTCATGGAATAATTCTCCCTCCGCCATGCGCCGTTCCTTCTCCTTCATGACGATCGCGAAACGCTCCTTAAATGGCACTCTCCTGTCAAGCAAGGGATTTACCGCAGGGATGGGAAGAGACGGCCTTCTTCCGTGAGGTCCATGCGGATCATGTGGTCCATGCGGAGGCATGGGTGGCTCTCCATGATCAGACTGCCCTCCAGGCATGGGCAACTCTTCTCCAGGCACGCCTCTTCTTCCCTCTCCGCGTCTTTGCCCATCAAATCCGTCACCGTCATCGCCAAATGCTTCCTTGCCCAAACGCTCGATCATGGAATCATTCAAGATGGCAAGCCGCTGAATCTTTTCCAGAAGCTCCTCATCTGATCTTGCGCCTTCCGCAAATCTCTTGATCGTATCATCATTTTCCATGGCATTTTTCAGCCGCTTAATGACACTGTCCGCATTCTTACTAAAGGAGGCAATGTCAGCGGAGGCAGTTGCCGCGATTGCCTTCGCGCGCGACTGATACTTTGTGATCTCCGATTCCGCATCAGAGAACACCTGCTTTAAGAAAATCTCCTTTTCCAGATAAGCCGCTTTCTTTTGCCCCTCCTCATATTCCTTGATGGAATTCTCCACGCTGCTCTTTGCGTTCTCCGCCGTGGTTTCCAGGAAGGTCTGCGTTGCTCGGCAAATTTCCTGCGCCTTTCCGTCCAGCTCTGCCGTCAGACGCTCAATGCTCTGACATTTCCGATCCAGCATCTCCAGAATGTTCTTTCCAGATTCAATGGTCAGCGCTGCCTCATGAACATTTTTCTCCACCTGTGCCAAGCGAACGGGATCTACGTCATAAATGCCATTGTTGCGACGCATTCTCGAAAGCTCGCTCTCCAGAGCCTTATCATAGTCCTCCGGGCTAATCTGCCCAAGCATTTCCGTCACCTTTAGAAGATGCGTCATATAGGCATAATCATCAATCAAAAGCTCGCGCACGTTCATTGCGTGACCTCTGACCTTTTCAAAGATCTGACGCGCATTCTTCATAGGTGCAATTGCCTGAATCAGCGTCAGATAATTCTTTTTCTCGCTGAAGGTATAGTACAGGGATAAGTCAAAATAGTCCCGCAAAACCATGTCGTTTTCTCTGATCAGGGACTTATAAATCGCCATGTTATACTCAAAATTCGGCGTATCAGGTCCTAAGATAAAGAGATCATCATAAATGGCCTCTGCCCTCTGTAGCATACTTTCATAGCTGGTCGTGCTTGCCGTCCCATCCTTGATGACCTCAATCACGTCCAGAAAAACAGGAAGCGGCTTGATCTTATAGTCCTCCTTCCCGTTCCTGACATCCTCCAGCTTATCAACAAATCGCTCCAACGAATCATTCTGAGGCTTTTTCGCCAAGTCCTCAATGATCTTATTCAGTCTCTTCTGAATCGTCGTATCTTTTCCGAAATCTCCAACCTTTGCCATCTGATTTCCCCTCATCTCTTATCGTTTCAAATCATAATACTTTCCAGAATATTTCTCGCGCCATACCGTTGACCCGGGATATCCAAGCTCCAAAAGATGGACCTCCGTGACATCCTCCCTCTCATATAAACGAAAGGCCGACATGCCAAACCGTGCCTGCGCTCCATCACCCTTGATCAACTCCTGAAAACATGTGCCGCGACTAATTTTCACACCATGATCCCCAGATGCATAGACCTGATAAAGCCCATCCTCCTGCTTTCCCAGATAAATCGCATCGCCCCAGGGAAGCTGATACGCGCTCCACGCCATGTTCTCTACTCCCATGAGTGCCTTTGTTTGTTCCGTCGGGCTGCTTCCTTCTATCTGCTCACAGCTCTTCTCGAAGGTTTCCACAACCTTTCCAAGCTCCTTCAGCACATGAGAAACCATCACCTGCGCACCCGTAATTGTTGAGAGCAGCTCTCCTTGAAATCCGAACATACTATCACTATATGCGGCAGAAATACCATGATCTCCAAAACGAATGGTCAGCTTCAAAAGATTCCCCAGCTTTAATACATTGCGCACCGTGACCTCATAGGTATCCTCCATGCTTTCCTGAATCATAAAGGACAACTGTATCGGCCTGTCCATGACCACGGCATCCAGCATTCCCTGCCCAAACCATTGACGCATCATGTCCTCAAAGCGTATGGTCTCCTGCTTTTGCCTGTATAAAGCTTCGCAGATAAACTTGACAATCGGTGCCACGTAGTAGCAGGAAAATGCCTTGGGAAGAAACAGCGGCGCCTTGATTTCTACATAATTAGCAAGCCTTTTTTCATATTCCTCCGTCGGAAAGCTACATGCCAAATTTAGGATTCTTTGCGTCTCTTCATCTGCAATGATTTCCGTGTAGGTATATTCTCGTTCCTTTGCATAAACCTCAACAAGCTTGTCAAACAATTCCTGAAAGTGAGGATCTGCGTTGCAGAGATTGATCGTCTGGTCCTGATAATACGCCAGAATCCCCAGCACCGGTGCATCCTCGCCAAACAGATGATATATGTTCACCATCTTTAAATTTTTGATATTCGCGATCTGACGACTCATTTCATCCTGATTGCCCATATGTTTTGCCTATCTCCCCGTGATACGCTTTTTTATCAGCACAGACTTTCCTCTTGCTCCATAACAAGCCGTTCCACTCATCCGCGATATCTTGTTCTGCCAGGAGCTGCATAAAAAAGATCCTTCTGTGCATACATTTCTTTATCCGCTTCCGTCTCCATCTCATCAATCGTCTTTTTCCCATCAGCAGAATAGCTATAACCAATGGCACAGTGGTACTGTGTTTTGGCCACATTTTTCTCAATACGCTCTATCAGACGCAGGATTTCATTTTCAGGGGATTTCCAGCAAATAATCATGAATTCATCGCCTCCGACCCTGTAAATCAGCTGTTTCGGTTTTGAAGCATGCGTAAAGCAAAGTGCCAGCGTTTTTAGTGCTTCATCTCCAGCGCCATGCCCTTGTTTATCATTGATTTCTTTCAATCCATTCATGTCAATGGACACTAAGGCGCTAATCTCCTTTTGCTCGTCCTTAATTGCAGAATCATAGGCCTGACGATTCAGCAGTCCCGTCAGCGTGTCCTTTTTGGTCATTTGCAAAATAGAGAAATCATAATAAACAAACAGCGCTATGGCAATATTGGTACAGAAAATCCGGGAATAATCCTTGCCAAGAATAAACGGCAGGATCAAGCCGGAAGCAAATACAAAGCAGAGATAAACCGTGGGAATGATCTCTGCCGCCTGCTTGTTCCCCTGCTTAAACAAGGTGTAAACAAGGAAAAGGCAATAGAATCCTACGGCGATATAAGGCAAATAACCCAGCGGGCCACGATGCAGCGTACCATCATCCTCCAAGCTAAACACTATGCCATTAAATATCGAGATAAAATGAACAACCGTGATCAGCATGGCGGGAATAAATACCTGCCACCTTTCTTTTTTCGACAAAGTATAGAGCGTCATTGCAATGACTAAAGGCGTGGCGCTGTACCTGATTGCCATTAAAACAACCCTTAAATCGCTCATTACTCCAAGCTCTTCCAGGTAAAATTCAACAAAAACAATGATGGAAAGCAAAAAAACGGAAACGATCAAATTGTACATCCGATTTCTTGTTTTATTGTCCAGAAAAACATTGGTTTTTACCAAAACCGCGAAAGCAATCAATATAAGAACGAGCGCCCAGTTCTGCATAATTAATTCTTTGATCATTTTTCTTCCTCTTTTTGCGTTTCAGTAAAACGCTTAGATCCACTGACCTACTGATTCCATTAGCAATATACAACCATTCACTTATGCGTAAATAGTATCACGTTTAGCATACTTATTCAAGAGAACAACCTGACAAACAAAAAGCGTCCATGATTTCTCACGGACGCACGTGTTCCTTACTTCTCATTCTCGAAAATGTCAAATGCTTCAAATTGTTTTTTAACGAATTTATGATATCGATGATCCCATGCTTCTGTTTCACCTGAGCAATATTCAGTTTCGTCACATGAAATCCGTACTTCTCCTGCACCCACTCCTGGATTTCCTTATACATTGCCTTGGCTTCTGCGCTAGTCAGATCCAACTCGTCCATATCCACTTTTACCTCAATAATGATGCTTTGCTTCAGAGAGTTTGGACAAAAGCGCGACCGTCTCAACATTTGCCGTCCAAGGGAATTGATCTACTGCCGTGGCTCTGACGACCTCGTAGCCACGCTCTCTGAATACCTTGAGATCATTTACCAGGCTGGATAGTTTGCAGGATACATAAACCAGATTCTGAACGCCATAATCCAAAATCTTCGGCAGGGCCTTCGGATGAATGCCCTCCCTCGGAGGATCCAAAATGATAAAGTCAGGATGCTCTTCTACTTCGTCTAATACCTTCAAAACATCGCCCGCTATGAATTCGCAATTTTCAAGATGATTTGCCTTCGCACTTCGCTTTGCCGCTTCTACGGCCTCCTCTACAATCTCTACGCCAATGACCTTCTTGGCAACAGGCGCCATCAGCTGCGTAATCGTTCCCGTCCCGGAATACAGATCAAAAACCACGGGCTTTTTCTCATCTCCACTGCCCTGTCTCAAAATTCCTGCAGATTCCACATATCTTTGTACTGTTTTGTAAATGACTTCCGCCCCTGCAGAATTCGTCTGGAAGAAGGAGAAGGTGCTCACCTGAAAATCCAGACCAAGAAGTTTTTCACCAAAGCCATCCTTACCATAAAGAATATCCGTGCGATCACTCTTTACGACATCCGCCGGAGAATCATTCAAAATGTGTAAAATACCAGCGAATTTCCCAGACAGCTTTTCCGTATCAAGCTCATTTACAAAGGCACTTCCTTCTGTGCCATTGATTGCTGGCCTATTGTTTTCTGTTTCCAAAAGCAGCAATTCTTTAACAAAACCATCTAGAAGCTCGGCATCATCCGAAATCTGCGTAGTCGTTACCAGGGCAACTAAAATGGTATTCTCCGCCTTGCTCTTTCTGACTAACAGGTGTCTTAAATACCCTTCATGGGTCATGCGATGGAAGAACGATATCCCCTTTTCCGAGAAATACTCTCGAACGGTTTTCAGAATGAGCCGATAATCCCCATCCACGATCATGCAATCCTCCACGGGAACCACGTCAAAAAAACTTCCCCGCTTATGCATGCCAAGCGTCAGAGGTCCATCCTTATATTCATTTCCAAAGGTAAACTCCATCTTATTTCGGTACTCATATTTGTTTGGGCTCTCTTGCACTCCCTCCCAAACATATGGCGTTGCCTGCTCTGAAAGTGCCCTGTCCAGGGCTCCCTTGACCTGCCCCTCTTTAATGGCCTTCTGCGTTTCATAATCCAGTGAAAGATAAGTACAACCGCCACAGATACCGAAGTTCTTACATACCTTGCCCGTCTCCTTCGGAGATTTTTCCAAAACCTCCAAAAGTCTTCCTTCCGCATGATCCTTTCTGGATTTCGTCACGCTGCATCGAACGCGCTGACCCGGGAGCACGTTCTTTACCGTAATCTCCCCATCCTCCGTCCGCACAATGCCCTTATTCGGATAATTGACTTTTTCTACAATGCCTTCAAAGATGGTGCCCTTTTTCAAAGCATGTTCCTCCTTCGCAGTCTCTTGTTTTCGTTCCTCACACCATGAAAAAGCCTGATTCTGGCTACTTTGTCAGAATCAGGCTTTAAAATCAATTTCACGTCACATAGTCATAATTGACGCACATAAAACTACGAGGCGTAAGCTTACTCCTCTTCTTCCTCGTAAAGAGAATCCTCGTCCTCTTCTTCCTCCTGATCCTCTGCCTCGAGCTCGTCAAATTCATCATCAAACTCGTCGTCGAAATCATCCAGGTAATCGGGCGTGAAGTAACGATACAATGCATAGCAGATACCTGCAACGGCTGCTACAACACCGATGATTGCAAGGATCAGAAGCACTACATTGAACTTCTTATCTTTCTCTTCCTCCTGAACAACTTCTTTCTTTCCAAGAAGCTTATAAAGCTTTGCAAGTTCAGCGTCCTTCTTGCTAAGGAGATCGTTTAATTTCTTCATGTCAACAAAATTCTCAAATTTACTCATCATGCTCTCTTCCTTTCTTGTGTTTTGTTCTTTCGGAGAGAAATGGAAGTCTCCCATAATCAAGAACTATTTTACCACGTTTCTCAAAAAATTACCATAACTTTCTTACAATAACTTTAATTTTGCAAAAGAAGCATACATGATGCGTTCTCCGGCGTTATCAAAGGAGACGGTCACCTTATAATCCCTCGGCTCCTTGACAACGGCTTTTACGGTTCCCTCTCCATACTTGGTATGTGCCACACGATCGCCAACACCATACGCCGGTGCCTCTCCCGTAGCCAAATCCGTCCCCTTTTGCAGTCCCGCCAAGGCATTCAGCTGACTGGCCTGTTGTGCAATGAACGGCTTTTTGACCTCTGGCGTCACCTTTTTCACGGAAACCTGAGGCTTTATGCCGCCGATCCTTCCACTGCCATAACCACCGTCTCCATATCCACTGCCATAGCTTCCGCCAGATCGATCATTCCCATAATTTCCATAGCTTCCGCCAGATCGATCATTCCCGTAACTTCCATAGCTTCCTCTCGAACGATCATTTCCATACCCACCATAGCTACTGCCAGATTGATCATTTCCATATCCGCCACGACCTCCGAGGGAAATGCCGAAGATTTCAGGATCCACGCGTCTTGATGAGCTGGGCATCTCCTGATCCAATAGCTTGGCAGGAATCTCTCTGACAAATCGGCTCAAGGGATTATACTGCGTCTCCCCGCGGATCATTCTGGATTTCGCACAGGTCAGTGTCAGCTCACGCATTGCCCGAGTAATGCCAACATACGCAAGTCTTCTCTCCTCCTCCAAATCCTCATTGTCATCGGAGGTGATCGTCATATAGCTCGGGAACAGCCCATCCTCCATACCAGCAAGGTAAACATACGGGAACTCCAAGCCCTTGGCCCCATGAAGCGTCATAAGAAGCACGCGGTTTTCCGCATCCTCGACGTTATCAAGATCCGTCACAAGCGCAATCTCTTCCAAGAATTCGGAAAGCAGGATTTCGTCATGTGTCTCTTCATATCCCGTGGCTTTGGTGATCAATTCATCAATGTTCGCAAGCCTGTCCTCCGCGCTTTCTTCATCCTGTTCCGTCAGGTACTCTGCATAGTTTGTCCGCTCCATGACGGCACTGATCAGGTCAACAATACCATAGGAGGAAAGTCCTGACCGAAGCACCTGAATCATATTGACAAACTCCCGAATTTTTCCGGCCGACTTTCCAAGGCCGGGAACCTTATCTGCCTCGCACATGGCATCAAACAGAGTAAGCCCCGTTGACTGCGCGTAGCTTGCAATTTTTTCAATGCTGGCCGCGCCAATCCCGCGTTTCGGGACATTGATAATGCGGCGCAGTGCCACCTCGTCCCGTCCATTGTCAATCGTCTTTAAGTATGCCAAAATATCTTTGATCTCTGCCCTGGAATAAAAGTTAACGCCGCCCACGACATTATAGGGAATTCCCTCGACAACCATGCGCTCTTCCAAAAGTCTCGACTGCGCGTTTGTGCGATAAAGAACGGCGAAATCCCCATAGGAAGCACCGTCACTGCGGATCCTGCGCGTAATGTCGTCAGCAATATATTCTGCCTCCTCATAGGCATTTTCCAGCTGATGGAAGTGCACAGGCTCTCCAGGTCCCTCGCTCGTCCAAAGCGCCTTATCCTTTCTTCCGACATTATGATGAATCACAGCGTTGGCCGCATCCAAAATGTTCTGCGTGGAACGATAATTCTGCTCCAGTTTAACCACTGTTGCCTCAGGATAATGAAATTCGAAATCCAATATATTGCGGATGTTGGCACCGCGGAATTTGTAGATGCTTTGGTCATCATCTCCGACCACGCAAAGGTTCCGATTTCTGTCTGCAAGAAGCCGGATCAGCTCGAACTGTGCCGTGTTGGTATCCTGATATTCGTCTACCATGATGTATAGAAAGCGGTTCTGATAATATGCCAGTACCTCTGGCTGCGTCTTGAACAGCTCCACGGTCTTTACAATGATATCGTCAAAGTCCAAGGCATTGCTTGCCTTCAGCGCCTCCTGATACTCACGATAAACCTTAGCGACGGTTGTCTTGCGGTAATCCCCCATGGCACTCAGTTCATACTCCCTGACACCGATCAGCTCATCCTTTGCGGAGGAAATATAGCTCATCAGCGTTCTCTCTGAGAGCTGCTTGGTATCGACATTCAATCTTTTACAGATCCCCTTCATGACCGTCTTTTGATCATCCGTATCATAGATGGTAAAGTTGGTGCCAAAGCCCAGCTTGTCTATGTATCTGCGAAGAATGCGGACGCAAGTGGAGTGAAAGGTACTGACCCAGATCTGATCTGCGCCAAAGCCAACCAGCTTGTCCACTCTTTCGCGCATCTCTCCCGCCGCCTTATTCGTAAACGTAATGGCAAGGATGTTCCAAGGATTCACGCCCATCTCTTCAATGAGATAGACGATTCGGTGCGTCAAAACGCGCGTCTTTCCTGATCCTGCCCCTGCAAGGATTAAAAGGGGGCCGTCCGTTGTCTGGACCGCCTCCTTTTGCTCCGGATTTAATGTGTCATAAATACTCATTCTATCGTTTCCTACTCTCAAATTCTTTCAATGCTTTACGATATTGCCATTGTAATTTCCTAAACTACTGAAACAAAATCTCGAACCAATTCTTTAGGTCAAAGCATCGAACATTGGTCCACATGCGGTTCATCCGCTCATTGCCCTCCTTGTCGAAGCAAGCCATGACGGCGCTGCGGTTCACCACGTCCTGACTGGGATACTGTGCATAGAGCTGACGCCTTGTCTGATCCTCCGTTGTCAGGATCACGGCATCCTTGTCCTCGCCAAAGAAATAGCGAATGTCATACTCCACCAGTTCTTCCTCCTCGGGATCCGCGCCGTAGGTTTCATCAACATACTCCAAAATCAGGTCACTGTCACCACCTGAAATGACAGAGGTATAACCGATATAGGTCATGTTACGAATAACACTCTCCGGCATGGAAACATAGTTCACAAATGCCTCCGCAACCTGCTGCTTTCTGGAATCCTCGCTCAGGCCCTCTGTCAGCATTACCCATCCGTCAAACCAAAGGTTCGTGGACTCCTCTGGCACACTATAGCACAGCTCGAGGTCATCCTCCTCCGCCTGATCCATGGTATATACGGCATCGCCAGACCACTGCTGATTGGCTACAACCTTCCCCGTTACCATGTCCGCCTTACCTGCATCCGTCTCGAAGGAGTAAACATTTCTCTTGATCGCACTAAGGATTTCCTCGGTGGCATCCACCGTCGCCTGATCCGTGCGGTTTAAGCAATCATACAGGGCTTCAGAATAGTTCTCCTTCTCCAGGAAATCCTGTGCCGTAATCTCATCATAGAAATGAATGCTGGCTGCGGCGAAGAAGGCATCCCTGACACTATCCTTTACGGTAATGCGCCTATATAAATCCTTATCCAATAAAAGCTTCCAGGAGGATGCCTGCTCTTCCGTCACTTCCTCGGGATTATACACCAGGCCAAGGGTTCCCCACATATAGCCAGCGGCATACTGATTCACCTTCTGCCCATCAATGGTGAGCCCGTCATAAACCTCAGCGATAAACGGAGAAACGCCGTTTGCATAGTAGTTCTCAGGCTTCTCCGTGTCAAAGAATGACTCGGAATAAGGCGTCAGCATTCCCTCCCGCAGCATTTTCATGATCATGTACTCCGAAGGGCAAACGAGATCATAAACGTCACCGATGGTAATCTGGTTATAGAGCTCCTCGTTTGTTCCAAAGGTTGAATACTCCACAACAACCCTTTGTCCATAGGTCTCATAATACCATTCTTCGAAGTCCTCAACGATGCTGTTTTCCGGGCAAATCACGGTTCCGTCAGAGAATTCATAGGCATCCTCTTCGTCCCAATCGCCCTCGTCAATATATTCTTCCCAGTTGGCCACGCGCAAGGTAATGACGTCGTTTTCACCTGCCTGTCCGCAAGCGGTAAGCCCCAGCGAAAGGCCAAGACCTAACAGCCAAGGAAGACTCTTCTTTAGCATATTCTTCTTACCAATTGCTTTTGTATTTTTCACGAATGTATCCTTTCCAATGTCATCAAAATTGTCGAAAGACTCGGGGCTAGGTTTGGACAGTCTTTCTACTAACCATTTGACCTAGAAAGACTGTCCAAACCTTCCCCTCGAGGTACTGGCAGTTGTTTAGTTCTTCTGTTTGTCTCGCATGCCTAATACATTGGCGCCTACAACACATAGTACCACAACTAAGAAGATAATTGCCGAGAGGGCCCAAAGGGCTGTTTTGATGGAGGTCTGGGAGCCTCTTGTCGCGTTGACAACATAGGTGCTGATGGTGTTGAAGGTTGCGGGCTTTGTGTAGGTCGCGATGAAGTAATCGTCCAGGGACAGCGTGATTGCCGTCATAAAGCCAGAGGTAATGCCAGGCACGATCTGGGGAATGGTGACACGCCAGATTGCCATGCCAACGGTACATCCAAGGTCTCTTGCAGCCTCATAGAGCTGGTGGTCCATCTTCTTTAATCTCGGAATGACGGACAGGTATACGAAGGGCACGCAGAGCGCCGTCTGTCCGATCACCAAAGGAATGTAGGTGTCCTTGCGAATGTGGAAAATCGCAATCATCAGGATGCAGACGGAAAAGCCCGTCACAACGTCCGCATTGACCACGGGAATCTGATTGCTCAGCTCGATGGCACCGCGCACCTTTTTACTCGAATAAAAGCTTCCGATGGCACCAACGGTTCCCAAAATGGTCGAAAGCAATGCAACGCCAATCGCTAAGAGCAGCGTGCCAAGTATCATGTCCACCAGCTCAGGCGTCGTAAAGAGCGTCACGTAATTATCCAAGGAAAACTCCCTGATGGTTCCAATCATCGTCGCGCTGGTAAAGCTATAGAATGCCAAGATTAAAATCGGTGCATATAAAAACAATAGCACCAGCCATATCCAAAAACCTTGAAAGAATTTCAGAGTCTTCAATGTTATTTCCTCCTCAAATCGAAAAGTCAACCCTTCCTTGCTTCCGCCTTTTTCAGCGTATTCACACGCGTATCATCATCTCTTTCCGCATAGCGGTTCGACACAAAGGTAATCGCACAGATGATAAGGAGCAGAATGATGGAAATGACGGAACCATTATGCCAATCATAGGCACTAAAATAGCTTCCAATCAGACTTCCCATGATATAGGTGCTGTTATAAACCATGTCGAGCACTACATAGTTCGTCATGGAAGGCAGGAACACCATGGTCACGCCGCTGACAATGCCAGGCACCGATAAGGGTAAAATGACTCTCCAAAAGACGAGCGACTTCTTCGCGCCAAGATCCTGTGCCGCCTCAATATAGCTGTCATCCAGCTTTGTCAGAGTGTTGTATAACGGCATGATCATAAAGGGCAGGAAATCATAAACCATACAGATGATGGTATTTGCAAAGGGATGCAGCGCCAGATTCCCCTCGATGAGCGTTAAGATTTCCTTGAGCGCCGTAATTCTCAGCGTAAAGTTGATCCACATGGGAAGGACAAAAAGCAGCAACAGAGCTGAGCCAGAACGCATTCCAGTCTTTGCAAGAAGGAATGCCGTCGGATATGCTATAAAAAGGCAAATCAGCGTCGTCAGCACGGCGATTACGATGCTATATAGTAGGGTACCCACCGTCTTCCCACTCTGGAAAAAGGCAATGAAATTATGAAAGGATACCTGTCCATTCTCATTCGTAAAGGCATAAAAGATGACAACCAACAGCGGTAAGATGACGAACAGGATCAAAAAGATGGCATAGGGAATTGCCAATTGTTTTCTATGAAACGTGTATTTCAACTTTTTCTCCTCCAGGGTTAGCTAAGCTCAAACTGAAACTTTTCCAAGGGAACGCTGATGCTGACGTGGTCTCCGCTGTTCCAGAGATACTCGTCGTTGACAACATACTCTTCCTCGGATTCGCTTCTTACGCGATAATGATAATAGTTGTCCATGAAAATGAAGCTGATAATGTCACCAGCGACAAAGCCTGCCTCAGCATCATCACTGAGCTTTGCATCCTCCGGCTTAAAGGAAACGACAACCTTTCTACCCTCCCATGCGATTTCCTTGCCAGCCGCGTCGAACAGACTCGTACCCTCTTCCTTCTCCTTACAGTTTGCAAAAATACGAGCCGCAGAAACGTCGGTAAGCTCGAAATCCTCAAACTTCACCAGGAAGCCCTTGCCAGCCACATAGCTCTCCAAGGTTCCCTCGTAATGGTTGATGGAGGTATCGTAAGGAATAATGTGAATGCTGTCGGGAGCCAGATCCAAGCCAACCTTTTCCCCAATCTTGAAGGACTTCAGGTTGTGGATCTCAATCTCCGCGCGATCCGTCTTTACGGCCGTCACGTAAAAGATTCCCTTAAAGTCGCAGGCAATGACTTCACCCTGAATGCGTCCCTTTCCTGCCTCCGTGATCTCCACGTCCTCAGGTCTTACCACGGCATCAATGACGGTATCCACGGGATAATCGTCCACGCACTCAAATACGGCTCCGTCAAACTGCACCTTCTTCTTCCCGACCATTTTTCCCTTAAAGATATTGCTCTCACCAATAAAATCTGCCACGAAAAGATTCTTGGGCTCGTTATAGATATCTTCAGGCGTACCAATTTGCTGAATCTCGCCGTCTGACATGACAACGACCTTGTCAGACATGGTTAGGGCTTCCTCC
This sequence comes from Lachnospiraceae bacterium, assembly GCA_015056795.1. Classification (GTDB taxonomy): domain Bacteria; phylum Bacillota; class Clostridia; order Lachnospirales; family Lachnospiraceae; genus Acetatifactor. The sequence goes on from SVFO01000041.1 coordinate 26,253, forward strand.
TGATCATGCGTTACAAAAATAAAGGTGATGCCAAGCTTTTTATGCATCTCTTTTAATTCAATCTGCATCTCCTTACGCATTTTTGCATCCAATGCGCTTAGGGATTCATCCAAAAGCAGTACCTCAGGCTCATTGACGATGGCGCGCGCAATGGCAATTCTCTGCTGCTGACCACCGGAAAGCGTGCTGATGCTTCTCTTCTCAAAGCCCTCGAGATCTACCATCTCGAGTACCTTCTTTACCTTCTCGTCCTGGGCTTTTTTATCCAGGCCTTTAATCTTCAGGCCAAAGGTAATATTATCATAGACATTCAGGTGAGGAAAAAGAGCATACTTCTGAAAGACCGTGTTGATCGGTCTCTCATTGGGCGGAAGGTTGCTGATGTCCTTTCCGTTTAATAAAAGCTCGCCCGCCGAAATCTTTTCAAAGCCTCCAATCATGCGCAGAATGGTCGTTTTTCCGCATCCCGAGGGGCCGAGGAGGGTTACAAATTCCCCTTTTTTAATTTCCAGATTCAGATCCTCAATAATCGTCACGCCATCCTTAAAAACCTTCTTAACGTGCTTTAACTCTATCAGCGTATCCTTTTTATTTTCCACAGTCGTTTCCTCCCTGGTTTCTTACGCAAATCACGATTATCTTATCATGTTTCAGGTGTAAGTACAATCCTTAAATTCACAATAATTATGTATTTACAAGATACAAAAATAAGGGTAAAATAGAAAGGGTTCATTTTGAGAAGGAATGACAAAATAATAGATTGATTATGGGTGGAGGATACGACGGAAAATGGGAAAGAAAGCTACGAAAGCAGCAGACAACATGTATTATCAGGCAAGAAGCGAGGCCGCTGAAAGCAACGAGGAATTCTCGAGTCGTGAGAAGGCTGCCGAACTCATTGGCATCGACCGGACCAGACTGGCAAGAATTGAATTGGACGCCATTATGCCCTATCCCGAGGAAGTAAAGGCCATGGCGGAGGCTTACAACACGCCTGAGCTTTGTAACGCATATTGTGCAAGGGAATGTCCCCTCGGCAAGGGAACCGTACAGGAAGTCGAAATTGATGATTTTGACCGACTTGCGCTGAAGGTTCTCGGTTCCTTAAAGGATATTGAATCCATTCGCGCAACGCTCATCTCCATCTCCGAGGACGGTGTCGTTCAGGAATGGGAAAAGCAGGATTTCCAAGGAATTTTGGATTCGCTGGATAAAATTAGCGCCAACGCAAACGCGCTTAAGATTTGGGCCATGAAAAACGTTAAAATAAAAGAGTGATCGCTTGGCGGTCACTCCTTTTTTTGTGTCATCATTTCATCAATCATCTTTTCAATCATGAGCTTTTTCACGTATACGTCATAGCTCAGCATACAGATAAAGGCAAATTTCTGAAGGAAACCCTTGCCCTCCTCCGGTGCATCCCCGTAGGTTTGCTCTGCTTCCTTATACTTCTTGATGACATCCTCCTTGAGTCCCTCAAGCTGCCCCTTTTCCAATCGCAGCACCTCACGATAGACGCTCTCCAGGTTGAATTCCTCTCCGCACTGGAAATACTCCTTCGTCACGGGCTCTAAGAGCTTCTGAATGTCACCTATGGACAAGATTCCCTTATAATAATAGATAAAGATCAGAAGCAAAATATGCTCCTTGGTATACTTTTTCTTTACTGGGGGCGGAATCAGGTCATTCTTCGCATAATTGTTAATCATGGTCTTCGTCAGAATCCTGTCATCGCCAGGATTTCTCACCGTTGACCGAAGACGCTTGTCCATGAAGCTGGTCACCTGATCCATATATAGGTCAATTCCCGGAATGTCCTCCGGCTCAATATATTGTATTCTCTCTAAGCTGGCAAGTATGCTGCCCAGCAGGTCATCTCCATTGATTGTCATCTTGGGCACCTCCCTGAAGCTTATTATATAGTATTTAAAACGACGTGGCAAGATTTTGTTTTGTTTTTTTCAGATTTCTCTGTCTCAAGGGCTTTACTTTCAAACTTTAGTATGCTAAAATACAGTTATGTAAAACTTTACAGTATCAAAGTAAAGCTTTGGAGGGAAAATCATGAATAAGAAAATCAAAACGGAAGCCGTTGATTCTTTATTTGATGCCATACTAACCTTAAAGGATAGGAATGAATGCTACGCGTTCTTCGAAGATCTTTGTACCGTAAACGAACTGCTCTCTCTGTCTCAGCGCTTCGAGGTTGCATCCATGCTTCGGGATCACAAAACCTATCTCGACATCGCTGAAAAAACGGGAGCCTCCACGGCGACCATCAGCCGCGTCAATCGTTCCCTCAATTATGGAAACGATGGTTATGAGCTTGTCTTTAACAGACTCCCTCAGAAATAATTAGCATTCATAATGTATTTATCGATTCAGGGATCAGCCTTTGATTTCGATCACGTCCAGCGGGTTTAAGTAGTTTCCGTCGAGCATGATCTGATATCCGACGCTGGTCCCGCTTGCTTCTATCATGAAAATCGTCGTTCCTTCATAAACCTCGTCTCCGATCTTCACAAAAGGATCGCCCTGATTGCGATAAATCGTGACATATCCATTTCCATGATCCACCCAGACATTATGTCCGTAGAGCACGTCATCCTTGACGTCAATGACCGTTCCCTTTGCCGTAGCAACAACCATGGTGCCAGGCGTCGCGGTAATCTTCGCCACGGGTCTGTCCACACCCTCCGTCACAACGTCCGTTGCGGATCCATTAATCGGAAAGCCCGTCGGAACACTGATGCTTGCGATCTCCTCCGTCAGCTTTTTCTCATTTTCAATCTTCTCGTTTAGGGTTGCGGAAAGAACCTGTACCTCGTTCTCCAGGTTTTGGATTTGCTCCTTCAGCTCCAGCTCCCTTGCCTCCATCTCCGTCTTTACCTTGGCATTTTCATTGGTAAGCTCAGACATGGCGCGAAGCTGCTGATTGCTCTTGTCAATGGCAGCCTGCCAGATTCTCTCCTCATAAAACAAAAAACCAAGCAATGCGCCAAACGCTGCAAATAAAACAATTACGATCAGGCCAAAAATCCAGGTCCGAATCTTAAACTGTCTGACGTTCGCATCCACTGCATCCGAAGTCACGATGATGACGTGATTGGTTCTTCGTTTCTGATGCTTCTCTTCCATTTGATACCCTCCTGTGAAAGAAATGTCCTCCAAACAATCCCTCTATGATTATTTAACGGCAAATTCCCTGCATTCCTTTAGTATTTTTTCGAAGGAAAGCAGTCCGCCGAATAAATCCAAGGCACTTCCCACCGTCACGTTCAGCCTCCCCTTGCCAAGCTCCCCTAAGAGATAAATGTCCTCGTAAGTATGAACGCCGCCCGCATAGGTCACGGGAATGCCCTCATAGCCTCCCAGCATTTCCGCAAGGTCCCGCTCAATTCCCCGATTCTTTCCCTCAACATCCACGGCATGAATTAAGAACTCATCACAATACTGCGACAAACGATTTAACAGCTCCGTCGTTACCTTTTCGTCAGTCAGCTTCTGCCATCGATCCGTCACCACAAAGTAATCCTCCCCCACCCTGCGGCAGCTGACGTCCAATACCAGGTGCTCTTTTCCGACAATCCTTTTTAAAGTATCCAAACGATCATATAGGATTCTGCCATCCTGAAAAACATACGAAGTCACAATAACGTGAGAGGCTCCAGCCTCCAGGAACTCCATGGCATTGTCTGGCCGAATGCCACCACCAATTTGCAATCCACCAGGATATGCCGCCAAGGCCTTCTTTGCCTGCGCCTTCGTTGCTTCATAATATTCGCTGTCTGCGGAATTTAGAAGAATGACATGACCACCGCGAATGCCTGCCTCGCGATAAAGGTTCGCATAATAATCCGCTTCAAAGGAAGCCACGAAATTTTCCGTTGCCTGATTTCCCTGATCCTTCAGGCTCGCGCCCACGATCTGCTTCACCTTACCATTATGAATATCAATACAAGGCCTAAATTCCACCGATGCTTCCTCGCTTTTCCCTCACAGATTTTCTTTAATATATTATTATATCAAAAAACATTTCATTTGAAAAGATCTGAAAAATAGGTATAATTTCAACAATTTGTTTCATAATAGGCATAAAGCGAAATAAAAGGAGGAATTTAAGATTATGAGAAAGCTTCATTCATTTAAATGCTTGAAAAAGGCAGTATTACTTGCCTTGACAGTATGCATGCTCTGCATGGCCTGCGCCTGTGGCACGGACAACACGGATCTGGGAACCAGTTCTGGTGACATGGCTGGAACGGGTTCTACCCGTTCCGAGGACAGTGTGCTCGATAAGGGCGGCGCTGATCCAACCGATAATATTTCGATTATCAATCCTGACGGCACTACCGTCATTGATGAAACGACTACGGATCACGGTGTCATTGGCGATCTTGGCGAGGATGCAAGCAGCGCTGCCGAAACCTTGATTGATGACGTCAGGGACGGCGTTGACGACCTGACAACTCCTGGCGGTACGAATCCAGCCATAGATTCTACCATGACGCCAAATGGATCAACCGGGACTACCGGAACCAATGGTACTAACGGAACAACCGGAACGACAGGAACAAGTAGTACGACAAATACCAGCATTACCAATAATGGAAATTTTCCCGGCGGCGTTCCAAGATAAGAAACAATATGTCTGCTTCGCAGCCGATGTCGCTACTACAATAAAAGGAGGCCGCAATCATTGCTGACCTCCTTTTGATCTGTTTTTTATGAATGCTTCGTCTATTAGGAAAGACTTGCATCGATGACGTCTCCCATGTTGTAATAACCAGGGCCTTTGCCTGCGAGAAACTTTGCCGCCTGTACGGCACCCTTGCCAAATACGGCCTTGGAATATGCAGTATGGGAGAAGGTAATGACCTCGTCCTCTCCGGCAAAGATGACGTCATGATCTCCTACGATTGTGCCACCGCGAACGGCACTGATGCCAATTTCCTTTACGGGGCGCTTCATTCGTCTTCCGCTTCTGTCATAGACATACTCATATTCATTGCCAAGCTCTTCATTGATGGAATCTGCAAGGGCAAGTGCCGTACCACTGGGTGCATCCAGCTTCAGATTATGATGCTTCTCCACGATCTCAATGTCGAAGCCAGCAGGTGCCAAAACGCCAGCAGCCTCCTTTAGCATCTTTAACAGAAGATTAATGCCCATGGACATATTCGCGGACTTCAAAATGGCAACCTTCTTCGATACCTCATCCACCTTTGCCAGCTGATCCTGGGAAAGACCCGTCGTGCAAAGTACACAGGGAAGATTCTTCTCCACGCAGTAGTCCAGCATGTCTTCAACGCCCTTCGGGCTGGAAAAATCAATCAGGCAATCCGCCTGTACGTTACAATCCCAAATATTTGCAAATACGGGATAGGGATTTCTTCCGTCATCCCGTATGTCAATTCCTGCGACCACCTCAGCATCGGGATCTGCAGCAACGATATTGCTGATACTCTGCCCCATCTTGCCGTTACAGCCACGCATCATAATTCGTACCATATTTCAAAACCTCTCTCTCGTAGCTTTCCGTCTTAAGCTTTCAAAACGGCTTTCCAACTAAATTATTTTTGGCGATGCATTGCCTTAGATTAATCCATACTTCTCCATGGACGTGCGAAGTCTTGCCTCATTCTTCTCCTCAATTTCAGACAGCGGCATACGAAGAGGACCTGCCTCAAAGCCAATCAAAGATACTGCCTTCTTTACGGGGATCGGATTTACCTCGCAGAACAGGGAACCGCAAAGATCCAGTGCTTCCAGCTGCAGTCTGCAGCTCTCCTTCACGTCGCCCTCCAGGAACTTTGCACAAATGTCGTGGGTCTGTCTGGGTGCCACGTTGGAAAGTACGGAAATAACGCCAAGTCCGCCAAGTGCCATGATGGGAACGATCTGATCATCATTACCAGAATAAATGTCAACACAACCCTTTGCCTGTGCGGCAAGCTGTGCGATCTGGCTGATGTTGCCGCTTGCTTCCTTTACGCCGACAATGTTCTCAACATCCTTGCAAAGTCTAACGATGGTGTCAGGCAGAAGGTTGCAGCCCGTTCTTCCAGGAACATTGTACAGAATAATCGGGGTCTTTACGGAATCTGCAATTGCCTTGAAGTGAGCATACAGTCCGTTCTGCGTTGCCTTGTTATAATACGGGGTTACCAAAAGCAAACCGTCAACGCCATACTTCTCTGCTTCCGTAGAAAGATAAATTGCGGTCTCCGTACTGTTGGAGCCAGTTCCTGCGATCACGGGGATTCTCTTATTAACAACCTCGGCACAATACTTGATTACGTCGAGATGCTCTTCATGGGAAAGCGTGGAAGCCTCACCCGTCGTTCCACATACCACGATGGCATCCGTTCCATTTTCAATCTGAAACTCAATCAGCTTTCGAAACTCCTCGTAGTTGACACTCCCATCCGCATGCATGGGCGTAACAATTGCAACTGCAGCACCTTTAAAAATTGCCATTTTTCTCCTCCTTTTCGCCTGTTTCGACAGGCCTACGCCATTCATTTTCACGTTTCTTTGTCGTATTATATGATGGGCTCCCTACAAAGGATCTTCCTTTTTTATCAAGAAATGAGTGAAAACACTTTCTTGATGAAATAAAAAACACCTGTAAGCGTCATAGCGCTCACAGGTGAAATAAAAGCAAAATCACTTTTTTCGTTCCCGATAGCGCCCCATCCGTTCTTCACGGATGACAGTCACGCGGCTCTTAACCTCGTGCCCAAGGCCTGGATCCTCAGGTAATCCACCCTTTCGGCACTCTTTCCTTTCTCCCTTTTTCACCTGCGCCTGCCGCATCCAAAAGGATACTGATAAAGAATGCAACCTCTATCATCAATACAGCTGTATCATAACACCATCTTTTAGGAACGTCAACCTATTTCTTATCTGCTTATTCCCAGATTTTGAACTTGATGGTATCAATCTTAGACACCTCATCTGCCTTAAAGCAAATCTCGTCCTTCAGACTGATTCCCGTCAGGATCATGCTGGTCTCCTCCCTCGAGTCAATCAAGGAAATCAGTTCCTCCGTGGTAATGATCTCGTTCTCCACAAGGCCAAGCACCTCATCAAGAATCAGAAGATCACACTCTCCCGTACCCAAAACCTTTCTGGCATAATTCAGACCATTGCGAATGTTTCTGCACTCCTCCTGCTTCTGCTCATCCGTCAGATTTTCAAAGCTTTCATCTGACTTTTCAAAGCAAAACAGCTTGATTTCCGGCTCGAGGCGCTTCACAAATTCAGATTCCTTCAAGCCCTTACCCTTCAGGAACTGGATGATGACAACGCGTTCGCCTGCATCTGCAGCCTGAATTGCCCTGCCAATCGCAGCTGAGGTTTTTCCTCTCCCCTCTCCCGTAAATATCGTCAAGTACCCTTTGTTCATGATTCCTCGCATTCTATCCGATGTCTGCCGGATTCCAACAGCTCATACCTTGAGCACTTCCGTAACCGTAACAGTCAAACAAAACCTATTTGGCAAACATTATAACAAATACGTTAGAATTTTGCAACTGTTTCGATTTTTCGGTTTCCAGACCCTG
>SVFO01000042.1 GCA_015056795.1 Lachnospiraceae bacterium
AGTTTGTCAGGAGAAAAGAACTTGGCAGCTTGAGATTATTGGGGAAGAAAGAGATTGCCACTTTGCAGAAAAGAATTTGCAGAAAAGACATTTAAATGACTAAATGGAAAATGTAATTAATAGGGGCAAAACAATAAAATCAAAACAATAAAATCAAAACAATAAAATCAAAACAAGACAAGGAGAAAAAACATGAAGATTTTAGTGACGGGCGGCTCCGGATTTATCGGCAGCCATACGGTAGTGGAATTACAGAATGCGGGATATGACGTTGTGGTACTTGACAACCTGAGCAATTCCAGCGAAAAGTCCCTTGAGAGAGTAGAGAAGATTACGGGAAAGAAGGTGCCCTTCTATAAGGCAGACATTCTGGACCGCGAGGCGCTGGAGGAGATTTTCAGCAAGGAGACCATTGACGCAGTGATCCATTTTGCGGGCCTTAAGGCCGTGGGTGAATCCGTTGCAAAGCCTTGGGAATACTATGAGAACAACATTGCAGGAACGTTGACCCTGGTTGATGTCATGAGAAAGCATGGCGTAAAGAATATCATCTTTTCCTCAAGTGCAACGGTGTATGGTGATCCTGCATTTATTCCGATCACGGAGGAATGCCCGAAGGGTCAGTGCACGAATCCTTATGGCTGGACCAAGTCAATGCTGGAGCAGATCCTTTCTGATATCCAGAAGGCTGATCCCGAGTGGAATGTCATTCTGCTTCGTTATTTCAATCCCATCGGTGCGCATAAGAGCGGCACAATCGGTGAGAACCCTACGGGAATCCCGAACAACCTGATGCCTTATGTTACGCAGGTTGCCGTTGGTAAGAGACCCGAGCTTGGCGTTTTCGGAAATGACTATGATACTCCCGACGGCACAGGCGTTCGCGATTATATTCATGTCGTAGACCTCGCCATTGGTCACGTAAAGGCACTGCAGAAGATTAAGGAGAAGGCTGGTCTTAAGATTTACAATCTCGGTACTGGAACGGGCTACAGCGTGCTTGACATCGTGAAGAATTTTGAGGCGGCAACGGGCGTGAAGGTTCCCTACAGCATCAAGCCTCGTCGACCTGGCGACATCGCAACCTGTTATGCGGATGCATCCCTCGCGAAGAAGGAGCTTGGCTGGGAGGCCCAGTATGGCATTAAGGAAATGTGCGAGGATTCCTGGAGATGGCAGAAGATGAATCCGAACGGGTATGATGACTAGGAAGCAATAAAGAATCTGGCATAGAGTTATTCTATTTCACTTGTTTCTGCTCTGAAGGTATGTTAGAATACTTTCAGAGCAGTTTTTCTTTTGGCACATGCCATTCTAAAGAACATCTATTACCATGACATCCATGGAGAATTCCTTTTTGAATTCGTTTGGATATGTAAGGGATATGAGACTGTCCTTATATAATTTAATATGCATTACAAGAATGCGCATTGACATAATGCATGCGATGGAATACAATATAGAAAGGAAGACACAAATGCCAAAAAGACCAAGGGAAATGGAGCGAGAAATACTTGCGGATGGTTGGATTTTTAAGAGTCAAGAGGGATCACACCGCCACTATGTTCATCCAACAAAATCTGGGAAAGTAACGATTCCTTTTCATAACAAAGCATTAAGCAAAATTGTTGAGAAATCAATTAGAAAGCAGGCGGGTTTAGAATAAATCTAGCTTGTTAGAAAGGAGAGGTATATGTTATCCATTTATCCAGCATGTTTTTTCAAAGAAGAGAAAGGATATTCCGTAATATTTCCAGATTTAAATTGGCTTGCTACCTGTGGAGAAACGGAAGAAGAGGCAATGAGCATGGCAGTGGATTGTCTGGCGGGTTATCTCTACACTTCAAAGATCGATGGCGAGGAAATCCCTGCCCCATCTGCTAGAAGTGCCATTTCACTTGAAACAGTAGCAAAAGAATTGGATGCTAATCCTAAGGACGCTTTTATTAATATGGTTTCAGTTGATGTTGTGGAGTATGCAAGGACTCATTTTGAAAAATCTGTTAGAAAAACACTTACGATTCCGGCTTGGCTAAATGTTGCTGCATTAGAGAAAAATATTAATTTTTCCCAGACCTTACAAGAAGCATTGCTGACAAAGCTTAAGTCTTGAAAAGGGCAATATATTAATCTATAAGAAGTAAAAGCGTGGGAGAATTGAGAATATGAATAGACAACTTGGAAAAAGAAGGATTATTAAAGTAATAAGCGTCATGGTTATCGTTACGCTAATGATGAGTGCATGCGGCAGCGGAGATGCGTCAAATGTGGAAGAGCCTAGTGCTACAACTGCGGAAGAACCGAATGCTTCAAATACGGAAGCATCAAACATGGAAGATTGGGAAGCAGAAAAGAGCCTGATCACGCTTCAAACGAATTTGGATTCCGTCGGGGGGTGGCTTTATGTCTACGATCTTGAGGAGTCGGATGCTACGGCGGAGGAGATTCAAGAGAGTATTACAATCCTCGAAAAGAGGGTAAAAAAGAGAAATCATGATGCTGCCGTTCATCAAGATGAGATTGGACGGATCGTGATCGAACTTCCAGAAATGGAGGACGCAAGGGATCTTTTGCCGATCATTGAGGCAAAAGGGGCTTTTTATTTCATTCGGCAAAGGGATGATAACGGTAACTTAAATTTTTCGGAGGATATGGGGAGCCTTACTCTGAAAAAGGATATCGAAACAATGCTTTCTGACGGATCCATTCCTGTTACGGGAGGAGACGTTGCCGTTGTAAAGAGGGTCTTTGGCACGGATAGTTTTAACAAAAATGCGCCTTTACTGGATCTTACCATGACGGAGGAGGGAACGGAAAAGCTTCGTGAGATGACGGAGGAGGCTTATCAGAATGACAGGGCCTACGTTGCAATCTGTTTCGACGGCGAGATCCTATGTGCACCTCGCGTTCAGCAAGTCATCCTGGATGGCCACGTGGTGATTACGGGCCTTGAGGACGCTGAGAAGATGGAAAGCATCGCCTCCGCCATCGAGATGGGGGAAATGAAGGTGACGCTGAAACGGGCGGAAGAGAAATATTTTGAGATCCCGAAGGATGACGAAGAGTAGAATGCGTTCGTCCGCTTTGGCCTTGACCTGTTACAGTACATAAAAGTAAGTAAAAATATAGTGGCAGAGGCTTCCGCCCATGACAAAGAGATGAAAAATCTCGTGAGAACCAAAATTTTTGTGAATTGAATTAAAGAGCGGGAGCTTCAGCGCATAGATGACGCCGCCTATGGTGTAGACGATGCCGCCTGCGAGAAGCCAGAGGAACGCGGGGAGAGACAGCGCCTCATAAAGTGGCTTTACGGCGAAGATCACGACCCAGCCCATGCCGATGTAGAGAATGGAGGAGACCCATTTCGGGCAGGTCACCCAGAAAAACTTAAAGAGCATGCCAAGGAGGGCAATCGACCATACGATGGTAAGCAGGCGATAGCCCAAGGGCTGCTCGAGAACGAGCATACAGGTCGGCGTATAGGAGCCAGCGATCAGGACAAAGATCATCATGTGGTCCATGCGCTTAAAGATTTTCAGTGCATCGCCTGACAGGTTTACGCTGTGGTAGGTGGCACTCGCGCCATAGAGCAGAATCATGCTGATCATGAAGACGCTCATGGCAAGGAATTCATAGGATCCGCCACTCAGAGCCGCTTTGATGAGAAGCGGAACGGAGCCAAAGATGGCAAGAAGCATGCCGAGTAAGTGCGTGATTGCACTGCCAGGCTCGCGGATCGTAATCTGCAGGGGAGTTCTCCCGTCTGTCTTATTTTCTTTTGAAGCAGTATTTAATATCGCATTATTCGCAGTCATTTCCATCTTCATCCCTCCTATAGTTCTGTTCCATTCCCGCTTGTGACATCCATCGGCTTGCATGAGTCCGCCAAAAGCTTTTGCCAGAAAGCATGGAATCCCAGTTGTGGATTCGTAATTGATGCAAAAATTCACATGATGATTATTCAGAGATGCATCATACAAAATATTTAACCCAACATGTAGTATTAAAAACTATGTGATAAGATTATAATATGCCTAGTTTCCTAAAACGTCAAGATGGAAATGATGAAAATAGAAATAAAACAAGGGATTTTGCGGGATTAATCTTCCTCGATGACCTGGATTTCCAGATAATCAAATTCGATCGTTTCCATGAAATTGTCTTGATAGAAGCGTGTTTTTGCGAAGCGCTTAAAGTCTGAGACCGTCTTATCGAGCCAGATGGGCGCACTGAGATCCATTTCACTGCAGGCCTTCTCCAGGGCGTGGAACACCTTGTGGGTTCGGGTGTCCGTGGTGGCATCTTCAATGGTAACATCCTTTAACATGTGTGTATTTTTGAAGGTTTTTGCCCAAAGTCTGAACATGTGCGGCTCCTTTTTGGTGGTTCGAATGGATAAGTTTTAGGTCGAAAAGATGACTGTAGTATAGCACGTCGGAGAGAGGGAATGCAAGCAAATGACGATGGAAACCGTATGGTAATCGCACAGTTCCAAGAAAATAGGTATATTTGCACATATCCCAGCATAGATATAGTTGAGGGGAATGCGCAAAATACTAGAGATTGTGATAATGAACAATTACCTATAAAAAATTGTAAAAATTTTGTTAAAATTATACATTTTTGAATGGCTTTGTGATATACTTAGCTTAAGTATATGAGGGTATGCGCCTAAAAGTATATCTGGAAGATTTAAGGAGACATCATGGAATTTATGCTACAAACCCCAGGTGAGGGAATAGAGAGCTGGAACGAGGTTATGCTGGTTTATAACGCAGCGCTGAGACAGGTTCAGACGAAGATGGAGATTCTGAACGATGAATTTCAGCACGTACATCAGTATAATCCGATCGAACATATTAAGGCGAGAATTAAGACGCCAGAAAGCATTGTAAAGAAATTAAAGAGGTCAGGGAAGGAATCGACCATTCAAAACATGATCGAGTACGTGAATGACATCGCGGGCATTCGTATCATTTGTTCCTTCTCTTCAGACATTTACCGCATCGCTGCAATGATTCAGGAGCAGAAGGACATTAAGGTTCTTCTCACGAAGGATTATATTACGTATCCGAAGGCCAGCGGATATCGAAGCTATCATATGATCGTGACGATACCAGTTTACCTGTCTGACCGCATCGTAGATACGAAGGTCGAGATCCAAATCCGTACGGTTGCGCAGGATTTCTGGGCGAGCCTGGAGCATAAGATTCACTATAAGTTTGAGGGAGAAGCTCCTGAGCACATTCGAAGCGAGCTGGTGGAATGTGCTCGCATGGTGTCTGATTTGGATGCAAGAATGTTGGCGCTGAATGAAGAAATTGTGGCGCTGAGTCAAAAGGCATAGGAAAATTGGGAAGGTCTTCCCTGAAAATACAAAATACAAAAGAAAAAATAAGAGCCGCTTCGGGAATACCCGTCTACGCGGCTCTTATTTTATGCGGACGCTTTCCCGGAGAAAGGTCTTAAAACAAAAAGGGAGGAGAAATGAGGAGTGCCCAGACATTTATCACGCCTGGGCGATTATGAAAAATAGTCCAATCACTTATTTGACACTTTCAGTATAGCAATGAATTATGAACAAAATATGAACAGAAAGTTAAAGGTACGTAAAAGTACGATCGACAAAAGAAATTGGGGTGTTGCGATTTAGAATAATAGATGATACAATAGTGTAGCGTATGTGCAAAGCATGGCAGGACGTGCCGCGAAGGAAATCTGGGAGGGCAACATGGATACGTTTGTGGACGGATTAGCGGAAAAGGCCAATGCAAAAGAGCTGAAGCAATATACGAAAGAATTGGAAGAAAAGCTTGCTGGCCTGTATGAAGGCCTGCGAGATGGGTATCATAAAGAGTGTGTCAAGGTTTATCGGAACGTGCAGGCTGCTTTTACGGAAGAGAAGGAAAAGCAGACAAAGCACCTGTCTGAGGAGGTCGCAAGGCTGGAGGGAAAGAATCAGCTGACGCTGTTCTTTGCCATTCTGGCATGTATCATTGGATTGGGGAATTTTGCTTTGCTTGTATTTCTGATGCTAAGGGTTCTTTAGTTCTTGATGACGAGGTCTTTGAGATTGTTGGGACATTGATTTAGAGAAGTGGAGGATAGGATGGCGAAGGAGCTTTGGAAGCCTGGAAATATGCTGTATCCCTTGCCAGTAGTGATGGTATCGGTGGCGGATGCACAGGGAAAACCGAACATTATAACGGTGGCCTGGGCTGGAACGATCTGCAGTGATCCGCCCATGGTTTCTATTTCCGTGCGCCCGGAAAGATATTCGCATCCCATCCTGATGGAGACGCGAGAGTTCGTGATCAACCTGACCACGAAGGAGCTTTGCTATTGTACGGATTATTGCGGCGTAAAGAGCGGCCGCGACATTGATAAGTTCGAAAAGATGCATCTGACGGCGCTTCCGGCAAGTATCGTGAAGGCGCCCTTGATTGGTGAGAGCCCCGTAAATCTGGAGTGTCAGGTGACGGAGGTAAAGCACCTTGGATCTCATGACATGTTTCTTGCCAAGGTTGTGGCGGTGCATGCCGATGAGAAATATATGGACGAAAAACACAAATTCCATTTGGAGTGGGCGGATCCCATTACGTATTCCCATGGGACATACTATACTTGCGGGGAGCGCCTCGGAACCTTTGGATATAGCGTGAGAAAAAAGTAGGTTAGTAACATTCATGACAAAACGAGTTCGAAAAAGACGAAAAGAGCATAAATATCTGAAATTTACATTTTTGAAATATACGGTAGCCACCTTATTCCTTTGCATGTTGTTCGTGCGTGGATACGTGCCCTTCGAAAGAGAGGGGGAGAACCTGTTTCACGTAAAGGTGAATGGGATCGAGGTTGGAAGCGTGGACGATCCAGCCAAGGCAGAAAAAATGCTTTGGGAGGCGAGATATCAGATTCAATCTGGCAAGGAGGGCTTTACCTTCCTTGAGGCGGAGCTGGAGTATACTGGCGAAGAGATGCTTTGGGGCTACGTTGATTCAGAGAGCTACGTAAAGGCCAACATGATACAGGTGCTGCAGAGCTCCGTGCAGTCAGCGCTGAGAAGAAGCTATACAGTTAAGGTCAAGGATTATCTGGTAAATCTGGGAACGCAGGAGGAAGTGGAACAGCTTTTCCAGGCGGCGATTGACAAGTATGATGATTCTGGCGAGTTTCAGGTAAAGCTGATGCATGATTCCAACAGGGAATTCAGCATGTTTACGACCGTAGTGGATCATAAGGGTGAGGAGTCTGCGGAAGCGGTTCTGACGGAAATGCCCATGGAGGCTGGCGCCGAGGTGTATTTGACGCCCCGCGGAAGAGTGTATGACGAGCCTGTGGAAAAGGACTTTGATGACTTTGAGTATGGCGTCCTCAGCATGGACCTCGCAGAGACGGTCGAAGTGATTCGGGCCTATCTGCCTGCAAATCAGCTGTCCAGCGTTGACGAGGCAATTGAGCAGCTGGTAAAGGAGCAGGACGTTCCCGTGGAATATACCGTTGTTTCGGGGGACACGCTGTCTGAAATCGCACTGAAGGTCAATGTTCCCATGGATCAGATCGTGGAGATGAACAGTGATCTTTTGGATTCCGTGAATTCGACGATTCACGTGGGGGACAAGCTGATTGTCACCGTGCCTGAACCCGAGCTTTCCGTGCTTCGTACGGAGACGAAGTATTACGAAGAAATTTATGACGAGGATACGATCTACATCGAGAATACGGACTGGTTTTCGAACCAGCAGGTTGTTCGTCAGCAGCCCTCTGCGGGATTCCGAAAGATTACCGTAGAAGAAAATTATGTCAATGATCAGGTGGTCGAGAGAGTGATATTGAAGCAGGAACTGATAAAGGAAGCCGTTCCGATGATTGTGGAGCGCGGTACGAAGGTTCCTCCGACCTATATCAAGCCGATTTCGGGTGGACGAATCAGTTCTCCCTTTGGTAAGCGTAATTCACCGACCAAGGGCGCAAGCTCGAATCATCTCGGCGTTGACTGGGCAACCCCTACGGGAACCAGCGTTGTTGCATCCTGTGGCGGTACTGTTTCCAAGGCTGGATGGGCAAGCGGATATGGTTATTGCGTATTTATTGAGCATGAGGATGGCAAGCAGACCAGATATGGACACCTTTCTAAGGTGCTCGTAAAGGTTGGTCAGAAGGTACGACAGGGCGAGAAGATCGCACTGAGCGGTAATACTGGCGTTAGTACGGGAGCTCACCTGCACTTCGAGATCCGCGTCAACGGAACGGCAGTCAATCCGCTAAATTACGTGTCTAGATAGAATAAGACATACTAGATGTGGGGCGTGATTTATCACGCCCCACATAATCTATTAAAAGCGAATGTGCGTTCGATTTACAAATTGGGAAGTTTATGGTATGATAACCATAATATGGCGTAATGTGGGAAATTGGGTTTGGGAATACTCTAAATAAAAAAGAGGTTTTTCGAAATGAAACAATATGCGATCAAGGGCGGAAATCCCCTGGTGGGAGAGGTTGAAATCGGTGGCAGCAAAAATGCTGCACTTCCTATTTTAGCTGCAGCCGTAATGACGGATGAAACCGTTTATATAGATAACATGCCCGACGTATTCGACACAAACGTGCTGTTGGATGCGCTGAAAACCATCGGTGTCTCCATTGTTCGCACGGGAAGGCACAGTGTCACCATTAATGGCGGAAATGTTTTTACCAAAGAGATCGAAGACGATAACATTAAGAAGATTCGTGCGGCGTACTATCCCGTTGGCGCACTTCTTGGAAAATACAAGGAGGCATCTGTCCCCCTTCCTGGTGGCTGTGACATTGGCTGTCGTGCCATTGACCAGCACATCAAGGGCTTCCGTGCATTGGGCGCGGAGGTGCTGATTGAGCACGGTTATATTAAGACGAAGGCTGAAAGGCTCGTTGGAACGCATATCTACATGGACTGTGTCAGCGTAGGAGCAACCATCAACGTCATGATGGCAGCAACACTTGCAGAGGGCACGACCATTATTGAAAACTCCGCGAAGGAGCCGCACGTCGTTGACCTTGCGAACTTCCTGAACAGCTGTGGCGCACACATTAAGGGCGCTGGTACGGATGTCATCAGGATCAAGGGCGTGAAGAAGCTTCATGGCACGGAGTATACCATCATTCCTGACCAGATTGAGGCTGGAACCTTCATGTTCGCGGCAGCAGTCACCAAGGGTGACCTGATGGTAAAGAACGTAATTCCGAAGCACTTGGAGTCCATCACAGCTAAGCTCATCGAGATTGGCTGTGAGGTAGATGAATTTGATGATTGCGTGAGAGTGGTATGCTCAAAGACGATGAAGCCGACGCATGTTAAGACATTGCCGTATCCAGGCTTCCCGACGGACATGCAGCCGCAGATCGCCGTGGCACTTGGCCTTGCCGAGGGCATCAGCATCGTAACGGATACCATTTTTGAAAATCGCTTTAAGTACGTGGACGAGCTGACCCGCATGGGCGCAAACATCCGCGTGGAGGGTTCCACCGCCATCATCAATGGCGTGAAGAGGTATACGGGAGCAAGCATTTGCGCACCTGACCTTCGTGCAGGAGCTGCACTGGTAACGGCGGCACTGGTGGCTGACGGATATACCTTGGTGGATGAAGTGAGATATATTCAGAGAGGTTACGAGGATTTCCACATTAAGCTGAAAAACCTTGGCGCGCAGATCGAGCTGGTTGAGGATCAGAGGGAGTTTCAGAAGTTCAAGCTGAAGACAGGCTGAGCCCGTTCTTGACAAATTTTCTCTTTCGAAAGATTTCTATTGACAAAGGGAACATTTCGAAGTAATGTAAATAACTGTAATACAATTTTATATTTGATTTCTCTTATTCAGAGTGGTGGAGATACATAGGATCTGTGAAACCACGGCAACCCCGAGAAGGAAGGTGCCTACCTGAGCGAAAGAAATTTCGAACAATAAGAGGATTTGACACCGAAACCAAGTCCGCTTATTCTGAGCGGACTTTACTCATTTAAAACACATAAGGAGATACCATGGAGAAAAGATTATTTACTTCCGAATCTGTAACTGAAGGACATCCCGATAAGATCTGTGACGCGGTAAGCGATGCCGTACTGGATGCGCTGATGGCGCAGGATCCTTACAGCCGCGTGGCATGTGAGACCTGTACAAAGACGGGTTTTGTGCTTGTCATGGGTGAGATCACCACGAAGGCAAACGTTGACATTACCGACATCGTAAGAAAGACCGTAACGGAGATCGGCTATGATTCCTCCGACAAGGGCTTTGACGGAAATACCTGCGGCGTTTTGGTGGCACTGGAGAAGCAGTCCCCCGACATTGCCATGGGCGTTGACAAGGCGCTGGAGGCAAGAAATGGCGAGAAGGACATGAACGAAGAGGAGCTGGATGCCATTGGCGCAGGCGATCAGGGCATGATGTTCGGCTTTGCAACGGACGAGACTCCTGAGCTGATGCCGTATCCCATTTCCTTGGCACACAAGCTGACGAGAAAGCTGACCGAGGTTCGCAAGAATGGAACGCTTTCCTATCTTCGTCCCGACGGCAAGAGTCAGGTTTCCGTGGAATATGATGAGAATGGCAAGCCCTTCCGCCTTGAGGCTGTCGTACTTTCCACGCAGCATGACGCAAACGTAACGCAGGAGCAGATTCATAAGGACATCAAGAAGTATGTATTTGATGAGGTGCTTCCCGCAGAGATGATCGATGAGAACACCAAGTTCTTCATCAATCCCACGGGTCGTTTCGTGATCGGCGGACCTGCAGGAGACAGCGGACTGACTGGCCGTAAGATTATCGTTGACACCTATGGCGGATATGCTCGTCACGGCGGCGGAGCCTTCTCTGGCAAGGACTGCACGAAGGTGGACAGAAGTGCGGCATACGCAGCGCGTTACGTGGCAAAGAACATTGTTGCCGCTGGACTTGCTAGCAAGTGTGAGATTCAGCTTTCCTATGCCATCGGCGTAGCTCATCCGACCTCCGTCATGGTGGATACCTTTGGCACTGGCAAGATTTCTGATGAGAAGCTGGTTAACGTTATTCGCGAGAATTTCGATCTTCGTCCCGCAGGAATCATTAAGATGCTTGACCTGAGAAGACCCATTTATCGCGGAACTGCTGCGTATGGGCATTTTGGACGCACCGACATTGACGTGCCTTGGGAGAAGACAGATAAGGTAGACATATTAAAGAAGTATCTATAAGAAAACTGCTGAGAGGAATTCTGCACGATAAGGAAATCTATCGTGCGGGATTCCCTTCTTTTTTCGCAGATGTATCTTTGTTATGCTAAAGAGGAAAAAATAAATTTGTAACGCGAAAGGAGAAATGGCATGGAGCTGCTTTTGGAATTTCTTTTTCTGATTCCTGAAATGTTTTTTGACATGCTCGGTATCTCAGGGCTCACGGCGAATTCTGGTAAAGGGCGTCATTTCTCCGAAGAGGAGCCAAGCGGGATGTATTTGATCGCAAGGCGTATGGCGGACATGTCGCTGGAGGATCGAAAGAGAGTGATCCGATTTAACAATGTGTCCTTTCTCGTGATTGCGCTGGGAACGTTTGGGATCGGAATCCTAACCATGTTGCTAATGAATGCAGTTTCGGGATGGTTTTGGATTTTAGGTGTGGTCATGGAGATCATCTTGGCAGTTTTGGCGTACAGATGTTGGAAAAAGAAGGCGCTGGAGATGACCGCCATTGCATAGATCATTAAACAAAATAGTATGATTGGTTTCATCAGAAGCGGGGAGAAATCTCCGCTTTTTTTGTAGCGACGACGGCTGCGAAGCAGACGGTTTTTATGAGTGAAGAGGAAGGAAACCAAGCGACAGGCGCGTGGAAATCAGCGATTTCCAGGCTAAGCACGAAATAAAAACAGAAGTCGCAGAAGTCGCGACGTTCGATTGTAAATTGACACTAAATATGTTAGAATGATTTCGTGACGCACAAGGAATCAGATGGTCATTATGGGGTTGCTTGCAACCTCGAGGGGATGGCTGGGATGATCTTTTCAGGTCAAAAGGTTACTGAAAAGACCATCCCAGCCAAGCCCCGAGTTTTTCCGCAACCCTTAGTGACATTTGGGGGGCAAGGTTAGAAAGAGGCAAAACTATGGCATTTGTTCATCTTCACGTCCACACGGAGTATTCTCTTTTGGACGGGGCAAATAAGATCAAGGAATACGTGCACAGGGTGAAGGAGCTCGGCATGGACAGCGCTGCCATCACGGATCATGGCGTGATGTATGGCGTGATAGATTTTTACCGCGCGGCGAGGGAGGCGGGGATTAAGCCCATTCTTGGCTGTGAGGTTTACGTTGCACCGAATTCTCGCTTTGACAAGGAGACGACGGGCGGCGAGGAGCGATATAACCATCTGGTGTTGCTTGCAGAGAATAATACGGGCTACGCCAATTTGACAAAGATTGTGAGCAAGGGCTTCACGGAGGGCTATTATTATAAGCCCCGCGTGGATTTTGAGGTGCTCGAAAAGTATCATGAGGGCATTATCGCGCTCTCTGCATGTCTTGCGGGAGAGGTGCCAAGATATATTCAAAAGGGTCTGTTTGACGAGGCGCGCAAGTGTGCGAAGAAGTATGAGGCCTGCTTTGGCAAGGGGAATTATTTTCTGGAGCTGCAGGATCATGGCATTCCAGAGCAGCGTATCGTCAACACGGAGCTTCTTCGGATGAGCAAGGAGCTGGACATTCCGCTGGTCTGCACGAACGACGTGCATTATACCTATGCGGAGGACGCGGAGCCGCATGACATTTTGCTGTGCCTGCAGACGGGCAAGCGTCTGGTGGACGAGGACCGCATGCGCTATGAGGGCGGCCAGTATTTCGTCAAGAGCGAGGAAGAGATGAAGGGGCTGTTCCCCTACGCGTGGGAGGCCGTGGAAAATACCCAGCGCATTGCAGATCGCTGTAACGTGGAAATTGAATTCGGAAAGACAAAGCTGCCCCATTATGAAGTGCCGGAAGGGTACGATTCCTGGGGGTACTTAAATAAATTGTGTAATGACGGCCTCATTGCAAGATATGGTCGCGATCTCCTTCACGTGGAGAACTCCTGGGAGCCGGTAAATCTGCCGGAGGATCCTGCAGCGTATGATGCCCTTCTTAATCAGGTCATGGACAGACGTGCAGGAGACACGGGACAGACCTACGGCGAGCGCTTATCCTATGAGCTTGGTATTATCCGGCGCATGGGCTATGTCGATTATTTCTTGATTGTATGGGATTTCATCAACTATGCGAAGGAACATGACATTCCCGTGGGCCCGGGGCGTGGCTCCGCGGCGGGAAGCATTGTTTCCTATTGCCTGAAGATCACAAACATTGATCCCATCCGGTATAGCCTTCTGTTTGAGCGCTTTTTGAATCCCGAGCGTGTCTCCATGCCCGATATTGATATCGACTTCTGCTTCGAAAGAAGACAGGAGGTCATTGATTATGTCAGCAGAAAGTATGGCGCGGAGAAGGTCGTACAGATCGTGACCTTTGGTACGCTCGCGGCGCGCGGCGTCATTCGCGACGTGGGTCGTGCGATGGATTTGCCGTATGCCTATGTTGACAAGATTGCGAAGATGGTTCCGCAGGAGCTGAACATCACGCTGGATCTGGCGCTGGAAAAGAATCCTGAGCTGCGCAAGCTCTATGAGGAGGATCAGCAGGTTCAGTATTTGATCGACATGTGTAAGCGTCTTGAGGGACTGCCGAGACATACGTCGATGCATGCGGCGGGTGTCGTGATCTGCCCGAAGGCGGCGGACGAGTTCGTGCCGCTTTCCCGCGGAAGTGATGGCGCGATCACGACGCAGTTTACCATGACGACGCTGGAGGAGCTGGGGCTCCTGAAGATGGATTTCCTCGGACTTCGGACGCTGACCGTGATTCATGACGCAGTAAGATTCGTGGAAAAGAGCCAGGGTATTCGTCTGGACATGGAAAAATTGGATTATGATGACCCGAAGGTGCTTTCCTATATTGGAACAGGAAAGACGGAGGGCGTTTTCCAACTGGAAAGTGGCGGAATGAAGAGCTTCATGAAGGAGCTTCGGCCTGCGAGCCTCGAGGATGTCATCGCGGGAATTTCCCTATATCGTCCCGGCCCCATGGATTTCATTCCGAAGTACCTGAAAGGAAAGAATGACGCGGGAAGCGTGACCTATTCCTGTCCGCAGCTCGAGCCGATTTTGCAGCCGACGCACGGATGTATCGTTTACCAGGAGCAGGTTATGCAGATCGTGCGTGACCTTGGCGGATATACGCTCGGGCGAAGCGATCTGGTGCGCCGTGCCATGAGTAAGAAAAAGCAGTCCGTCATGGAGAAGGAGCGCGCGAATTTCGTTTACGGAAATCCTGAGGAAGGTGTTCCTGGATGCCTTTCGAATGGCATCAGCGAGAGCGTCGCGAGTCATATTTATGACGAAATGATGGATTTCGCGAAGTATGCATTTAATAAGTCGCATGCGGCCTGCTATGCCGTGGTTGCTTACCAGACGGCGTTCTTAAAATATTATTATCCCGTGGAATTTATGGCGGCGCTGATGACCTCCGTCATCGATAACTCTTCGAAGGTTTCAGAGTATATTTTGACCTGCCGCAGCATGGGAATTGAGGTGCTTCCACCTGACGTAAATCAGGGTGAGAGCGGATTTTCCGTGCAAAATGGAAAGATTCGTTATTCCCTGACGGCGATTAAGGGCGTCGGAAGGCCCATCATTGAAGCGCTTGCGGAGGAAAGGCGCGTTGGCGGTCCTTTCACTAATATCAAGGATTTTATCACGCGCATGTCGGAGCATGACATCAATAAGCGTGTCATTGAGAGCTGCATTAAGGCAGGCGCGCTGGACAGCCTCGGCGGAACGAGAAAGCAGTTTATGGCCGTGTACTCCCAAATCATGGAGCATATCGTGCATGACAGGAAGAACAGCATGGCGGGGCAAATGACGCTGTTTGACATTGTTTCCGATGACCAGAAGGAGGAGTTCGACATACCGCTTCCCAAGGTTGGCGAGTATGAGAAGGAGCTGCTTCTGCAGTTTGAAAAGGAAGTGCTCGGCGTGTATGTCAGCGGACATCCGCTGGAGGCCTGGGAGGAGCTTTGGAAGGGGCAAATCACCAATACCAGCATTGATTTTGTGATCGACGAGGAGACGAGTGAGCCGAAGGTGCGCGATCAGGCGATGGTTGTCGTGGGCGGCATGATCACGGGCAAGAATGTAAAATATACGAAAAACAATGAGGCCATGGCGTTTGTGACAATCGAGGACCTTGTCGGCAGTCTGGAGATTATCGTCTTCCCGAAGAGCTATGAGGAATACGGAAGGTTCATGCTGGAGGATGCGAAGGTCTTTGTGCGCGGAAGAGTGTCCCTGAAGGAGGACCGCGAGGGCAATCCTGTCTGCAACGTGATCTGCGAGCAGATGATCAGCTTCGAGGAAGCCAAGGAGAAGCTGGATACGAATGTTGGCCCGATTTTCCAAGATCGTAGAGGCGGACGCGATGGATATGGGAAGAGCTGGAATTCCGGACGCTCGAGCCAGAGTGGTACGCAAGGCAGTGCACAAGGAACTGCTGGCATGGCGGCTGGCGGAAATCAGGCGGCGCCGAATCAGCGCCCGAGCGTAAAGACGCTTCCGAAGGGTGTGTGGATTCAGTTTGATACGATGGAGCAGTTCAAGGATCGGGAAGAGGAGCTGCTTCGTGCAATCGCGGATTCTGATGGAGATGACAATGTTGTCATTTTTATAAAGGATCAAAAACAGATCCGAACCCTCCCTGCAAACCGCTGTGTGAAGGCAGATGAGGCCCTGGAAACCAAATTAGGCGAAATTTTCGGCACGGAAAATGTAAAATTCCGTTTCTGACCTATTGAAATGCGAGAAAAAATAGATTAGAATATTTTGTGATGTTGATTAAGTGGTAATAACATGCCAAGGATGAGAACCATAGAGGCAGATATTTGGGAGGATGCAGAATGGAAAAAGAGATCAGGACAATTGGCGTATTGACCAGCGGCGGTGACGCACCTGGAATGAACGCAGCGATTCGTGCCGTAGTTCGTACCGCAATCGCCAGAGGAATTAAGGTTAAGGGAATTAAGAAGGGCTATCAGGGCCTTTTAAATGAAGAGATCGTGGATCTGGAAGCGAAGGATGTTTCCGATATTATCCAGAGAGGTGGTACCATTCTTGGTACGGCTCGTTGCCTAGAGTTCAAGACGAAGGAAGGACAGCAGAAGGGCGCAGAGATTTGTAAGAAGCACGGCATCGACGGCATCGTGGTTATCGGTGGTGACGGATCCTACCGCGGTGCGCAGGCGCTTTCCAGACTGGGAATCAATACGATTGGTCTTCCTGGCACCATCGACCTCGATATCGCGTGCACGGAGTACACCATCGGTTTTGATACGGCCGTAAATACGGCAATGCAGGCAATCGACAAGGTTAAGGATACCTCTTCCTCCCATGAGCGTTGCAGCATTATCGAGGTTATGGGTCGTGATGCAGGCTATATCGCATTGTGGTGCGGTATCGCAAACGGCGCAGAGGACATTCTGCTTCCTGAGAAGTATGATTACAACGAGCAGGAGCTGATCAACAACATCATTCGCAGCCGTCGCCTTGGTAAGACCCATCACATTATCATCAACGCAGAGGGCATCGGACATTCCGTATCCATGGCAAGACGTATTGAAGCTGCAACGGGTATTGAGACTCGTGCAACCATTCTTGGTTACATGCAGCGTGGCGGCCGTCCCAGTGCAAAGGATCGTTATTATGCCTCCATCATGGGCGCCAATGCCGTAGACATCCTGCGCGCAGGAAAGACGAATCGCGTGGTAGGTTATCGCAAAGGAGAATTCGTGGATTTCGACATCGAAGAAGCACTGCAGATGACGAAGACCGTGGATGAGAGGGAATACGAAATTTCTAAATTGCTGTCCGTCATGGATGAAAAAGAAAGATAAAACATTCGGCGGTTATGCCTTCGGGCGTAACCGCTTTATCTTTATCATGGGTTAATAAGTTAGAGGAGAAACAATTTTGATCACTAGCGTAGCAAATGCAAAGGTAAAGCAGGTGGTCCTGTGGCAAAAAAAATCCCGCGAAAGGAAGCAGGATCAGGTGTTTCTGGCAGAGGGTCGGAAGATGTTTGGAGAAGCCCCTGATGCGTGGATTCGGGAGGCATACCTGACGGAAAACGCCCTGAAAAAGATCAAAGAAAATCCTGAGCTTTCGAAGAAATTAAATGACATTTCCTGGGAGCTGGTGTCGGATGAGGTCATGGAAAAGATGGCTGACACCCAGACGCCGCAGGGCATTCTGACGGTTCTGAAATGTCCCCAATATGAGCTGGAACCCCTTCTGGATCAGCCCGGTGGATTGTTTTTATTGCTCGAAGACCTGCAGGATCCAGGGAATTTAGGCACAATCATGCGTACCGCAGAGGGAGCTGGAATAACAGCTGTTATTCTAAATAAAAAAACAGTCGATATTTTTAACCCTAAAACAATTCGTGCAACCATGGGCTCCATCTACCGGGTCCCCTTCGTTTTTGCAGAGAATTTGGAAGAAATCATGCCGGTTTTGAAGCAAAAAGGGATCCGGACCTATGCGGCACATTTGGCTGGAGAAAACTATTATACGGGGTGTTCTTTCCGGGAAGCGACGGCCTTTTTGATCGGAAACGAAGGAAACGGACTTTCAAAGGGACTCTCGAAAATGGCGGATTCCTACATAAAAATCCCCATGGAAGGGAAACTGGAATCCTTGAACGCCGCAGTGGCCGCGGCACTCCTGATTTATGAGGCAAAGAGGCAACGGAGCCTTAAATAATACCACATGATATGGAACCCCATTGGGGCTATTGAAACGAAAACCTACTATATATAGAAGAAACAGGAAAAATCGCCCAAGAGGGCAAAGCTTCTCGGACGATGACGAAATGGATCAAAAATGACACTATTCTATATAGAAGAAACAGCGAAAAAAGGGAAAAGAGAGGAAGGAAACTATGGAGAAGAAAATTGGGCTGATTGGACTGGGAAACATGGCAACGGCCATCATTGGCGGATTGCTGGCAAAGAAGATGGCAAAGCCTGCAAATGTCATCGGATATGACAAGTTTGAGGGTGCCTGCACGAAGGCAAAGGAGAATAATAAAATAACAATTGCTATTGATGAGGAGGCAGTGGCAGAGGCAGCTGACATTTTGATCTTAGCCGTAAAGCCCAATGTACTGCCTGAGGTATTGCCGAAGATCGGCAGCGTCATTCGGAAAAATACCGTGATCATCAGCATTGCCGCTGGTAAGACAATTCAATTTCTGGAGGAAGGTCTTGGCAGAACGGATTTGAAGGTCGTTCGTTGCATGCCGAATACGCCCGCACTGGTGCTGGAGGGCTGCACGGGAGTTTGTGCAAACGCAAACGTGACAAAAAAGGAGATGGACGAGGTCTTAAAGCTTCTTGGAGCATTCAGCAAGGCCAGCGTCGTACCTGAGAAGCTGATGGACGTTGTCGTTGGCATCAGCGGAAGCTCACCTGCCTATGTATTCATGTTCATCGAGGCGATGGCAGACGCGGCAGTTTTGGCCGGAATGCCGAGAGCGCAGGCGTATGAATTCTCTGCGCAGGCCGTTCTCGGAAGCGCGAAGCTTTTGCTGGAGACGGGCAAGCATCCCGGCGAGCTCAAGGATGCCGTTTGTTCCCCTGGCGGAACGACGATTGAAGCCGTTAAAGTGCTGGAAGAAATGGGATTTCGGGCTGCCATTATGGACGCAGTGGAAGCCTGCATTGAAAAATCCAAAAATATCTAGGGGTTGACAAAAAAAATTTTTTCTGTTATTATCCTTTGCAATGAACGAATTGTAAAAAATTCGTAACATTTCGTCACAAAACTGAATTAACTTTTACTAGTTTTTTTAATAAAGTGAAAAGGATTGGGACAGAAAAATGAAAACAAACAAGAAACTGTTTGTCAGTGCGCTGGGAGTTGTCGGATCCCTTGCCGTATCATTTATGATCGGTCAAAGTGCTTTGGCGGCAGGATCAGAAAGTCAGATGGACTTCATGAACGGTGGCTTGGGCATGCTTTTGGAGCCTAAGTGCATGAACACCTCAGAGAAGATCATCGAAATGGCACAGACGCTGAACTTGGACCTCGATGCCTTGAAGGAGGAGAAAGAGGAATCTAAGCTTGTCATGGCGAACGTAAAGAAGGAATTGTACATTCGCGATGAAGCGGCTAAGAATGCAAAGGTCGTTGGATATCTCTACAAGGACTGTGGTGGAGAGATTCTCGAGCAAAAGGATGGATGGACAAAGCTCCGTTCTGGCAACATTGTCGGCTGGGCAAGTGATGAGTACCTTCTCTTCGGTGAAGAGGCAGAGGCACTTGCAGATGATGCTGGCAAGAAGGTTGCAACGGTGAATGCGGAAATCCTGAGAGTCAGAAAAGAGTCGAACCAGGAGGCAGAGCTTTTAGGACTTCTTCAGGAGGGCGAGCTTATTGACGTTCTCGACAAGGAATCAGACGAGGGCTGGATCTGCGTGGACTACAATGGCACGGATGGATTTGTTGCGGAGGAATACGTTACCGTAACATTCCAGATCGACGCTGGCGAGACCGTAGAGGAAGTAAAGGCCCGCGAGAAGGCTGAAAAAGAAGCAAAACGCCGCGTGAAATACGGTGAGTACACGGTAGATGCGGACACGACGTTGCTCTTGGCAGCACTCATTCATTGTGAGGCTGGCGGAGAACCCTATGAGGGTCAGGTGGCAGTCGGTGCCGTTGTCATGAACCGCGTACGAAGCGCAGCATATCCTGATACCATTCATGGCGTTATCTATGCGTCAGGTCAGTTTACTCCCGCCATGAGCGGAAAGGTAAACCGCGTATATGAGTCAGGAAAGATTTATGAGAGCTGTATCAGGGCAGCAGAGGAAGCACTGTCAGGCGTATCGCCCGTTGGTGACTTAACCCACTTCCGTCGTGTCAATGGCAGAGAGGGCCTTGTAATCGGTAATCATGTGTTCTACTAATACTTTGTAAATCAAAAACGCATAAAATAAAAGGGCTCGCGAAGGTTTCGCGGGCCTTTTTTGTCAGTGAGGAAGGAAACCAAGCGACGCCGTAGGCGGCATTTGGTTTCACCCGAGCGTGCACGAAATAAAAACGGAAGTCGCAAAGCGACGATGTCTGCGAAGCAGACGGTTTTTATGAGTGCATAATATAATCATTTGCACGATAAGATTGAATAAAGTGCGAATAAAAGGATTGCCTGAAACCGCAATTTGTAGTAGACTAGGTTCATAGAAAGCGAAAAAGAGCTTACTGGAAACCGGATTCCAAAATTGAGTGATTTTGAGGCAGATAAAATAGTCGCATATGCGGCAGAAAGAAGGCAAGTATGGATTATCAGATGATTGCGTGGATCGTAGTTTTGATAGTGGCTGTTGTATTTGAGATCATTACGCTTGGACTGAGCAGCATCTGGTTTGCGGGTGGAGCACTTGTGGCACTGATCGTGGCTGCTTTGGGTGGACCCCTCTGGTTACAGATTGTGCTCTTTGTTGCAGTTTCGGTTTTGCTTTTACTTTTTACCAGACCGATCGCTGTAAAGTATTTCAACAAGGACCGTGTTCGGACCAATGCGGAAAGCATCGTTGGCAAGCAGGGCATCGTGCTCACTGAGGTTAATAACCTCAAGGGCGTTGGCCAGGTTTCCGTTGGCGGCCAGGAGTGGAGCGCCAGAAGTGCGAATGATGATCAGATTCTGGAAGAAGGCAGCGTAGTGGAAATCGTAGCCATCAGCGGTGTAAAGCTGATCTGCAAGGCTACGGCAAAAGCTCCTGTTCAGGTAGAAGCTAGTGCAAATCAGTAAATAATATATACCGCGAATGCGGAAGAAGGTGGTAAATATGTCTGATTGGATGAGCAGTCGAAGAGAAGATCGGTTGTACAAGGAAATCTATGTGGATGAGGAGATCTCCGACAGAGCCTATAATGGCGTCATTGGGGGCGTGGTAGTTTACGGACTCCTGGTAAATGTTGCAATTTGCTATATATTCCAGGATAGAATTCTCAACGTAAATCCGATTGCATTAATTGTAGCGTACTTTATTTGCTGTATCGCGGGAACGTTTTTATCCGCGAAATCCGACAATGCAATCCTGTCCTTTGTGGGCTATAATCTCGTCGTTGTGCCGGTAGGCATGGTCGTGTCCATTGCGGTTTACGCGTATGGCGGACTTGGTTCCGAGGTCGTGGTACAGGCATTCCTGATTACCATGCTGACGACAGGCTTCATGGTGGCATTCAGCGTTTTCAAGCCAGAATTCTTTGAGAAGCTCGGCGGACTGTTGTTCGTATGCCTGTCAGGTTTGGTGATTGCAGAGCTGGTTCTTCTGTTCCTTGGCGTTGACCAGATCATTACCGCATGGATCGGAGCCATCGTTTTCAGCATATACATCGCCTATGATTTCCATAGGGCGCAGGCATTCCCGAAGACCTTGGACAATGCCGTGGACAGCGCTTTGGACATTTATCTTGACATCATCAATCTGTTCCTGAAGATTCTGCGCATCCTTGGCAGCAAGGGCAGAGGCTCCAGCAAGAGAAGATAATGTAAAACATTTTTACAGATAAACAAGTGCGTGCTGCACACTCAGCACAGAAAGAGGTAGAGTATGCCATATGTATTTGGGATTTTGATCGCGATTGTACTCATTATTGCAGTTTCCTGTGTAAAGATCGTTCCTCAGGCACAGGCATTCGTTATGGAGCGACTTGGCGCATATCAGGGAACCTGGTCCGTAGGCTTCCACATAAAGCTGCCTTTGATTGATAAGGTTGCAAGACGCGTAAACCTGAAGGAGCAGGTAGCGGATTTCCCGCCTCAGCCCGTTATCACGAAGGATAACGTTACCATGAGAATCGATACCGTTGTATTCTATCAGATTACCGACCCGAAGCTTTTCACCTACGGCGTTGAGAATCCTATGATGGCTATCGAGAACCTGACGGCTACCACCCTTCGTAACATCATTGGTGATCTGGAACTTGACCAGACCTTGACTTCCCGTGAAACCATCAACACGAAGATGCGTGCACAGCTTGACATCGCAACCGACCCTTGGGGCATTAAGGTAAACCGCGTAGAGCTGAAGAACATCATTCCTCCTGCTGAGATCCAGAATGCCATGGAGAAGCAGATGAAGGCAGAGCGTGAAAGACGTGAGGCCGTTACCCGTGCAGAAGGTGAAAAGAAGGCAAGCATCCTTTCCGCAGAAGGTGAAAAGGAATCCGCAATCCTTCGTGCAGAGGCTGATAAGCAGTCCGCAATCCTCCGTGCAGAGGCTCAGAAGGAAAAGATGATCCGTGAGGCAGAAGGTCAGGCAGAGGCTATTTTGAAGGTTCAGCAGGCACATGCTGATGGAATTCGCATGCTGAAGGAAGCAGGCGCAGACGAGGCGGTTCTCAAGATTAAGAGCCTCGAGGCATTTGAGAAGGTTGCTGATGGTCAGGCAACGACGATCCTTCTTCCCGCAGAGCTAAGCGGAATTGCAAGCGTTGGCGCAACGCTGAAGCAGGCCATGGGCAAGTAAGCCATGGGAAAACATTGGGATTGACGCGAGAGCGTTATCCATAGAGATCTAATCATGCATGTAATTAATCGAAAAAGGGTTGTGCTCCAAAGCTGGAGCCCAACCCTTTTTCCGTACCTGAGAAGATCTCGGGGATTTGGCTTGGGTAGCCTTCTCAGGCACGTTCGCACTATGGGTGCAGCTGACACGCGCAGAAGGCATCCTCCCACTGCGTGGGCCCCTCCTTCGGCTATGGTATCGGTACTAAGGTGTCACGGACGAATCCATCATAAATGATGCCTTCGTCCGTATACGCCACCTAAGTACGTCGTAAGGCATCCTCCCACCTTTCAGGTGGGCCCCTCCTTAGGACAACGACGCTTGGCACACATGCCTGAGTAAGACTGCCCAAGCCGATCCCCTTGAGCATATGGTCAGGACGGAAAAAGGGTTGGGCTTTAGCTTTGAGATGAAGGCGCAATGGGGGAGAGTATGTAGGAAAGGGAAGGGGCGTGGGAAAGAGAAGAGGGGTTGAAAAAAGTTAGAAAATAAAGTATAGTGAATATAATTCGTTTTGAAATTTGAATGTTTTAATGTAAATGTGCAAAGTCGTCAGTAAAAGGTCGGAAAAGGCTTGGCAAAATAATACACAGAACACAGTATGCTGGAAGGAGAACGAACATGGTGGATTTGAAGGGTCGGGATTTTTTGAAACTGTTGGATTATACGCCGGAGGAGATTGCGTATCTGCTGGATTTGGCGGCAGATCTCAAGGATAAAAAGAAAAAGGGAATTCCCGTGGATCAGCTGCGAGGAAAGAACGTGGCGCTGATTTTTGAAAAGACAAGTACGAGAACCCGTTGTTCGTTTGAGGTTGCAGCACATGATCTTGGCATGGGATGCACCTATCTGGATCCCGCGGGCTCCCAGATCGGAAAGAAGGAGAGCATTGCTGATACGGCGCGCGTTCTCTCCAGCATGTTTGAGGGAATTGAATATCGCGGCTATGGACAGGAAATCGTGGAGGAGCTTGCGAAGTACTCCAAGGTTCCTGTTTGGAATGGCTTGACCAATGAATTCCATCCGACGCAGATGCTTGCCGATTTCTTGACGATTCGCGAGCATTTTGGATATTTGAAGGGCATCAAGCTGGCATACATGGGCGATGCACGCTACAACATGGGCAATTCCCTGATGGTAGCCTGCGCGAAGATGGGCATGCATTTCACGGCCTGCACCACGCCGAAGTACTTCCCGGATCCTGCGCTGGTTGCAACCTGTGAGGAAATCGCAAGGCAGACCGGCGGCAGCATTACGCTGACTTCTGACGCCATGGCAGGAACGAAGGGCGCTGACGTTGTTTATACGGACGTTTGGGTATCCATGGGCGAGCCGGACGAGGTATGGACGGAGCGTATTGCCGACCTGTCCCCTTATCAGGTAAATTCCGCCATCATGAAAAACGCCGGAGAAAAGGCCATTTTCCTGCATTGCCTGCCCGCTTTCCATGACCTCAAGACCAAGATTGGTGCCGAGATGGGCAAGCGTTTTGGCATCACCGAGATGGAAGTGACCGATGAGGTTTTCGAGTCTGCACAGTCCCTTGTGTTTGAGGAGGCCGAGAATCGCATGCACACCATCAAGGCCGTGATGGCAGCAACGCTTGGATATCAGGCATAATGATAGAATGTTACAAGAGAGTTGCGGTAGGGTGAAAGCCGTGACAGAAGGTTACAAGACAGTCGCAGCAAGTCAAAAGTAGCGACAGATGAGGTTACATGAAATCAGAAATCATCACGCTTCTCAGACAGCGTGGAACCTATGTTTCCGGACAAGAGCTCTGCGAACGCTTTGGCGTATCCAGGACCGCCGTCTGGAAGGCGGTGGAACAACTGAAAAAAGATGGCTATCAGATTGAGGCCGTAAAAAACCGGGGGTATCTTCTAAACGAGGATGCCACCCGGGTTTTTGGGCGCACGGAATTAGAGAGCCGCATCAAAACTGACCACATGGGTCAAACATTATACTACTATGATTCCATTGACTCCACCAATATTCAGGCAAAGCGCCTTGCGGAGGAGGGGGCTCCGGACGGAACCGTCGTCGTTGCGGATCAGCAGAGTGCAGGCCGCGGCAGACGAGGCCGCGGATGGGCGAGCCCGGCGGGGACAAACCTGTACTTTACCTTGCTCCTAAGACCGCATGTTGCCCCTGACAGAGCCTCCATGCTGACATTAGTGATGGCGCTTGCCGTAGCGCAGGGAATTCAAACGACTATGCTGGAGACCCTGCCAGAGGACGTGCAAGCAACCACGGGCGAAACTTTGCCAGGGGTCATGCAAGCAACCGAGACGAAAACGCTGACGCAAAGTGCCAAGACGAAGGACGCATTACCCTTGGTCGGCATCAAATGGCCGAACGATATCGTGATCAACGGTCGCAAGGCCTGTGGCATTCTGACGGAGCTGAGCCTCTCCGTGGAGCAGGGAAGCATTGATTACCTCGTGATCGGCGTCGGCATCAACGTTGCCAAGCAGGAATTTCCCACGGAGCTGCAGGGCCATGCCATTGCGCTGGATGAGGTCGCAAATCACCCCATAAGTCGAAGTGAACTCTTAAATGCCGTTTTAACGGCGTTTGAGGCCGATTACGGCGATTTTCTTGCAACTAAGGATCTGACCCGCCTAAAAGAGCAATATGACGCTCTATTGGTCAATTACGGGCGTCAGGTGCGTGTCCTTGATCCCAAGGGTGAATATGACGGGATCGCCAGGGGCATTCAGACGACGGGCGAGCTCATCGTGGAGCTTCCGAACGGCAACACAAAAGACGTCTACGCAGGCGAGGTTTCCGTGCGCGGAATCTATG
This sequence comes from Lachnospiraceae bacterium, assembly GCA_015056795.1. Classification (GTDB taxonomy): domain Bacteria; phylum Bacillota; class Clostridia; order Lachnospirales; family Lachnospiraceae; genus Acetatifactor. The sequence continues at coordinate 25,475 of SVFO01000042.1, forward strand.
GATATGTCTAGAAGCCTGGCAGGCATTAAATTGCGCCTGGCAAAGTAAAGTGGATTGAGGACGATAATAATCTATTAACATACTAACGGGAGGTTTCTCTTGGAAGAAGGAAGAATCGTGCTCTGCGGCGCGAATGCCTATGAGCAGAAATATTATTTTAACAATGATTTTGACAAGATACCGCAGTCCATCAAGGACGAGCTGCGTGTCATCTGCGTGCTATTTACGCAGGAGGTGGGCGGCATCTTTACCATCGTTTTTGAGGAGGATGGTTCCGTGTCGCTCGAAACCAACGCGGATGAAGATGACATCACCTACGACGAGATTTCCAGCGGCCTACTCATAGGTGAGATCCGCAGGAAGCGTCAGGAGCTGTTTGAATCCCTCCAGCTCTACTACCGCGTTTTCATCAAGAAGGAGGACATTTCCGCGCTATTGTCTGCTGAGGAGGAATAAGCATGAAATTAAAAAGCCTAAGATGCCCGAATTGTGGTGGCCCCGTCAAAAAGATTGGCGAGAAAAACTATGTCTGCGAGAGCTGCGGCACGTCCTTTGTGCCCGACCTTGATCCAGAAGATGTTGAAATGGAGCGCATCAAAGCAGAAGCTGAGATCAAGAAAAAAAGAATAGACGCCGTACAAAATGGCATGAATCGCATAAGCAACGCGCAGAGATCACAGGGCACCAGAGCGGCGAAATCGATTGCCCTCATCATGGTTAGCATGATCGTCGTTATCATCATGATTTCAGTCTTTGTCACCATTTTTAGCGCAACGCGTTACATGCATCATAGAAACCAATATGCGAATACCTCCGATTACGATGCAAAACGAAGCGAGCTGGAGGAAAAAGCAAAGAAGCTTCAGGAAGAAGCTCAGAAGGCACAGGAAGAGGCGGCAAGACGCATGCAGGAGGCCCTGAGTAAACCGAAGTACGTCACGAGCCTGGAAGAGATCCTTGCGGATGAGACCTTTACCACAAACGCTAAGGCAGCGCTTCGTGCGGCTACAAAGAATACGGACTTTCTCGTTTGGAGCAACTATTTCATCGACGGCGAGCCGACGATCATGAGAAGCTACCTCCTGGTTGCCAAGGATGAGAAAACGCGTCCGCAAAACCGCCTCATCAGCATTTACCGGATCAACTGGTATGCAGAATATGACGCAGATGATGAAGAAGAATATCACAGAGATTATTTCCCGCTCTATCAGGCGCAGGAGCTGACCGACCTGACCATTAATTCCGACGGTACCATCAAGTCGAATTATGCTCCTGACAATGTTTCCTGGCACACGGAGATTCCGAGAAACCAGATGTTCTGGGGCTATGCAGATTATGACCAGCTCATCCGCGAGTGCATCCTAGCGCAGTCGGATTACACCGCCATTGAGATCGATTTCTCAGATGGATTAGGTGAGGAGGCTGAAACGGAGTCTGATTCCGGCGAAGATGATGGGCAGGACAACGCCGGCGAGACCGAATAACTTGTAAATGAGTAAGGCATCTACTGCAAAAAAAGGAGAGGTGACCAAGATGATTTTAGTAGTTGACGTAGGAAACACGAACCTGACCTGGGGCGTTTATGACGGAAAAGAGTTAAAAGCGACCTTTCGAATGACGACAAAAACACCGCGCACATCCGATGAATTTGGCGTGGCGCTCACTGAAATGCTCCGTAACCGCGGCGTGGATCCGATGAACCTGGAAGGCTCCATTGTTGCCAGCGTCGTTCCCGACATCATGCACGCACTGCTGGGAGCCCTCAGACGCTATACCAACACAAAGCCCATGAACGTGGGCCCCGGCATCAAGACCGGCATCAAGGTATCAGGCGAGGATCCCAAGGGAATCGGGGCAGACCGCATCGTCGACGTCGTGGCGGCCTATGAAAAATATGGCGCGCCCGTGCTAGTCCTCGACTTTAACACGGCGACAACCTACGACCTTGTGACCGCAGGCGGGAACTTTAGCGTTGGCGTGACCGCTCCCGGCATCAAGATCAGCTCGGAAGCCTTATGGAAGGAGACGGCAAAGCTCCCCAACATAGAGATCAAAAAGCCAAAGACCATCCTTGCACAGGAGACCATCACCAGCATGCAGGCGGGTCTCTTCTATGGTCAGATCGGCCAGACCGAATACATCATCAAGAAGATCAAGGAAGAGAGCGGACTTGCCGACATGAAGGTCGTTGCGACGGGCGGCCTTGGCAGACTCATCGCTGAAGAGACCAAGAGCATCGACGTCTACGACCCGTCCCTGACCCTTGACGGACTTCGAATCATCTATGAGAAAAATAAGCATTAACTTGGCAGGAAAGGAATCGCATGAGCAAGCTTACGATTGGAAACGTCACGCTTGACAATAACGTTATATTAGCGCCCATGGCAGGTGTCACTGACCTGCCATTTCGTTTGCTGTGCCGTGAGATGGGTGTCGGCCTCGTTTGCATGGAAATGGTCAGCGCAAAGGCCATCTACTACAATAACAAAAACACGGAGGAGCTCCTTAAGGTGCACCCGGGAGAACTCCCCGCGTCCCTCCAGCTCTTTGGCTCTGATCCGGAGATCCTTGCGGCGATGGCCGCGCGCATACAGGACAGACCCTACAGCTTCATCGACCTTAACATGGGCTGCCCCGTCCCTAAGGTCGTTAACAACGGCGAAGGCAGCGCCCTTATGAAAAATCCAAAGCTTGTGGAACAAATCTTAACCGCCATGGTAAAATCCGTGCAAAAGCCCGTGACGGTCAAGATCCGAAAGGGCTTTGACGACAGTCATGTAAACGCCGTGGAGATTGCAAGGATCGCGGAAGCCTGCGGCGTGGCAGCAGTCGCCATACATGGAAGGACCAGAGAGCAATACTATAGCGGCCAGGCCGATTGGGAGATCATCCGAAAGGTGAAACAGGCCGTGAAGATCCCCGTCATCGGAAACGGTGACGTTGATAGCCCTGAGAAGGCAAAGCAGCTTTTGGAGCAGACGGGCTGCGATGGCGTCATGATCGGGCGAGGCGCGCAGGGTAACCCTTGGATCTTCCGCGAGACCATCCACTACCTCGAGACGGGCGAGCTTCTGCCGAAGCCAACGAACGCGGAAAAGCGTGAGCTGGTACGTCGCCATGCTGAGATGGAGCTGGAATGCAAGGGCGAATACACCGCAGTTCGCGAGATGAGAAGGCATCTGTCTTGGTACACCTTTGGCATGCCTGGGTCGGCGCGCCTTCGCGGCACCATCAACCAGATGGAGACCATGGACGAGCTTCTACATACCATCGACCTCATATTTTCCTAAAATCACATATTTTTCAAAAAATCAATGGATAATAATACGATTGGACCTAGTGTGATTTTGAAAGACTTGTCATTAAAAAATTCGTTGGAATGGACGACGAAAATTCATGGGAAAGGCTTGACAGGTAAGAGAAAAGTGATATAATACTGTGGCATGAGAGCATACTGTAATATGCATAAAAAGCATAAATATACAGTGAATTGTTGCCAATACAGAATACCATTTGATGCTGATTAAGAAAGAATTGGGAGGCACGTCAAAATGCAGGAAAAAAAGAACATTCTGACCTACGAAGGTCTCAGAAAGTACGAGGATGAGCTTCATGAACTGAAGGTAGTCAAACGTCAGGAGGTTGCTCAGAAGATCAAAGAGGCAAGAGAGCAGGGAGACCTGTCCGAGAACGCTGAGTATGATGCGGCGAAGGACGAGCAGCGTGACATTGAGCTGCGTATCGAAGAGCTCGAGAAAATCCTGAAAAACGCAGAAGTCGTTGTTGAGGATGAAGTGGACCTTGGAAAGGTAAATATTGGATGTTGCGTGACCATTCTGGATCTGGAATACAGTGAGGAGCTGGAGTACAAGATCGTTGGTTCCAACGAGGCAAACAGCTTAAAGGGCAAGATCTCCAACGAGAGCCCCGTAGGCAAGGCGCTGATCGGACATAAGGTTGGCGATACCGTTGAGGTAGAGACCCAGGCAGGCGTGTTTACCTACAAGGTACTTGGCATTACGAAGAGCAACTAAGATCATCCAACGGGCACGGCAATCAAAGCGAAAGCCCGATGACAGTTGCAGAAAACAAAAAGGATTTGACAGGGAGAGCGGCAAAGAAGTTTGCCGCTTTCGTTGATAAAATAGGATAAAACAGGATAAAACAGATAAGGAGATAAAACAGTGGCAGATACGCAGAATAACCAGAATCAAAACAATCAAAACGCACCCGTACAGGACTTAAATCAACTCCTCAAGGTGCGCCGCGAGAAGCTCGCCGCATTGCAGGAGGCTGGAAAGGATCCCTTCCAGATCACCAAATTTGACGTAAACGCCCACAGCACCGACATCAAGGAAAACTACGCCGAGCTGGAAGGAAAGACCGTAACCATCGCAGGAAGAATGATGTTCAAGCGCGTCATGGGAAAAGCGTCCTTCTGCAACATTCAGGACCTGAAGGGCAGCATCCAGTGCTATGTCGCAAGAGACAGCATCGGCGAAGAGCCCTACGCTGACTTCAAGAAATATGACATCGGCGACATCCTCGGCATTACTGGTGAAGTCTTCACCACGAAGACCGGTGAAATCTCCGTGCATGCTTCTTCCGTAACGCTCCTGACCAAGAGCCTGCAGATTCTGCCTGAGAAGTTCCATGGCCTTACCGATACCGACATGCAGTATCGTCAAAGATACGTTGACCTCATCATGAACGCTGACTCCAAGGAGACCTTCATCAAGCGCTCCAAGATCATCAAGGAGATCCGTAACTTCCTTGACGGCCGCAACTTCATGGAGGTAGAGACCCCCATGCTCGTATCCAACGCGGGCGGCGCTGCGGCAAGACCCTTTGAGACCCATTACAATGCGCTGGACGAGGACGTAAAGCTTCGTATTTCCCTCGAGCTCTACTTAAAGAGACTGATCGTAGGCGGCCTTGAGAGAGTCTACGAGATCGGCCGCGTATTCCGTAACGAGGGCGTTGACACCAGACATAACCCTGAGTTCACCCTGATGGAGCTCTACCAGGCATATACCGACTACGAGGGCATGATGGAACTCACCGAGAGCATGTTCAAGTACCTTGCCGAGAAGGTCTGCGGAACCTCCGTCATCACCTACAACGGCATCCAGATCGACTTTGGCAAGCCCTTCGAGCGCATTACCATGATCGACTGTATCAAGAAATATGCAGGCGTTGATTTTGACGCCGTTAAGACCGATGAGGAAGCGAAGAAGATCGCTGACGAGCATCATGTAGAGTACGAGGCGCGCCACACCAAGGGCGACATCGTAAACCTCTTCTTCGAGGAGTACTGCGAGAAGAACCTGATCCAGCCTACCTTTGTCATGGATCATCCCATTGCTATTTCGCCCCTCACCAAGAAGAAGCCTTCTGATCCCGAGAAGGTAGAGCGCTTCGAGCTCTTCATCAATACCTGGGAGATGTGCAACGCTTATTCCGAGCTGAATGACCCCATCGACCAGAGAGAGCGTTTCGCCGCTCAGGACGCTGCCTTTGCAGCAGGCGATGAGGAGGCAAACCACACCGATGAGGACTTCCTGAACGCCTTGGAGATCGGTATGCCTCCCACAGGCGGCATTGGCTACGGCATCGACAGACTCGTGATGCTCCTGACTGACAGCCCCGCCATACGTGACGTGCTCCTCTTCCCGACGATGCGCAGCATTAAGAAATAAACCCAATAAAATCAAGGGTTTCGGGACTCGAAAATCATTTTGACCACAAAATGACTACAAGTCAAATAGAATGTAATCCAAGTTGGTGATTTTTGATAATGCCTGTGAAGTGAAAATTGTTAATTATGACCTTTGAAACAGGGAACATTTATGTGGTAACATCAAACTGTAACGAGTAGCAGATTCTGC
>SVFO01000043.1:0-6893 GCA_015056795.1 Lachnospiraceae bacterium
AACCACTCTGGCAAACCTCGATTTTTGAAGCAACCATCCCCCGACAACCCCGAATTTTGCGAACGGAAGCCTCTCGATAAACGCCGATTTGTACAACAACCGCTTTGTCGACCCTTACATTACAGTCGATTGGTCTTTCAAAAAATCAAACCTTGACGATACATAAATCCAAATAGTCATCCACATTGATCTCTATTGTCTTCACGGGCGTCACCTCGTGATGACAGACCCACTGGGATCCCATGGCGTGCACGAAGCCCTTTGGATCAAGCTGGTATAAGTACCCTTTGCCCCCGTACTTCGGATGACAGCCTTCAAACACCATACGATTTCCGTATTCTGGCATCATCGTCCGCCTGCCTTCGATTCCCGGCTGATTCTCCTCGCAGCCGAGCGCAAAACAGATCGCCATATCCTGATTACTTGTAGCATAGACCGCTAGCTGGCAACCCAGTTCAAAGCCCGTGTCATACGCCTGCTGCGGCATGAGTTTATCGAGCAAATAAGGACTTCCGTGCCATAGGGATCTAGTTAGCCAAGGCTCCAATCCTCTGTCACTCCAAACCTGTACCTCAACATAGCATTCAGGACCATACTTAAAATCTGGATTCCAAACCTGCGGAAGCCCATATTTATCAATGATTCCCAAAATCTCGTCATAGGTATACAGGCGGTTTCGATATTCCTTTCCGTCCTTCACGTTACCACTAAAGGTCGGATGAGAATCTCCATAGGTAAAGGAAACCGTTCGCAGATCCAACTGCTCTGCATCAACTTCGATGTACTCCGTTTGCTCATACCATTTTTCAAAGAAAGGGCAGGCCTCAACCACGAAATAGTGTGGCGTTTCACGCTCAATCAGTCCACCCTTCTTTTGAAACTCCTCCCGAAGAATTCCCTCGAAGCATCTTCTCTTCGCGACATAATCCTCCGGCCTCTTTGATATAAATGCATCCGGCTTCTCTGCCCGAATGCGCCGTAATACCAAATCAGCCTCTTCATCCGTAAGATCTGAGATACTATGAAAAGGACCTAGGTTTTTCTCATAATAATGATATAGCTTCATCTGTATCCCTTTCGCAGATTCTTGACAAAAATTCAGATACTTCCATGCTCAGAAGGTTACTGAATATCCTTATTTCATTTCTGGATGACAATCAACGGGATTCGAATCTCCTCTGACGTCAGTCCTGCATGTCCGCCAGGCATTTCCTGTGCCTCGATATGCGTATTGAAAATGGACTTTGGTGATACCGAAAATGCTACAAAATCACCAAGCATCGCCTCGAGATCATCGCGGCTTTTCCCCGTTCCAAATACCTTCTCTGCCAACACTTCCTCTTTGGTCAGAAGAAGAATATCATCACCAAAATATTTCTGCATGATCGCAGGGAACTCTTCTCGCCGCTCCTCCTTCACAAAGAGATTCAACGTACGCGGCTCAAAGGAAGGCATGCGTACAAGGCAATCCATGATCTCTGGGTAATCTAGAATGCAGACATTTTCACAGTCTATGTGACTGTGATCCGCAGTGATCAAAAGCAGAGTATTTTCCAGCTTTGCAGCACACTCCTCCACGGTTTTTTCGAGCGTCGTAACCATTTCGTGTGTCTTGTCGCTCATGGTTCCCGTCCTGTGCATCGTTGAGTCTGGCTCGTTCCAATAGGCATAAATAAACTTCTTTCCAGGCTCCTTGCAAAGGGTCGTGACGCGCTCCAAGATAGCCTCGAGCGTCTTAGGATAAGGCGGTAAAAACGGCATTGCCGCATAAGCCTTCCCGCCAGCTGCATTGATCTTGTCAACAATGTTCTGATACGGCGTGAATTCATATCCTGCATTAAAATCCGCAGCTGGTTTCATCTCCACGATGGAATCCACTGCCCATTTTGGTCTTCCGTCAGGATAGTTTTCCGTAGGTACTGCGCCTGCTTTTTCCCTAAGCTGTTCCTGATTGGTAAAGACCGTGACATTTTTATCGATCTGCGGATAGTAGATATCCCAGCCAAGCCACCCGTGTTCATTTGGATAGAGGCCACTGAGAATGGAGGTGGTTGCCGCCACCGTCGTCGGAGGATATACGGAATCATAGGCACCTGCAAGGTGACTTCGAAAGAACCCGTCCTCCTTCAAATGCTTTTCCAAAATAGAGATTCCCATCGCGTCCAGAAGAAGGATCACGACGTTTTGATAGTCTTTTTTCAAATATTGATCTGCCAGCGGAAGCGTTTTTGCACTTGTTTCCGCGCCGAATTTCTTTAAGATGGAATTTGCCAGGTTTACAAGACAATTGTCGTAATCTGGCAACCGTGATATGTATTGTTGCATTTTCTTCCTCCCAGTTTCTATCCTTTCATCGGTTTATGAGGCCTCGTAGCGCCCTGCCTGGACGCGCCACATCTCCGCATATCTTCCGTTCCTTGCGAGCAGGCTTTCATGCGTTCCTTCCTCCGCAATCCTTCCATTCTCCAGCAGGATGATTCTGTCAGCATCGCGTGTCGTGGACAGTCGGTGCGAAATGTAGAATACGGTCTTTCCCTTCGCCGCAGATTCCATCGCCTTATTTAATTCATACTCTGCAATGGGATCCAGCGCGCTGCTCGGCTCATCCATGATTAAGATGTCCGCATCCTTATAGAACGCTCTCGAAATAGCGACCTTCTGACTTTCACCGCCAGAGAAGTTCACGCCTTCCTTATCAAATTCTGCCGTCACCTGCGTCTCAAGGCCCTTCCTCAGTGACTGTAATCTTCTTCCAAATCCAGCCTTCTCCAGGGCTAGCGTCACCTGAGCATCTGACTCTGCTTCCGCTTCTATGCTCCGCATCACGACATTCTCCCGAAGGGTCGCACCGTACATCTGGTAATCCTGGAAGACAACGCCAATGCGATGACGATAATCGTAGGGCTGATACTTTTTAATGTCCTGACCATGATATAAAATCTGACCACCCGTTGGATCATACAATCGCATGAGAAGCTTGATCAATGTCGTTTTTCCTGCACCATTATAGCCTACGATGGCAATCTTCTCTCCCGGCTTCACCGTCATGGTGATGTCCTTTAAGGTGTCCTCCATTTCCTCCTGATAACGGAAGCTAACATGCTCCAAGGAAAGCTCCGCATTTCCCTTCGGAACGGCTTCTCCCTCCATGGCCTTCATCTTCGGCTCATAATCAAGGAATGCTCTGATCTTATCCACATACAGGCTGTTTTCCTGTGCCTTCGGGAAGATGTCTGCCATGTTCGCCATACCTCGGCGAAGGCTTCCCGTACGGTTGAAAAGTACCACGGCATTGCTGTAATCAATGGTGTGAAGCACGGCTGCCTGGAACACCAGATAGGAAATATATAGGCCATCCATGATGAAATCACCAACGACATAGTCTCTCGTGAAATTCAGAAGCGTTCTCTTTAGGCCAACCTTTTTCTGCTCCTTGATAATCTCATCATTGGTCTCCTGAAATTCCTTTTCCAGTGCGTCGCCCACTCTGGGATGGAGTCTCAGCTCCTTCGCATAGTCATTCAGGTAAAACACGCGGCTGACATAATTTCGTTTTCTCTCCAAAGGATTTACCTTAAGACGAACTGCATAATTCAGCTTATTCAGCACCTTTGAAACCAAAAATCTCAGGACAAAGGAGGCAAACACAAACAGGATGCCTGCCGCGTCCGTCATTAGGTAAAACACGCCTGTCGTGAAAATAATCGTCAGCCCCTGCATGATCATGTTGCACATGGCAAGGAATCTATCGATGGAGCTCTCTGCCTCTGCCACGGCCAGCACAAAATCATTATAATATTTCGGGTCATCATAACAGCTTAAGTCAATCTGCGCCGCCTTTTCATACATCTTTTCCTTGAGTGCCTTATAAAGCTTGGGCTTGCTGCGATAGGACCAGCCGTGAATGAAAAAGCCATCGGGAACGATCTGGATCATGTTGATGACAAGGATGACTCCGATAAATAAAAATGCCTTCCAAAAGGGCTCGTGATACTCCGCGCAATGCAGAACGTAACGAATGCCAAGCACATGCTCCAGGAAAATGATGCCCTGATAACGAAAGCCGTCATACAGGAAGTAGATCATGTATCCCGGGCAGGTCTTGAAGCATAGATTCCAAAGGAAGAGCTGATTTTGCCATACCTTTTTCATGCCAGCTCACCCCCTTCCTGAAGAATGTCGCTTGTGGTCTCGGGAACTAGTTGCTCTACATCTTTTCCACTCTTGACACTTATACTTTTCCTTCCTTGCCGTGCCGTTAGTTCAGTTGCCTGATCTTGGCTTGAAATTGCAAGATAGTTCTTTGCCTGCTTCGAATACATGTCAGCATACAAGCCCTTCTGCTCCATAAGCATGCGGTGCGTTCCCGCCTCCTTCACGGTGCCGCCAGACAGCAGGTATACCCAATCTGCATTCTGCACGGAGGATAGTCTGTGGGAAATAAAGACCAGCGTGTGATCCGCGCAGGTATCATAAATATTGTCGAAAAGCGTTGCCTCCGCGATCGGGTCCAAAGCACTGCTAGGCTCATCAAAAATCTTAAAAGGACATTCCTTGACAAATGCTCTCGCCACGACGATCTTCTGAAATTCACCGCCAGAGAGCACTGCGCCCTCATCATCAAATTCATGCGTCAGCGTCGTCTGAATTCCCTTCGGAAGACTCATGACCTTGTCATAGGCACCGGAAAGCTTTAGCGCCTCGCAAACCCTTTGTTCCTTCTCTTCTTCGGGAATCTCCTCCCCCATGACAACATTATCCAAGACGGACATGGAGAACATGCGGTGATCCTGAAATGCCGTTGCAAATAAGGCCCGATACTTTCTTAGGTTATATTCGCGAATGTTTCTTCCATTCAGTAAAATCTCACCCGAGGTCGGATCATAAAAACGTAATAGCAGCTTGATCAGTGTCGTTTTTCCTGCGCCATTATGTCCTACCAGTGCATAGGTCTTGCCGCCGCGAAACTCCATGTTGAGATGCGAAAGCACCTCTTTATCCTTATAGGAAAAGGACACGTCACGAAACTCAATGGACTTGATTTCCTTACCAGGATCTGCACCCTCCGAATCCTCCGGAATTTTTTCCTTGTATTCTAGGAAGGTTCTCAGATATTCGATGAATAGTCCATTCTTAAACAGACTTGTCAGGGACTCCGTAAAACCGATCAAAATCCATGTCGTAGAAACCATCATGCTCGTAATAACGGCAAGCTCCGCTAAGGTCATACTGTTGCTCACCAGCGTCCGATATGCTCCATAAATCAGCAGTCCCTCGAAGATAAACGTAAAGGTGAACATGACATACATCCAGTGCAGCACCATCGCCCGCTTCGTGTACTTTTTCGTCACGTCCGCCAAGCCCGTGATTGCTTCATGATATTGACGCTTCATAAGGGAGAATACGTCCGTCAGACGCATCTCCTTTGCATATTCCGGAAGATACATCACACGGTTAACATACGCGATCCGACGATTATGCGGTGCCATGTCCTTATTTCTTGCATAATCAATATGGCTGAGCTTTCTGTTAAATACGAAATTTCCGATAATGGGAAAGAGAATGAACAGAACGGAGATCTTATCCACCTGATACATGAAAACAAAGGCGCATACGCTTGCAATGGCACCAAAGATCGTCTTGAACACATCCTGTACCGTTGTCATCAGACGCTGATCTGCCTTATCCATGGCGAGCGTGTATTTATCATAGAAATCGCTGTTCTCGAAGCATTCCAGTTCCACGTTCCGCGACTTGCGAAACAGCTTTGTGTAAAGGCCCTTATTGACTCTAGCCTCGCTGACGGGAAAGACATATCCCACAAGCACACGCTCGTAAAAATTCATGGAACACATCACGATCGCCACGATGACGACAAAGGTCATGATCGTCTGAAAGCTGTCTCCATTCTCCAACGAATTGATGACATAGCGCATGAAAAAAGCGCTGTAAAATAACCATTCAAAATATCCTAAAAACTGCATGATGCCCTGATGCACAACTAGCGATGGGCAAATCCTGCCTAGGAGACCGCACGCGAACAGGTTGTTCTGAACAGCCCTGGTCCGCGTGATCTCCCGCTTACTTACTTTCTTCTTCATTGCCTACTCCCTTATTTTGGCAGGTGATCTTTTAACACGCTTTAGGTAAACTCACGCCGAAACAATTTTGCTTCATAATGCCTGCTGCCGTCCAGCTTGTCGTATTCCGTATCACAGACATAATGCATCCCAAGCTTTTCCATCACGCGCTGGCTCTGATAATTTTCTGCTGCAAATACGCCTTCAATGGCACGAACCTTCCGCACCCTTCTCACATAATCAATCAGTCCCTGAATCGCTTCCGGAACGAGTCCCTTACCCCACTGATCCACGCGAATGTTATAGCCCACGGTCCAAACATCCTTCTCAGGATCATAGACAAGTCCGCCGCTGCCAATCAGCTCTCCCGTCTCCTTCAGCTCAAAGCCGAGATCATAGTTGTCCGGATCATCCAAATCTCTGCCCTCCAGCCAGGTTCTGACGTCCTCTGCCTTTGTATATAAGGGATAAATCATATAGGTATTTACCTGGGGATCGCCGCACCACTGAAAGGCTTCCTCATAATCCTCAGGTACCATCGGTCTTAAAACCATTCTTTGCGTTTCCACGGTTACTCTCATTTTTACATCCTCCTCTTGCCTAGATTGTTTTCCTTCCAAGCCATCCGCTTCGCGGTCGCTTGTTTTCCTTCCTCACTCATAAAAGTCACCCGCTTCGCGGTCGCTTGTTTTCCTTCCTCACTCATAAAAGCCATCCGCTTCGCGGATGTCGTCGCTTCGCGACTTTCGCTTTTATTTCGTGTAAGCTCGGGTGAAAACAAATGCCCGCTTCGCGGTCGCTTGTTTTCCTTCC
>SVFO01000043.1:6903-30632 GCA_015056795.1 Lachnospiraceae bacterium
TTCGCGACTTTCGCTTTTATTTCGTGTAAGCTCGGGTGAAAACAAATGCCCGCTTCGCGGTCGCTTGTTTTCCTTCCTCACTCATAAAAGCCATCCGCTTCGCGGATGTCGTCGCTTCGCGACTTTCGCTTTTATTTCGTGTAAGCTCGGGTGAAAACAAATGCCCGCTTCGCGGTCGCTTGTTTTCCTTCCGAGCTTACAAAAACCCCGCTTACCTGCGTGAGATAAGTGGGGTTACATTTCAACACCATGTTAACTTAGCAACGGTTCCATTCACCATTGTAAGAACCCTATCTCTTTTTTTCTGAATTTTGATACACGTTAATAGATCCATGGACGGGACAAGTGTTCATAGACTGCTTCGCGTAATATCTATTTTCAGTATTCAGAAATAGCATGTTGGTTCTCCTTTCCTGCAAACATTTCCTGTTGATGGTTTCCTATCATTTTCTGAAAATCAAAAATATAGGTAAGAATATACTACACAATTTTTATGCTGTCAACCCGTTTTTTGAAAAAAGTAAATCGATTTTAGAGACACTTTTTATTCGTGTAATTCGTAGTTTACGTCCTCATCAATAATGGCAATCATGGCCCTTGCAACCTTCCCGTCAAACTGCGTTCCAATGTTTTTCTCGAGCTCCTCGCGAACCCTGTCCTGCGAAAGATAATGACGATAACTTCTGTTGGAGGTCATGGCATCATAGGTATCTGCCACGGCAATGATTCTAGCCTCTAGAGGGATTTCCTCACCCTTTTTGTGATCGGGATATCCCGTGCCATCATATCGCTCGTGGTGCCACCTTGCACCGATGACGAGGTCTGGTCTCGTCTTGATTTCTCCTAAAATGCCAGATCCCATGCCAGGATGCGTTTTGATGACGTCATATTCCTCCTCCGTGAGGCGACCCGGCTTGTTAATAATCTCGTTCGGCACACCAATCTTTCCCAAATCATGTAATAGACCCATGTAATAAATACTCTCGCAGCGTTCCTCTGGAAGACCCATGCGACTGGCAATCATTCTGGAATATTTCGCAACTCGAATGGAATGACCCTTTGTATATTCATCCTTGGCATCGATGGTATGTGCCAAGGCTTCCATCACTTCCACGGAAAGCTCCTTGACTACCTTTTGCGTTTCCAGCAAAGCATTCGTATATTTCACGTTCCGTATGATAATGGAAAAGGCTATAATCAGAATGATCGCAATAAAAATGCTCGGGAAAAGGATAATGTCCTGTTGAAACTTCATGTACCTAGTTAGCATTCTAATAAAATTTCGAAGTGTGCCTATGGCCTCCTCATCAGCGGTTGCAGAAAAAGACTTCATCGCACTCGACAGGTTGTCCGGAACCTTTGAGAGGGTAAAGGTATACATGTAAAATCCAAACATGACGGAATTAAACAAAAACGTAAGTACCGGAAGAATGACAAAGAGCTTTGCATCCGTCACCTGTTTTGTTTTTGTCAGCTCTGATGCGGGAACAATTGTCAATCGGTAAAATAAAATATGTAAAATGAAATAGAGAATAAATGGCAATATGGATTCCGTGAGGATCACATAGATAAAGCCTGGCAAAAGCATTGCAGAGCAAAGATATACAAAAACTGACATGGAAGGATTCGGGGCATGCATCAGCTTCATGTAAAGAAACATCATAATCAGCTGAATGCCTAATTGAAGCAGCGCGGCAAGCACGGATATCGTGATTGCAACCTGGACCATTTCGAAATCCTTGCCATCTATATAATTAATCAATACCATATAAGAAGCAAAATATCCGACGGAGGGTGATAAAAGAAATGACAAGATCGCCTTCGGTATGGACAGCTTTTCCATGAAACATTTTTTCGTGTTGATCACAAAAAATATGGCGCCAACAAAATAAATTGAAACATTAATGAATGTTACCAATATCATATCCTCCTTTTATCCGTCCTTTTCATTCACCATTCTAACGCGAATGTTTCTTTTCCTTAATCACGCAGAGAATGGTTCCCAAGACATCTAGTCCAAAGATAAACTGCATGATTGTCATGACAATGGTCCAGAGCGTACCATTCTTTTTGTCCTTCGCTGCTTTCGACAGATATGCGATTACAAGCGGCGCGCTGCCCACCATGGAAATATAACCCATGACCGCAAGAGCGCCCATGATCATAGGGCTCACAAAAACCATAATGACTACGGGCGTAAACATGAAAAGGAAAAAAGCCAGAATCAGCAGTCCGCCCATAATAAAAAACGGAATCAACGAATATTTTATGATCCTTGCCGTATTCAGGAAATGGCGCCGACCCGTTTTCTTCAGGGCGATGGCAAGGATGATATTGATCAAAAGAAGTACTATGGGAATCCCCAAAAACACAAAGGGCAGGTTCTCTCCGAGCGCACCATTCTGCGCTCTTGCTAACTCCTTGTATGCCGCGTCAGAAGTAACGGTCTCATCTGCCTTTGGCAAAGTAAAAAACCAAAGCACAGGGTAACCATACGTCATCAGCACATAAAAAATTCCCCAAAGATATAAAGGATGAAATCCTTTGCCGCCATCCTGCACGCCCGTCCCTAATTCCGCCGTTTGCATGTCCTTCTCCCTTCTATCCTTCCGAACTGTCGTAACGAATAAAAAAAGAACAACTATTGAAAAGTTTCCACTATCGAGTATAGCAAGATAACCTACTTTCGTCAATCATGGCACAAGGAAGTACCCCGATAAAATCCATGAAATTCATTTCTGTCCTGCAAAAAAGACGTCGCTATCCACGACGTCTTTTCTCTTCCTTGTTCTATGCCTCTTCCCAGCGATATTTCTTGAATACGCCAGGCGTTAACACAACCTCTGCTACATATTCACGAGTTTCCCCGAAATAGGACCGATGACATATTTCCGTAACAGGAAGCTTCCATCCCGTCTGTACGTCAATCAATGCCTTGACCTTCTTCTCCGTCCTAACCGTTACCTTATCTGCACGATTTTCACCCTTAACATAACGATACAAAATCATGCTACCGTCTTCATAGGTGAAGTTAGAAAACAGCCTCCCTGAGACATAATCCTTGCCGCACAGCACTCGCTTCACCACATCTATTGCAGCTTTGGGCATTTGCCATAGATCGCTATCATTATCCGGAATTGCCATCGTGTAGAGCCTTCCCTTGCCGTAGGTACTGCGAAGGAACAAGGATGCATGCAGATCACCGTCTCCGCCATTTAAAAGTGACCAAGACGCATTATTTCCATGCACAATTTCCGGAAACAAAATGGGCTTTCGATGTTCCGCATATCCTGCCGTGTCACTCGTTACGTGATAGCGCGTCACGGAGTATCGCCGACCCGTAAGTTTCGCCTCCGTCAAGCCGGAAGCTCGAAGAGCCTCGCCTGCCTCCCTTAAAAATCCTGTCGTGATCACGGCATCTCCACCCTTCTCTACAAATCTGCGAAGCTTTTCGATGATGTCCTTATCTGCCAGAGCACTTTCCGTCAAAAAGAGAGTTTTGGCATCCTCCGGGAAAAACGGTGTCGGTTCCATCGGAATTCCAAGCATGCCAAGGCGCATTTCCAAATGATTCTCACCGCTGGAAGCAAATGGTATATAGGTTGGTACACCTACTGGCCGTCCTGCTCCATCCATCATCTGATCAATTTTGGTCAACTGCATTCCCATTGCCGCAACAAACGGATTGTCTATCAGATCTGCCCACATAAAGTGCATCAGCTCCTTCGCTCCGGCAAAGGCAGTGAGATAGGCTTGTTCCAGATAACGATCCACAGACCAGCACTGATAGGTATCAAACCAGCCACCGCCATTTCGTTCCGGCCATGCATTCTCAAAATATCGCACCAAAGAATAGCTCAAATATTCCGGAAGATGCTGGTCCGTATAGGCCACGCTCCTCGTCTCGGTACCCGTATACGTAGCATCAAAAATATCCCTTTGTACCTCAGGCACATATCCCGTAAAGTGATAGGATTCTCGCCAGTTTGGATACTTGATGATCACCTTTACTTTAGGATTCACGGCCCTCATCGGCTTCACGATCAGATTCTCTGAAACATCCTTCATGAGCTCCTTTCGGAATGTTACCCAGTCACGATCACCTTTTTCCCGAATACAACGCTCACAACTACAATTTGTAAAATAAAAATCATCCAGAATGATCTCGTCAAATTGTCTTGCCGCATCCTCCGAGATCTCGCGAAGTCTCTTTCTCATGGCAGGATCCGTATAACAAAATGTTCCAAAGAGTCTTTGCTTTCCTGGTTCCGATCCTTCAATGTCACCTATGGTCGTCGTAATTCCTCCAGAAACCTCAACGCCCTTCTCTTCAAGAAATACCTTAATCATCTTGATTTGAGATGGATCTACGTCACAATCTCCCCGATGTGTTTCCAGATAAATTTTGTCTAATCCAATATACTTTTCCAGAAATGCATAATCCTTTTCGAGCTTTTCCTTCGTAAATGCTTTTGCTATTTCCGCCGGAACATAGACAACCGTCTTAAAATGTTTAAAATGCTTTCCCATAAGTCCTCCCATAATCATTCGTCAAACTAAAATATCATAAGGTAACGGTATTGCTCTTGTTTATATCATACCCTTAGAGTCAAGCGCACACCACCTATTTTTTGTGATTTTCCTCATGTTTTTTGTGAGCCCTAAAGTGGATCAGAGCTCAAAAAATTTACTCAAAAAATCAAGACGAAACCCAAAACCTCTGTTATACTAAAACTACAATCGATTGATTCCTGGGAATAAACAGGGGACACAAATCCCTTCCCTGAAAAGGAGAACCAAGATGAGTAGTAAACTGGAGCTTTTGGCAGAAGCGCTGGAATACGTGGAGCAGCATCTGCAGGAGGACCTCCATACGGAGGACATTGCCGCGGCCTGCTACTGTTCCAAATCCACCATTGAGAAGTTATTCAGACAAATTAATCACCTTTCCGTGCGGGATTACGTCATCCGCCGGAGAATGACAAAAGCCGCACGGACACTGATAGAGCGACCTGACATGAGCCTGCTTGAAGTTGCCGTATCCTATGGGTATTCCAGCAATGAGGCTTTTACGAGAGTCTTCTATCAGACCTGGAACTGTTTACCGTCCAAATACCGTGAAAGTAAGCGCGTTTTGGAGCTATTTCCAAGGCTCAACCCGCCTACGGAATCAAGAGAGGGAAAAAACATGAGTAGAAGAAAATTTGATATCAGTGAATTATATGACCTTTTCAGAAGCAGACATAATTGTTGGTTTGTATGCTGTGACATCGCCCACCTCATCCCCATTAACGACATCTCCCACAAGGCAGGCGACCTTGCGATCTTGGAGTCCCTTCACCGAATGGAAGCCGTAGCCGGTGATGATGACGTGATCTTCCGCATTGGCGGCGATGAATTCGTACTTCTGACAAACAGTGAGGACGAGACTTATGCACAAAGCCTTGCGAACCAGATCTTATTCCATAACGAAGAGCCCATCGATTTTGAAGGGCAAAAAATACCCCTGTCTCTTTATGTTGGAATCGTAAAGCTTGGGAAAAAGAATGTTCGCTACAGCGAGATGTTCACGGAGCTTCAAAATGTCATTTTGCAGGAAAAGCAGAAAATCGATCCAAATAACCTCGCATAGAGTATCGCTAGCATCTTTTCAAATGAAAAAAGAGCAGGGGATGGTTTTGACAGGGTATAAAACCAATCGAAACCATCCCCTTAACATGCTCTTATATTCTTTTTATGTTGTCACGTTAATAGCCCAAACCTCTCATTTGAGGCACTTCCTTTTTAGGGACTTCTTTTTTGGGTACTTCCTTCTTAGGTTCTTCTTTCTTTGGTGCTTCCTTTTTCGGTTCGGTCTTTCGGCTTTCCTTTACAGGACCTTCCATCTTTGGTCCTGCCGGCTCTTTGTTCATCTCCTTACTTAGGCTGTTTACGAACTCAGCCTTCACCTCATCCGGCGACATCTTGCCAAGATTTTCCATCTTCTTTGGACTCTCGGAGATCTCCTTGATCCAATTTTGGAAGGATCCGTCCCTTGCAATATCTCTCGTGGCCTTCTGCATTTCCACGTCCAACCTTGCAGTCTCGATCTCACCATTTGCATGCGCGTTTTTCACGCCGGCAATGGCGATCACCTTCGCAGCCTGATATTGCCATTCATTCAGTCCGAACGCACCAGACTCCGGGGTCTTATCATGGAAGGTCGTCTGGCTTAGTTTCTGGAATTGCTTGTATTCCGCATCCATTCTCTTCGTCGATCCGACGTGATCCTTCTGCTTTTCCTTTTCAGCATTCTGCTTTTCCTTTTCAGCAATCTGCTTACGGCGTTTGCTCTCCATCTGATCTTGTACGAAAATATCCTTTGCCAGCGATTGCTTGACTTTCCAGTTAAGATCCTTTAGCTCCCTCGCACCGGCAAGCCGTTCTTTTCCTGTGGGCGTATTTGGCACCTTCGTTCCGTTTTTCGTGCTGCTTGCAATATAGGTGTCCGTTCTCCTGTCCAGCTCTTCGATCGCTGCCCAGGTTTTTTGTATCAGGTCTGACCTTTCCTTCTCCGTGAGCGGACGGTCATCGCCCTTCTTCGGACCCGGAACCTTTCCAGCCTCAAGCGTCGTGAGATTCTTTTGCACGATCTCTGCCTGCTCGCGCATGCGTATGTGCTCATCGGATTCCCTTCTGAAAATACTCGCCCTGGAAGTGTTGAATTTCTCCAGAGCCTTGTCAAAGTTCTCCTTTTGCGGAAGGTCAACTTTCCGGAGATCCGCGGTATAAAGATCGATCAACCCCTGCAATCCTCGTTGTCCTTGATAGTCTTTGAGCTGCTGCGGATTGACAAAAAGCTCCTTTACCTCCGCAGAGGGATTCGCAAGCTTATCCTTCAACTCCTTCGCCATCTCGATGACCTCACGCTTTTCCAAATTCAAAGTCATCAGGGCATTTTGTCTCTCTGCAGCGGTCATATCATCCTTTTTCAGCAGATACTCCTGATGGAGCTTTTGCATCTGATTGCCCTTCTCCACAAATTTGTCAAGACCTGTTTCGCTGATTGCCTTTTCCAGCTTTTTTTCGCCACCCGTTTTGAGGAGATCCGTATTCAATTGAGCCATGACGGATCCGCTGACACCGAAGGTCCAATCCAGATTTTCATCGCCATTTTTCATCGGAATACCATTCTTTAGGTTTTCCATGCATTGCCTTTGGTGATTGATGACAGCCTTTTTAAAGCTAGCGGCATGCGTTATTTCATCTGATGCCTTATCCGCTTTTTCATATTCTTCCTTAAGCTTTTGGTCGACACGATCAGCCACCTCGAGTAATTGCTTGTTTTTCCTCTCTTTTAAGGTGCCGTCGTGATTGATTTGATTTCCCGCGTCAGCGACTTGGGAAACCTCTACGGGCATCCCCATGTCACCGGTAAGTGAATAGAGCAGGTTAGCACTCTCCATGGCGATATTTGCTTCCTTGTAATGAACACCCTTTCTGGGAATAGGCTCCGCCTTCTTTGCTTCCTCCTTCTGATAATCCAACATGATTTTGTTATAGGTCTGATGAAGCTGGAAGGAAGCATATTTCTCCTGATGCGCGGCCAAGAAATCATCTACCTGCTTCCCGACTGCTTCCATTTCCTCTTTTCCGCTGACTCTCTGGTTCCATACGGATTCCTTCAGCTGTTCAAAATCCTTTTTATACTCTGCGATCTGTTCTTTCTGCTCTTTGATTTTCTGTATTTTTGCTTTGTCCTTGGTTTCGGTAAGCTGGTGATCAAGCTCGGCTTCCATCTTTTTGACATATTGCTCCTGCATCCCCACCTGTGCCAGGACATACAGATGCTTGCTGTCATAGCCCATGTCAATGGCCTTGCTCTCACCCCTCATATAGCCAATGGCATAATTCGCGTCACGTTGATCCTTAGGTTGCTTGCCGATCATATGATCCAGAGTATTATTCAGGACGTCATCATATTGTCCTTTATCCTCAATCTCCCACAGTCTGTCAAAGGCTTCAATCGTCTTATCGTGAGACCTCTTTAGCTCACTTAAATAGATCTGCTCCTTCTCCGCATCCCATCCATCCTGCTCCATCTGTTGGCGATGGAACTGGATCTGAGTCTCTCTGGCTCCTGAACTGATGACGGTAAAATAATCGTCATAAATGCTCTTGCCACCCTCCACTCCGTTCTGTTCCAAAGCGTCAATACATTTCTCAAACCCTTCCATGTCATACTTCGGTGCAGCGCCTGCAAGCATGTTGATCGCGGGGAGATAAGGAGCATTCATCTCCGCTTCTGCAATGTTACCACTCTTGGGATTCGCCACCTGAGCCTGTAGCTCGTACCAGTCTGCAAGCTCATCCGCTTTTTCCTGCATATGAATGGATCGCAGGTCACTTTCCTCCTTATACAGATTGCGCAGATAGGTACTGGTCTCCTTGACCAGCTCATTGGATCTGTCATAAATCTCCTGAGCAGCTCCCTCTTGATTCTTCGTCAGATAACGTCTGTAACCCTCATGCAGGTCGCCAAGCTTGATGGATGGATCATATGTATTCTGCAACCCCAAAATCTTCGTATGGTCTGCCCCATTGAGGATCGGATTTCCCGTGGGGATTTCTCGCAGATAATTCCCCATCATGGAAGCCTGAGCCAGTTTTTCTTCTCCCAAAATGCCTACAATTCCCGGCAGATGCATGGTAAACTTATTTATGGAATCATAAGCGGTAAAGTTTTTCCCTTCGATCGCCCACGGATATAATTTTCCTTCCGCATTTACTTTTGGTGGCATGGCATCCTTCCTTTCCTGCGATCCGCCTCTCCCTTTGCCGACCGCATAACCATTTGTTCTTCCGTATGTCATCCCGTGCGTATGGCCCCGGATAGTTTTCTCACTGTAACATCCATTATACCTCAAGGCTGCCACAAAGCTGCCACAAAACAGAAGTTTTTCTGCGGAAAGTAATTCTTTTGAGGTCGTGGATCACCCATCTGCGAGGTCATCCAGCCCTAGGCCAAGCTCAAGAAGGATTCCGTACAGCCTGTAGCTTTGTTTTGGAAAAATAGCTTCTTTTCGGGGGATCAAAGCATCGATATTCTGATAATACTGCTCCTTTGTCACACTCTGACCGTTCCAATCATAGCTGTCAAATTCAGTCACGTGATCCGGATTGTCGGCATATTCATTGGCTATGTACTCCTTTTTTTGATAGCCTGAGCCAAGCAAAGAGAACTCGCCGTCCTTTAGCTGATGGACCTCCGCGGGAAAATATCCATTATTTCCGCCAAATAGGTAAAAGACTCCCTTTTTCTCCAGATAAAGCATTTCCAAACCATTTAGTTCCTTTTCCACCAGCTTGCCGTCATGATAGCTGATCAGCTTCTGACCTCCAAAAACCAGGGATGCAACGTACAATTCCGGAATCTCATCATCATCCAGGTAGAGGAGATCAAAGGTATCATCATCTGAGCGACTGGCGTAATTCGCGTAGGCCTCCTTCCAGTTACTCGGCATTAAATATGTGAACTCCGCAAAGGTCATGTCATCATAAGTAAAGGGTACGGAAGCATAATCGCCGCCCCTTACGGGATACTTGACATAAAGCAAGTGTTTTTCCGGATCATAATGCTTGGTGATCCGCCTTTCTGCAGAAAGATCGTCGCAGTTTTCAAGCTCCAAAAGCCCTGGGTGGTTTAGTCTGCCAAGATAAATGACATTACCTTTTCTTCGATACACCATAACATCTTCATAATTTTGGGCATACAAGTCTCTTATGGAGCAGATGATTTCCGTCACGCCGTCATCATCCAGGTCATCCGCGTAATCCATGCTATCACCGTAGCTAAGGCTCTCCCCCACCAACAATCCGTCATAATAATATTTTCGGTTATATTGGGCAGGATTACTAGGCGACTTGTACACGGTTTCCTTACAGGTAACGCTTAGTCCCATGACCGTGACCTGATCCCCGATCTTTACTGCCTCGTTCCTTACAACCGACCGATATTCAACAGGGTGATTCCAGAAGTCATAGGCTTCCTCCACGGAGTAGCTCCCCCGAAGGCTTATGTCCCTGGAATCCTTGGCATCCCAATACCAGTCGCGGATATAGTGCTGCCCGTCCTCCGTATCAATCAGAAAGTGAATGATGCCCCAGGATCCCCTCGCACCATAATGCTCCAGACCGGAAAATAAAGTCCCCGTCATGGCATTGCGATACTTTGGAGTACCTGTCACGTGGAGCACGCGGGCATTTCCTATGGTGATTTCTTTCCACGCCTTGATCTCTAGCATCCAGCTTCCGTCGCTAAAGGCATGCGGGAAATGCTTCGTTTTATACTCCAAATAATCTGCAAGCTGCTGATTGCGAACAAACGCCGTAAAGCTCTGACTCCGCGATTTTGGATACTTTACCTTCTGCACAAAGACACCGCAAGCATCCGCGCAAAGCCGGGTAGCCGTTTTTATGGAAAAGCCTCCATTCGGGCCACAGGGATACGACAATTCCCCATAAAGGCCAACGGTCTCCATTCTCTGCCCGACATATTCATTTACGTAAAAGGATGTATAGACTATGTCTTTTTCCAGGTTCCATAACACATAGCACGGGAGCTCCTCAAAGGAATAATAATACCAGATCGGATTCCCTGCATCTTCCAGACTTCGAATCACCAAAGAAGGCAGATTCGTGATGGGATAGCCTGGGAGATATAACAAAAACCTGTCTCCCTCCTCCATGCCAAAGGGTTTTGCCGTGACAAACTGCGTCCCGTTTTGCTTTGTAATCTGATCCGGATCAGGATAGGAAAGATTCTCCACGCTAAATACATATTGCAGATCATTTACCTTACGCAGGTTCGATATTTGCCCCATAAATTCACATATTCGGGTCTGCGGATTTCCATTTCCATTGCTGACGTCTGTTCCCGTAAAGCTCCCTCCCTCATCCATCGTAAGGGAAAGATTAAATTCATCCGTCGCGGTTTCAAAATAGTGTAAAGGAAGGCTGGAAAACAGCTTGTTCAAGGTTTCTTTTCCAACCTCAACCGCTTCACCAGGCGCATAACCTACGGAGATGGAATAAATCTCATGTGTGCCATTGGCGACACGGGCTTGCTCCTCCATGTAATCATGACTTAGAAAAACATAGTGAACGTCCCAGCCATCCTTCGTTTCGCGATAGGTACAATCGATGCGCAGTACGCCTCCCATGCCCCGTGAGACCTCATAGTTCATTGGATAGGTAAGGTGCAGGATCGCTCTGCCCAGGGACTGTTCCAGCTTAGCATGGATGCAGACAGCTTCTGAAATCCTTTTTGGATAATACTCCTGATAAGCATATTCTCCTGTTTCGGGATAAAACAGCTCGTCGTCAAATTCTCTCCATTCCCCATTCTCAACCTGCAAAACGGTAACCTTTCCAGGCCAATTATAGGTACTTGCAAGCAACGGACTGCTCTGCAGCGTAATGAGCTCCTCTCGCCCGTCCCCCGTAAGGTCAAAAGCCACGCAGTCCGTCTTGATCATTTGGACGCTTTGCATCGTATGCTCCTTGATCGAATTGCCGTTTATTTTGGTCTCCAGCGTCGTCCTGCCTGAAGCATAATCATGGATCTGAACGAGCTCCTTTTCGCCGTCCCCGTCCAGATCAGCATATATCGTGGACTGATAAAGAAGCTTTTCCTCCAAGGGCTCCGCTCCTTGCTTTGTCTCGTCGACACTTGAGAATGCTTGTTCGGTTCCCGACTGTTCCGTGCCGGCCTGCTCCGTCCCATCAGGGTTCTTCTCCTTCTTCCCTGCCGTCGTAAGGCAGACAATACCGATGCAGATCAGAATGGCAATACATGCAAAAATCATCCAGAAACCTGGCTTCTTGTAATTTAAGACATTTTTGATTCGCTTTTCAGCATCACTCTCTCCAAAGGCCACAGGCGAAAAGCCCACAAAATGCTCCTCGGTCGCAAAGGCGAGCAGCGTCATGCCATACTCCTTCTTATGCTCCTCGCCAAGCTTGGAAAGCACCGCCTCATCGCAGCGCATCTCCTGATCCCGCACAAAGCAAAAGTAAGAGGTCCACACCAACGGATTCATCCAATAAACTGCAAGAAGTACATATGCCATCAGCCTTGCAAACGGATCGAGATTTCTTAGGTGCTGCCGCTCATGCTCTAAAGCAAGGTTCCTTTTCCCTTCCTCCAGATGAAACGGTACAAAAATTCTAGGTCTCAGAATCCCCAGAACAAAAGGCGTTGCGATTCCGTCACATTCCCAAACATTTTCTTCAAGATGAACAGCCTCCCTTACGAGCCTGCGAATGCGCGCATAGGAAACCATGCCAATGCCAAGCACGGCGAGAAATCCGATCAGCCAAACTGCGAAGAAGGCACTGACAAATTGATTTCGCGTTACCACTCGTTCTCCTGCAAATACGATGAGCGCACTCTCGCCAGCCTTCTTTGTCTGCTCTTGCTCCTTCTCCGTAGTCTGCTGCAATCCCTGTAATGTATCCTCAGAAGTCTGACTTTGAAAGGTGTCGTCAGCAGACAAAGCTGTTTGTCCTTCTACAGGGTCCTGCATACCAATTACTGCGTCGGAGGAAGGTTCTGCTCCCGTCATGTTGCCCTGTGCCAAATCTCTTTCGCCTCGTGCAAGCTCCGTCTCGCCTTCTGCGTTATTTCCCTGGGAGTCGACGAGTGTATCTCCTTCTACAGGCTCAACCTCTGACCCATTCCCATTTGCCAACAGAGCATGACTTTCTGCAATCCCCAATGCATCGACAGAAGAATCCATCTTTCCGGCTCCGTCCGCACTTCTTGCGGCTCCTTTATCCGTATCCGCCTCAGAAAACGAATTTACTTCCATCTCTAAAGCCGCTAAATCCTTTGTCGGACTGCCAACGCGTTCTCCGTTGCTTAAATTTTCCTCGCCATCCCGCAGCGCAACCTGTACGCTAACCGACTGTGGATCCGCCCACGGGAAGAACTGATAGATGCTCACGGGCGAGACGATCTGGAAGGAAAAGAGCATACGAATCCCAACAATTGCCCATAGGCAATAGACATACTTTTTAGGCATCCTCTTCATGAGGAGCCTGACAAGAAGCACGACCAAAACCACGATGAGTAACGCCATGTTTCTTTGAATATAGGATTGTACAAACCATGAAATTCGTTCCATCATAAGTTTTACTCCCTGTGTTCTTCAATCAGCTTCTTCAGCGCCTTCGCTTCCTTCTTCGTCAGCTTCTTGCCGCCCAAAAAAGCGGCGACAAAGCTCGGCAGGGAATTCCCGAAGGTGCGTTCCACAAAGTACTCTGCCTCCTTCGCCTGTGCCTTCTCCTTCGGGATCAAAACACTGACCACGGCATCATCATTTTTGATAAATCCCTTCTCACAGAGCTTCTTAATCACCGTGTAGGTTGTGGACTTTTTCCAGCCAAGTCCCTCCTGACATAGCCTTACGAGCTCGCCGGAATTCACCGGAGCATGCTCCCAAACAATACACATAAAACGATAATCACTGTCACAAAGCTTTGCGTATTCCATGCCTCTTCTACCTCTTCATTCCTAACGATTTTGTTTTCTATCACCTGAAAATTTGTTATCAATAATAAAGGACTATAATCATAGACCTATTTTTAGTCTATAACTATAGTCCTGCCTTGTCAAGCATATTTTTTGACGGCAACTTTTTATTTTAGAAGTCCTAAATCATAAAGATGTCCATAGTAATCCACGCTTAGCATATTCTTGCTGTGATCGTATTTCTTAGAAACAACGGCGCTCATGGTCTTTGCGTAATTCTCAGGAAGCTCCGCTTCTTCGTCAAAGGGCTTAAATTTCCCTTTGATGCAGACGCCTAGGTCTGTCTTCCAATTGCTTCGATCTAAAATCGCCAGCGCAGGGCTGTCGGAAAAGACATCTCTTCCAGGAAATAGTCTAGAATCCCACTCCGTCCCGAAGAGATTCGACAGAGTCGGCAGAATGTCGTTACTGCAAACGGGCGAGCTCACGACCACGGGATCATATTCCTCAAGGCATCCACTCCAAATGATGAGCCTGTTGTGATCCCTCTCCAACACATTCGTTACCTGATAACCATAAAGCTCAGAAAGGTATTGCAATTGACCGAAGGGCTTTGTTCCGCCGTCCAAGCCATAGGGATAATGATCCGCACTGATCACGATTACCGTGTCATTCGCAATCCCTTTCTCCTCCAGCTGTTCGACAAGATAAGTCAGTGCATCTTCAAAATCCAAATTTGCCGCCTCATAAGCGCGAATCGGCTGGGATCCCTCCATATCCGCCACTCTATCCTTATGCTTCTTTGCCATTGCATTATTGTTGAAGCCATAATTGCTGTGACCGCTCACGGACATGTAATAGATGTTGAAGTGCTCCTGATCAATATACTCGGGGATCGTTCCAACAAACATGTCATAATCGCTCTCCGGCCAGGTCGGCTTGATGAATTTCTCCATGCCGTTTCCATATGCCATGTATCCCTCGGAATATCCTAGGTTATTATGCGTCTGATCTCTTTCATACATGGTATAATTGCCATTGTGATACGCCTTTCCGAAATACCCCAGGCGATTTAACTGGCTGCCCATGGTGAAATAATTATTGTAGGTCGCCGTGATTTTTACGGAGGTACCGCTGAGGGCTGGAGACAGTCCAAAGATGTTCTGACACTCACCACCCGTCGTTCCTGCGCCTGCCGGCTGATAAAAATCTGTAAACTGAATGCCCTTCGTCGCAAGGCGATATAGCGTCGGTGTCAGGTCTTCCCGAATCACTTCAGCGGTAAAAGCCTCCGCTGAAATAAAAATCAGATTTTTCCCCTCGAAAAGCCCCGTCATGCCATTTTTCTTGGAGGGCTGCAGGGAAGCAACATATTCATCAATCTTCTTAAAGGTTCCGCTGTCCGTCTCCGCAAGAGCCGCAAAATCAATCTCCAGCTTATTCTCTTCCTCCAAAATCGTATTCGCCTTTTGGATCAAATAGTCTGACGGAATCGGCGTTGGCGTCGGTTCAGGAGTTGGTTCGGGCGTAGGCTCTGGCGTGGGCTGCGGCGTCTCTTCTGGAACCACTGCCACCTCCGTCTCCGAAACGGTTGTTCCATCGGATTCCTGCACCGTGCTAACTTCTGTCTGTACGGCTCCGCTGACAGCATCCGCATCCTTCCCCTGTGCTCCACAGCCTCCTGCCAGCAGCATCAATGTTGCCATTCCTGCAACTACAATCCATTTATTCTTTTTTTGTTTCAACTTTCCCTTCATCTTCCCGCCTCAGTTTTCCTTAATTGAATAAAAGTCTTATCGAAGGATATAAATGCAAGCGCATACCCTCAAAATTCTCACTAAATCTATCATAAACCTTCCATTCAAAATATCAATAGAATTCTTATGCATTCGCTTGACATTGACGCTGCGTCAAGTTGTATAATGAAATTAACAATAAAAAATCATAACAATCAAAAGGGAAAAATCATGATCGACATTAACAAGGTGTGTAAGCGCTACGGAATTACTTCCCGCACGCTTCGCTTTTATGAAGAAAAGGGCCTGATTCAGAGCCAGAAATCATCAGCCTCTGGCAGGCGTCAATATACCGAGGATGACCTGCGGACACTGCAAAGCATTCTGACCTTGCGTGCCCTTAGTCTTCCCATCAAGGAAATTCAAGAGTGCCTAAAGGATGGGAAACCTCTGGAGGAGATCCTGCGCTTTCGGGAAAAAGAATTGGAAGCAGCCATTCATGGGAAATATGAAGAAATCCGATTGTTGCAAAAAGCCCTTGCGGCACTGGAAGAAGGAAAGGATATGTTGGGTACCGTCTGGAATCCGAGCGACCTAGAGGCAGACCTGCCAAATGACAAGAGAGAGGACCTTGACGCAAGCATGGCTACAAAGCATCTGACGACTCTTTTGGATGCTCATGAGCTCGACTACAAAAAGACAGCAAAAGCCTGCGCCAATTATATTCTGAAAAACGATTATGAGAGGCTCAGTACCTTTTTTAGTCCGAAAATGCAGGCCTACCTTCCGAAGGAGGTTTTCACCTCCGCCCGCGAGGATCTCCTGATGGGAGCAGGTAAGTTTCATCGCTATGGAAAAACCTGGGCTGACCCATCTCAGGAAAACATTTTATATCAGGTTTTGCATTTTGAAAAAATCAATATTCAAATAAAATTTGTCTTTCACGGGGAACGGATTTACGGTTTATGGTTTGAATACGTAACAAATTGACATAATGTAGAAAGGGAAATCTATGAAGAAGCTGTCCATAAAAACCTTAAAAAGAGTCCGAAATAGTATCATTCTCATTGGCATACTCATTAGCTTTCTAATCTGGCTCGCCATGCCGGCCGTCTTCCAAAATACCAAATTCTTTCATGTAGGAAGCGGCACCTATGGTCATAAGGCTGGTGCCCTGCTTGGCGTCGCCCTGCCGCTACTAACTTTCGTAGCGACACTTTTCTCCAAGGTTAATAAACCAGAATTTCACGCGGAAGGGGACGAGGAATTTCAAAAGGCAGAGCTGGAGCGCATTCAAAAAGAGGAGCTCTTAATAGAGATTGGCACGGCAACCTTTCTCTCCCTGATGGCAATTGTCTGCATGCTCGTCAGTCTAGGTTTGAAATAGCGGTTCAGCTCCAAAGCCCATAAGCGATCATGGGGTGGTTCTTTTCAATACCGAGGGACACCGTCTGATAAAGAAGCACGCCATTCCCCTTCGCGCTGTAGGAATATAACAGATTGACCTAGATCATTTTCTCGCCCAGAACAAAAACATGGGGGCATCGCTCATGTCATTTTCCTGCAAAATCCTCTTGCCCAGCGTCTCATCGGATCTCCAAGAAGAAAAGCCAATTTTTTCAGCCAGTGCCTCGTCCCACTTTGGTCTTCGATGCTCGCTGGCAGGCATTGAAAGCGTAATCTCTGCGTTTTCCTGCATAAGCTCCTGTGTCATGCCAACATGACCATACACGCCCTCTGGCTTAATCCAGGATTCTTTTTGATTCTTATGTCGTACGTTGTCCGCGTAATTTGCATCAAAATTCAGTAAAACCCCGCCTGACTTTAAGACTCTGTGCCATTCGCGATAAGCTTTCTCAGGATCAGGAAGCGTCCAGGTCACGTTGCGCGTCACAACGGCATCAAAGCTTTCGTCATCAAAGCTTGTCTCCTGCACGTTCATCTGTTGAAACGAGACTGTTACGTCAAATGCTCTCGCCGTCTCCTTTGCTGCCTCCAGCATGGTTGGCGTGAGATCAATTCCCGTCACCTTGTGCCCGTCCTTCGCCAGTAAAATTGCAAAGAATCCCGTGCCTGTTCCCGCGTCCAAAATAGACAGAGTTCTCCCCTCGGGAAGGAGCTTTCTTAGCTCCGCAATCCATCGTCCGCTGATTTCCCCATGCAGTTCATTTAGTCGAACGGTATTGAAATCCTTCGTTCGTATGGTCCAATAATCCCGTACTCTATCTTCAATTTCTTCTTCTCGTTTTCTTTGCTTCTGCTGATCCATTTTGTTCCCTTCGTTCTTTACGAAACCATCTTCTCCAAATAGTTATCTCTCATCCGATAACTGCATTACCCAGTTCATCATCACTATTATGATGTTTCACTGAATCTCCATCACGGACTCAATCAGTCTCTTTGTATATTCCTGTTTTGGTGCCTCTATGATTTGCCTTGCAGTTCCTTCCTCCACGATGCTTCCATCCTTCATGACGATCACGCGGTCACAAAGGCAGCTGACCACGGCAAGGTCATGCGATACAAAAATGGCTGCCGTTCCCGTACCACGGCAAATCTTATACAAAAGGCGAAGGATTTGCGCCTGCGTAGAGACATCCAACGCGCTTGTGATCTCATCGCAGAGTAAAATCTCTGGCTTTGGCGCCACCGCCCTCGCGATTGCCAAGCGCTGGCATTGTCCTCCGCTGAGCTGACTAGGCCTGCGCTCCATGAGCTCTGGCGCAAGTCCCACCATACGGGATAATTCCTCCTTGTCCAGCTTGCCCTCTTTTCCACAAAGATTGCGAACGGCCTCTCGAATGGAGGCTTCAACGGTTCGTTTCGGATGAAAGGACGCCACGGCATCCTGAAAGATCATCTGCATCGCGCGATAGTTCTCTTTCGTCCGCTTCGGTGACAACACATTTCCGTGAAGCTTGATCTCACCGCAGTCAGGCGCTTCCAATCCGCTAATCAGCTTTAATAGCGTCGATTTTCCCGAACCACTTTCCCCGACAATGCCGAGTATTTCCCCTTTATTTAATTGCAGGCTCACATCCTTTAGTGCCTGAAGAGTAGTTTCTTTATTCCCAAAGCTTTTCGAGAGCCCCTTTACTTCAAGGATCATCATGGTTGCCCTCCTTTTTCTGCATGAGCCTTTTCTGTTTTGTCATGCGCTCCCCCTAACACATCCATAGGCTCTCCTGATGGAAGCTCTCCGCTTAAATGTGGAATGGCCTCGAGTAGGCTCTTGGTATAAGGGTGCTTGGGTTGATGCAAAATCTGGTCTGTCTCTCCTAATTCCACAAGACTTCCCTGATACATAATGCCGATGCGGTCTGCCAAAAAACCTGCCATGGCAAGATTGTGCGTCACAATGATCTGAGAAATTCCATTTTCATCGCGAAGCTTTTTCAGCTCCTGTGCAACCTGAAGCGCCGTCGTTGCATCCAAAGCACTTGTCGGCTCATCACAAAGCAGAATCTCCTGCCCAAGAAGCATTGCCAGAGCAAGTGCCATACGCTGATTCATGCCGCCGCTCAGTGCATAGGGGCACGCACGAAGAAGCCTCTTTGCATCCTTTAGATCCACCTTGGCAAAGGCTGCCTCCGCCTGAGACAGAAACGATGCCTTGTCATATTTCCCATGACTTTTTAAGGTTTCCACAAACTGCTTTTGATAGGAGCGAATGGGATTGAAGGAAGCCCCAGGGCTTTGAAACACCATTCCCATTTTCTCCGTACAATAGCTTCTGCGCTTCTTCTCGGAGAGCGTCTGAAGATACGTTCCCAATAGTTGAATCTCCCCTAAAGAAATCTGTATCTCCGGCATGGAAAGCAATGCTTTTAATATCGTACTTTTTCCGCTTCCACTTTCTCCGGCTAGGCATAAAATTTCCCCACGATGAAGCTGAAAAGAAAGGTTTGATACGGCGATCTGCTCCCCATATCCAACGCTTAGGTTCGAAACCTTTAAGATGATTTCGTCTTTCATGCTTCCACCTCCACGTCAAGATAATCACGAACACAATCCCCAAGATAATTAAAGATCATGACCGTCACGATCGTCGCCCCTGCGGGCGCAAGTACGGCCCAAGGTGCAAGCTGAATGTACGCGCGGGAAAGATTGATCATGCTGCCCCACTCTGCCTGTGGCTCCGTCACGCCGATGCCAAGGAAGGATAGTCCCGCGATGCCAATCATCATGACGCCAATCTGCGTCGTCGCATTGACAATTAGTGGACCAAGCATGTTGGGCAATAAGGTCTTAAACATAATGGAGCAAGGGCCACAGCCCGTGAGCCTTGCCGCCTGAACATAGGGCTCCTTCTTTAGCGAAAGCACCTCCGCGCGGGCTAGTCTTGCATAGAGCGTCCAGCCAGTGATTCCCATGGCTAGCATGGCATTAAACATGCCGCCGCCCAAGATGCCAGCCACTGCAATGGCAAGCACCATCTGCGGAAATGCGAGGAAGGCATCCGCCACGCGCATAATGATGGTATCTATTACACCGCCAAACCAAGCTGCGAGAATTCCTAGCAATGTTCCAATGACAAAGGTACTTGCCACCAAGGCCGTCGCTGAAAAAATAGAGGTCCTGGCCCCCATCAAAACGCGGGAGCAGATACATCTTCCGTAGCGATCCGTTCCCATGGGGAACTGCGCACTAGGCGCATGATTCATGACTGCTGATGAGGTTGCATACGGATCATTGGGACATAGCAACGGTGCCAAAAGGCTTAAGAGCACAAGAAGCCCTGCCAAAATCAAAAAAACCCAAAGCCTGATGCGTACGTGAGAAACAGAGGAGTGTTTTTTCTTCATCCTACTTATCCTCCCTTTCCCGCAGTCTTGGATCAATCAGGCGATAGCTGACGTCCGTAATCAGATTCACCACAACATAGATGGCGGAGGTAAACAGGACAAAGCCTTGAATCACGGGATAATCGCGATTCGTAATGGCATCCATGGCGAGCTTACCAAGCCCAGGCCAGCGGAAGATCGTTTCGATCACAACGCTTCCTCCCAGAAGCATTCCAATGGACAGTCCTACGATTGTCAAAATGGAGATGGACGCGTTATGTAACACGTTCCAGAGAACATACCTTCCTTTTACGCCCCTCGCCCTTGCACCCGTGACATAGGGCTTACTGAGCTGTTCCAAAAGCTCAGCGCGAATCTGCCGAATGAATCTGCTGCAGATTGGAATGGCAAGCGCGATGCAAGGAAGAATCAATCCTCTTAAGCTTTGATTTGCCACCACGGGAAGCAGCTTTGCCTTGACGCAAAGATAATAAATCAATAAAACGGAAATCAGGAAATTTGGCAAGGAATTTCCGATAAAGCTTAACAAGCGGATCAGGTGATCCATCCAGGAATCCTTTTTGAGTGCACAAAGTACGGCAAGTGGCAGAGAAATGAGAAGTGCCAAAAGAATGGCTGACACCGTCAGCATGGCCGTGTTCTTTAACCCCTTGACGAGCTTTTCCGAGACGGAGAATCCATCCTTATAGGAGGTTCCCAAATCAAAGCGCAGCGCATGCAGGGCCCAGTCTCCATACTGTACAATAAAGGGCCGATTTAGACCCATGTTTTCCCTTGTCTTCTCCAACACCTCTTCCGAAACGGCGATTCCTTGTGCATTCAGCTTTTTCATGGCCGCATCACCCGGAGAAAGATAAGATAACAGAAAGGTAAGAAAGCTGACTGCCAGCATAATCCATGCAAAATGTAGCAGACGCTTTCCAAGATAGCTTCCCATCCGTGATCCCCTCCTAATAAACAATTGTATTTTGAGTACATGGTTTGGCTGTCTTCCTTATGTCTGCAGACATGAAAAAGACAGCCAAACAATCAGAGCTTGATTTTAGTTGATATCCGTCGCCGCGGTAATGCCATAGAAATCAAACGGACATTTTTCCGCAATGCCGGTCAGTCCCTTGGAGGTCACGGTTGTTTTGTTAAAGAGACCTATATATCCAAAGGCATTGTCATCGATGCTCTTCTGCACAATCTGATTGGCAAGGGAAGAGCGCTTGTCAACGTCAGTCTCATACTGCAGCTCGTTGATCAAGGACTCGATTTGCGCATTTGTAAAGCCGCCAAGCGCCCACTTACTCTCCTGACGGAACAAAGCACTGACACAATAATAGGGATCGCCGGCTTTATCTGCGATCATGCAGTACAAAGCGATGTCATAATCACCGGTAGCGATATAAGTAGCGTCCGGATCCTCCTGAACGGTCTGGGTTACCTTTACGCCAATGCTCTTAAACTCATCCTGCATGATGACTGCGATGGTATCCAAGGAACGTGCTGCATAGTAGCAAACATTCAGCGTAAGCGTCTCACCATTCTTTGCATAATATCCGTCAGAACCAAGGATGTAACCATCCTCCTCTAAAAGCTTCTTGGCCTTTGCGGTATCTACGGCAGGCTTCTTTACCTTACCATAAGGGGCAGATACACTAAAGGGACCAACTGCTGCAGAAACCGTGCCTCCAAGATATGCCGCGATCGCGTCGGGATCTACCGTCAGATTAATTGCTTCGCGAACCTTGTCATCCAAGGTATTCTTGTTCAGAACATAAAACTGCAAACGGGTTGCGGGAATGACGGTTAAGGTATAGGTTGCGGGGTCAGCTTCAAAAATTTCCTTGGCTGCTGCCGTTACGCTTGTGTAACCATCGATGTCGCCTGCCTGCATGGCATTCAGCTTCGTCTCGTCATCCTGCATGTAATAGAATGTCACGGAATCAAGCTTTACCTCACCATTCCAATAGGATGCATTCTTATCAACCACAACCGTTCCCTCTGGATCAAAGGTCTTTACGACAAAGGGGCCCGTGCAGATCGGTGCATTGTCGAAATCCTTCGTTCCCTCAAGATCCATGATACCAAGCTCAGGAGCAGTCAGGTCACTAAGCATCGTCGGATAGACTTCAGGCGTCGTGATCTTCAAGATCTTATCGCCCTCTGTGACATAGGTAAAATCTGCAAGATAGGCAAAGCGCTCATTCACCTCTGCCAGACGCTGAAAATTCTTGATGACCATGTCAGCGGTAACT
This sequence comes from Lachnospiraceae bacterium, assembly GCA_015056795.1. Lineage (GTDB taxonomy): Bacteria > Bacillota > Clostridia > Lachnospirales > Lachnospiraceae > Acetatifactor. Next base: position 29,201 of record SVFO01000043.1, read on the forward strand.
GCCGTACCATTTGAGAACTTGGCATCTGCAAGCGTAAAGCTCCAGGTCTTTCCATCCGCGCTGACGGTATGGCTCTTTGCAAGCAGCGGCTGGATCGACAGATCATCGCCTATGCGGAACAGGGTCTCTGACACACCATAAATGGAGGTGTACCAACCATAATAGTCCTTATGGACGTCAAGACTGGGATAGAAAAAGCTGACGGCCATTTTCATGGTCTTAGGCTGCACAGTTCCGGTCTGGCCCTCGCCCGCTTGGGAATTTGAAGCTGCGCCCGCGGAAGACTCCACAGAATCCTTTGTACATGCCGCAAGACACATAATAAGTGACACTACTAATACCAATTTACAAAGCTTTTTAACATATTTCATGTTTCTTACCTCATTCTTTTTGCTCTTTCTTATCTGTATTTATTTCACTTTTTCACCGTAAATTTCCTTTTATCAAATTCCCTTCGAAGCTTTTTTCACGGCGCGGAGCATAAAAAGCGGCGTTGCGCCATACATTACCTTTTCCTTTGCACTCCAAAGCTCTTCCGTCACGTCCCTGTCAAAGGAAATGTCTTCAAAGGGGAGCTGATGCAAAACGCCAATGTCAAAATCAGGACGCATGGCGCTTCCAAAAACGCGAAACTCTTCGGGATCCAGCTCGCTGTCGATATATTCATACGAACCATCATAGGTAAAGCCCTTTCCATACGCCGAAAGACCTTCCCTCTCCCTTCGAATCGCCTCCTCACGAACAGGCCCTAATTGATAGGGCAGATGCCAGTTCGCATCAAAAATAAGAAGCACTCCGCCGGGTTTCAGCACGCGATTCCACTCGCCATACACCTTTAGATGCTCCCTGATCGTATGTGTCACGTTCCGCGAAATCAAAAGATCAAAGGTATTCTCCGAAAAGGGAAGCCTTCCAAAATCGCCTTCCAGCAGCTCAGGGTTTACCCCGAAATCTGCTGCATTCTTTTGTGCATGGGACAACATATTGGCGGAACCGTCAATTCCCGTCACCTTGTGTCCTGCCCCGGAAAGAATCACCGAAAAAAACCCCGGACCACATCCTGCATCCAGAATGCGCAGAGGTTTCTTCTTTGGAGCATTTGCCTCGATCAGACAAAGCCACTTAGCGGGCCGGTCCGTATGTAGCTCTTCGCATACGTACTTGTTGTAATTTGCGGCCCGAATGCTCCATGTTTCATTAATTTGTTCCTGTGTGAGCATGTTTGTTCACCATCTGTCTTACGCTTTGCATGGCTTGGCTTCCTTCTGGTCGCGACCGTCCTTGCAATCCGTTTTCCATTCCGTCAAGTTTGCTCTTTGAAGCAGGGTCTTCTGACCAAGCAATCAAAAAGACAGTTTATTTCCAGCAACAAACACCTTCTGGCTTTGTATCCTCCCCGTATGCCTTCTGGTCATACATACTTCCTTCTAGG
>SVFO01000044.1 GCA_015056795.1 Lachnospiraceae bacterium
GACACAAGAAGAATCGTCATCTTGCTCTCCGTCTGCAGCTTTTTGATCAGGTCAAGAATCTCCTGTCTGCCCTGCGGATCCAGGCCAGCCGTGGGCTCATCTAGGATCAGGACCTTCGGATTCATGGCAAGAACACCTGCAATGGCGGCGCGGCGCTTCTGCCCGCCTGAAAGGTCAAAGGGCGACTGATTATAAAGCTCCTTGGGCATGCTTACGGCCTCTAATGCTGCCGTTGCACGCTCCTTAATCTCCTCTCCCGAAAGGCCGAGGTTCTTGGGGCCAAAGCAAACATCCGTAAACACGTCAATCTCAAACAGCTGGTGCTCGGGATATTGGAAGACCAGGCCGACCTTGCGGCGAAGCTCCTTTAGGGGATACTCCTTGGCATAGATATCCTGCCCGTCAAATAGGATGCGGCCACTGCTGCCCTTAAGCAGTCCGTTCAGGTGCTGAACGAGCGTGGACTTTCCTGAGCCCGTATGCCCGATGATGCCGACAAACTGGCCGTCGGGAATGGTCAGGGTAATGTCATCCAGCGCTTTTACGGCAAGCGTCGTATCCTCACCATAGGTATGTGTTAAATGCTCGATGGTAATCGGCATGTTTTTCTCTCCTTACGTCTTTTCTGATTGTATGCGCCTAAATCCGTACGATGCGTAATCCCAGCTCAGGCGTTCCATCCAACGCCCGGCAGGCCAATTGCGGCCATGTTTAGACAGGCTTGCAGATCCATTCCTTGCGGCTGCGTTACGGCAGGCTGCAGATTGACTTATTGTAGCCGCGTTAAGATAAGCCGGCTAATAATTGTGGCAGGCCTTAGGGCAGGCCATCAATGCGGGGTGAAATCAGCGCGTCAACAAGCTCCTTACGGGTCAAAATGCCATCTGGCAGGGGGACACCAGCCTGCTGCAGCTCATGCGCCAAAAGCGTTACCTGTGGGACATCAAGGCGTAGCTCCTTTAGGCGCTCCACCTGGGAAAAGATCTCGCGCGGCGTGCCCTGCATGGCAATCTTGCCATGATCCATGACAAAGACCTGATCGGCATGGACAATCTCCTCCATGTAGTGCGTAATTAAGATGATGGTCACGCCTTCCACCTGATTGAGTCCCCTCGCGGCGCGGATGACCTCCTTGCGGCCGTTAGGATCCAGCATGGCCGTCGGCTCATCAAACACGATCACCTTCGGATGCATGGCAAGCACGCCTGCAATCGAAACGCGCTGTTTCTGACCACCGGAGAGCTTATTGGGCGAATGCTTTCGGTATTCATACATGCCAACGGCCCTTAAGCTCTCTTCGACACGCTCCCAGATCTCCTTCGTCGGCACGCCCATGTTCTCGGGTCCAAAGCCAACATCCTCCTCGACAACCTGACCTATAATCTGATTGTCAGGATTTTGGAATACCATGCCCGCGCGCTGACGCACCTCCCAGAGGTTCTCCTCCTGCGCCGTATCCAGGCCATCGACCCAGACCGTGCCTTCCTTCGGCGAAAGAATCGCGTTGATATGCTTTGCCAGCGTTGACTTTCCTGAACCATTATGCCCAAGAATCGCGATAAAGCTGCCCTCTTTGACGTCCAGCGAGACATGATCTACCGCCGTGGTCACGCCCTCGATATTCCCTTCCTCGTCCCGCCGCTCATATTCATGTACTAAATTTTCTGTCTTAACGATACTCATATTTAACCTTTACACAAATTCTTACAATGTCTTATCCTTCATTCAAATATGAACCAATGTCTGCACACTCGTTTTCGAATCACTACAATCTTTTAACTTACGCATACCTTGAGAAACTTTCTAAGAGCTCTTTCTTATTGCGACACAAATCTCGTCGGCGCGGAAATATGGCAGGCACTCCGCGAGCGTCTTACGAACAAGCTCTTTGACATCTGCCTTGAAGTCCTTTCCCTGCACCATGGGATCATGCTCCTGCAAATTCGCCAGCTTGTCTTCGATCAGTGCCTCAGCCTCTTGCAGCTTTTTGAAATCCAGGTCACTCTGTTTCTGATAGCGTAGCTCAACATAGACCTGATAAAGATCATTTCCATGCGGATGCATCATGGAACCCATTCGATAAAAACGATCGGTCGCGATAAGAAGATATTCATCCCATTCTTCATCCGCCTGAGACATTTCATCATCACTTAACCTCTCGAAGGTCTCGATGGGATAGTGAATGGTCATGTCCTCCGCCTTCTTGACAGTCATCTCGATGCTATTTTCAAAATCTTTCTTCGCCTGCCCAGAGGAAATATAACTTGCAAGCTCCTCCTTGTACTGCTTTTGCAGGACAATGGATTTTGCGATCCATGCGATGATCACCACACCTAAAATAGCCCCGAAACCCCAATCAAAATACGCTGCCCTGTCGTTCATAAGTTTCATGTTATGGAGGCCGCTTGCGATCAGGCATCCTACAACGAATACCCCTATCAAAAATACGATGACCATGGTCTGCTTAGAAAGCATCAAGGCATATTTTCTGCTCGACGAAAGCTTTCTTTCTGCAGTCATTTGTACCATGCTTCGCTCGCATTCTTCCATAGTTTTCTTCATGTCCTCACGAATCACTTCGTCTAAAGGCTTCTTCGTCCCCATCGTACTTTCCCTCTATCCCTCTCTGCTTCTCCCTCTCTCCTATGGGCCTTAACTTTCGCATTGACTAGGTTTCATTGGATCAGTTGGATCATACCTCACAAAAGCCCAGGCAAGGGATGCCAACATGACATCGGATGAATCAAAGAGCTTACATAAGCTCACAGCATTTGTACAAGCTTACAGCACTCGCACAAGCTCACAGTTCTTACACAAGGTCTCCCAAAAGCTTTTCAGCGGTATGTTACGATAGCGATTGATAATCGAGGTGTTCATGGCGCCGTGCCCGATAATCAGGACATTCTTGCCTTCCTTGACCAAGGGCTCAGCCACCTCGCGAAGGAATTCTCCCGTCCTTTGAAACAACTCTTCAAAGCTTTCCGCACCATCCGTCGGCACGTAATGCGCCGGATCCTTAAACATGGAATAGGCTGGATACGCTGGCTTTTGAAAAATATGGTCAATGCCCTCGGAAATTCCAAAACCCATCTCGCGAAGACGATCATCCACAATCACGGGAATGTCGCGCCCTTCTAAAAAGATGTCTGCGGTCTCACGGGCCCTTTGCAACGGGGAAACAAAGCAGATATCCAAAGGAATCTCTTTATATTTGATTGCAGCCTCACGGGCCATCTGGCGTCCCTCGTCGTTTAAGGGGATATCCGTTCCCCCCTGCAGGCGGTACTCCGCATTCCAGTCCGTCCTGCCATGTCGCATTACATATAACACAATTCTCGATCCTTTCCTAATCCACAAAATGCCCTAAAACTGCATTCTGCTACATTTTTACATGCCCTTTGCTTTCGAATAATACAATTTCCCGACTATTATATCACTTTTTTGTATAGAACAAAATAAGAATTTTCGAAACCTGCGATTCTTTCCTTGTGCCAACCAAAAAGACGACATGGGATTTTTCGTTTCCATGTCGCCTTTCTTTCTATTGGTAAACTATTCTGTCTTATTGTTCTTGTAAATATAAATTGACTCGGTTTTTCAGTTTTCGAATCATGTCCGCCTGGCTAACGATGCCATTGAAATAGGGATCTAATTCATCCCACAGAATGGTCGAAAGCTCCTTTGGAAGGTTACTTATTGGAACGGCATTTTCGAGGAGCTCCTGCAATTGCTGATAATCCTTTTGGTTATCCACCTTGTCCCCTAGCCGCACCACATTTCTGGTGCCAAGATAAATGTTGGAGTCCAAGTAGGTATCCGAGGTCATGCTCATGATACATTCCTTCAAAACATCCTTGCGAACGCTGAGCTTGAAGTTGTTCTCCTTGGAGGCGCTCATCTGGCTGTTATAGGATAAAAGCTCCTTGATAAAGAGCAGGGCACCCTTCTTTTCCTCCAGCGAGGCCGTGCTTCGGATCGTAATGGGATCGGAGCTTCGAAGAAAATGTGCTGCACCATCCTGCATAGGTTCCCCGACAACATATGCGTCATCCCCATAAATCAGGCGGAATAATGCCATGTCCGACGGTTTAAAAAACCAAGTAAGTAAAAAGCTGGTCTCACCGTCATAGAGCCTTGTACGAGAGTCCTTGTCATCCAGCTTCCCTTCATTTTGACACTTAGAATTCGCAAGCCTTAGGACGGTCCGAAAGCGTTCCGTGTCGATATAATTTTCCTTCTTACTGCCATTTAAAAGAATGCCATCATCCAATCCATGCTGCCAAAAGCGATAGACAAACAAGGAAGCGCAATTCGGATCATAATCATCGTAGATATAGGGTCTTTCCGGATGTGCCAGTAAATAATCCAGGAATGCATCATAGTTCCAATTTTTTGTATCAGGATCTAAAGTAATCAGGGTCTCTAGATAAAAGTCCGTGATAATGCCATAGGTAACTCCATCAATTTTACCTGCCTCCAGTGCCTTGGGTTCCAACTCGTCAAGTAGTCCCATGGTCTCGAGAACGCCATCTAATGGCTCCCAATATTTTTGCAGCGCCGCGAATCCCGTAAGGTTCGTGTCCACCAAAACGGGACCATCTCCAGAAATCAATTCTGAGGATAATCTCGTACTGTCGTAACCGACCTTCAGGGTTAGGTGATAACTGGGATACTTTTGGTTAAATTTCATAACTGCCTCACGACATCTCTCCTCGGTGACTGATGATACAGCCATAATCAGCTCCGTGATTTTCTTGTGCTCCGTTACGGGCTTGATGGAAAGATAGTGGGCTCCTTCCGCATCGGTATAGACGACGTCGATGACGTCATGGATGGTAGCCGAGAGCGCATATACCGATCGCGGGCGAATGCCATGCTCCTTCCAGGTATAGAGCTGCGTTCTCTCACCGTCCCTCGCGTCCCCTTCCCATATACCGCCAGAATCCACGCTGATGACCTTACCTGTGTCCGAAATTGCAAGTGCATAATTCGTGAGATAGGAATTGTCCAGCTTTGCAAGACTCTTTAATTCAGCTGTTGCTTCGTCATAGTGAAAAAGTGTCAGCTTTCTATCACTCCCCGTGCCGTCAAAAAAGCTGATTCCAACCTCGCCATTAGGTAAAACAACAAATGCCAGCTGCACCGTATCCTCCGCTTCCTTCGTCAGGGTCTTCATAAATAATTGCTCCCCTTGAGGTGAAGCAATATAAAGGTAATTCTCTGGGCTTGTCAATAATATCTTCGTGCCATCCTCTCGTTGCTGATAGTTCATTTTCATCGTATGAAGGTAAATTCTGCCCTCTTGATCGATCATGAACTGTTCGATGCTTTCCGAATCGCAATCCTGCCCCAGAAACCTAATCGCCACCATTTTCCCGCCATCTTTTATGGTGCTGTCATCAGTAAGCTGCGATAAAATCCACAGGTTTGCCTCCTTCTCCGATTCGTTTTTGCCTGAGCCTTCAGTCACATTGGATCCTTCCGCATCCACCATGACGTCGCCCCAAAGTTCATTTGTACCAGCCATGATCCCATAGCTTAGCACCCTAGGCTTTGAAGGGTTCTGTCCTTTCGCAAAGATTTGATCCTCTACCCTTCCATCGCGCGTACAGCGAAGTCGTTCCATCAAGTAGATAATGTTTCCATTTTGATCGCGGGATGCCCGTGACATAAAGATGCTTGCTCCCTCTGGCGTCATGCAAAAATCATCTGCATTCTTTCCATAGAGCTCCACGCCTTCCATGCCCTTGAAGGATAGTAATTGATTGGTTGTTGCCATCCAGGCATCCAGGGTGTTATCCTGCCACGAGGTATCATCCATCGCATTCCAATCAATTTCCTCAAGGAGCTGTTGCATATCCTCGCTGATGATGCCCGTCTGACCTCCGTTACCTTCCTGTATTCCATTGGTCACTTCTCCTGCCACCTCTCCTGCTGTCGTTCCCCCTGATGACTGTCCCTTGCAGCTTGACAGAAGTATCATAAGAGTCAACAGAGCTGCCATGACCATCACCATTCTGTATTTCAACTTCATATATATGCCCTTCCTTTCCCCATAAATCCCCATGTTTCAGACCCTGGTAACAACTGGTTTTCTCATACCTTCACATAGGACTGACAGTGTTTTCTCTTGATAAGGTATCCTTTAGAAAAATAATAGCATGAGTTCACATTAGGGAAAAGACGTTCACGCATTAAGATTGTTTAAGATCAGTTTAAGATTTGTTTAAGGTCCTTTGGGCAAACAAAAAGGACCATGGCAAATGCCATGATCCTTGCTTGTTAACAATGTTTCCTTTACGGATTAAACCAGCTCAAGAATTACTTCCATTGCTGCGTCGCCCTTACGGAGACCCTTCTTGATGATTCTGGTGTAACCACCCTTACGGCTAGCATACTTTACGCCGTACTCATCAAACATCTTTGCAACAAGATCAACTTCCTTGGTGCCTCTCTTCTTACCCTTGTTCTCGGTAGGAACCTCTACACAAGGATAAAGAACCTTCATCATCTGACGTCTCGCATGCAGTCTGGAGGGAAGATCCTTCTTGATCTCCTTCTCAACGGTATCGAACTTGGTCACCTTCTTGCCGTCAACAACTTCCTTAACGCGCTTGCCGTCCTTGTCCTTCAGGGGAACCTTAGCGGTTACCTTAACCATCTCGAAGTTATCCTTCTCCTTGATTGCAAGTGCGATCAGGCTCTCAGCGATCTTTCTAACTTCCTTAGCTCTAGCCTCGGTCGTAACGATCTTGCCGTGCCAAAGAAGCTGGGTTACCTGGTTTCTAAGAAGTGCTTTTCTCTGGGAAGAAGTCTTTCCCAATTTTCTGTACATTGCCATGATATAAATCCTTTCTCCATTTCTGGTACGTCCGGCCACGCTCTTTGGACTTACTTACCGAACGCGAAACTTATTTGGGTTTCTTATAGAGATAAATTCCGCGGCGCCTTTTGGTCTTATCCGCTGGAACAAATCACGAATTAGTTCTCGTCACTGGGACTGAGCTGTAAGTTCAACTCCTTCAGCTTAGCCAATACTTCCTCAAGGGACTTACGGCCAAGGTTACGAACCTTCATCATGTCCTCAGGAGTTCTGTTGGTCAGCTCCTCAACGGTATTGATGCCAGCACGCTTCAGGCAGTTGTAGGAACGAACGGAAAGCTCCAGTTCGTCGATGCTCATCTCAAGCACCTTTTCCTTCTCATCGTCTTCCTTCACGGTCATAACCTCAGCGGTCTTTGCGTTCTCGGAAAGGTCAATGAAGAGGCTGAGGTGCTCGCTAAGTACCTTCGCTGCAAGGCTGACTGCCTCATCGGGAGCCAACGTTCCGTTGGTAAATACGTCAAGGGTCAGCTTGTCGAAGTCAGTGATCTGGCCAACACGGGTATTCTCCACCTTCACATTTACTCTCTCAACGGGAGTGTAAATGGAATCGATGGCGATCACGCCGATGGGCAGATCATCATTTTTATTCTTGTCAGCACTTACGTATCCTCTGCCCTTGGTAATGGTCAGCTCCATGTAGAGCTTGGTGTCCTTACCGCTCAGGGTAGCAATCGTAAGTCCGGGATTCAGGATCTCGATGTCAGCATCCACCTGAATGTCAGATGCCTTAACAACGCCCTCTCCCTCAAACTCAATATAAGCAGTCTTTGCTTCATTGGTCTCGCTGTGATTCTTGATTGCAAGGCTCTTGATGTTCATGATGATTTCAGAAACATCCTCTTTTACGCCAGGGATGGAGCTGAACTCATGCAGAACGCCGTCAATCTTCACCTGGCTCACTGCTGCGCCAGGAAGGGAAGAAAGCATGATTCTTCTCAGGGAATTACCAAGAGTGATGCCATAGCCTCTCTCAAGGGGTTCTACTACAAATCTGCCGTACTTCTTGTCTTCTGAAATCTCAGCAACCTCAATATTGGGTCTTTCAAAATCAAACACTGCAACGCCCTCCTTATGGGATAGAAACTCTTAGGCAGCCAGGCCTTGGCTGCCCAAAACCCTCTGTTTCGGTATTACTTGGAGTACAACTCGACGATCAGCATCTCGTTTACGGGAACGTCAATCATCTCTCTGGTAGGAAGATTCTTGATGGTGCCCTTCAGTCCTTCCATGTCTACATCCATCCATTCAGGAGTCAGTCTTCCGCCAGTTACCTCAAGGATATCCTTGTATCTCTGCATGGACTTTGCCTTCTCGCGGATCTCGATAACGTCGCCAGCCTTTACAAGATAAGAAGGAATCTGTACGGGCTTGCCGTTAACCTGTACATGCTGATGGCCAACGATCTGTCTAGCCTCTCTTCTGGTTCTTGCGAAGCCCATTCTGAACACTACGCTGTCCAGTCTGCTCTCCAGCATAACCATCAGATTCTCACCAGTCATGCCCTTCATTCTGTCTGCCTTCTCGTAGTAGTTACGGAATGGCTTCTCAAGCACGCCGTAGATGAACTTTGCCTTCTGCTTCTCACGAAGCTGAAGTCCATATTCACTAACCTTCTTGCCTGCTCTGGGGTTCTTTCTCTTGGAGGTCTTGCTGTAGCCCAGGTATGCGGGCTCAAGATCCAAGGATCTGCATCTCTTTAATACGGGTGTGCGATTTACTGCCATTTTCTTTTTATCCTTTCTTTGTCTGTTTACAACGCGCACTATGCGACGCCTTCTTCCAGATTGATTACAAGTTACACTCGAGAATCACGCTGCAACGCAGCGCATAAAACTAGACGCGACGTCTCTTAGGAGGACGGCATCCATTATGAGGAACAGGAGTTACGTCAGCGATGCTGACAACCTCCAGACCACTTGCGGAAAGTGCTCTGATTGCAGCCTCACGACCTGAACCAGGTCCCTTTACAAATACGTCTACATACTTCAGACCATGCACCAGAGCAGCCTTGGTAGCAGTCTCTGCTGCCATCTGAGCCGCATATGGAGTAGATTTCCTTGAACCTCTAAATCCCAGACCACCAGCACTTGCCCAGCTAAGAGCATTACCTTCAGCATCCGTCAGGGTAACAATGGTATTGTTAAAGGAAGACTGAATGTGTGCCTGTCCGCGTTCAACGTTTTTCTTTACGCGCTTCTTTGTTGCCACTTTCTTGGCAGCTGCGCCTGCAACTTTCTTTGCCATAATAAACTAACCTACTTTCTCATAATTGTTTACGGTTTCTAATTTGTTACGAAATGGAACCGAATTACTTCTTCTTGTTAGCAACGGTTCTCTTGGGTCCCTTACGGGTTCTTGCGTTGTTCTTGGTATTCTGACCACGAACGGGCAGACCCTTACGATGACGAATTCCACGATAGCAGCCGATCTCCTGAAGTCTCTTGATGTTCAGCGCTACTTCTCTTCTGAGGTCACCCTCTACCATAACGCCAAGCTTCTCGATAGCTTCCGTGATCTTCTTTACTTCGTCGTCGGTAATGTCTCTTACTCTGGTATCAGGATTAACGCCAGCCTCTGCAAGAAGCTTGTCAGCGGTGGTTCTTCCGATTCCATAGATGTAAGTGAGTCCGATCTCAATTCGTTTCTCTCTGGGTAAGTCTACACCTGCGATACGAGCCATTTTGTTTCCTCCATCTTTCTGCGCCTTATGGCGCGTCCAATTGCTCTCTCATCTGCTATTTACATAGGAAGATGAGGTTTGCACCCTAGGGTGCGTTTCACGCGCTGGTCTTATCATGCGCGTTCTTACTAATTGATTGGGGCTTTCACCCAATCGGAACAGATCTCCGATCTTTCTTAAGCCTACGCCTAAGTATCAACAAGTAATCTCCTGTAAGCTCGTGCTCGCACGTTATGTTAATCGACGTAAAATCGTCGGTTCAGCCGCACAAAACGTGATAAGACAAGAACTCACGTACCGATCCTTCTTAATATAAGAAAACGGTTGGTGATTATCCCTGTCTCTGCTTATGCTTCGGATTCTCGCAGATAATTCTGATCTGTCCCTTTCTCTTGATGACTTTGCATTTCTCGCAAATCGGTTTTACGGATGATCTAACCTTCATCTCAAACCCTCCTTTCAAAAAAGACCATTTTCGATTATAACATAGGTCTTTTGGGTTTGCAAGCTCTTTTTTGTATAATTTTCCGCGCTTTTTACTTGTCTCTCCAAATGATCCTGCCTTTGGTCAGGTCATAGGGAGACAGCTCCAAGGTCACCTTGTCACCGGGAAGAATACGAATAAAGTTTTGGCGAAGCTTGCCGCTAATGTGCGCCAACACACGGTGTCCGTTCTCCAATTCCACCTGAAACATGGTATTGGGCAACTTTTCCACTACAGTTCCTTCGATTTCAATTACGTCGCTTTTTGACATACATATCCTCCATAAGAGAAACAATGTTAATATAGTGTAAGAATTTCCGGCTCTCCGTCCGTAATGAGAACGGTATTCTCATAATGTGCCGAGATGGAACCATCTGCAGTAACAACCGTCCAGTCATCATCCAGCCATTCTACTTCCCATCCGCCGAGATTGACCATGGGCTCGATGGCGAAGGTCATGCCCGCCTCAAGCCTGAAGCCTCTTCTCTTCTGTGCAAAGTTGGGAATCTGCGGATCCTCATGAAGCTTGGTTCCGATGCCGTGACCCACCATGTCCTTTACGATGCCGTAGCCATAAGGCTTGATATAAGCATCGATGGCATTGGAGATGTCGTACAGCCTGTTTCCTGCCTTTGCCATCTTGACTCCGGCAAAGAAGCTTTCCCGCGTTACGTCGATAAGCTTTTGCGCCTCAGGAGAAATCTTTCCAACGCCATGCGTTCTTGCCGCATCGGAATGATATCCCTTATAGATCAGGCCTGCGTCCAGGCTGACGATGTCGCCCTCCTGCAGGATGCGCTTTGTGGTAGGAATTCCATGAACCACTTCATCATTGACGGAGACGCAGATACTGGCGGGATAGCCATTGTAGTTCTTGAAGTTGGGAATGCATCCCAGCTTGCGGATCAGGTTTTCTCCCGCCACGTCAATGTCCTTCGTGGTGATTCCTGGGCGAACCATCTGCTCCAGTTCCTTGTGAACGATGGCGAGGAGTCTGCAGGATTCCCGCATCAGTTCAATTTCACGTTCAGACTTAATAGTAACTGCCATTTGAATATACTTCCTTTCGTAGCCATTTGAAAAAGTAGCTACCTTTGAAAACAAAACCTGTTTAACCTAAGATTGCAACGATTGCTGCAAATACGTCCTTCATGTCTACGGTGCCGTCTACGGACTTCAGAACGCCCTTTGCGGTGTAGAAGTCAATCAGGGGCTGCGTCTGATCATGATATACCTTCAAACGGTTCAAAACGGTCTCAGGCTTGTCATCGTCACGCAGTACCAGGGGCTGACCACATACATCGCAGATGCCTTCCTTCTTGGGAGGAATGTGCTCGATATGATAGGTAGCGCCGCAGGAGAGACATGCGCGTCTGCCGGACATTCTGCGAACGATGTTCTCGTCGGGAACGTCAACGTTGATGGCATAGTCGATCTTGTCGCCGAGCTTCGTCAGTGCCGCATCGAGAACCTCTGCCTGAGGAATGGTGCGAGGGAAGCCATCCAGCACGTAGCCGTTAGCGCAATCTGCCTGTGCCACTCTGTCCAAAAGGATCTTTACGGTGAGCTCATCGGGAACGAGCTGACCCTGATCCATGTATTTCTTTGCTTCCTTACCAAGCTCAGTTCCGTTCTTGATGTTTGCACGGAAAATGTCGCCAGTGGAAACGTGGGGGATCTGATACTTCTCTGCGATCATTTTTGCCTGAGTGCCCTTGCCTGCGCCAGGAGCGCCTAACATGATAATCTTCATACTAATCGTCCTCCTAATTTAATCGCTTCGCGATATTTATGCTATTCTTTATAGCAAGGAAATCCGAACAATGTTTCATCGTTCGGATACCCTGCGTTTCTATGCTTCATTCTCATGAAAGTCAAATTAATCCTGTAAAAATCCCTTGTAGTTGCGAACCAGCATTAAGGACTCTGCCTGCTTTAACGTCTCAAGCACAACGCTCACTACGATGATCAGGCTGGTGCCTCCAAAGGATACCTTCGCGCCAAATACGCCCTGGAAGAAATAGGGGATGACTGATACGATGGTCAGTCCAATGGCTCCGATGAAAATGATATAGTTTAATACTTTTGTCAGATAGTCGCTGGTGGGCTTACCAGGACGAATGCCCGGGATGAAGCCGCCCTGCTTCTTCATGTTGTCCGCCACCATCAAAGGATTGAAGGTGATGGAGGTATAGAAGTATGCGAAGAAAACAATCAGTAATACATAAACCAAAAGACCTACGGAATACTTCAGCTCTCCAGGCTTGCACCAATAATCTGATCTGAGACATCCATAAAGATATCCACCCACGCCTGTGGTAGGCTGCTTCTGTAAGAAGGTAAAGATCAGAATGGGCAGCTGCAAAATGGAGGATGCGAAAATTACGGGGATAACGCCTGCGGTGTTTACCTTCAGGGGGATGTTGGAGGTCTGACCGCCAACCATCTTTCTACCCTGCATCTTCTTAGCATACTGAACCGGAATCTTGCGAGTTGCGCTGTTCAGGAGTACTACCATGACAACGACTGCAAGGATTACGGCGATGATAATGACTGCGTTCAAAACTGCCGTTGCGGGCTCATTCGTATGACCCCATACGAACTGATCAAACAATGCGGCAATGTCCGCAGGCATTCTCGAGACGATGTTGATCACGAGGACAATGGAAATACCATTGCCGATGCCCTTTTCCGTAATACGCTCACCAATCCACATCAGGAACGCACTGCCGGCCGTCAAAGCGGATACGGCAATAATCACGGTAAATGCATCAAAGGAAGTCAGATAATTGTTGTAACCAAAACCGATAACCATGGCAACGGACTGAATCAGTGCGAGCAACACGGTAACGTATCTGGTGATGGAAGCAATCTTCTTTCTTCCGTCTTCGCCGTCATTCTGCAGCTCTTCCAACTTCGGAATGGCAATTGTCATCAGCTGCATGATAATGGACGAAGTAATGTAAGGGTTAATACCTAGTGCTAACACAGCCATCTGGCTGAAGGAACCACCTGTAATCGCATCGAAAAAACTGAAGGAATCGGCTGTGTTTTGTTCGAACCATTGTCTAAAAACTTCTCCGTTAATACCCGGTGCGGGCACCTGGGATCCAATACGGATCACAACCAGCATGCCCAGGGTAAACAGGAGCTTGTTTCTTAACTCCTTAATTTTAAATGCGTTTTTCAGTGTTGTAAGCATTAAATCACCTCTGCTGTTCCACCGAGAGCCTCGATCTTCTCCTTTGCAGATGCACTAAATGCATTTACCTTCACGTCGAGCTTCTTGGTAAGTTGACCGTTTCCGAGTACCTTAACGCCATCTCTAACTTCCTTGATGATACCGGCAGCAAGTAATGCTTCTACGTCTACGGTAGCACCATTCTCAAACTTCTTCTCAAGTACGCTAAGATTAATGCTAACGATCTCTTTGCCATTTCTATTGGTGAAGCCTCTCTTGGGGATACGTCTGTACAGAGGCATCTGGCCGCCTTCGAAACCAGGTCTGGGTGCTCCACTACGAGCCTTCTGACCCTTGTGACCCTTACCAGCGGTCTTGCCGTTGCCTGAACCGTGTCCACGGCCTCTTCTGAATTTGTCATATTTCTTAGAGCCTTCAGCGGGGCTTAAATTGGATAATTCCATATTCTTACACCTCCTTGTCTGATTAGTTTTCTTCGATCTCTTCTACCTTGAGCATATGGTTAACCAGACGGATCTGTCCTCTGGTTGCGTCATTGTCAGGGAGAATAACGGTCTTGCCAATCTTGCGAAGTCCCATGGATTCCACGATTGCCTTGTTCTTGGGAACGCTACCTATGGTAGACTTCGCTAAAGTAATCTTTAACTTCTTTGCCATGATTTTGCTCCTTTCTAGGCTAAAATCTCTTCTACGGATTTGCCACGGTTCTTAGCCACTTCTTCGGGAGCCTTCAACTGGGACAGACCCGAAATGGTTGCAAGAACTACGTTCTGCTTATTGTTGGAACCAAGAGACTTGGTACGAATGTTCTTGATACCTGCAAGCTCACATACCACACGGGCAGGACCGCCTGCGATGATACCAGTACCTTCCGGAGCCTTCTTCAGCAGTACGTTTGCGGAACCATACTTTCCAACAAAGTCATGGGTGATGGAATTGTTCTCATCCAATGCGATGCTAACGATGTGCTTCTCAGCATCTTCCTTGCCCTTACGAATAGCCTCGGGAATTTCAACTGCCTTGCCAAGACCTGCGCCAACGTGGCCCTTGCCGTCACCTACTACTACGAGAGCGGTGAAACGCATGGTACGGCCACCCTTAACGGTCTTTGCTACGCGCTTGATGGTTACAACCTTATCAGTGAGCTCTAACTGGCTTGCATCTATGATCGTATGTTTCATGACGTCTTCCTCTTCCTTTCCTAGAATTCCAAGCCAGCTTCTCTGGCTGCCTCAGCAAGTGCTGCGATCTTACCCTGGTAAATGAAGCCGCCTCTGTCGAAAACAACTTCCTTGATGCCCTTCTCAATCGCGCGCTTTGCAATTACGGTTCCCAGATATGCTGCAGCTTCCACGTTGTCGGTGTAATCCAGCTCACCCTTAACTTCCTTCTCAAGGGTGGATGCTGCTACCAGCGTGTTTCCTACGGTGTCGTCAATGATCTGCGCATACATGTGCTTGTTGCTTCTGAACACTGCAAGACGAGGTCTTTCAGCAGTGCCGCTGAAGCGGTTACGTATTCTCATGTGCTTTTTAGCACGTACTTCTTGTCTGGATTCCTTACTAACCATCTTCATACACTCCTTATCTTATTATTTCTTACCCTTACCAGTCTTGCCTTCTTTACGTCTAATGGTTTCAGTAGCATACTTAATACCCTTACCCTTGTAAGGCTCAGGTCTTCTCTTGTCTCTGATCTCTGCTGCGTACTGACCAACCTTCTCCTTATCAATACCCTTGATAATGATGATGTTCTGGCCATCTACAACAGACTCGATGCCTTCGGGATCCTGCATCTCAACGGGATGAGAATAGCCAAGGTTCAGGGTCAGCTTCTTACCAGACTTTGCAGCTCTGTAACCAACACCGTTTACCTCAAGCTTCTTCTCGTAACCCTGGGTTACGCCAACAACCATGTTGTTGATCAGGGTTCTGGTGAGTCCGTGAAGGGACTTCATCTTCTTTAAGTCATTGGGTCTGCTGACAACTACCTCAGCGCCCTCCAACTTGATCTCCATTTCTGCGGGTAACACTCTCTCAAGAGTTCCCTTAGGTCCTTTAACAGTTACCTTGTTATTTTCTGCTACGTCTACAGTAACACCTGCAGGTATAGCGATTGGCATTCTACCGATTCTGGACATGCCCGTACCTCCTAAATTTTATTATAACATTTCATAGTTACCTTTAATTACCATCTCGAAAAGCAGCCGCTTCGCGTCTGTCGCTACTTCGTAGCTCATCCTTTTCTCGATGTCGGTCGCGAAAAATCAAATACTTCACTCGCTACGCTCGTTCGTGCTTGATTTTTCTGCTTTCGGTTCTCTTTTCGTCTTACCAGACGAATGCGAGAACCTCACCTCCAACCTGGAGCTCACGAGCCTTCTTGTCCGTGATAACGCCCTGATTGGTAGAGATGATTGCGATGCCAAGTCCGCCGAGAACCTTGGGAAGCTCTTCCTTGCCTGCATATACGCGAAGGCCGGGCTTAGAAATTCTCTTGATACCGGAGATGATCTTCTCGTTCTTATCTGCACCATACTTTAAGGTGATGCGGATCGTCTTGAAGCTGCCCTCATCAATCAGATCATACTTCTTAATAAATCCTTCATCCAGAAGAATCTGAGCGATAGCCAGCTTCATCTTGGAAGAGGGAACGTCAACCGTGTCATGCTTTGCAGTATTTGCATTGCGGATTCTTGTGAGCATATCTGCAATAGGATCACTCATAGCCATTTTCGTATTTCCTCCTTCCTTACCAACTTGCCTTCTTTACGCCAGGGATCTGACCCTTGTATGCGAGTTCACGGAAGCAAACTCTGCAGATTCCATACTTTCTCAGAACGGAATGAGGGCGTCCGCAAATGTTGCAACGGGTGTAAGCCTGGGTAGAGAACTTGGGCTTGCGCTGCTGTTTAATTTTCATTGATGTCTTTGCCATCAGAATTTACCTCCTTATTATTTCGCGAACGGCATGTTGAACAGGGTTAACAGTTCACGTGCCTCTTCATCGGTCTTAGCCGTCGTAACAAAGATGATATCCATGCCACGGGTCTTGTCAATCTTATCGTACTCGATCTCAGGGAAGATGAACTGCTCCTTGATACCAAGGGCATAATTTCCTCTGCCATCGAAGCCGTTAGGATTGATACCTCTGAAGTCACGTACTCGAGGTAAAGCAAGGTTTACAAGGCGATCAAGAAACTCATACATCTTGTCTCCGCGAAGGGTGGTCTTACAACCAATTGCCATACCCTCACGAATCTTAAAGTTTGCGATGGACTTCTTAGCCTTGGTGAGAACAGCCTTCTGACCGGTAATCTGCTCCATGTCATGTACGGCATTCTCAAGGGTCTTTGCGTTGTCCTTTGCTTCGCCAACGCCCATATTTACAACGATCTTGTCAAGCTTGGGAACTTCCATGATGTTCTTGTAACCGAACTTCTTGGTCATTGCAGCGACAATCTCGTCCTGATACATATCTTTCAGTCTTGCCACGTTTTTTGTCCTCCTTCCCATGGATTAGTCGATCACTTCGCCAGTCTTCTTGGCAAAGCGAACCTTCTTATCGCCGACCATCTTGAAGCCAACCCTGGTAGGCTGACCCTTAACAACCAGCATAACGTTGGAAATGTCAAGCGGAGCTTCCTTCTGGATGATTCCTCCATCGGGATTTGCCTGGGAGGGCTTCACGTGCTTGGTAACTTTATTTACGCCTTCTACCAGGATCTTATGATTCTTCATGTCTACGGAAAGAACCTTGCCTTCCGCGCCTGCATCTTTACCGGCGATGACCTTAACGGTCTCACCCTTCTTAATCTTCAACGAAGCCATGTGGTTACCTCCTTACAGTACTTCGGGAGCCAGAGAAACAATCTTCATAAACTGTTTCTCACGAAGCTCTCTTGCAACGGGTCCAAAGATACGAGTTCCTCTGGGAGTCTTGTCATCCTTGATGATCACTGCTGCATTCTCGTCAAACTTAATGTAGGAACCGTCTTTGCGGCGAACGCCTTTAACGGTACGAACCACAACAGCCTTCACTACGTCACCCTTTTTTACAACTCCGCCGGGTGTTGCATCTTTAACGGAAGCAACGATGATGTCGCCAATCGCCGCATATCTTCTTGTAGATCCGCCCATAACACGGATGCAAAGCAGTTCCTTCGCGCCGGTGTTATCAGCAACCTTCAGTCTAGTTTCCTGCTGAACCATGATTCTTCCTCCTAATTATTTCACTTTCTCTACGATCTCGACAAGTCTCCATCTCTTGTCCTTGGACAGAGGTCTCGTCTCCATAACCTTTACGGTGTCGCCAATGCTGCATTCGTTGTTCTCGTCATGAGCCTTCAGCTTGTAGGTCTCCTTTACGATCTTCTTGTAGAGGGGATGAGCTACGTGCTCCTCAATCGCAACAACAATCGTCTTATCCATCTTATTGCTAACGACCTTACCGATACGGGTCTTTCTTAAATTTCTCTCTTCCACGGCTGATCTCCTTTCTACGCATTAGCCTTCTGGTTCATAACGGTCTGGATGCGGGCGATGTTCTTGCGAACCTCCTTGATCCTAGCCGTGTTGTCCAGCTGGTTCGTAGCGTTCTGGAATCTCAAATTGAAAAGTTCCTTCTTTGCAGATACCAGCTCAGCTGCAAGCTCTGCAGCATTCTTACTCTGTAACTCTTCTAAATACTTATTAGTTTTCATTCTGCACACCGCCTTCCAGATCTGCCTTAGAGACGATCTTACACTTGCAGGGAAGCTTGTGCATTGCCAGACGCAGTGCCTCACGTGCGGATTCCTCAGGAACACCGCCGATCTCGAACATTACGCGACCGGGCTTTACAACAGCTACCCAATACTCCAAAGTACCTTTACCGGAACCCATACGAGTTTCAGCAGGCTTTGCCGTTACGGGCTTATCCGGGAAAATCTTAATCCAAACCTTACCAACACGCTTGGTGTATCTGGTAAGTGCAATACGGGCTGCTTCGATCTGATTGGACTTGATCCAACAGGGCTCAGTAGCTACCAAACCGAACTCACCATAGGTAAGGGTATTACCTCTTGAAGCTTTGCCGGCCATGGAGCCACGGAACTGCTTACGACGCTTTACTCTTTTCGGCATTAACATAATTATTTATCGCTCCCTTCCGTCGGCTCTCCTTTTGTAGGAAGAATTTCGCCTTTATAAATCCAAACCTTAACACCAACCTTACCATAGGTGGTATCAGCCTCAGCGAAGCCATAGTCGATGTCTGCTCTCAGGGTCTGCAGAGGAATGGTTCCCTCGCTGTAAAATTCGCTTCTTGCGATATCTGCACCGCCAAGACGTCCTGCACATGCAGCCTTGATACCAAGGGCACCAGCCTTCATGGTAGAAGCCATGCACTTCTTAACGGCACGTCTGTAAGAAACACGGTTCTCCAGCTGCTGAGCAATGTTCTCTGCAACAAGCTGTGCATCTCTGTCAGGTCTCTTGATCTCCTTGATGTCAACCTGAACCTTCTTGCCGGTCATCTTAGCCAGCTCGGTCTTGGTTGCCTCAATGTCTGCGCCGCCGCGTCCGATGATCAGACCGGGCTTTGCGGAATAGATTACTACCTTTACTCTGTCGGACGTTCTCTCGATCTCAATCTTTGCTACGCCCGTGTTCTTCAGCTTTGCCTTCAGATGCTTTCTGATCTTGTAGTCCTCTGCAAGATAATCAGCAAACTCAGACTCAGCGTACCATCTGGAATCCCAATCTTTAATAACACCGACTCTTAAGCCGTGAGGATTAACTTTCTGTCCCATTGATTTCTTTGCTCCTTTCCCTACTTCTTCTCATCCAGCACTACGGTAATGTGGCTCATGCGCTTCTCGATGCGATAAGCCCTACCCTGTGCACGAGGTCTAACGCGCTTCATGATGGGTCCCTTGTTTGCATAGCACTCTGCAACGTACAGGTTTTCCTGCTTCATGCCGTTGTTGTTCTCGGCATTTGCGATTGCAGACTGCAGGAGCTTCTTAACAAGGCTGGAAGCATATCTGGGATTGTACTCCAGGATTGCCAGTGCTTGGGTTACGTCCTTGCCTCTGATGGCATCCAGTACGAAGCAAGCCTTCGTTACGGATACTCTGGCATAAGACAGCTTTGCTGAAGGTCTGGTGTCCTTCTGAGCATTACGCTCTCTCTTGATTTGGGATCTATGTCCTTTAGCCATAGATTTTGTCCTCCTTTTCTAATAAAACGCATCCGGTACGGCTTTGCCGTGACCGGACGGGCCAGCTTATTGACCTGCGGTTGCCCTCTCCGGGCAGCCATGCGTTGTTTACAAATGATTTACTTTACCTTGGACTTCTTCTCGTCCTTGCCATGGCCTCTGAAGGTTCTGGTAGCAACGAACTCGCCAAGCTTGTGACCAACCATATCCTCGGTAACATATACCGGAACATGCTTTCTGCCATCATGAACGGCAATCGTATGTCCTACAAAGGAAGGGAAAATTGTAGAACGACGGGACCAGGTCTTGATAACCTGCTTCTGTCCGGATGCGTTCAGGGCATCTACTTTCTTCATCAGACTAGCGTCTGCGAAAGGTCCTTTTTTCAGTGATCTTGCCATCGTCTTTTTCCTCCTCTATTATTTGATTGCCCGACCGTCACGTCTTCTTACGATCAGCTTGTTGGAAGCCTTCTTAGCCTTTCTGGTCTTCAGGCCGAGAGCAGGCTTGCCCCAAGGAGTGGAAGGACCGGGACGACCGATACCGGTCTTACCCTCACCACCACCATGAGGATGGTCGTTGGGGTTCATTACGGAACCGCGTACGGTGGGACGAATGCCCATGTGACGCTTACGTCCTGCCTTACCAATGTTGATCAGGTTGTGATCAATGTTTCCAACAATGCCTACGGTTGCGCGGCAAACAAGGGGAACCATTCTCATCTCACCAGAGGGGAGACGAAGGGTTGCATACTTGCCTTCCTTAGCGATCAGCTGAGCGCTGTTGCCGGCTGCACGAACCATCTGGCCGCCTTTGCCGGGATACAGCTCAATGTTGTGAACCTGAGTACCTACGGGAATCTCGGACAGAGGCAGGCAGTTACCAACTCTAACCTCGGCCTGAGGTCCATTCATTACCTTCATGCCATCGGTGAGGCCCTGAGGAGCAATGATGTAGGACTTCGTGCCATCTGCATAGCAGATCAGCGCGATGTTTGCGGATCTGTTGGGATCGTACTCGATACCCATTACGATGGCAGGGATGCCATCCTTATTTCTCTTGAAATCTACGATTCTGTACTGTCTTCTGATTCCGCCGCCCTGATGACGAACGGTGATCTTACCCTGATTGTTACGTCCGGAATTCTTCTTCAGAGATACGGTAAGGCTCTTCTCAGGAGTCTTCTTGGTAATCTCGGAGAAGTCAGAACCGGTCATCTGTCTTCTAGAGGGTGTATAAGGTTTGTAAGTCTTAATACCCATTGTTCTATATCTCCTTTTCTACTTGATTCTTTGCGCAGCGCCCTTTGGCGCCGCATACGTTAATCCGGACGATTACAGACCTGCGTAGATCTCAATGTCCTTGCTATCAGCAGTAAGCTTTACAATGGCCTTCTTGGTCTTTGCGGTCTTGCCTACCGTCATGCCGCGTCTCTTGTTCTTGCCATCTTGGTTCATGGTATTTACCTTTTCAACCTTAACGCCTTCGAACATCTTCTCTACGGCTTCCTTGATCTGAGACTTGTTTGCCTCAGGATTTACCAGGAAGGTATACTTCTTCTCGGCAGTGTCTGCCATGCTCTTCTCAGTGATCACGGGCTTAAGGATCACGTCATAATACTTAATGTCAGCCATTATGCATATACCTCCTCAATCTTGTTAACTGCATCCTTGGTAAGTACCAGGGTCTTAGCATTCAAAATGTCATAAACGTTGATGGTGTTTACCAGAGCGGTATTTACGTTAGCAACGTTTCTTCCGGACATGATTACGTTCGTGTCGCTCTCGCCAAGAACTACCAGGCCCTTCTCAACCTTCAGGTTCTTCATTACGTTTACGAAATTCTTCGTCTTGATTTCATCGAACTTCAGCTCGTCAACAACGATCAGGTTGCCGCCTTGTACCTTATCGGTAAGAACGGACTTCAGGGCAGCCCTCTTCTCCTTCTTGTTGATCTTGAAGCTGTAGTCTCTGGGAACGGGAGCAAATACAACTCCGCCGCCCTTCCACTGAGGAGCACGGATGGATCCCTGTCTTGCATGACCGGTTCCCTTCTGTCTCCAAGGCTTTCTTCCGCCTCCGGATACCTCAGCACGGGTCTTAGCCTTCTGGGTTCCCTGACGATTATTTGCAAGCTGCTGTACAACTGCCATGTGTACTAAGTGCTCGTTGATCTCTACACCAAATACGGCATCGTTTAATTCGATTGTACCAACTTCCTTGCCTTCCATATTATATACAGATACGTTTGCCATCTGATTGGTCCTCCTTTCTCCTTAAACTAGCACTCAACCTTAACGGTCTCTTTGATGGTTACCAGAGCCTTCTTAGGTCCGGGTACTGCACCCTTCACCAGCAGAAGATTCTTATCAGCGTCTACTCTTACGATCTCAAGGTTCTGAACGGTCACCTTTACGCTACCCATGTGACCAGGCATTCCCTTGCCCTTGAATACGCGGCTGGGGCTGGAACATGCACCGTTGGAACCCTGATGACGGTGGAACTTGGAACCGTGCTTCATGGGTCCTCTGTGCTGACCAAGTCTCTTGATCGCACCCTGGAATCCCTTACCTTTGCTGATGGCCGTTGCGTCAATCTTGTCGCCAGCTGCAAAGATGTCAGCCTTGATCTCATCGCCAAGCTTATAATCAGCAGCGTTCTCAAGCTTCAACTCGCGAACGTATCTCTTGGAGCTTACGCCTGCCTTCTTAAAGTGGCCTGCCTCAGCCTTGTTTACGCCGTGAGCGTGAATGAGCTTTCCCTCTTCGCTGTACTTGTCCTTCTTGTCTACAAAGCCAACCTGAACTGCGGTGTAGCCGTCGTTCTCAACGGTCTTAACCTGAGTTACTGCACAAGGGCCAGCCTGAAGAACGGTTACGGGAACAAGAACGCCGTCTTCGTTAAAGATCTGGGTCATACCGATCTTAGTTGCTAAAATTGCTTTCTTCATGTTTGGTTTTACCTCCATTTTTTCATCTACATAGTGGACCGGAGCTTCGTCCGTTCATACGTCTAAGTAGAGGTTTGATTTGTTTTCGTTGCACTTTTTGTTTCTTTATAATAGAGATTGCTAGTCTTTATTATTTGGTCTTCATCTTGATGTCAATGTAAACGCCGGCAGGCATTTCCAGTCTCTGAAGAGCATCAATGGTCTTCTGGTTGGGAGCAATGATGTCGATCAGTCTCTTGTGGGTACGCTGCTCGAACTGCTCTCTGGAGTCCTTGTACTTGTGTACGGCTCTTAAGATGGTAACCACTTCCTTCTTAGTAGGAAGGGGCACGGGACCGCTGACCTGGGAGCCCGTCTTCTTTACCGTTTCGATGATCTTCTTTGCAGATGCATCCACCTGCTGATGCTCGTAAGCCTTCAGGGTAATTCTCATTACTTGACTTGCCATAAAAAAAGTCTCCTCCTTTTCGCACTTTTGTTTCGAAAGTACGACAAGTGGCGACTGTACACCCTCCCGTGTGTGTCCTGAATCATCTGCAACGTATGTCCGATCCATTCTACTCACGTCGTTTCTGCCCCGAGGGCAGACATGTAAGAACTTCAGCAAAAGTTCCTTTGGTACACAGTGACTTGTCGTCAGTTTCCTAACTTGACATTCGCTCCACGGAAAACCCGTATTTCGTTACCGAAACACGGCAACCTCACGCTTCACAGCTATCATGCCACAGCATTTGTTAGTATATATGTTTCCTGGGATTTGTGCAAGAGTGAATTTTAGAATTTTTGAAGAAAAATTGTATTTTTTTAAATACAATCCTGTTTTTAGATGAAAATCTCGTATTTTCAGCTGATAATCCTCGTGTTTTTAGCTGATAATCCTCGTGTTTTTAGCTGTTAATCCTCATGTTTTTAGCTGATTATCCTCGTGTTTTTAGCTGTTAATCCTCATGTTTTTAGCTGATTATCCTCGTGTTTTTGTCTCACCAAACCTCAAATTTCACGTTGTCGAGTTCTTTTCTCATGAAGACTACACCAGGCGTCAACCTACCTTCTTGTGTAGTTTTTATCTTTCGAAAAGCCTTTCGCGTATGCTGGGTTCTTTCTTCAAAAGCAACTTCTTTCCTCGTTTACTTCATGTTTGTTGCTTTTTTTCTCTTGTTCAATCTAAGGAAGCAACATATATTTGCCATCACGCCTGTCATGTTGCCTTTTCAGTCTTGAGCACTCTGAATAAACAACATAATTCTCCATCCATGCCTCGATGTGTTGCCTTTGCCGTCCTTATGCTTCATGAAAGGCAACACGCGGCGGCATTTATCTTGCTTCTGTTGCTTTTTACCACCTTTGGAAGCTCCATCGTTCCTGGCGAGGTATTCCCCAGTAAGATTCTTGCTCACTTTGCCTCCTGTAAGGCCTTCGCCTCTTCTGACGAGGTATTCCGCGGAGAATTCTTGCTAGTTTTACCTCCTGTAAGGCCTCCGATCCTTCTGGTGAGGTATTCCGCAGAAAATTATCTTGCTTTACCTTCCACACAAGCCCCGCCCTTTCTGGCGAGGCATTCCCCGACAAGCTCCCCGACAAACAGCTATGTATCTAAATGATAGGCTCCCTATAAACATCCTTGTTGAAGCTCATTGTCGAAGCTCATTGTTGAAGCTCATTGTCGAAGCTCATTGTTGAAGCTCACTGTTAAGGTTCATCGCCCAGTTTATCCCACCAGAACACAACTTGTCAAGACAAGGATCATGCCGATAATGCCAGGAATCGAAAAAGCTTCTTTATATAGAAAGAATCCGACCAAAGACGCCATAACGGGCTCGATGGAGGCGATGATCGAAGCGCGACCATTTTCCATGCCGCGAAGGCCGGCAGTATACAGAAGGTAGGCCGCCACGGTGGTCATAAACGTCAATGCAGCATACGTAAAAAGGTTTGTTCCTCCAGCCTCAGCAATACATATGACAAAATGCCGCAGGTTCAAAAACGGCACCGTTCCGACCAATGCGAACAGAAAGGTATAGGTCGTTATGGTATAGGAAGAATAGCCGCGCCGAATCGCGAACTTACCAAAAATGCTATATAGTGCGTATCCCAGGCCTGCGCCAAGCCCCGTAAGCAGTCCCATCGTGGAAAGCTTTGCACCACCAAGGCCGCCGGAAGTCAACACACACCCCGCAAATGCAAGAGCCAGGGCGATAAGCTTCCGTCTCCCAATCTGTTCTTTAAATAAGAAGTAAGAAAATATCATGACAAAGGAAGGCGCCGTGTACAGAAGGATGGCTGCCACGGAAAGCGTAGCATAATGCATGCAGGTAAAGTAGCATACATTAAAAAAGGCCACGCTTAGAATCCCCGTGCCGACAAAGCACCATAGATCCTTCCATCTGACCTTCAACTCTTTTCTTTTGAAAATGGCCATGCCCGCCAGCATCAGCACCGCCGTTACCAGAGAACGAAAGGCGGTGACCTCCAAAGAGGTAAACCCGCCTCCATTCATTGTTCTAACTAAGATTCCCATGCATCCCCAGAGCATTCCCGCCGCGAGAACGCAGAGGACTGATTTTTTTCCATTCATTCTTGTATCAAATCTCCAACCACGATCGTCTGATCTCCCTTTACATGTCCGTAGCTCCAATTCTCGAAGAGGGAATCCTTGAACAAAGTCACGTTGTAATACTTCGACTTGGAATCTTTTTTCCGATAAAGTACTTTCGTCTCTTCCGGGAGCCCTTTAAAAAATAGATCATAGTATTCATCTTCAGGATATAAACTTAAATGCCCTTTAACATCTACCCGCGCCGTAAATCTGTATGTTGCAGAATCCAGTTCCATGTTATCACGAAGCGTTCTTCGGACGACAAGGTTATTACTCACTTCATAATAATCATATGTCGTAACATATTGCTGATACGTACCGTCATGACCAATATAATAGGAATAGATTTCCTTTAGATCCATCGGATGCAGTTCATCCTTCCTTTCGCACGCAAACCGCTTTACGGTCACGTAAGACGGAATCTTGTCCGTTCCCTTCGTAAGGAGTTCCAACAGGTTATCTGACAGTCCCTCTGCATCTTCCGAATACCACGCAAGCGTGAGGTTTATGTTTAATAACTGCTCCTTCTCGCACCACTTCTCCAAATAGGTTTCAAAATCTTCCGGAGACAGCGAAGCAGGAATCATCCCCTTGCCCGCTTCAGAGGCGCTCGGTTGGTTAAACTCCACGTTGAGTATCTGAATGGGGGCCTCTCGCAGATTCGGCAGGCCCTCCATCTTTTTGACAAGATAAGCCGTCAGCGTTTCCTCGAATTCCTTCCCATAATAATCCGTGTAAACTTCGTCGGAATCAAGATTCACCGTCACCATGAATGTCTTGTCTCCAGCCTCAATCGAATATTTCACTGCTTCATATCCATAGGCACTCTGCCAATAGATGTCGCTGGAAGCAATTTGAAAGTCTCCCTCTTTTAACCCATAGTGCTCTTCCAAAGCCTGCGTAAGCTTACTCAGTCCTGAGGAAAGGACCTGCCTTTCTTCCTCTTCCGTATGCCTAGGTGGACACCCTGTCAGCATAACCAACCATAGGGTTGTCATCAGAAGAACTAAAATTCCACGCTTTCCCCTACCTTTCAATATGCTCACCCTTGCCCTTTCCTTTTCGAACCAATCTCTTACGCTTCTTTTGCTGCCTTGATAAACCAATCTCCTACTCTTCTAGCTCCGCCTCATCAAGTAAATCTCTTACTCTTCTTGCGCTACCTTATCAAACATCTCTTCGATCTCCTTCGAAGGCTCCTTGTCCATCTTGGAAATTACGACTGCCGCAATAAAGCTTGCGATGAATCCTGGAATAATCTCATATAAACCAGTGGGACTCGATAAGAATACGTACCACAGGGCATCCACGGAAAAGCCAACCACAATGCCGGCTACGGCGCCCTTATAGGTGAACCGCTTCCAATAAAGTGACAACAGAATGGCAGGGCCAAAGGCTGCGCCGAAGGCACCCCACGCGCACTCCACCAGCGCCATGATTCCCTTACAGTTCGGACTCATGGCAATAAGCAGCGCAATCACGGAAATGATGGCAACTACAATACGGCCAGCCCAAAGCATTTCCTTGTCCGATGCGTTCTTTCGAAAAACGGGCTTGTATACGTCAGACGCAAATGCGGAGGAAGATGCAAGCAGCTGAGAGTCTGCAGTACTCATGGATGCTGCCAAAATGGCGGAAAGCATAATTCCTGCGATCAGCGCGGGAAATACGTTGCGGACGATGGTAATAAATACCAGCTGCTTACTGCCCTCAGGCAAGTAAGCGCCCAAGAACCGATGGCCAGTGAGGCCAACCACGGACGCCATGGTAAGAATCAGCGCCGTCCAAGTAATGCCGATGATGCGTGACTTCTTCATCTCCTTGTCAGACCTTACGGACATATAACGCACCAAAATGTGCGGCATTCCAAAATAACCAAGGCCCCATCCAAAACCGCTCAAAATATCGGAAAGACTCTTCCAGTCCATCTTGCCGCTGGAAAGCAGATTGTAATAATTCGGATTTTCTGCCACTTCTGCCAAAGGTGCAAAATCCGGAGCTTGCATCGCGAGATTCACGATCAGCGGTGTTGCCATCAGCGCACACAGCATGAGCATTCCCTGAAAGAAGTCCGTCCAACAAACGGCATTAAAGCCCCCAAGGAAGGTATAAAGCAAAATAATCACTGCGGCACAGATCATGTAGAAGGTTGCGTCCAACGTAACGCCGCCCACCTCCTTAACGCCAAACACCGTGGTAAAGAGGTCGCCACAGGCCACGAGGCTGGAGGCTGCATAAATACAATATGCCACGACAAAAACCGCCGCGCAGATAATCTGAAGCACGGGGCTCTTCGATTGAAAACGCTTCGTCAAAAACTGCGGAATCGTGATGGCATCTCCTGCGATGATCGAATAACGGCGAAGCTCTGGTGCCACGAAAAGCCACGCGCAGATCGTACCGACGAGCAGTCCCACGGAAATCCAAACCTGCCCCATGCCCAAAAGATAAATAGAGCCAGGCAATCCCATCAGCACCCATGCACTCATGTCGGAGGCACCCGCAGACAGCGCCGCCACCCAACCATTCATGTTTCTTCCGCCAAGGAAATACTCCTTGTCGCCACCCTTCGTCGTGCGCCCCTTCATAAAGAAGTACACGCCAACGCCCAACACGATCACAAGGTAACAAACAAACGCCAACACTTCCAAAAAATTGTCTCCCATCTTTTCCTCCCCGTCTTTTCCGCCCGCGCTCCATAATGCTGCAAGCTTTTCCGCAGGCTCCGTTTGATCAACTTTTCTGCCCGCGCACTCCATAATGCCTCCCCATAACGAATCAGGTACGGCGGCAAATAGCTTTCGCGTGCCATTGTTTTAACGCATTAACGCATTCCAACAAAAAAATAATAAACGGAAACCGAAAAAAAGGCAAGCAAAACTAGAAAACAATTCAAATTCAGCGCGACATTCTTCTTGAAAAACAGATAAAGTATGATAGACTAATCTATAATAGACCCAAAAGTAAGGCGCAGGAAATTCCGAAGCATTGCGCCGTGCGAAAAATAGGAGAATATTTTATGTGGATCGCTAACAATTGGAAAGATTATGAAGTATTAGACACCTCGAATGGTGAGAAATTAGAGCGTTGGGGGCAATACCGCCTGGTGCGTCCCGATCCCCAGGTCATCTGGAATACCCCTCACACTAACGAAGGCTGGAAGAAAAAGAACGGACATTATCATCGTTCCAGCAAGGGCGGCGGCGAATGGGAATTCTTCGGCCTCCCCGAGGAAT
This sequence comes from Lachnospiraceae bacterium, assembly GCA_015056795.1. Taxonomy (GTDB): domain Bacteria; phylum Bacillota; class Clostridia; order Lachnospirales; family Lachnospiraceae; genus Acetatifactor. Next base: position 28,234 of record SVFO01000044.1, read on the forward strand.
GGACAATCACCTATCAGAACCTGACCTTCCACCTAAAGCCCTTCAGCTTTAAGCACACGGGGCTCTTCCCTGAGCAGGCCGTCAACTGGGACTGGTTCTCCGCAATCATCCAAAAAGCCAAAAAAGAAAACCCTGACCGTGAGATCAAGGTCTTGAACCTCTTTGCCTATACGGGCGGCGCGACCGTCGCTGCTGCCGCAGCTGGTGCCAGCGTGACTCACGTTGACGCGGCAAAGGGCATGGTTGCCTGGGCGAAGGAAAACGCGATTTCCTCAGGTTTGGGAAACGCTCCCATCCGCTATTTCGTGGATGACTGCGTAAAGCTTGTGGAACGTGAAATCCGCCGTGGGAATCATTATGACGGCATCATCATGGATCCCCCTTCCTATGGGCGCGGCCCAAAAGGCGAGATCTGGAAAATTGAGGAAAGCATCTTTCCCTTCATTGAGCTCACCGCGCAGCTCCTAAAGAAAGACTCTCTCTTCTTCCTCATTAACTCCTACACGACAGGACTGCAGCCCGCCGTCCTCTCCTACATGCTAAACACCGTCATCACCAAGAAATTCGGAGGCACCGTCGTTTCAGATGAAATTGGCCTCCCCGTGACGGAGAGCGGTCTCATTCTTCCCTGCGGCGCCTCCGGACGCTGGATGAACATATAAAAGAATCCCGCATGACCCTCCATGAAAGGACAGCGTCATGCGGGATTTTCGTTGTATGGCAATTCCTTATAAGCCCCCTGCTATGCAGGGGGATAACAGATGCTTTAGCTTACAGTAAAAAACCTCCCATGCTATAATAACTGAGGTTCG
>SVFO01000002.1:0-87600 GCA_015056795.1 Lachnospiraceae bacterium
CATAAATATCATACTAGATTATAATGTGGATATGCTCTGAGTGTCAACCTCAAACATGATTATAAACAAACTTGCGCAGCATGTGCTTTGACGCAACGTTCGTGCAATCACTTTTTAGAAGGATCGGATATACCAACGGTCCCTCCGTACCGCCATATTGTGACATTAGGAATTCGATGGTCTCCTTCGCGTCCTCAACTATTTCGAATACTTCGTCAGGGACAAAGCTTCCGTTGCAATCTCCTTCTTCTTTTCCTTTCTCTCGGTGCTGTCCAGAGCAACCGTCAGTACTGCGAAGAAAATGCCTGCGGAACTCCAATCCATCGGAATGTTCTTTGTAAAGCTTTGTACGATGGAGATTGCCTGATTCCCTTGGCAATAGCCCTTCAGCGTGTCTATACATTGATTTCGTATGCATTGATCAGTTTTCTCGCATCATCGTTTTCCTTTCCGTTCTTATCTTATGTATGTGCAGACTCCCCTTTCAGGGCCTTCAACGCCAGATTCATATCTCGCACGGAATTCCATGTTGATCTCATGAATCTCTTTTTTTCCGTCAATATAATCCTGATACATCTCCGCAAGTCCAGCCATACAACCATCACATGAGCCACTTACGTCACCAATGGATTCCGCTACAATGCGTTCTCGCTCTTCCCTTGTCGTGTCCTTAATCAATATCGAATCCATTACCCTATCCTCCGTTTTCTATGCCTTGTTCTCTGTATACCTACAATCCGGATATCCCGTACAGCCCCAGAAATCTCCGTACCTTCCGCTCCTAAGTCTTAAAACGCAGCCGCAGAGCGGGCATTTTCTCACATTTCTCGCCGCCTCCGAAGGATTCTCGATCTCCTTTGCAAGACATTCAAAAACCTTCTGATTCATGCGGCAATCATTCAGTGCGCGATGCGCTCCCGCAGCGTCAATGCGATAATGGCAGGCAAGATCCGTAAGTGTATGGTGCCTAAGCTCCGGGAGATATGCCTGCGCGATTTTTAGGGTGTCCACAAAATCATTGCCAACCGTTTTCCCATAGAACTTTAACGCATCACGGCAGATAAACTTCATGTCAAAGCTCTGTATGTTGTGACCAACCAGGACATGATCTCCCGCGAAATCCAGAAAGTCCTTCAACGCCTTTTCAAAAACAGGCGCATCTGCAACCATGTCATCCGTGATCCCATTCACGCTACTGGCATCAGGCGGAATCGGCATGCCGGGATTCACCAAGGTTGAGAACTCATCGACGACCTTTCCATCCGCAACCTTAACGGCCGAAATTTCGACCACCTCATCCTTATAAACCGAAATTCCTGTCGTTTCCAAATCAAAGACAACATAATCCTTCACATAGGTATTTAAGTGCTTCCCACCCTTTGTAGATAACATCCTAATTTCTCCTTCTCGTCACATAATTTATATCAAAATCCCTTCAAAGTACAAGATACACATTATTATAATTCATTGCAATGCCAGTTTCAATGAATTGTTACCACACAAAAAAGCCTTTCATGCATCCTGCTTCTTCAAAAAGCCAAGGATGTATGAAAGGCTGACTACCAGCCTATACGCTGAGAGAGGGATTCGAACTTTACTCTTTTGCAGCTCCCTCCCTGGGAATCGAACCCGTCCTTTCCAAATTGAAGATCTGATGTCCTAGCCTATAGACCAAGGTGCCAAAAAAAGGGAGTTGCCTAAGATTTCTCCTCAGACAACTCCCTAGTTATGCTGCATACCGTGAGTTTATTTCTCTGCGTTTTTCTTATTTCTGATAAACAGGCGGATGATTGCCATCCAAGCTCCTACATTGATCAATGCCAGTGGAATCCAAAGCTTGATCGGCTGAAACATGGAATAAACCAACAATACGGTACCAGCCAAAGCAAACATCATCATTACAATATCCAAAACCTTCTTCATAATCTCAATCCTCCTAAAATTTGTTTCCCTCTCGGGTTATCTTGTTTACAAATCTCATGATAAGGCTTGAGTTTAAGGAAATCATTTAATAAATCATAAGGATTTCATAAAGATTTTTATATTATTAAACTGGTGCCTATTTTTACTCGGAAATCTCATCCATGATGTCAACAACCTTCCCCATTTTCTCAACCAAAACCTCGACCTCTTCCTTGCTGAGTTTGTCACATACCTGCTGGATGATGGACATGACATGGCCATGCTCCTTAAGGTAGATGCCCTTTTTTTCCTCCGTCATCCGCAGGAACACCCTTCGCTTGTCCTCGGAATCTCTGTGTCTGTAAAGTAAGCCCTTCTCCTCAAGGTCACATAATACCTTATTAACCTGTGATTTTAACAGGCGCGTTTCATGGCACAGGTCCGTAGCCGTAATCTCACGCCCTTCCTGCCCTGCCTGATAGAGCAACCTACAAATCACCATCTCATTAAAGGAAAGATCCTTCAGAATTCGGTTCCCCTTAATGCCGATGGACATCGCCATCCAGGCACCAAGCAGGTCTTCCATCAGTTCTTCTGAAATATAGTTTTCATCCGTCTTGAAGTGATCCTTCCCCATAGATTTTCCTTCCCCCTCTGTATCTTCTTTTTCCTTATACTCTTTCTTCTCTATACCATATTCTTTTTCTATATTATTTCTTCTCTATATTTCTCTTTAAATAATCTTTATATTTCTGCCCCAGATACATTCTTCGCAAAAAACGCCACGCCAACGGCACCGGGCCCTGCATGTGTTCCGATGGTTGCACCGATACAGGCTTTTGGCAATTCCTCTGCATTTACATAATCCTGAAACAGTCTTCCGCTGTCAGCAATGTATTTATCCAAAAGTGCGCTACTTAGGCCACTGTACGCCAGCGAAAAAGGTAGGGAGAAATCAATTCCTCCTGCCTTGTCCACCATCTCCGTCAGCTTATTATTCATGTTTTTAGAACCTCTTGCCTTACCAAGGACGACAACCTCTCCATGCTCCACGGCAATCACAGGCTTAATCGAAAGCATCTCCGCAACAAAACCCGCTCCCTTGGAAAGCCTGCCTCCCTTTATAAGATACTCCAAAGTATCGATCAGTGCAACAAGGCGCACTCGATTTTTCATCTCCTCCAGCTTCCTTGCCATCCCTTCGCAGTCCATCCCTTCCTCGCGAAGACGAATGGCCAGCTCTGCCAAAACCTTCTGCCCAAGGCACGCATTTTGACTATCCACGACACAGATCTTTGCATCCAGACATTCCTCCAAGATGTCCTCCCTTGCAATCAGTGCGCTCTGATAGCAGCCGGAAAGCTTTCCTGAAAGAGTAATGCAAAGAACCTCTTTGCCTTCCCCTAAAGCCCTTCGAAAGGCTTCTTCATATTCTGCAGGCGGGATCTGACTCGTCGTCGGCATCACGTCCGTCTCGATCAATTTTTCGTAAAATTCCTTATGTCCGATGGTCTTCCCGTCCAAGTACTCCTCTCCGTTAAAATTCACCTTGAGCGGCAATACCTCAATTTTGTATTCCGCTGCCTCCTGCTGTAAAATGTCTGACGCTGAATCCGTAATGATCTGTACCATGTCTCCTCCTAAGCTGTAATATAGTTCATAAAATAAACGGTTTACTTTGTGAACTATAATCCTTTTTCATCCTCTTGTCAACAGCAAAATCTTCCAGCGCTCTATACCGCAGGTTTATTGCTTTTTTCTTTGACACGTGATATCTTTAAATCACGGTAAGCCCGAACAGCAATTTTACGTCTGATTAATGTGGGATTAATTCAAATTTGGGGCTTAGTGAGATCCGATGCTTGTAAACACGTACAGCAATCCAACATAGGTGGAATTATTAGTGAGTCATCCGGCGGATGGTGCGAGTGCAAATCTCTTGTGTGTTTAGTCGCAACGGGTTGCAAACTAAGAGAAAGGGGTAACAATGAGTCAAACGAACGACAAACAGGTAATGAACGATTCCTTACACAGCCGCTTTTTACAATCCTTAACACAAACCGCGGCAAAAATGAATGATCTCGTCCTGACGGAGAATGGGGCACTGACCCATGCTTCTTCTGGTTCCGCTCTCGTGGATTTTAATGCGAGAACAACGGAGCTTCGCTTCGCTGAGCAGGAAAGAACCATAGAGGCTGCGGCGAAGGCATATGACGAGGATGCGCTCCTTGCCATCAAGCTCTTCTTCCAGATCGGCGACATTCGCGGCGGCAAGGGCGAACGCGACGTTTTCAATGCCTGCATGGACTTTTTGGCAGAAAAGCATCCGGAAATCGCCGTAGAGCTTCTGCCCCTGATTCCGGTATACACGCGCTGGGATTATCTCGTGCGTCTTACCATTTCCGACAAGGAGCAGGTCGCCAAGGAAGCAACCAGGCTGGTAACGCAGCAATTGCTCGAGGACCTAAACGCCCTGAAGGAATTGCAAGCTGGCAACAAGGCGCAGGTTTCCCTTCTTGCTAAGTGGATGCCTTCCCTCCAGACGAAAAAGCCAGGTGACCAGGGAAAGGTTCGTCATCTGTTAAAGGCCCTGCACATGCAGGAGCGCGATTATCGCCATGCATTGTCAGAGCTTCGTGATCACTTAAATATCGTTGAGAAGCACATGTCCGCAAAGGACTATGACTCCATCGACATGGAGAAGATGACGGCAAAGCAGCAGCTCCGCTACTCTTCCTTCCTGAGAAAGGTAATGGCTGAAAAGCGCCATGCCTATATTCAGGCCGTTCTTCGCGGCGAAGCAAAAATGAATGCTTCCGTTTTGAATCCGCTGGAGATCGTTCATGAATATTCCAAGGGAAATTGGCAGGGCAGCTTTGAGTTGAATGAGGACTACGAGGCTCTTTGGAAGCTTCTTCCTGATAAGACAAACGGCAATGGCAATACCCTTGTTGTCCGTGACGGCTCCGGTTCCATGACAAGGCGCGTAAGTCAGGACAGCTCCGCGACCATGCTCGAAGCGGCAACTGCCCTTGCAATCTATTGCTCAGAGAAGCTCTCTGGTCCCTTTAAGGATCAGTTCATTACCTTCTCTGCACGCCCTCAGATGGTAAACATGTCCGGCTGCAAGAGCCTTGCAGATCGTTTGACCTTGATGGAAAAGCATACTGACTGCTCCAATACGGATCTTGAAGCAACCTTCGATCTCATCTTGGATGCCGCCATGATTGGCAATTTGAAACAAGAGGAGCTCCCTTCCTATGTTCTGATCCTCTCCGACATGGAATTTGATGCGGCAAGAGGCGCAGGCTGGACTATGGACGGCGAGGATCCCAAGGCATCCCGTCAGACGCTCTTTGAAAGAATCCGTGACAAGTGGTTGAATCCAGGATATAAGCTTCCAACGCTCGTCTTCTGGAATCTGAATGGCAACCGCACGACTTATCCTGAGATCGACTCCAAAAACGGCGTGATCTACTTAAGCGGCTTTAGCACAAGCGAGCTTGATCTGGTAATGGCGGGGGAATTTGAGAAGATCAGTGAAGTCATTACGGAAGAGACCGTAATCGATGAAACAACCGGAGAAGATACCACCGTAACAAAAACGGTACAGGAAAAGACCATTCTCTCTCCGAAGGAGCAGCTCATTGCAAAGCTCTCCAGCGAGCGCTATGACGCCGTGGAGGAGGCCGTGCGGAACGTTCTCAAAGTATAAAGGACTCATCAAAGCATAAATACTTTTTAAATCAATCAGAAAAACAACCAGCATAAAAGACAGGACCTGGGATGAAATGTCCCAAGTCCTGTTTTACGTTCCTGTTATGCTATCATTACGAAACCTTCGTGCCAGCCTTGACCGGAATCTTGATGGTCACGATCGTACCATCATTCGGGAAAGTCTCCACTTCCATGCTACCCCCGCACATGCTCTCAATTCGCTCACGCACGTTTTGAATTCCAATGTGGAAGGGATCGTTTTCATGGTCGGATTTCTGCTGGAATCCTGATCCGTTATCCCAGACAATAATTTCGTAAACATCTCCTTCGCATGACGAGCTTACCCGGATCAATCCCTGCTCGCGAATGCGCTCATCCGACTGCAATGCGTTCTCGATAATAGGTTGTAAGGACAAGGCAGGGATCAGGAAATTCACTTCCTTCGCGTCGATCTCCAGGCGGAAATTCGGATACTTCGCCATCTCGAGCTCAGCGTAGGTCTTCGTGTGCTCCAGCTCCTTTTTGAACGGAATCAGCTCCCTGCTCTTAAGCGTATCCATATTTTCCTTCAGATACCTTCCAAACTTCTCCGTCACTCCATATGCCATGTCCGGATTTGCCTTGCAAAGCGCCTGAATCGTCGAAAGAACGTTGTAGAGGAAGTGTGGCTGAACCTGCGCGATCATGATCTGAACCTCCTGCTCTGCCTTAAGCGCACGCTCGTGTTCTCTGGCAAACTGCAGGTGCAGCCACAGGTAGAAAAAGAGGCAGCTGCAAACCATGCTTACCGTCAGAAAGCTCACCCAACTGGCCAATTCCATAAAATAATCGATGACAATGGCGCTGACGATCACTGCAGTAATTCCAATCGGGATGGCCGTCTCCAATCTTCTATGATAACCAAACTTCCGAATCGAAAGCCAAAGGAGATATAACAAAAGAAGTACGCTGACCACGTGACAGCAATAACCCAAAGGACCACGCATAAAGGTAACCTCCTGCGTAAACCAAAAGGCAATTCCTGAGAACAGCGCCGTAGCGTACACCATGGCATTAATGATGACCGGAATCCAGATCCATTTTCGCTTCCGCTCAAGATCCAGGATTCGAATAAACAGTACGATCACTAAAGGTCTGACCTGATAACCATACATGGCGGCCAAGGTACGCCCCAGTCTTGAAATCTTGTACATTCCAAGATAGGTGTCCACTTGTCCCTGCACGACCAGGCTGCCAACCAACAGGGAGGCTCCCAAAAGAAGCGCCCTGTGTCCTTTTTTCAGATAAGGATCCGCTAAGACCGCAATGATTAATCCACTCAGAATCAAAAATAAAGCAACATTGAGCGTGATCAATAATTCACTCTCATATTGCATGTGCATTACAAGCTCATCCGTCATGAAATTTTCACCCCATACTCCACAAAACTACAACCAAAATACCCCACCACTATCATTATATGAGATTCCATGACCCAGGACAATACATATCGCTGTTACATTTAGTTACATTTTTTTACATTTTGCAAGCATTTTTTTGACATATAAAAACCCGCAGACGTGATGCCTGCGGGTTTTATAACATTATTTCATGCTTTCTGTTTTCTTGACGAATGCCTTAATGCATTTGTAGGTGGAATCGCTGATGACATGCTCGATCAGGCAGGCCTCTTCCGCCGCCGTCTTCTGGTTCACGCCAATCGCAATCAATGCCTTCGTCAGGAGCTTATGCTTGTCATAAACTTTTTTTGCCAGCTTTCTTCCCTCGTCCGTAAAGGCAATGAATCCATTGTCGTCAAATGTGATCATGCCCTGCTCACGAAGCTTTTTCATGGCGACGCTGACACTAGGCTTCGTCACGCCCAGCTCATATGCCACGTCAATAGATCTCGCATTTCCCTGCCTTTCCTGAATGATCAGGATACTTTCAAGATAATCCTCCGCCGACTGATTTTTGTTCATGCCTATGACACGCGCCCCCGGCCGGACAGCAACTACAATTACATCCGCACGAAGACATTCCTTTCTTTTTATTCTTGATCATATTATACAGAATGCCCCCGATTACTGCAACTAAAAATAAACAAATGATAATAGTTCCCAAATTTTGAGCAATCCAACTCATGAAATCGCCACCTTTTTCTTTAAAGTCGTTGCTTCCTTGTAAGGTCTAAAGAGCAGCCAGACAAATACGGCAAGCACGACAAAGGAAAGAATGATTCCGATGATGTTGCCATTTCCTGCCGCCATGCTCATCAAATGGAATACGACGAAGGATACAACATAGGCAAACCCACATTCATAACCGATGGCAAACCAGGTCCACTTCGCATTATTCATTTCTCGCTTGATCGCACCAATGGCTGCAAAGCAGGGTGCACAGAGCAGGTTGAAAATCAGGAAGCTCATGCCGGATGCCGTCGTAAAGGCTGCCGCAAGTGCAGACCAGGCACTTCCCTCACCGCCGTACAGGACGCCCATGGTACCAACAATATTCTCCTTCGCAACAAGACCCGTAATGGATGCAACCGTTGCCTGCCAGTTACCAAAACCAAGAGGGATGAAAATCCACGCGATCGCATTGCCCACAGAGGCAAGGATACTGTTTCCAATCTCCTCTTCCTCCAAAAGGCCAAACGCTCCGTCCACCCAGCCAAGTCTGGAAAGGAACCAGATCACGATGCTGGAGAGCAAAATGATGGTGCCGGCCTTCTTGATGAAGCTCCAGCCTCTCTCCCACATGGAACGAAGAACGTTCGTAAGGGTTGGCCAGTGATATGCGGGAAGCTCCATGACAAAGGGAGCCGGATCGCCCGCAAACATCTTCGTCTTCTTCAGAATGATGCCGGAACAAATGATTGCTGCGATGCCGATGAAATAGGAGCCCGTTGAAACCCATGCGCTGCCGCCAAAGATAGCACCTGAAATCATGGCGATGAAGGGAAGCTTCGCGCCGCAGGGGATAAAGGTCGTCGTCATGATCGTCATTCTTCTGTCGCGCTCATTTTCAATGGTTCTGGAAGCCATGATTCCAGGAATGCCGCAACCAGTACCGATCAGGATCGGAATAAAGCTCTTTCCGGAAAGACCAAAACGACGGAATACACGGTCAAGCACGAATGCCACGCGGGCCATGTAACCGCTTGCTTCAACGAAGGCTAACAGGAAGAACAGCACCAGCATCTGAGGCACAAATCCAAGGACTGCGCCAACGCCGGCAACGATACCATCCAGAATCAGGCTCTTTAGCCAATCCGCACAGCCGATGGCATCCAAACCTCCCTCTACCAGCACGGGAACGCCGGGAACCCATACGCCGTAATCTGCAGGATCAGGCTCCTCAAAGCCATTCTTTTCAAAATATTCCACGGCATCCAGATAGCTCATGGAATTCACGTCATCCTCCGCTCCGTCAGGAACCGCCTCATAGTATACGGTGATGTCGCTCTGCTCCAAGGTCTCCTCATCCTCAACGGTATAGGTCACTTCCGTTTCCGTCGGAACAAATGCCTTCAAATCCTCAATGCTTGCCTCCTCGTCAAAACCGATAAAGGCATCGACTGCCTGCATGGCCGCCGTATATTCCTCGCCGGCTTCTTCCGCCTCGCTGCTGCCGATGGCAAACAGATGATATCCATCTCCAAACAATCCATCATTTGCCCAATCCGTTGCCGACGCGCCGACGCCAACCATGGCGATCCAATAGATCAGGAACATCACCAGCGCAAAGATGGGAAGTCCGAGGAATCTGTTCGTGACAATCTGGTCGATCTTATCAGAGTGACTGAGAAGATGCGCATCCTTTTTCTTGTATACACCCTTGAGCAGCTCTGCGATGTAAACATATCTTTCATTCGTGATAATGCTCTCGGCATCATCATCCATCTCTTTTTCTGCTGCCACAATATCCTTTTCCACGTGTGCCAGGGTATCCGGAGAAATCTTTAACTGCTCCAGCACCTTGTCATCCCGTTCAAATACCTTAATGGCATACCATCTTTGCTGCTCCTCAGGAAGGTCATGTACGATGGCCTCTTCAATATGTGCAATGGCGTGCTCCACTGGTCCCGAAAAGGTATGCATCGGCACCTTCTTTCCAGCCTGCGCCGCAGCAATGGCTGCCTCAGCCGCTTCTATCGTCTTTTCTCCCTTCAGTGCGGAAATCTCAATGATCTGACATCCAAGCTTATTTGCCAGCTCCTTCGTATTCAGCTTGTCGCCATTCTTTCGAACGACATCCATCATGTTTATGGCAATGACAACGGGAATGCCAAGCTCGATCAGCTGCGTGGTCAGATACAGGTTACGCTCCAGATTTGTTCCATCCACAATATTCAAAATCGCATCTGGCCGTTCACCGATCAGATAGTTTCTTGCAACTACCTCCTCCAAGGTATATGGAGAAAGAGAATAAATACCAGGAAGGTCCGTGATCGTTACGTCATCATGCTTCTTTAGCTTTCCTTCCTTCTTTTCTACGGTAACACCTGGCCAGTTACCAACGAACTGATTGGAACCAGTCAGGGAATTAAATAGCGTCGTCTTACCACTGTTCGGATTACCCGCAAGTGCAATTTTCATACTCATGATCCCTCTCCTCTCCCTACTTTACCTCAATCATTTCCGCATCTGCCTTGCGGATGGAAAGCTCGTATCCCCTTACGGTTACCTCAATGGGATCTCCAAGGGGGGCTACCTTACGAACGTAAACCTCCGTGCCCTTTGTGATTCCCATGTCCATAATCCTTCTTTTAATTGCACCCTCACCGTGAAGCTTCACCACGGTAACGGTCTGACCAATCTTTACTTCCTTTAAATTCATACTCACTTTTTCCTCCCTAACTCATGTATTCGTTGTGATTTTACACCATAACTTTCCTAGCCAAATCCTCGTCAAGAGCGATGCGGGACTCCTTCACCTTGACAATCACGTTGCCTCCGATCGTACTGATCAGCGTCACACATCCCCCCGGCGTAAACCCAAGATTCTCAAGGTGACGTTTGACCTGCTCGCTTCCTCCGACCTTCTTTACGACGCTTTCCTCACCTGGAACAGCATAAATTAGCGGCATCATTTCAAACCTCCTCAATCTCATGTGTTTAGTTATGCATGACTAACTATGTCTCAAAAAGAAAACGCATCATAATTCCATGCATTTTACCAAAAATAATTAGCCATCCCTAACTTCACAGGTTAGTATATTCTAACCTCATTAAAATGTCAAGAAGTTTTTTGAGTGAATAACTTCAGTAATGGAATCAGGGGATTCCCTGCGTGACTTCCTAAAATGGTCGTCAACAGAAAATCCCCTGATAGTTACTTTACGTTAAATGCTTTTCTGCCCGGATAAACCGCGCTGCTGCCCAGCTCCTCTTCAATGCGAAGCAGCTGATTGTATTTTGCCACGCGTTCGGATCTGGAAGGTGCGCCCGTCTTGATCTGGCAAGTGTTTAATGCAACTGCCAGGTCAGCGATGGTCGTATCCGCCGTCTCTCCGGAGCGGTGGGAGGAAATGGCGGCGTAGCCAGCCTTGTGTGCCATCTTAATGGCCTCCAGCGTCTCGGAAACGGAGCCTATCTGATTGAGCTTGATCAGGATCGCGTTGCCCGCGCCCATCTCAATGCCCTTGGAAAGTCTTTCGGTATTTGTAACAAAGAGATCATCACCCACAAGCTGAACCTTGTCTCCTAATCTCTTTGTGAGCTTTTGCCAGCCTTCCCAGTCCTCCTCATCCAGACCATCTTCAATGGAGATGATGGGATATTTTTCACATAATGCCGCCCAATGCTCGATCAGTTCATCGGTCGTATATTCCGTGCCTGCCTTTGGAAGCTTGTAGAAGCCCTTGCCCTTTTCGCTCTTCCACTCAGAAGATGCCGCATCCATGGCAATCATGAAATCCTTGCCGGGTTCGTAGCCAGCCTTCTTGATGGCTTCCAAAATGGTTTCGATGGTCTCCTCATCACTGGAAAGGTTCGGGGCAAAGCCGCCTTCATCACCAACGGAGGTTGCAAGGCCTTTCGCCTTCAAGATGGATGCCAGCGCGTGGAACACCTCTGCGCACCATCTCAGGCACTCCTTGAAGGAGGGCGCGCCGACGGGCATGATCATGAATTCCTGCGTATCCACGGTATTGGTGGCATGTGCGCCGCCATTCAAAATGTTCATCATTGGAACAGGAAGCCTGTTTCCTGAAATACCGCCCAGAAATCGGTACAGGGGAATATCCAGGGAGATGGATGCAGCCCTCGCTGCCGCAATGGATACCGCTAGAATCGCATTTGCGCCAAGTCTTGACTTATCCTTCGTCCCATCCGCCTTGATCATGGCCTGATCAATGGCATAAATGTCTGATGCATCCATGCCGACGATCGTTTGATTGATAATGCCATTAATATTCTCTACGGCCTTGGTCACGCCCTTGCCAAGATATCTTGCCTTGTCGCCATCGCGTAGCTCTAAGGCTTCAAATTCGCCCGTAGATGCACCGCTGGGAGCAGTTCCTCTTCCTATGGTTCCGTCAACTAAGATGACCTCTGCCTCCACGGTAGGATTTCCTCTCGAATCTAAGATTTCTCTTCCCACAACCTTTTCAATCTCTAAATAATTCATGCTCTGCCTCCCATTTTCTTATTCACCGATTATGTTTTTTAGTGTCTCCCTTTGCTGCTCAGTTTATTTACGTTTCCGCCATTTCCAATAGAGAACGGCAAAAAAATTAGGCTTTTCGCCTATTCTGAGACCAGGGCACATCGGAGGGCGGCACCCCTCCGATACACCAGGCCTTCACATGAGTTTTCAAAGGTAGTTAGTTATTTCTAACTGTATGCCATTATACAGCGTTCTCCATTCAAAATCAATATGCGTAATTGATAAAAAGTATCAGCTCCGCATGTTGCTCTCGAAAAAATTATTAGAGTAGTGTCGTCATGCTTTTTAATCCTATGCCCAAGGTCGATGCATTATGTAGTAACGCGGAAGTGGTAGGCTGAATGATCCCTCCAACGCCAAGCAGAATCAAGGCTGCATTAAAGCTTATGATGAACCGATAATCCCCGTCAATCCGTTTTGTCAGTGCATTACTCAGTTCCTTCAGCGTCACGATCGCATCCAAGCTTTCCGCAGATATCGTGATATCAGCAATTTCCTTCGCAATGGCCGCGCCAGTACTGATTGCAATTCCAGCATCTGCTTCCGACAGTGCGGGAGAATCATTGATGCCATCACCGATCATAATGACCTTTCTGCCCTCTTCCTTTTCCTTTTTGACAAACGCAGCCTTTTCCTCAGGCAAAACCTCTGCATAATAAGCGTCCACGCCGACTCTTTTCGCCATGGCTGCCGCCGTTTTTTCATTGTCGCCCGTCATCATGACGATCTTTTGAAATCCAAGCTCCCGAAGCCTTTTGATCACCTCGGGTGCTTCCTCCCTCACGGGATCCTCTATACAGATCACGGCGGAAAGCACGCCGCCAACGGCAAAATACAGATAGGACTGCTCTCCCGTCAAGGCATCAAAGGTTTCCTGGTCCTCTGGAGCAATTTTGCAGCCTTCATCCTCCATCACAAAATGATAGCTGCCGATCACCACGCGCTTTTCATCTATGGTACTGGCAATTCCATGTGCGACAACATAGCTGATCTCCGAATGCATTTCCTCATGTGTCAGCCCCTTTTCAAGTGCAGCATCAACCACGGCATTGGCCATGGGATGCGGATAATGCTCTTCAAGGCAGGCTGCCATGCGAAGATCCTCATCTGCGTCGCTTCCGTGAAAGGGAATGACCTCGACCACCCTTGGCATGGCATGCGTCAGCGTACCCGTTTTGTCGAAGACGATGGTATCTGCCTGCGCCACTGCTTCAAGGAATTTTCCTCCCTTAATGGTCATTCCATGCTCGCTTCCCTCTTTCATGGCAGACAGCACGCAAATGGGGATGGCAAGCTTTAACGCGCAGGAAAAATCAACCATGAGAACAGAAAGAGTCTTGGTCGGATTTCTTGTCAGCAAATAGGTCAGCAGCGTTCCGCCAAGCGTATACGGCACAAGCCTGTCGGCAAGTCGGGCTGCTCGGTTTTCTGACTCAGACTTTAGTTTCTCCGACTCCTCAATCATCCTGACGATCCTGTCATACCTGCCGGTTCCGGAAACCTTGTCGACCCGGAGGAGGCACTCGCCCTCCTCAACAACGCTACCCGCATACACATAGGATCCAACATCCTTTTTTACCGGCAGAGATTCTCCCGTCATGGATGCCTGATTTACCATGGCCTCCCCTTTGCATACACATCCATCCAAGGGGATCATACTTCCCGTTCTCACAATAACGAGATCGCCTGCCTGAATCTGCGTAATTGGCAGCAATACCTCGGAGTCATCCATTTTTACCCATGCCTTCTCAACGCCAAGCGACATCGTTCTTGCAAGATCGTCCACGGACTTTTTATGCGTCCATTCCTCAAGGATCTCACCGATTCTAAGAAGGAACATGACGGAAGCCGCCGTGCCAAAATCGCCGCGGAGCATGGATACGGATATCGCAGTTGCATCCAAAACGCTTACGTCCACCTGTCCCTTACAAAGGCTTCGAATTCCCTTCCATACATATTTGCAGGCATTGATGATAGACAAGAACCTGTGAATGGGAAGCGGCAATAACCATTTTTTCAAATATCTCTTGGCAATGGTCATCACCAGTTCTTCTTCATACCTGCGATTTAACTCGCGTCCCGTATGTTCAGGTACCAGCTTCTCGTTTTCCTCATTCTGAAAGGAAAAGCGAGCCAGCGCCATGATAATCTCGTCCCTCTGCCCATCGAACCAGATCACGGCATCTGCCGTCCTGTCATAAACCTTTACCTTCGTCACGGCCGGAAGGGCTCTCAGATAGTATTCCGCCACGTCAGCCTGGTGCAGAGTCATTCTTGTCAGCACCATGTGAACGCGAAGTCTTCCGCGTGACTCGTGCATGATTTTACATTTCATAAGCATCCACCTCTTCAACTCTCAAATAACGAATGCAAAAGGGCTGCCAAATTGACAGCCCCTCCGTTTTTTGATTCTCACTCGGCATCGTTTGCGTTCGCCGCATCGGAAATCACGGATTCCTCTTCCTTTACGGCTCTGTCTTCATTGATCTGCTTAGCATCATCATAGATGTCACCACAGTTTTCCTTGACATTGGTAGCCACTTCCATGACGCAATCCTTTGCCCTGAGAACCGCTGCAGTCGCGTGAGTGTATGCTTTTTTTGCATCCTTGCTAGCTAAAATTTTAATTCCTGCCGTGCCAAACAGCACTCCCCCAAGAAACAATCCCCATTTTCCAATTTTCATGTTCTTGTCCTCCAAAACCTTGTTTTGTCGATTTGTCTAAGCCCTTCCAAAGGGTATAATTTATTGTACTTCTCCAAGGTAAGGACAGTCAATCGGAGGCGCGCTTAATGAGAAATATTATCACTTGGTAAGGATGACCTTGCCAGAGGTTCCGTCCACCATGACAAAATCACCGTCCTTTAGCTTTTTTGTGGCATCTCCCGTGGCAAGGACGGCAGGAATCTGATATTCCCTTGCAACAATGGCTGCATGGGAAAGCGTTCCGCCCGTATCCACTACAACGCCTGCTGCCAGGCAAAAGAGCGGCGTCCACTCAGGATCGGTGTAGGTGCAGACTAAGATATCTCCCTCGCAAAGCTTATCGAACTCCTTCGGCGATCTGACAATGCATACCCTTCCCGATGCCTGTCCGGCGGATCCGCCAATGCCCGTGATGCCATCCTCCCCATTTTCCAGGGCATCCTGCATGGCCTTTTGCCAATAAGCAACCGCCAGCGGTCGCATCCTTCTTCTTTTCTCCACCAGACCCTGTTCCTTCTCCGTCCAGCCATGCTCGCAGACGGTAAAGAATTCGTCCGCAAAGAGATATAAATAATCCTCATAGGAATGGTCCGTTAGCTTTTCCAATTTGTGCAAAAGCATTCTGCAATACTCAAACTCCGATTCCCAGAGATACTGTGTTGCCTCGCGTATGTAATGATAGTGCCTGAGAGCCTCGGCGCGCTTTTCAAAGGCCTCGAATTTCTTTGCTGACATGGAGCTCTTGGCTTTGCTTAAAATCGCCTGATACTTCTCCAGTCCTTCCACCATGGTAGGCACCTTGCTCTCCGACTTTTTTACCATGGGGCGCAGAACCTTTAAGAACCTGTCTGGCTCCTCCCGCCAGGATTTCGAGATATAGCAATAGCAGTTAAAATCTGATTTCCCACCGTATCTCTCTAAAAACGCAGCAAACTGCTCCGCAAGGTCTGGATACTCTGCGCAAATTTCCTCATACTCCCTGCTTAAGACAAATTCCTTTCTTTTCTCATCTGCACGAATCCATTCGGCGAGCTGTGACATCTCCCTGTTTAGATCGGCCGTAACATAGGACAATCCCTCCAACAAATCATAGGAATTCCAGTTCTCTCCCCACTTTTTCAGTTCCTTGTTGACGCGCATGCTTTCGATGGCGTTTGGAAAAAGTGCATATAAAAATCTGTCATAGGCCGTCTTTCCAATCAGCTCGCGCATACGCTTTAAGGAGCTTCCGATTTCTTGTGTCGTCTTTGGATCTGCCTGCTTTTCTTTTTCAAATGTCGCTCTGCATTGCTCCAGCGAAGCATCCGCCTTTCTGACATTCTGATCCGCATCATTGATCATCCTAAGGTAGTGCGGAATCTGAAAGACCTTGCGCGTAACGCTGGGTTTGCTTTGTGTCAGAAAATTGACTCCGTCCTGATCGATCGGATACATACTGTCACCAAACTTTATGCCGATCTCCTCGAACAGGATTCCCTTTTGCTCTCCCACGAGACCGCCAAAATCATGATCCAGCGGAAAGTACGGTGTCGGCGTTTTCTCTAGATTAAATAAAACATTCTCCCTCATTTTTCCCTTGGCGGGCTGTACCTTGGGATACTTTGCAAAGTCTTCCTCCGTAAAAGTCCTTTCCTCCTGCCGACTTAAGGTCGTAATGGCTCTCGCCTGAAGTATATAGATCCTGCCGTCCCTCACTGCCCACTCAATATCCATAGGGCGCCCATAGTGCTTTTCAATCTTCATGCCCTCTGCCACAAGCGCGCGAATTTCTTTCTCGGAGAGCACCTGCGCCTTGCGCGCTGCATCGTCCACGGCTACCTTCTCCGTCCCATTCTCGCCATAAACAATCTGATATTCCTTGCTTCCAATGACGGATTTTAAAACCCTTCCTTCTCTGTCACAGACATATTCATCAGGACTGACAATGCCTGAAACCACGGCCTCTCCAAGGCCATAGGATGCGTTAACGTGGACATTCCTCGGATCTCCCGACGGGTCACTGGTAAACATGACGCCCGCGCTTTCACTCTCGATCATCTCCTGAAGGACAACTGCCAGTGCAACCCTTTGCTGATCATAGCCTGCGTTTTTTCGATAGCTGATGGCACGATCCCCCCATAGGGAGGCATAACAATCCTTGACCTTTTGAAAGATCATTTCCAGCCCCACAACATTCAAATAGGTCTCCTGCTGTCCTGCAAAGCTTGCGTCCTCCAGATCCTCGGCGGTTGCGGAGGATCTGATGGCCAATCTTGCATTGTCTCCTAACGCCTCATAATACGCCGTAAGCTCATTTTTGATCTTCTTAGGCAGATTTCCCTTGCGAATGCAATTACGAAGCTCCTCGGCGTCATTATGGGCCTCTGGAGCGATTCCATTCTCCTCCATGTATTTCTCATAGGCTGCCGCCGTAAGAACCGCCCCCTGGGGAACTGGAATCCCTGCTGCCGTCATTTCTCCGAGATTCGCACCCTTTCCGCCGGCACTCGCCACATCCTCTTTTCTGATCTCCTCAAAAGGAATACAATATTTCATAGCCTTCGCTTCCTTTCCTGTCACGTTACTTTATGATTTCACTTTATGATTTCACTTTAAGCTTTCACGATTTGATTTCACTCTATGATTTCACTCTATGATTTCCCTTTAAGCTTTCGTTCGTTCACTTCCTCACTTCCTCGGGCTACTTCCCAAGATATTTCTTCCAGGCATAGGTACCAATCCCTAAGGAAATGAGCAACGCCAACCCGCTGGAGATCGGTTTAAACCAAACGAGCCCTGCCTCCCCTAGCAATGCGCAGGACGCATACAAAACAGGGATCATGCAAAATCCGTTTTCCAGTGTCGTTACGGAAGTTGCCAAGGCAAATCTTCCGATGTTTTGAAGCAGCATGCCAATGAGGATGTAATACCCCATAAAGGGAAGAATTACGCACTGTGCACGTAGCATCCTATTTGCCAAGGCTGCCACCTCCTCTTCCCCCGTAAAGGCGCTGATAAACAGATCTCCCTTGCAATAAAGCATCCCCGTTGTCAGGAGCAGAAATGCCGTTACGGTAAGTAACGCCATAAAAAACGCCTTCTTAATCCTGTCATATTTTTGCGCGCCATAATTCATCGCACAAATGGGCTGAAAGCCCTGTCCAAATCCAATCACCAGTGCATACGCGATATAAGCGACCTTGATGGCAATGGTAACTGCCGCGATTGCTCCTACGCCAAACCCTCCTGCAACACGATTGACAAGAACGGACGAGATGCTGCTGATCCCCTGTCTGCAGAAATTCGGAGCACCTCCTGCGAAGATCGTTTTCAAATGCGCCCAATCCAGTTTTGCTTTTTTCAGCAGAATCGGCACATTTCCGCCCTTCTTCGTCTGATCATACAAAAGCACTAGGCCCACAATCTGACCCGCCATGCTGGCATAGGCCGCGCCTTCCACGCCAAGCCCCGCCCAAAGAATCAGCACGGGATCCAAGACCATGTTCAAAAGCATACCAACCATCAGACCCATCACGCTGCTTTTTGAACTTCCTGCCAAACGCAGTTCATTGTATAACACATTGGACAATAGCATAAAGGGTACGGTACAGATAGTAATTCGAAGATAACGCATCGTTGCGTTCAGCAGTGCTTCATCTCCTCCTGCTCCCATTAGGATGGCAACAGGCCTTAGAAACAATAATCCCAGCACTAATATGACAAGGCCAACAATACCTGCCAGCATAACGCCAGTTGCCGCCATCTCCTCCGCCTTATCGCTCTCCTTCTTGCCAAGCATCCTTGAAATGTAATTACCAGAGCCATACCCAAACCAAAAGCCAATCGCCTGAACCACTGAGACAAAGCTAAACACCACGCCCACGGAAGCCGTCAGCGTTGCGTCATTTAGCTTTCCCACAAAATAAGTATCCGTCAGGTTATAGACCGTGCTGACAATCATGCCGATCATGGAAGGAATGGCCATCCTCACGAGTAAGGGGTACAGCTTCCCCGTCGTGATTAACTGTATTCTTTCTTCTTGTTTCTTTGCGTCGTTCACGCCTTCACCACCTTAAAAAACCTGTCGATTTCCGCTTCACAAAACGCCCTGTAAATCATCGGGAAATAATCTTCATCAAATGTCTTCGCGTTGGTGAAAAGCATCCCCGCGGCCAGCCCCACGTTCAACAATCCATTTAGATCGCACTCGATCACTAAGCCCTGCTTCCGCCAATAAGTCAAAAGCTGCTCCAGGAACGACAGATAGGTGTCATGAATCTCGTTTTCGCCACGCTTCGAAGCCCGCGTCCAAAACTCCAGTGTTCCGCTCTCGCCATTTTGAAATGCCTTATTCTCCTTTAGATGCATTCCCTCACGATAGAGCAGTTCCACCAAAAAGCCTCTTGGATCCTTCAACGTATCCTTCTTCTTGTCAAGCATGGCCTGCGTTTTCTCACGCACTCTCAGGCACATGAGGTCCATGACAAAGTCTTCCTTGTCCTGATAAAAGGTATAAAAACCGCCCTGCGCGATCCCGACCTCCTGCGTCAGCCTCCGAATGGAAACATTCCGAATTCCGTTCTCCGCCAGAAGCTTTAAGCCTACACGCCTAAGCGCTTCCTGCACCCGTTCCCGTTCCTCCTCAGAAAATGCTTTTCCCATTGTGTTCTCCTATTCTTCTTGTTTGATTCATCCCATGTGGTTAGTTATTTCTAATGTTCTGTGAACATTATATGTGTTTGTTCATAGAATGTCAATAAAAAATTGCGCAAGGTGCGCAATAGGCCATCTATCATCGGAGGGCATATGGTCCCTCCGACGACTTCGGCACTTAGGGGGATGATAGGAGGTTAACGTCTTTCACAGGAACAGGGCAGAACAGACACACTGCGAATGATCTTTCCATCCGCAACGCCATTTGCCTTGAGCCCCTCTCGTATTACCTGATGCCATTTCTCTGCGGAAAGCTCCAAGACGGTAGCGTCTTCAAATTCGATTATGCAGGCATTCTCTTTTCCGCATGCCTGACCGCACGCAATCTTGTACATGTTTTTTCTATTAATGGCGCCGATCTCCTCCAGCATATTGATCATGCGATAGATTGTGGCAGTGCCAATCCCTTTGTCTATCTTGGAAGCCTTATAAAATATCTCCTTACAGCTCGAGCATTCCTCTCCAAGAATAACGTCTAGCAGCATCAGGCGCTGTTTCGTAATGCGACAGCCTCTTTCCCGCAAGCGCTCAATGACCACTTCCCGCTCCCTAAGCTTTTGCTCGTCCACGTTCTTTCTTCCATTTATACTCATATGCCTTCACCTCCCACCCTTCGTAGTTAGATTACTCTAACCCATATCTCATAAAAAACCGCATTTCGCGGATTTCATTTTTGGAAACTTATAGATGCACTACTCTGTCCTTTTTCTTTGGTTAGGCATTTCTAACTACAGATAATAACACGCCCTCCTAATTGCGTCAAGTACTTTTTCATGGAAAACAAAAAGGCCCGCAGGCACGCTGCGGGCAAAATGAATAGTGATGATTGCATTATTCAAAAAGATCTCCAGACAGGTAATGATCACCACTGTCGGGAATGATCACTACAATATTCTTGCCCGCATTCTCAGGGCGGCTTGCCACTTCGTAGGCGGCACGCAGAGCAGCTCCGGCAGAAATGCCTACGGTAAAGCCTTCTACAACGGGTACTCTCCGTGCATAGGCATAAGCATCCTCATCGGTCACGTCAATTACCTCGTCAAAAATATTGACATCCGTCACGGGAGGCGTTGCTCCGCCGCCGATACCCTGGATTTTATGAGGTCCAGGAGCCCCGCCATTTAACACGGCGCTTCCGGCAGGTTCCACGCCAATCACCTGAATGCTTGGATTTTTTTCCTTCAGATATTTTCCGGTGCCGCTCACCGTTCCGCCAGTTCCTGACGCTGCCACAAAAATGTCAATCTTGCCTTCCGTGTCCTCCCAGATCTCGGGACCTGTCGTTTTATAATGTGCCAGCGGGTTATTCGGATTCCCGCCCTGCCCGAGCACAACGGCATTCTCCGTAGCCGCTAAAAGCTCTGCTGCCTTCGCGCCTGCGCCTGCCATGTTCAGCTCACCCGGCGTATGGTACACCTCTGCGCCAAAGGCTTTTAGAATCTTTGTTCTTTCCGCTGAGAGATTGTCTGGCATGCAGATTTTCACCTGATATCCCTTCGCTGCGCCAATGGATGCAATGCCAATGCCAGTGTTTCCAGAGGTGCCTTCGATGATGGTTCCACCAGGCTTTAATTCTCCCGCCTCTTCCTTTGCCTTAATCATGTTGAAGGCAATTCTGTCCTTTACGGAACCAGACGGATTAAAAAACTCCAGCTTTCCAAAGACATGCGCGGTCGTATTCCATTCCTTCTCCAATCCATGTAACTCTAATAGCGGTGTATGTCCAATTAACTCCGTAATATTGTGATAAATCTTTCCCATGACGATTCCTCCCTTTGCTTATTCTACATTCTCGAATTGCTGAACTTTTTACTCATACCTGAACTTATGCTCTGGATCCTTGCTCAAATACTCTCTGTTTGCCGGTTCCTTCCATGGCTCCAGATCGGGACCTAAAGGTAAAATATTGTTTGGATTTGTCTTAAGGCAACATAAATGATAATGCTTTTTTATGGCCTCGAAGTTCGTATTCTGTCCAAAGGCAGCTTCTGCATACAAATCCCTCGCATAGGCCCATAAATTTGGATAATCCCGAAGCATTTTCTTATTCACGCGAAAGCCGTTGAAGTACGCCACGTCAAACCTTGCCAGCGTAACATAAAGCCGGATGTCCGATTCCGTGACATAATCTCCAAAGAGAAACCTTTGCTTTGACAGCCTTTCCTCCAAGACGTCAAATGCATCAAATACTAAGTGGTATGCATTTGAATAGGCTTCCTGACTTGTCGCAAAACCCGCCTTGTAAACGTCGTTATTGACATCGTGGAAGATATATGCATTCAGCTTGTCAATCGCCTCCTGAAGCTCCTCAGGATACAAATTTGGCGCATACTCCTTATGATATTTCTTCCATGCAGTTTCGAAATACAATGTCAAATTAAAATAGTCATTATTGACCACGGCACCCGTTGTTAGATCTACAAGGGCTGGAACGGTGAATCTCCCCTGATAGTCTAGATCTGCTTTTTTATACGCCTCGCTCAAAAGGTGGATTCCCAAAACGGGATCCTTATCCCCTTCATCCAAAGTAAATGCCCAATCCGACCAGGGTACGTCAGGTCGTATGGGATCCAGCGTTCCCACCGAAATCGCGTCCTCCAATCCTAAGAGCTGCCGCACAATGATGGAACGGTTTGCCCAGGGACAAACAGGAGCCCATAATAAACGATATCTCCCCTTCTCGACAGGGAGTTCGCCTTCTCCCTCTCCAAAGGGTGTCGTAAAGCGATTTGCCTGACGCTCAAATTTCCCGCCGCTTTTTATTTCTCCATTCGTTACGTGATCTACTACTGCCATGTCTTAACCTCCCACGCTATTTGTCAACCAATCTTTCATCCATTCTTCAAAGAGCCAAATTTCGCCGCCCGATCGTTCGATTCCAACCATACACTTACGTCAGGTCCTTCCGGCAAGATCCCGTCAGGATTATTTTCTGCGCCGAGCAGGTACCCTCTCTTGATGGCATCAAAGTCCGTGATGTCACGAAATCCCGGTTTGGAATAAAGGTCCTTCGCATAATTCCACAAATTATGATAATCCCGACTCCGCTTTTTATTTAGGCGGTATCCAAAGTAATATGCTATGTCAAATCTCGTCAGGGTGACATATAGTCTTACGTCAACCTCCGTCAACTGATTCCCGAGAAGGAATCGATGATCCTCCAAGTGTTTTTCCAGCTGATCTAAGCGATCAAAAACCAACTGATAATACTTTTCATATTCAGCCTGATTCTTTGCTAAGCCAGCCTTATTTATGCCATCATTCAGTTCTCCAACTAGAATTTCCATTTGTTCTGCCATGTCCCTACCTCTCTTTCTTCCATGCGGGTCCCTGCATGTCGGCCCTGCCTATTTCTTCCTCAAAGCGATAATCCTTCGGCAAGAAAAAGCCCTCGTCCTCCATCCATTGGAGGTGATCTCCTGCTCCATCAAAATATTCCATTGCCGTCTTTGCCCTTCGGAAACCCAGCTTTTCATATAAAAGAACCGTTTGCGGATGGGTATACAGAATCACATTCTGACCCTTTAGCTGTTCCAAAAGCTTTCGAATCATCTCTCGCCCGATCCCATTTCCCTGATATGCTTCCTCCAGCGCCACATTATAGATCGCCGCCTGGAAAAGCCCATCCGTCAGCGCCCTCGCAACTCCAACGATCCTCCTTCCGTCGTAGACAAAGACAACGGCTCCACTATTTGTAAAGGCCTTCCTCTGTTCTTCTGCCGTATGGTCAGAGAGTCCGGAGTGCCGAAGCACGTCCGCTACCTCCTGCCAATTGACCTCCCCCAGGTTTGTTTTATACCATATCTCCATTTGTAATGCCTTTCGTTTCACTTCTTTATTCTTTAAGCTACTTCATTACTTCCGAGTAAATTTACGCAAAAGAAAACCGCCCATGCATTATCACAGGCGGTTTGTTGACTCAATTATGATCCGTAATCATAAAATCATGCACAGCCAAAGAAGCCGTCATGAACAGTCAACTCACCTGCCCGGCGACAAGACATTCGACAGCAACATGCCATGTTCAGTTGTGCTCTGATTGCTATACTTTTCATGTTCTTGGCTTCCTTTCTATTGATATTGTCGATATTACACCCATTTACCTACTTTGTCAATAGGTTTAGTATATTTTATTAATTTTACTCATCAAACTATACAGTTGACATTGCTTTTATGGCACCTAAGCAATGGATTTTTAATGCTTTCTTTCCATTTGCTTTTACATAATTCAATGTACATCTGCCTCTTCCATCCTGCATCACAAATCATACGACTCAAAAAACAATAGCCTTAGCCTTCCATCCTTGCCGCGCACGGCTGCGAAGGCTGCCAGTTCATATGGATATTGCTCCTCTACGGCAGTATTTATGGTGGTCAGATCCTTTCCTTCCGCTGCCAGCTTGCTCCTTAGCGATTCCGCGTCCACATTAAAAACGCCGAAACTATAATACCTTTCATTTTGAATCACAGGGAGATCGGATCGCAGGTTAAAGCCTTCCGCAACTTCTTTCTTTAGAAACATGACGCCGTCCTTTCCAAGACAAGGGTAAGCGTCCGTTCCATCCCCTTCTCTGGGCAGACACTTTTCAAATCCATTGGGCAGGTAAAAATGCTGTTCCATAAAGCTCATTAACTCGGAGAGCGATACAACGCAGCATCCGTCATCCCCTTCCCGAACGGCTTCAGGATGTGTCTGTAGGATTTTTTGTGCTGCAAAATCAAAGACTCCCGTCAGGTCGTTTAGATCATACTGTTCAAGAACCGATCCTTCCGTGAAAAGCTCCGCAAATTCGACCAATTCCATCCTCTCTGCATCGCTTATCTGCGTAACATTTACCTTGCGCCCTGGTCCATATTTCAGACCATCCAGTTCCTTTAATCTGAACCTTCCGTCCTCTTCATCCCTCACCATCACCGCATTAAATTCCAGGAAAGGATCTGTGTTGCCGCCTATCAGCATGATATCAGAATTTCGTGCGCGGTTCTCCGTAATTTCCGCATTGTACCCATGTACATAATAAATCCCTTCCTTTACCTCGACCCGATCTATTCCAAAGGAAAATCCCCAAAACCATGGCAAGTAGTTGTCGGCGCAAATCTCGAATTTCCCTTGCCGCGATTTCTCTTCGATCGCCTTTCGCGCGCTGTCAGACAAGACAAAATACTGCCCCATTTTCTCGACAAAGTCATTGGCACTCACATAAAATGCTTTCGCCTCGGCATCATACTCCAAATCCGTAACATCCGTCCATACCCACTTTTGGCCGAAATAATCCACCGCGCCTGACATGTTCTGCTGATCAAAGTCCCAGATCACTGGAAATGTCATAAACTCTTGCATGAATTCATAGATTTCTCCATACTCTCTCTCGCTCACGCTTATGCGTTCTTTCTTATCACCTTCCTGGCGCGTATCTAAGGTTTTGTCCGTTCCCACAGGCACATCCGTTACATTGGATTCTTTCCCTTCCGGTTTCTCAGAAGAATAGGACTTCGTCTCTCCCGCAGTCGTAATCGACAGCAGATAGGCGTCCATTTTATCATCTAACGGATCAATCCGAACATAATCCTCCCAGACATCTAAAGCATAATCCTTGGGGATAAAAAAGAGATTCCCACCGTCTCCTTCCCATTTGTCCTTGAATACCGCTTTGGCATCATAATAGGTGTTTCCATCATAGAGAACACTCCCTGAAAGCAGGATGCCATTCGAAGAATTGCGTAATTTTATGTCAAAAGATATCTCCCGCGCGTTTCCCTCTTCGTCATACACAACATCCGTCCGCTGAAGCTTTGTCGAATACTTCAACCAAGAACCGATGGAGTTCCCGCTCGGATTGGTCATAAAAAAGACTCCCATTGCTAGGCATGCCAATACTCCCGCCAGAATGACCCAAAAAGTGGGCTTTTTATAATTCAGGATCGCCTTGACCCTCGATTTCGTTCCATTCTCTCCAAAGGCCACCGTTCCCGTCAGAAAGCTCCTGTTTCCACATTCCAAATCCAAAAGCGTTTGACAATAACGCTTCCTCTCCTCCTTGCTAAAGCCTTTTGTTGCCTTCTCATCACACGCCAGCTCCACGTCCCTGCAAAACAGCAGATACGAAATCCAACAAAGCGGGTGAAACCAATAAACGCAAAGGATCAGGAAACCGAGTGGCTTCCATAGGTAGTCTCCGCGCCTTATGTGCGCCTGTTCATGGCAAAGAACACACTCCAGGTTCTCCTCCCCAAGGTTGGAAGGAAGATAGATCCTGGGCCTCACAATCCCCAGAATAAAAGGCTCTGCAATCGCGTCACATTCCCAAATGTCCTCTTTTGCGTCTGTTTCAAGACGCACTGCCGTACCCACCTTACGACGCAATCTCACAAAACTAGTGGCAAAGTATATTAGCATGACCAGGATGCCTACAAGCCAAACAATGCTTCCAACAATCGGTAAAATTTCGCTTTGTTCGTCTGTCTGCTGATCCGTCAAAATAGTTACTTCATCCCCCGAAATACTTTCCGAACCTGATTCCCTTATTTCATAGGAGCCCATATTCCAATCATATTGAAGTGGCTTTACTGCTTCAATCACAGTTTCGTCCGTATTCACTGCATTTTCACCAATGCTCTCTTGACTGATTACAGGCCATGCATTCCTTTCCGGATAAATCTCCCAAACCTTTTCGGTACTTTCGTCCTCGGCATGTTCCGCATCATGTTCTTCTGCTGAACTATTTATGATACTCTCGTCCTGACGGACTTCCCCCTCTTTGCCATCTAACGAAATTTCATTGTATGCGGTCTGCATTTCCTCCCCTTGCGATATGACTACCTTCCACGCAGGAATTAGGCTCCATCTGCTCTCTAGAGAAAATGGAACCACAAGGCGCACAGCAACTAAAGCCCACATAACACATATGAGCCATTTTGGAACTTTCTTTAGCAATGGTCGCAGAAGGATCACCGCCAGCATCAGAAAGCTCGCCGCAATGCTTAAGTTGATCACATGAATATACGCTGATTGCAATAGCGTCATTTCTTATCCCCCATATAGGAATCAATCATTTTCTGGATTTCTTCTGCATCCTTTTTCGTCAGTTTTCTGCCCGAGCAAAATGCCGCGATAAACGCAGGAAGTGACCCCTGAAAGGATTCCTCCACAAACTGCCTGCTCTTTTTTGCAAAGAACCTTTCCCTGCTGATTAACGTCGTTACTATGCCGTCTTCATTTTTCAAAATCCCTTTTTCGCAAAGCTTTTTGATCACTGTGTAGGTCGTGGATTTTTTCCAGTCAAACTCTTCACTGCACAGCTTCACAAGCTCTCCAGATCCTATCGGCTCCTTCGCCCAGACCAACTCCACAAATTTCGTCTGAAGTTCACCCAATTCAAGATTCATCGCATTTTACCTACTTTTCAATTCTTATTATTCAATTCTTTGGTTTTAGTCTATCATGAGTAGACCAGCATGTCAACACAAATACCCAGATTTTTGTTCGTCATAGCACGCCTTCCAACCGATTCTTTTTTTGAATTGCATTCATATCAAGCTTCCATTGCCGTACTAACGAAAAAGGTTCTGTCATTCAAGACAGAACCTCAAAGTTTCCTTAATGGATTTTTCTATGAATGGATTCCACCATTTCATATCCATTTCTTTTCATTTCTTTTCCCATTGCCGAGATATGACATCTGCGATCATTAGATAAGCATTGTCTATTTTCATGTGTGCAAAAATATGAAATATTAGATCTGTATATACACTCCTGACTATCTCCACTACGAACCTCCCATATTTCAGCTGCCAAAACTTTCCTCTTCAGTATATCAAAAGCGGAAACTTCGGTCAATTCAAAGCATGTATGTCGGCTTTAGATGACCGCTTCCATTTCATGCCATGTCTCACCACCCCATGCAGAGCTGGATTCTCCGCGATCCCTAAATCCAAATTTCTCATACATTTTCACTTTATCTTCCAAGCAGGTCAGCACAAGCATTCTTCGGTTTCTTTCCCGCTGCAGGCGGGAATATTGCGAAACCAGTTCCCTTGCCAAACCCTGTCCGCGATATTCTGGCAACACGGCCACTCCCAGAATCATAATGTTTGGGCCACTCGGGTCATGCAGCGATTCGTCCGTAAAGAACTCATCGCGCAGTTTGTTCTCCTGCGTTGCAATCCCATTTACGAATCCAGCCATCCTTCCTGTTAACGGATCGATAGCCACTAAAAAGAAATCAGAGGCTACGCGAATTCTACGCTTCATCCGCTCGGGCGTGCAGGCTTCATTGGGTGGAAAGCATCTTCTTTCTATGTCTGCCGCTTCCTCTGCTTCTTCCTGCCTAACATAGCGAAACTCAAATCTCAGATTTGCCTTCCGTGCGCTCTCTTCTTTGTTATTGAAGTATTCATTCCTTAATTTCGACAAGTGATCAATGATGTTAGCATTCCATGAAATGATTTTAGGAAGCCTTTCACACGGGAACTCCTTGCAAAGCCCACAGAATTGCACGCCATGCTCCCTTGCACATGCATGCACTCTACATCTGCCTGATTCAGCCCATTCCGGAACCCGTCCATCCGCCTCAATGCAACCAAGACACAAACCTTCAATTTTTTTTGAACAGCCTGCGCAACATTCACCGCAAGCAGTAATTGTTTTAAAATCAGTCACATTCTTCCCCCGTCGATTTTCCCAACCAGTATCAAAAACTTCTTATCATTCATTTGCTCGTTGGTAACATACTTTCCATCACACACTTTAAATCCTTTGTATTTCAAAAATTGGGGATCGGCTAAGAATGGTTTTTTCTTAGCCGCAACCAGAATACACAATCCTTTTTTCTCTTTTTCTTGACTATCCTTGATACATTCCGAAAGAAGGTCGCTTGAATATCCATGTCCCTTGAGTGATCCGGAAACCCAAGGACAATCTATGTAAATATACCCGGGAGCATCGATTGGATTCTCTCCGTTTCTTGGATCAGTCTTTTCTTCCGACATAAAATCGAATTTAAATCCACAAGCGTTAATAAAACTTTTGACGCGAGGTTATGATCTTAAAATGGTGTCTGTCATGGGCATTTCGACTTTGAATCTTCCTCCCAAAAGCGATGATCTAGAGTAATTTTTTAATGGTGTAAAGATTATTCCAGAGACTTATAATGTATCTCCCGGATACCATCTTCCTTTATAACCACCTTTAGATCATCCACATAGATACCTTCTGTATCAAATATATCGTATTCTGTAACTCCATTTCTGTAGACAGATATTAGCGATAAACCAATGCCATCCATAAGCTCCTGCCTTGTGGCATTTTCCTTGATGAGATCCGTCTTAGGCAAAAAGTAATCAGCAATGGCTTGTCTTATTTCGGTATCAATACGCTTCCTGTCAGATAAGATCGACTCCAATCTATGATAGCATTTACCTGGTCTGATCTCTTCAAATTTCGGTATTACCTGCACCAGCTTTTCTATCTCTAAATCAGAAACTCCCGTATATTCCGATTGGACCATGGCGAGTCCTGCATATCCTCCTTCGGGCGGCTTTACAGGATTATCGGTTTCAAAAAACAAACCAACCTTTTTATCATTTCCCGGGTTATATTCCCATTCTATTTCCCCTTCATAACCGATTTCACCACGATCTTCCAACAAAAAACTGCAGAAGGGTGTATCGAACCGAATATGTTTCGTACAATTTTGCCTTAGTTCTTTATTATACTGTTTCGTCAAAATAATTGGTAATATAACCATTACAAAGATTACAAGCAGACACATGAACACTACAATAATTGTTTCCATATCTATTCCCCCCAAAATCGTGTGTGACATTTTCCAAATCCTTTAGGATCCGTTTCCAGTCTAACCTACTTCTTTTTCTGATCCGCATAACGGCTTCCTCGATCATCCTTTGAGTCAGAATGATCAGTTAATTACTCATCCATGGACCTCCACGCCTTATACATACTCATTGGTCACTGGCTTTCTAAGATGTTGGGGCAACCATAGGCACACCTCCCAGTCATTTTTCATCCCAGCCATCCCATTAAACTCATGATCCCCAACTGCATGATAAACCGGAAATAATAGTTTCCACTTATAAATGATTTTATCACAAAAGCAAAGTTTCTGGCAACACTCCTAAACGAAGCCAGCTAAAAATGTATATAAAAAGAGAACCCGTTATTTAAGGGTTCTCGAAAAAAAATAAGAGCGGGGATGGGGTGCTTAGCCATGTTTCTCGTTAATAAATTTCTTTGATGATTTTAATATTCATCCAAAAAGTGATGTCTCACGCCATTCTTTTTATATTCGATCACGGTATCCAGATTCACGTTTTCCATGCTTCTAAAAATGTTGGACTCCACAAACGGATTAGTCTTTTTCAGTTCGGCGATCAATTTCTTTGTTTCGAGGCGCTTTGAAGAAGTGGTTCCATCCTCATGGCATGTCGTGCAGGTATCCGTAAAATGGCAGGCACACTGCAGGAAATGAAGATCATTGTAATCCCTCCAGGCGCAAATGTCGCTCTCCCTGACCAGATAAAGAGGGCGAATGAGCTGCATTCCCTCGAAGTTTGTACTGTGGAGCTTTGGCATCATTGTCTGGATCTGCGCGCCGTGAAGCATGCCCATCAGGATGGTCTCAATCACGTCGTCATAATGATGGCCAAGCGCAATTTTATTACATCCCAGCTCCTTTGCCTTACTGTAAAGATGACCTCGCCTCATTCTCGCGCAAAGATAACAGGGACTTTTTTCTATGGTGTCCACTGCGTCGAAGATCGTGCTCTCGAAAATAGTGATGGGAATCCCAAGCGCAGCCGCGTTGCTTTCGATTAACGCCCTGTTTTCCTTGTTGTACCCAGGATCCATCACTAGAAACATCAGGTCGAATTGAACCTGTCTGTGCCGCTGTATCTCCTGAAAGAGCTTTGCCATGAGCATGGAATCCTTACCGCCCGAAATGCAAACGGCGATATGATCACCCTCCTCGATCAGCTGATAAAGCTTGCAGGCTTTGGCAAAGGGGGAAAAGAGCTGCTTGTGGAATTTCCTTCGGATGCTATCCTCCGCCTTCTCCCTTTTTTCTTCCCTGTCAGCCTCACTTTTCATGCCAGCCCTGACATAACCGACGTAACCCTCCGCGAGGCTATAACAATCACGCCCCTCAAGATAATCAAGGGTGTCATCGATCTCCCGGGACATTCGGCCGATTTCACAATAAAAGATCAGCTTTTTCTCTTTGGGAATTTTCGAAAGCTCCTGACTTCCTTCCAAATCCTCCACATAGATATTGGTGGCTCCGGGAATCATCCCGTAAGCCACCAGCCCTTCATCCCTAATGTCTATCAGCTGATAAGAATCCTTAGGCAAGGATCTAAGCTCGTCATATGTTATTTCTTTCATCAATGTCAATCCTTTATTCTAGTTTTTGCAATGGTATATCTACTCAGCAAACTACTAAATTTATGCAAGGGAATATCCACTTAGCAAACTACTGGTTTTATTACAGGGCGGCGATCTCCTCGGCAATGACATCCTCCGTCGCCGCCATGGCCTGAAGCGTCATTTCCAATAATTTATCCAATTCCCAGCCAAGCTGCCGTGCACCGCGCTCAATCACCTCACGGGAACATCCTGCCGCAAAGCCTTTGCTCTTATATTTCTTCTTCAGGGATTTCAGTTCCATGTCCTTCGTACTCTTAGACGGTCTCATGAGCGCTGCCGCCCCAATCAGTCCCGTAAGCTCATCCGCCGCAAACAGAACCTTTTCCATCTCATGAATCGGTTCCACGTCGATCGTCACGCCGCAACCAACCGTAATCCCGTATCCGTGGGAGCAGACGGCATGGATCACGTCATCACCGACTCCCCCGTTTCTTAAAAGCTCGGGTGCTTTCAGGCAGTGTTCTTCCGGATAGAGTTCAAAATCTATGTCATGAAGCAGTCCTACGATACCCCAATACTCCTCTTCCTCACCGTAGCCTAGCTCCTTCGCATACCATTTCATCACGGCTTCCACAGTCAGCGCGTGCTGCAGGTGAAAGGGATCCTTATTGTACTGCCTTAATAACGCAAATGCGTCCTCTCTTGTGATCATGTTCGTATCTCCTTTTTGTTTGGAATATTTGATCAGGATTGACGTAAAGCACCCTCCTTTTGATTTCTAGCGCTTATTATTACCCACCTGCTTAATAGGTTATTCGATTGTATCACATTTTCCATACTCGCACAAGGAGTATTTTAACCATTAAAAACGGCAGCGAAAAACCTGTTAAGTCTATCGCCACCGACTTTTGATTCAAATGGGTATTTCTCTGCTACGTTATAAACGCCAAAGCTGTAATACCTTTCATTTTGTAACTATAGCAATCTGATCCGGAAGCAGTTCTTGTCTCCCTCTCTATGATAGGTAAGCGTGCCAAGATGCTTTTCCATGATCTTTCTGGAAATGGCGAGGCCGAGGCCAGTTCCGCCGTCCGTCTTTCGGGTTTTGTCCCCCCTGGAGAATTCATCAAAAAGTCTTGGAACAAAATCCTCCGCGATCGCTTCCCCGTCATCCACGACATCGATCGCAATCGCGTCACTATCCCGATAAACCCGGATACTAATGGTTTTTCCGGTCGAGTTATACTTATTCGCATTTACCAGCAGGTTATTGATCACCCTTCCAAACAGCTCTGCATCAATCTCTGCCGCGTACTCTTCCTCAGGAATGTCAATGTCGAATTCCTTACCGGTGGACGTGATCTCCTCGTAGAATTCCACGCAGATCCTGCGGACTGCCTCGCAAACGTCAGCCTTCTCCAGCTTCAGCTTATAATCATTACGCTCCATCTTCAGGCTGGTGTTCATGTCTTCCGTGAGAGTTCGTATCCTTTCCGCCTTCATTTCAATAGTCTTATAGTATTCCGGGATCTTCTCCGCTTCTACAAGGCCTTCTTCCAGCGCACAGATGGTGGTTTTGATCGATGCCACCGGATTCTTTATATCATGCGTCAGCTCCAGAAGCATCTGATTTCTGCTCTGCTCAATCTTATGTTTTTCGTCCTCGCTTTCTTTCAGCTTCTCCGCCATGCGGTTGAATTTGTCCCTGATATCCTCGAACTCCTTGTCCGTCTTATAATCCAGGACTATGTCGCGCTTCCCTTCGCTCACGTCGTCCATTCCGTCCATCAAGAGCTTCAGCGGCTTTTCGATGTGTTTCTTCAGATAAAAGCTGATGAGCAGAACCTCCGCAAGGAAAAGCGCTGCGAATACACCGAAGAAAACCTGTGCATTATTGTTCTCACTATTGGTGATCATGTAAGACACGTTATATGTGACCATGTCGCGCGGATAACATACCAAGCAGATCCTTCTTGGATCTCCCACGCACCTTACGATCCCAGTGTAATCCGCCTTGTTTGTTTCGGTGTGCTGAACCAGGACCACGCCATTTCTGTTAAAATTTACGTAGCCCATGTCCAGAAGCTCCGCCATTTCCTTTAGCGTGTAGCTCGTCTTTTCCGTTTTCTTGTCGCCAATGACGCTGATCACGTTTCCCTCGTCATCCAGCTCTTCCACCCATCCTCCTACGCGCCTTAGAACCTCCACGTCATTCACTGTCCCGTCATTGTTGATGACCGTCTGCGGAGAAACATTACCAATCTTTCCGTTGCCGACAAAGGTCAGGATAAGCAGCGCGGCAAGCACGTAAATGATCAGCGTGGCTGCCAGGAACAGCACGTAGCTCGTTACCAATCGGGAAAAAATACTTCGTCCACGGTTTGTCTTTTTCTTCATATTACTCCTTCTCGAACTTGTAACCCAGTCCCTTCACCGTCTTTATGATCACGGTTTCTTCCCCGTCTCTCTTTAGCTTGTTCCTTAGATTGCTGACATGGACCATGATCGTGCTGTCGTCCGCAATATAATCGCCCTCCCAGACATATTCGAAGATCTGTTGCTTGGTATAGATTCGTCCGGGATTTGGCATAAGGAGCTCCAGTATCTTATACTCCTTTCCCGTGAGCGCAATGCTCTCACCGTCTCTCATCACCGACTTCGCCTGCGTGTCAAGCTCTATGCCGAACGCCTTGTAAACCTTATTTGTCGTCTCTTCATGATAGTCATAATTCCTTCGAAGCTGCGCCTTCACCCTGGCGACAACCTCCATGGGATTAAACGGCTTGGAAATATAATCATCCGCCCCAAGCTCTAAGCCAAGGATCTTATCATAATCCTCGCTCTTTGCGGTGATCATGATCGCCGGAACGTGGCTCACCTCCCTGATCTTCCTAAGCACCGCGAAGCCATCCAGCCCCGGCATCATCACGTCCAAAAGGACCAAGCTGGGGTTATCCGATTGAAACAACCGTAAGGCTGATATTCCATTATCAGCCTTGATCAGTTTGATTCCTTCCTTGTTTAGGAATAGTTCCAGGGAATCGAGGATCTGCACCTCGTCATCCGCGCCTAATACCACATATTCCATGTCATTCCTCCATTACAGTGCCCTGCGTGTCCGCCATTCCCCCGCTGCAATGCAATCCATGTCCGTCATCTCTCCGCTGCGACGCACTGCGTGATCACTTCATCCAGATTTTTGTCGAACGCATAGCTGTCTTTCCACTGCGGATCCAACTCATCCAGCAACATACACTGCAGCATGCCATGATGATAATACTTCGAATTACCGTTCACATATTCAGCGGCGGAGTTCAGATAATTTTTTGCGTAAACCGCCTCGCCGTTCTCATACCGTACGACGCGGGATTCCACGTAATATGCAGAGCCTTCCATCATCTCATATAATGCTTCTGAAAGCTTTTCTTCCTCCGTAAGGAGCCGGTCTCTTTCCTCTGCCATATGAATATATTCTAATGCAATCTCGGCTACATTACAAGTCTTCTCCTCATCCAAAAGGCGACTGAGGATCTCAAGCTCCTTTGCATAAAGCCGCTTCATCTCAGCGTCATGATCCACGTGCTCCGAAAGCTCCGTCTCGCACATGATCTTTGTGCTGACTCTGTCCGCAAGCCCGCAATATGCGTTTTGATATGCATGGAAGCTTTCATGCCAGATGACCGCCGAAAGTTGCTCGCCACTGAAGGCCTGAAGATTGATCCAAGTGTCATACTCGGGAACGACCACCTCATATTCCTCACCATTCTTATAAATGCTGCCAACCAGCCCCTCATAGACGGCCGCTCTCTCGGAAACCTTATAATCACCGCCATAACAATCAACGACCACATCCTTCTCGCCATTGGAAAAAGCGATCTTATAGTTCATCGGACAGAAGCCCTTGAAGCCCATGTCGCCGAGCTCCTCATAGTCGGATACCACTCTGTCGAGCTCCGTTCTGTTGTTTTCCTTAAGGCCCTTCTCCTTTGTCGCAAATGCCGCGAGCACAAGTACTGCTCCAACCAAAAAATAGAGTACAAATCCTAACTTTTTCATCTTTTATGTTCCTTTCTTGTTCAATGGATCAAGCCTCTTTTTTTCTGAAAAACAGAATCCCAAGTCCTGCGATCCAGATGAAAATAAGACTGGTAATGATGACATTGACATTGATGGGATTGCCCTGTACAAGATTTCCTGCCTGCTTGCTAAGCCCCGCAAGATTTGGAAGGATCTGAAGGCTTCTCTTGATCACCTTTCCACCAACTCCCGTGAGCGCTGCCGCAACAAGAGTCAGAATGCTTCGAAATGCGCCACCCGCAAATAGCAAGATCATGATCACACCCGTCACGGCTACCGGAAGCTGAATGGAAAGCGCCGTCGTAAGCATGCAGATGATCGCAACATAGAGCAGCATGAAAAGCGATGCTCCGATGATTTTTCCAAGAATATTTGCATATCCGTTCACGATCGCAAAGATGCAAAGCGTAGCGTACAGGATCCCTCCGGAGATCCAGGAGACGATCATGTTTCCTGCAGCGAGGCTAAAGTGATATCTGCCCTGGCCAACTCCCCTTGACCATACAAGATGACTTGTGCGTCTCTCATATTCATTCGGAACCGTCGTGACCGAGATGGCGAGCGTGATCGCTCCGGCCAGGAAATTCACTACATTGATCAGGATGGGGATCAGTACGTAATAATCATTGATCCTCTTGCCGCCGATCGTCAGGCTTCCCATGTCCGTTGAGAACAGCACTACGACCAGGATTCCAAGAATGGTTGTGATATATAAGGTCTTCTTTCTGATTTTTTCTCTTACTACATTGATCGTGATTTCCATTTGATTACTCCTCTTCTCCTACCAGTCTGATAAATTTATCTTCCAAACTCTCACTGTCGCTTCCGTTCGTCCAGGTGTCAATCACCTTTCCCTTTTTCATGATCACGCCTCTGTCACAGATCGCTTCAATGTCATGAAGGATATGGGAGTTGATGATGATCGTCTTGCCCTTTTCCTTGAGCCTTCGAAGCAGTTCCAGATTGTGCTTTCTTCCGAGTGCGTCAAGTCCGGCCGTCGGCTCATCCAGGATCAAAATGTCCGGATCGGAAATCAGTGCCTGCGCAAGTGCAAGTCTCTGGATCATGCCCTTCGAGTAGTTCTTGACCTTAACCTTCGTGTCCTCAAGCCTGGTCAGATCTAGCAAACTTCTCAGATAATCCTTGTCCTTCTTGTCCTTCTTGCCCTCGATCCCCGCGTAGTAGCTCATGACTTCCATTGCGGTGAGATATGGAGGGAAATATGGGGTTTCCGGCGAATAACCAATCTTGGCGCCTTCCTCTATCTTGATGTTTCCTTCGCTCGCCTTAGAAAGTCCAAGGATCATCTTGATCGTCGTCGTTTTCCCTGCCCCATTCGCTCCCAGAAGTGCGAACACCTCGCCTTTGTTGATTGTAAGCGACAGATTATCAACCACCGTATTTTCTTTATATTTCTTCGTTATGTTCTCAAGCTTTATAAGTTCCATCCTTTTCCTCTCCCTGCTAGGTTGTTTTCGTTTTCATGTCTTTATCTTAGCCCTACATTTCAAAGCTACCTTAAAGCCAACCTAAAGATAACCTAAAGATGGAATGACATAAAAAAGCACCCTGCAATACCCGTTCGTACCGCAGGGTGCCACTCTATCAAAGTGCATCCCTAGTCGTATGACAACTCCATCATGTAATTCAGCGTGCACATGGAAACGCAGTCTTCTTCCTCTAAAATCTTTATCATTTTCAGAAGCTCTGCCTCTTCCATGTCCCTGGCAAACTCAATCTGATAATCCTGCGTCAGTTCTATGTACCCTACGATCTCAAACCCGTACGCTGATCCAAGGCTCTCCATCTTCTCCTTGGTACAATCCAT
The DNA here is from genome assembly GCA_015056795.1 of Lachnospiraceae bacterium. Taxonomy (GTDB): domain Bacteria; phylum Bacillota; class Clostridia; order Lachnospirales; family Lachnospiraceae; genus Acetatifactor. The sequence goes on from SVFO01000002.1 coordinate 36,957, forward strand.
TTTTGCGGAGACAAGAAGCTGATTTCTTACATACTTCACGCCGTCAGCAGACATGACAATGTCATTCCCCGTCAGATCCTTCTCATAAATCTCGCCAATATCCTTCTGCGAAAAATCTTTTAGAGGCGTACCGTCACGCTGCTTGGCATTTTTGTTTCTTCATAAATCAGCAAGGTCACCTTCGGAAAAGTGAACGCTTCCGTCACCACGGCTCCCGGATCAGGCGCCGTTTCCTCAATGGTCACGCAAAGATTCCCCGCCTTGTCTGCCTCAATGTTCACGATGCTTATCCCATAACCGCCCGTGGAATGCTCGCCGCTGCAAATTTCAAGAACCCAGGGAGCCCTCGCATCATTCTCGTAGCGATAATACCCCCAGTCCTTGAATTTGGTATCATATTCCTCATATGCGCCTATCTGATACCGAAAGCCTCCAAGGTACCCTTCCTTCGAAAGCGTGCCGTTTTCATCAAGCGCCGAGATCCTGCCTGACTCCTCATAGCCAATGACCTTCACGCTTTCGATCTTAGAAAACTGAGAAGGATAAGTTTCCAAGATCTCATTGGAAGCGGTGATCTCTAGAAGCAGTCCTTCCTTCGGCTCAGCCTTGCCCTCAAGCCAGCTTGCCGGCATTGACATGACCCAGCCCTGTTCAGTCCGTATCTCCATCGACTTTTCATATGTCTTCGTGACGGTTGCCTTCACCGTCATAAGCCCGCCCCCTTCCGGCGCATCTGCACTTGGAGATCCGCATCCCACCATACAAAGCAGCATAACAAAACATAATATCTGCATTATTCTTTTATTCATGAGGCAACACCTCCCATCCCAAATATCTCTCATAACTAATATAACGCATTTTGTAGATAAAAGTTTTAAAATACTACCCTTTTCATGTTTTCCAGTTAATAAGAATAATAAAAAAAGCTACAAAAACTTCTATCCAAAATTTCTCATCTCAAGCTCAATATGGTTTTCCCCAGGCAGTCATGCGCAGTCACGCAACAAAAAATGCCCGCAAACGCATTGTTTACAGGCATAAAAAAGAGCGGGTGATGGGGCGCACGAGGTCCGGGGGACCTCGGCATTGCGCCGACCGAGCCGAAGGCGAGATCCGAAGGGCACATTCATACACCCATAGTCCCAGAATCACAGTAAAATCAACACTTTGAAAGGAGGAGGCGGCACTCTGAATTTCAAGGTCACGCAAAGAGCACATGGTATCCTCTTCAGTTCTCTACTTCCTCAACTGTTTCCTCAACTACAGTTAACGCTTTTCCACAGAGCTTTCCGTTTCCCTTTATAAATTCTCCTGCAAATATATCGTACAGCGCCGCTGAATGATCTCCGTCACTTCCTCCAGACTCTTTTGTCCGTTAAAATATGCCATTATTTCTTGACAAACGATGGGGTAGAGCACCTGATTTACATCCGGCGTTTTCCTTGCGTGCGCTAGCAGCTCATAAAATACGTTGATCTCCTTTTGGGTTGGATACCTGCCGCGATACATGGTATTTCTGGTTTCTACGTCAATGTTTTCCGATTCCTGCGCCAGTTCTTCTTCCACAAGCTTTTGCATTAACTGATCGTTTGCGGGAAAGCTGTACAAGAAAGCATTTTGCGTTTCCCTATATGTGGCGTACCACTCCAAAAATCTCCATGCGCCCTTTTTATTCGCCGCTCTCGCCAGCATGCACAGGTTAGATCCGCAAGGTTCCAAGCGTACAACCGGTTTACCATCCCTGCCGGGATATCCAACGTAATTGGCTTTTCCGTCAAACGTTTCCTCGATAAACTGAATGTCGCGCAGGGAAGTGATCCTTTTTCCCAAGAAAGCGATCTCTCCGTTTGCAATCGCCTCCCGATAATCTGAATCAGAATATCCCTGCTCATTTGACTGCTCGGGTAATTCACGCAGCCAGGAAAGCAGCTCCCCAAACTCCGGTGAATCAAAGTAACATTCCCCTTTTTCCTCATCTAGAAAATAGTCCAAATCATTTGCTAATACCTGTTCCATTCTCCCCCATCGCGTTCCCGCCTTGTATTCTCCTTCCCTGCAATAGGAAAGAAACTCCTCCATCGTCCAGCCGGCCTTTCCGTACTGCTCCCTGGGCACTACCCAAAAGTGCAGGGAATACTCTCTTGGAAGGTAAGCTTGAATGTCCTCATGTTTTCCGGCATCCAGTATCTGCGGCGCGTAATCCTCCTTACTGACGGCACTGCTCTTTTCCAAGTAGGGCGTCAAGTCCTCGATCCATCCCTTCTCAGTAAGTCCTCCCAAATCAAGATCATCCGCCAGGATCAGGTCAACGTCCTTATTCGCCGTCAGATACGCTTGCAGTCGCATCCTCGCCGCCTCATGATCCTTTTCCAGCGCGTCTTCAAATTTTATCACGGTCACGTGACATTCCGTCTGACTGCCATTAAAATCCTCTATTGCCTGATCCAAGAGATAACTTGTCGAAATAACCGCCAGCGTTACCTCCGTCTCCCCCTCACAATCTTTTTCCGTGGGATCAAAAGATTCCGCTGCGCTAAAAGTCTCATCCGGATTTTTCAAATCCCGAGACGATTTCTTCTCACCACATCCACTCAAACCAAATAAAATGGCAATGACAACCCCCGCCAAAACCAACAACTTTAATTGACGCCCGCGCACCTTACAAACCTCCTTTGCCATTCCTCTTAACCCAAGTATAGCAAAGGAGAAAAAAAATAAAATAGCCTTAAACAAATCTTAAACAATTTACAAGGCAATCTGCTGCCGACCTTCCGTTGCATTAGTAATTAATTGTTATTTATTACCCCATTTGAGATTTTTCCTGTAGCTCCGTAAGATACTTAGCTACCCTACATCCCTACCTGCTCATTCTTCATCAGAATCATGTTCATCGTCAATATCATTCTCATCCAATAGTTTTTTCAAGTCCTCAACGTTCGGAAGAGCCTTTTTGAGTTCATCATGAAATCTTGCCCCTATGTTTTCTTAGGCAAATCTTTCGAACATGTCCATCGTTCTGCTAAAAATGTATTCGTCCCCTCTACAGCCATCCAACACGATCTCATCGTCGGAATAGCGCTTTACAAACCATACGCCATTATCTCCATCATTAGATTGTCCGATGGTATTACATGCGAGTTTCACGCAATCAATGCCGTACTTTTCTTTTGGCATCTGATAATCAAAATCATAATAGCAACAACAAAACGGTTCAGAATTGTCTTTGAAATTGCGCAGACGATAATACTGTCCATAGGAGCGGATGCCAAGGTCAAAAGGGACATTGTAGCTGATGCCGCAATATACATTGTCATCCTGCTTACCTATTTGGAAAATATACTCTTTCTTATTGGTGTGTAGATTCACAAAGATGTACTCGGGTACTGCTGAAAATCTTACTCCCCTATTCCATTCCACTAGACAGCGACGAATCCCCAGTTCATATACCGTGTGCAGCGGATACTCCCCGTGATTCACTAAAAAGCTTTCAACACAATCCATCTTTTCAAGTATTTTCCGATCCAGCTTCTCCGTTCCCAAGGATTTATCAAAGCTTGTACAATTCGAAACAACCTGTTCCTTCCCGTTTTCATCTATGGCTACATATGCATAAGCCACCTGCTCAGTATCCGTGTCTTTTTCGCAGACCGCACAGAGAATCTTCTGATCTCCAGATCCTTTATACGCCTTTGCGCCCATCGTATGCTTCCCCTTCGCATAATATTCCAGCGCCAGCTTTTCAGTCTCCACAATCTCAGTTGTTCCTTTCTTGTAAACGCCGCAAGAAAAGGGGACGCCCTCCATTTCAAAGTTCGTGACATTTAAAAGCAGTTCATCCATTGAAACACAAAAAATCCTGCTAATTGCAATGAGCTTCCGAATATCAGGCACCACCTGATCAAGTTCCCATTTTGACACCGTCTGTCTCGTAGTATCCAACAGTTCCCCAAACTGTTCCTGACTCATGTGTCTTTCCGTGCGAATCTCCTGGATTTTATTTCCAAGTGTCATGATATTCCTCCTTTTTATGCCACTCATAAGTGGCATTGTTTTCTTCGATAACCATATCATACACCTTTCATTTCGTGAAAGTAAACCAATTATAGCTGGAATCTTGTCACGCATCAGTTGACATTCCACCAGAAAATAATTACGGAACATAATGTTACACACAAAACAAAGAAACGGGCGACGGGACTTGACCCCGTATCTGAGAGCTGACGGTTCTCTGTTCCATAATAATTCATGCCCTCCCCCATAAAATATAAGACAATGACCAACTGCGCGTTAAACTGGAATTATATGCGACACCCCAAATTCTAGTTTCCCCATTTTGAGTATACCAGCGTTGGAGACTTCGGTCACTCACCACCCATCTTTGAGCGGATGATACGAAGAGAAAAGACAGTACCCAAATCCCATGCAAGATACTGTCCCTTCAAGTCTTTATTTACACAATCCATATTAAAAATATCATAATGCTACTCAGCAAAGCATTCGCCACAACGCATACACCCGCATATTTCTTCTGATATCGATCCTTGTCCAAAATCTTTTCCTTTGGGTTCTAGTTAAAATCTAGTATAATCGGATGTAACCTTTTTCCACGGTATCTTTGATAATTCTTGAAATAACGGCCTTATTTCTCTCTTCTACTCCAAATCGCTCTCTCAGCGTGGCATTTGACGCATCTATCCCGTTTACGTAACAGGTTCTAATCTTTTCTTCTTTCGACCACTCGCTCAGGGATTCATGCCAATAAAGCATGGTTCTGCAAAAATCCTCCGTAGTCTCCACTTTCGGAGCCGGTATCATCCAGTCCCGCATTTCAATTAAGTTGCCCCTATGTTTTCTTAAATATTGCCGATTCGTCAAATTCCAAAAGAACGAAACATGATTTTTAGAGATGGCCGTAGATCTGGCACAACCAAGAATGCTTTCAATATCTGACATACCAAATATCTGATCCGTATTGATGAAAGAATGGATTTATTTCAAATTGTTTACAACCGTAATGTTGTAAGAACGTCTTTTGCATTCTTCCAAAAGCTGTTCCAAAGCAATTTTCTTTGTTTGAATGACCGACTTTTCCGTGTCAACGACCGACTTTTTCAACGGAATGCGTATTTCGAAAACATCCCCTTCCGATAAAATCGGCTCAGCGTTTGAATACAACTTTGTATATTTATGCAACTACAAATGCCCGAAAACGCATTGTTTCCGGGCATAAAAAGAACGGGTGATGGGAATCGAACGGTTTCAGGCACCCGAAAACGCTTATAGAAAGGGGCTTTGCGGCATCGGGAACCTCCTAGTAGACCCTTGGTCGACCCACAAAAAATCGAAAATGAGCACAAGCGCTCTAAAGAAATGTAAGGCTTTTCATTTCGAAAATTTTTCTAAAAAATAGTGACAAATCCTTTTTTATGACATATACTATAATTACAAAAAGGTGATTCCCCGCCTCAAGCAGGGAGCCTTAACATCGGTGATTCCCCACCATAAAAAGAAGCAGGGAGCTTTAACATCAGGTGACCTTTCGAGGTCACCTTTTTTAAGGAGAATTATGAACTCTTCGATAGAACAATTAAAACTCTATACCATAGATGATGCCTTCATTAAGGATCTTCACGACAACATAGATTCCAGGGTTTTTAACAATAATGATCCTGCGTATAATCACGCGCGAAAATATCTGGGCGTTCTGATAAAATTGGTTCTTTTTCATATTATGCGCCTTTATCGTCTCCCAAGGATTCAGATTACATAATCATTAACGGCATTCGTTCCATAAGGAATTCCATAATGCCCATAATCCGAATGACCGAGAACAAGGCAGATGGCAAGAGACATTTATTGGGAACAATTAAATTGGGAAACATGATCCCCGTTCCTGACAACAAACTGCAAATATATGACTTGGACAATGAACCAGATCCCTTATATAAAGATCTCGTACTAAAGGAAAAGCGTTTCATCAATCGTAACGAAGAACTGATTACATCCTATGCTTATTCACTATATAACGAAAAGAACAAGGGGACTTCGAAAAAAGGCTTCGTTACTAACGCCTTTGATTATAAGAGATTTGAACAGTATGTTTCCGAGCATTATTTGAATCAGAATATCCACATAGATCAATAAGCAAGCCGTTATATCTTCACCCATAATACCAAACAAACCTCATTGTATATTTTATGCAAAAGTAGTATAAATATTTTGGAATTGCGGTGGATGTCTTCGGACTACACCTAAAAGAACCTGATGCGTCGGGTTCTTTTTTTGCCAAAAACCATGAAATGGGATCGTAGCGTAAAAAATGTTTGCGTATTTGTGCCTTGGCATTTTCTTAAAGAGAAATTTATGATTTGCTTTCGCTTAACACACATTACCTTTCCTTTAGGTATAAAGAAATCCTCTTGTCCAGATGCTCCGTCAGTTGCTCCGTCGTAATTCCGCCGTCATAATATGTTCCAAATTCCTCATTCAATATGTCAGTCAGGGCGTCACTTTGCCTTGCAGGTTCTGCATCCTCTATGAGGCGATTCACCTCATCCCTTAGCCAGTCTACATCAACCGACTCCCGAATATATCTCGTCCCCTCCGCATGTCCCGGAATGAGAAGTGATGAAGTATCTCCCTCGGATACGGCCATGATCTGTTCCTCCAGAACGTCTTTTCTGGCGCTGAAACTGCTTTTCCCTTTCGAAGCGTTATTACTTTGCACCTCATAAGAGAAAAGTGTTTCCAAGAACTCCTCCGCGGCCTTCTTGTCCTCATCGGAAGCGCTCTTTCGGATGGCCAATTCCCCTACAAACAATGTCAGGGTATTCCTGGCCCCGTCCGCGTGCGGATAACCGATGACGTTCACGTCGCTTCCGTAGATTTCATGAAAAAGAGCCACATCTTTAGGGCCGCTGAATGTCACCTCATGACAAAGCGTCTTCCCCGTTTTCAGTTCATCAATCAACTCTCCCGTTTCTCTTTGACCGTGACCGCCTGTCTCCAAGCCACACCGCTTCATAAGTTCCAAAAACCTCTGAAACTTGGGCAAAGAAAATTGCGTTTGACCCGTGTCCCCATCCCAGAAATAACTGTCATTCTCCCCATTGCAAAACAGCAGGGAAACATACGGCTTCTCCCACAGCAACGGGCTCTCCAGAGCCTTACTGAAAGACCCCGATTCCAGATGGTCCAGAAATTCGTCATAGGTCCAATCCGTTTCCTCCTCTGAAGTCACAAGCGTCATGACTGAGAAACCCGGCACGGCATAGTAAAGCGTTCCGTTCCTGCTTCCCAGGCTGAGCGCTCCAATGTTTAACTCCTGAAGAAGTCCAGACTTTTCAAAAAGAGGAGCCAGCGGTTCCCAGATTGCGTCGGGATCCACATCCTTCAGCAGCCTTGGCTCTACCAGAACCGGTCCGTCTCCCGCCGTCATCTTTGTAAGCAACGCCGCGTTGTCTATATCCTCCCGGATCACCAAATGAATCCCTGGATGCGTTTTGTTAAACTCAAGCACCGCTTCGCGGTAAGGATGGGAGGACGCGCACGCAAGCTCAAGTTCCCGCACCTCGCCGTCAAATGGCTGAAAACTCATAAAATGCACCGTTCCGTCATCATAAAACACGTGAATGATCCCATCGTCATCCACGCTGATTCCGCGGTAGTATTCCTCCGGCATTTCGTTCATTTCAAATCCATTTTCCTTCCAGCCAAAAACCCTGCGGACATTCTGCATCTGATGATCGCATAGGAATATCCCTTGTGCGTTGGCGTAAACTAATGTCTCTCCGTCAAAGCAGTTGATCATCCAAATGTTGCCGTCTCCGGCCGAACCCGTGCCGCCGTGTCGTCCATACTCGAATACCATCTGAAGATCCCGCGTCTCTTCATCCATAACAAGGACTGCCCGATCCTTGGCCTGCGCCAGATCATCCCTTCTTAAGTCGCAGGCTATTCTCCCGTCCGACAAAACCATCAGACAGACAAATTCATTTTTAGAAAATACCTTGGAAAACCTCAGCTCTCCCTCGCTTGAATAGACGCAGTAACATGCATGTTCATATGAGGAACGCGCAAGCCCGTCCGCAAGATATACGTTCCCCTGCACGTCCATGATCACATATTCCGGATAAAACAACGGAAAATACTCGTCCGCTCCTTGCAACAAAACGGAAGATTTGACGTTACCTTCTCCGTCCCGACGAGTAAGCATATATTCCCGCCCGCTTCCATCCCCAGTCTTTTTGAACGAAAGCGTCAGGAAATCTCCCGATTCAACTACGGTGCCTGCCGCGCAGATTTTCTCGTCTTCTGCCGCCTGAATGGCCAATTCCTTGACTCCCTCTCCGTGGCGCATTCTTATGACGGATGCTGGCTGTCTCGTTTCCCCGCCTGTTAAGTCATTTTCAAACAGAATCGCATGACTGCCGCACAGGATCTCCGGAAAATCCCACCCGTCCAATTTGTGCTCCCATCTCGAACTCTGAATGCAGCGGTAGGAATCCATCGTCAAAATCTCGTTCTTTTCTGACAATGGCAAAGAGGCTGCATCCTCCTTTCCGTGAACGCAGCCTCCAAGCATGCATATAACAAAAGCAAAGATGATCGACATCAAGTTCTTCTTAATCCGCATCCATTCAACCCTCACAAAGATACAACCCTTTGTTTAGAGTCTATCGTGACATTCCTGCTCATGTCAATAGACATATATTTTTATTGCAGATTTCTTTCGTTCACAATTCAGACCTGTTCGTTGGCGTCATGCAAATTAATCGCGTATCACTTCCAAGAGACCTTCTAAAGAGTTTACCTCATATCTCTCGGAATCTACGACAACATAATCATTTCCCTGAATGGAAATACCCCGTATGAGTTTTTCCTCATTCCACAGAGTTATCAAGTACTGATAGCCAGAATCATTGTTGCGTCCTTCATATTTTAATTCAAGTCCTTTCATCTGATCCAAAATTTGTATAACTTTTTCAGAATCGGCAATTTCCTTGGTAACGGGATGTTTTCGCGTTACAATCTCTCCAAGTACGGATCTACTCAGATCAAGCACCTTGATCATGATTGCATCTTCCTCTGCCACTCCCGTGCTGCCAACATATGCAATCACGTCTCCAAGTCGCACCCGTTCTCCTTCCGCGGCACGGAGTTCACTGCAATGTCCGTATTTCCAAATCCGATTATCCCCGTCCTGTATGGCAACGCAATAACCGTAGCCAGTTTCCCATCCCGACGAGATAACGGTACCATCGCACACCGTCAGAATGGTTCGCCTTTCGTGGCTACAGCGTAATAAAACCCATCCTTTAGCGCGATGTCCCTCATTTCCGTCAAGTTCTTCAAATAATCTTCATTGTCCGAGCTGACTGATTTGCTTTCGACAACGTCCTTTTTCCCTCCAGACGCATATTTTTCTTCTGAAACCATTATCGTTTCTTCATTAACCGGATCTGTCGTTTTCACCACTCTGTCCTGATTTATCGCATGGTATATGCAAGCAAACAATAATACAGCCGTACACGCCATTACCATGGCAGAGATTACAACCCCTTTTTGACTTTTGCCTAGTCTTTCTCCTTGGGTTTCGATAAGCTTTTTTTTACCAGTTTCCTTATGGTTGCACTGCTTGCAAACTCATACGCAGCTTTCTCCCCGTATACGTTGCACCATAATTCATCCAGATTATTCTTCATCGATCTTTGCCTCCTTCTCCAAGGCAACCGCGCCCACGTAAGGCGTGTATCTGGCAATTGCCTCATTTAACGCTGACCGCCTACCTTCTTTCAGACATAGGCAAAGCTCCTTGTCGGTCATCTCAAATGCTCCTTCTACGTGTACTCACTATGTAGTACGAACTGAATCGCTAAAAGGTTACATTTTTATAAGATAACCTTACCATTCCTTCAACGGATCGACCCTTTCGCCATCCTTGCTGACGGCGAAATATAAATTGGGGCCCGATGCCATGCCCGTTTTCCCCATGGTGGCAATCTTTTGGCCTCTCAAGACTTCTTCGTTTTCCGAAACGCTGATTTCTTGTAAATGGCCATACGTTATTTCCGTACCATCTCCCGTTATGAGAACAACATAATTTCCACATTCCGCGTCAAAGCCGGTTTCATAAACCCTTGCATCCGCCACGGCGTAAACGTCATCCCCAAGGCTGCCGCTGATGCAAACGTGATCCGAAATGTTACCGTTCGCCTGCACTCCAAAGTTTAAGGAAACCTTTTTACCCACCGTGGGCCAAATCCACTCCTCCGTCGCCAATTCTCCCTCCGTCCATGCATCTTCCGGCTTTTCTTTTTCTGCTGACGCAGCGCCTTCCTCTTTCTCCCACAAAGGCTGCATCTGCCGCTTCTCATCAAAATCAATGGAACAAGTCCAATCCTGGCCAAATGCAAATGCATTGTTTGTCAATACCAGATAATACCAGTCTCCTTCCTCCAACGGTTTTTCCAATTCCCTTACGTCATAGGCGTCAGACAAGTCGATCAAGACGTTTCCTTCCGTCCCCGCCTTAATCACGCCTTCGCTGATCCTGATCTTCCCGGCATTTCCCGCAACGTCTTCTCCGGTAGCCCAGCGTTTTAATTTTACCTGCTTCTCAAGCCTTAAGTCCTTGGTTGAATCGTTTTTTATGCGTATCTCGAAAACGCCATCCCCCTTATAGTCCGAGGCAAATCCAAGGCTGTCTTCTCTTATCTGTGACAATTTTGCGTAAGTAAATGCGGATGACAGGAAAAACACCATGCACCCCACCGTTACCGCTACAATTTTTACCATTCGGACTTCCCTTAGAAAAACGCTTCCGTTTTGATCCGCGTTCCTCACGTTAGTTCCCGTTCTGTTCTCAAATAATGTTTGAACGTGACGCAAATTTTCTCTTGTCATGCTTCCCATCTTCATTCTCTCCTTTTCGCCATTAGTCATCATAGATTTTCAACTGTTTTCGAAGTTTAATCTTTGCCTGATATAGTCTGTTCTCAACCTGCCTTTTGGGAATTCCCAGGGCTTTTGCGATCTCGCGCGGCTTTTGCTCATGATAATATCTTCGGATGAGAATTTCCCGGTCTTCTTCGTTAAGGGAATTCAGGCACTCCCTCACTTTCCGACTCTCCTCCTTCGCCACGATCCCCGCCAGCGGCTCAAAATGGATCATCACGGCATCTTCTTCCAAAGGAACTTCCCTTTTTCTTGTGATTTGCCTGTAACGATCGATCGCGCGTGACCTTACCACCATTGCAAGATAGCTCGAAAGTTTCCCCCGATCCGGTTCAAACCTTTCCGGATGCTCCCAGAAATACACAAAGGCATCAGCCACGACGTCTTCCACGTCGGCATCGCCGGCGTTACCGTAAAGAACTGCCGATGCGACTCCCCACAAGAGCTTCGCGTATTTTACCATTATCCTGCCCATTACGGCCTCGTCTCCGTCTCGAATGGCCGACTGAATCTCCTTGTCCGTCAACACTTCACCCCGTCTCCCAAATGAATGTTTCGCATGCAAACTTTGTTTCACTAATTAGCTACTTATAGTACGAGAGAATTATGAAAAACACTTAATTCACAATATAAGTTTTTTCTTCACGCGAAGTCACGCAAAAAGAGCCCGCAAACGCATTGTTTACGGGCATAAAAATCGCTCTTAAACATTATTAACGATACATGTCGGAAAGACGGATCAACTTCAAGTTGCCCGTTTTTTCCTCCTCTTGCAACCATGAAGAAAACTCACTGGCCGAAAAAAGTAAAAGGCCCGTAACCCTGTATCCCTGACGAAGCAGTCCGCATCTTTCTGCCAAGGAGTCATATACTTTTTTGTCCGTGACTTCTTTTTTGAATTTACATTCTCCTATGACGGCCTCTTTCTTTGACTTATCCAATCCAACCACGTCTATGTCAGTCTCTTCCTTTTTTTCCGGATTTGTTCCCCACCACGTGCCAACCTGCGTTACCATGCAGGAATACTTTCCCGTCATGCCCGTTCTCTGAAGGTACTGTCGACACATTTTTTCGAAAACGTTTCCCATAAAGGAGCTAAGCTGCGGTTTCACGTTTTGCAGATAGTATCCCTCTCCGTTTCCACTTTCAATGGCTCCAATGGCATCCGGCAGGAAACGATACCAAAACCGCAGCATCTCATCGGCGAGAACATACCTCGTTTTTTTCTTGTTCCCCTCTTCCGTAATGGCGCACCGCCGTTCTACAATTCCCGTCTCCACAAGATTCTTAAGGTCATGTGACACGTTCTGCGCAGGCATTCCGGCCTTGTCCGCTATTTCATTTAATTGGCTGGATCCGGACGCAATCGTTTCGATCACGCGCCCATATCCTTCCACGTCCCTGAATTCCTGCGTCAGCAAATTATCTGCTTCCTCGTAAAGATACCCTGCTTTGGAAAAAAACAGGGAAACAATGTTTTCGTCAAGACTTTCATTTTCGTCAAAAAGGGAAAGGTACTTTGCGATTCCTCCCGTCAAACCATATACAATCGCCTGATCCTCCCGGGGCCATGACGGAAGAAAACGGGCCGTTTGCAGATAGTCAAATGGCTCCAGTCTAATCTGCATGGTTCTGCGGCCAAAAAGAGGACTTTTTTCACTCAGCACCTCGTCCTCCATAAAGCTGACGGATGATCCGCATAAGACGAAAAACATTTTCCCAAACTGCCAATTTTCATCAATATACTTCTGTAAAAGAGATGTGAGCGACTCGTCCTTATTGGCAAAGTACGGCAGTTCATCAATGACAACCACTATGCGCTCTTCCCGGCATTTGTCTCCCAAAAAATCAAGAATATCATCCATCTGAGAAAAAGATGCCCCCTTCACGTCCGGTGCAAGTGCCTTCAGGACACATTTCCCAAACAGCTCTGCATTGCGCTTTGCGGTAGTTTTAATTGCCGTAAAATAAACGGTTTTCTTGCCTCGGCAAAATTCCCTGAGAAGCGTTGTTTTTCCAACCCTCCGTCGCCCGTAGGTAACCACCATCTGGAATCCGTCTTTTTTATATGCCTTCTCCAGGGAAGCCAATTCTTCTCTCCCTATAAACCGGTTCACGCTTACCCCTCCATTTTATAAAATCGTATTTTGCAAAAACTACTTTTTACAAAATTAGTTTATATGAATTATTGTTGATTGTCAATATCATATATCACGGGTGATGGGAATCGAAGGTGGAAGTCAATCGTCCAAATGAACAACCTCACTTTTTTCGGCATAGGGCGTTAAGTCCTCCACATAACCATGAATCGCCAGGTCATCCAGGTTGTCCGTAATGTTACGAAGGAGAATCAGGTCTGGCGGATTGTCACCATTAATCTGGGCCGTTAATTGTGCCATGGGAATGTCTGTCTTGGAGAATGCTTCTCCAAACGGCATTAGGGTTATGGACATGTCCGGATGGGTTTTATTAAATTCATACACCAGATATTCTATCCAGGATTTATCCTTTCCATCAACTGATTCACACACCACGGCCAGCTTCAGTTCCCGGCTGGTTGCCGTCCCTTCTCCACTTTCCGTTGTGCTTTACTTTTTTCCGCTTTCTGTTATACTCTCCCTGTTTTTTCCAGAGTAACATCCCGTAAGACAAAACGGCAGGATCACCGTTGCCATAAACAGAAGTACCACTCGCAAACGGAGCATGTTTTTTTTCTGAATAAACTGAATCATGCCAGCTCTTCCCCAATCATTTCGTCATATCCATCTGAACCGCTTGTAATGACCCCTGCGATTTTCATTCCAATGATTATAAAGGAAAGTCCAAAATGTCCGCCCCCTGCCGTTATGCAAATCGGAATTCTCCGAGGAGCTTTCACTGGGCGATATTTTCTCCTTGCTGGACAAGTTGGAACGCTTGAAGATTCTCCAACAGGGATTTAGAAGAATCCCTGTCGAACATATCCAGCCATCCCAAAGTATCCTGAGGAGCAACAGTCTTACCTGCGAATGTTTCCAGCAGTTCCCCATCGGTGTTCAGCAATTGGGTGCTGTGGGACAGCAGGTCATTGATCTCATCCATAAAGGCAGCAATGATCTCTGGGTTAAATTCGCCATAGAGTGGCTTGCCCTTGTAGAAATTAGTAACAAAATTCACGCTATTCTCCTGCACAACCTTCTCCGTTCCGTTCTCCAGGAAAAAGAGCTGGTAACTGTAAGTTCCGGCCCCTTGGTACATGGTAGGACGGTAGCGTAACAGGTATGCATCTCCATTCAGTACACACAGAAACAAGGCATTGTAACCGGTATGCACAGCATATCCTTCTTCCGACCAGATCATTTTGCCATCCTCCCACAATTCAAACCGCTGATCCATGCCTTCATCAAAAGTTACCAACCGTGGGATCTCGGGTATGCCGTTGCGATCAAGGTCATATTCCCAACTCGCCATAGAGAAAGAGGAGGCATCCATATCTTTTGCCTGGGTGGGAATGCTTATTCTTATGTTACTTAGGTTCAAGGTTTGTAAATCAAAATCGCAGGTCACCTCTCGGGAAACGTCAAGGTCATACCTCTGTTCCAAAAAGCTTACCTTGGTAAGATCCTTTGAAAATGTCGGCTTTCCCAGTCGCGCATTCAGCCAATCTGAGGTATAGATCTTTTGATCGTCAATAAAAAAGGAATGGCAGACATCCTCATTGCTAAAATGTGGCACGTTTTTCTCATACATGACATGACTTGTTCCAGGGATCACGGCAAAAGAGCTTCCAATGTAATGCTTTACCTCCTGTCCTGTCACCAAATCATAAACGAAGAATTCTCCTGTGGAGGCATTGACATGCGTCTCCGCCCCCACAAGCGCATCCGAGAGCCAACAGACTTTTACAATTTCATTACTGGTCTCCGTGTTTAGCCGAAACTCCGTTGGGCGATGGTATTCGTATGCATCAATTACACCTATGGTAAGCACCGTCTTCCCGTCCTGATTTTCGCTCTTGCCATAGAGATACTTTGACCGATCCGGAGACAATGTCTTTACGCTCCACTCCTTCATCACGCTCGGATAGACGCTCCGGCAATAGAGGGCAAGATCCTCACCGTATCCGGTCAGGTCATAGTTTTTCCACTGACTCAGGTCCGTAAAGGCTTCCTCCGCAGTTTTTGGAATGGCGCCGACCCCATAGGCATTCCACGCACCGGCCTTCTCGATCTCCATGCCGCGCCAGTACAGTATCCCACGCGGCAGTTCCTCTACGGGTTTCCCCGGAAGGCACAGAAGATACTCGCCGCCCTCCTCCATGCCAGGCGGCAAAATCTCCTCATAGGTAAAGCCCTCCTCCTTCCACTTGGTGCCAACTTTTCTATCGCATTGGAGCCTCGTAACCTCTACGCGCCAGGTGTACGCATCCACGCATTCCGTGAGTTCCAGACTTCCCGTGAACCTCGACTCCAGATAATAATAGATATCTTCTCTGCGAGTATAAGCACCCGAAAAGCTTCCGTCTTCCCGTATGACGAGATATCCGCCATTGCATGCGCCCTCATGGAAACGGAACTCCTGCTCACTGATCTCCTTTAGTACCTGTTGCTTCAATATGGCAGGATCAACACACGGGAATCTCCTTTGAAAATCGCCCGCCACGGCCAAGACGTTTTCTTCATTGAATTCATGCCAGACCGCCTTTTTCTTGCCGTGTTCCGACATGGTGGCCTTCTTGTACTCATTCTCCGAAACGGATGCATGCTCCACCACAAAGGTATCCGCACCATCAAAAGGCCCCGTCTCATAGGTATACCTATCTTCCATAAAATTAGTCACCGTAAAGCCCGTGATGCGTGCAAAACCATCGTTAACATTCCCCGTGTTATATTCATAGGTTCCGTCTGTTTTTAGTTCCCACATGCTTCTGGAATTCACAATGTATGCATAGACCATGTTGCCCCAACGGCGCAAGATCACCCTGCTGCCATCATTTCCGGCTGAAGTGACAAAGAGAATGATCTCCTCTTCCCCGTCTTGGTCCAGATCGACAACGGCAAAGGAATGCACCCACCGGGAAGGATCCGCCGCGCCAAAAAGAAAGTCAATGTCCGCAATGTCCGTACTAAACAGACAATCATCACCTTCAGCTACGACAAAATTCCTCTGACCGAGAAGCACTGCCTGAAACAGCGTCACGTTATCCTTCACGCCTATGGTTTTGTCCGTCGCCACCATCCCGTCAGTTCCCAATGGTTCTTTCGTCTCCGCAGGTGCATCCGTTTTCGCAAGTGCATCCGTCTCCGCAGACATATTTGCTTCCGCTGACGCATCCGCCGTTTGGGACATATCCCCTTCAGAATTCTCAGAAGAGAGGGCATTGGTCATGAAAAAGGCTCCTAGTGCAAGACATGCCAGAATTCCCGCCAGAATGACCCAAAACGATGGCTTCTTATAATTCAACACTGCTTTCACCCTGGACTTGGTTCCGTTCTCCCCGAAAGCCACCGTTCCAAACAGGAAATTTTGTTTCCCCCGGCTTAAGTTCAGGAGCGTCTGGCAGTAGCGCTTGCGCCCCTCCATGTCGAAACCCTTCGTTGCCTTTTCGTCACACGCCATCTCCACGTCCCTGCAAAACAGAAGGTACGAGATCCAGCAAAGCGGATGAAACCAATAGACGCAAAGGATCAGAAAGCCGAGCGGCTTCCAAAGGTAATCCCCCCGCCTTACGTGCGCCCGTTCGTGACAAAGAACGCACTTCAGGTCTTCCTCTCCGATAGTGGCAGGAACATAAATGTTCGGCCTGACAGTTCCCAGAACAAACGGTTCGTCAATGGCGTCACTCATCCAAACGCTTACGCCCGCGCACGTTTCAAGACGCGCCGCCGTCCTAAGCCTGCCGCGTAGCCTTACATAACTGATTACCATGTATCCCAGCATGGCAAGGATGCCTGTAAGCCAGATGCCACTGCCAATGATCAGCAACACTCCCCGAAACATCTTCCTGAGAATGCCCTCGCCCGTTAAAGCAATGCCTTCATCCGTTGCAATGATGCCCTCGCGCGCCGAAAAGACGCCTTCATCCTTTCCTGCTTTGGTGGGCGTCACTTCACTTCGTCCGTCCGCCTGTTGCTTCGTCACTGCCAATGTCTCGTTACCCGAAGTGTTTTCTGAACCATGCTCCATCGTTTCGGAAGTCGCCACGTTCCACTGATCATTCTGACTTGATGCCCCGCCGTCAGCCGTGGTTCCTTCTGTATGAGGTACGCCTTCACCGACGTTCTCGCGGCCTAATCCCTGCCAATCATTTGCCTCCGAAGGATTCCCTAAGCCTTTCTCAGTGCTTATGCCGCTGGCGTGTCCCACGTCATGATCTTCTGACGAGTTTTTTGTTGCCGTCTCACCCTGCCAGTCTTCCGCCTCGGAAATCCCTGGTTGATTTCCATTGTTTACCGCTTTTCCTACCTTCTCGTGTGATACGGATACCTTCCACGCGGGAACCAGACTCCATCTGCTTTCCAGCGAAAATGGAACCATGAGACGCAACGCCACCATGCCCCACAAGACGCATGTTAACCACTTCGGGACTCTCTTTAGAAAAGGACGCAACAAGATCACCGCTAGAATCAGAAAGCTCGCCGCAATGCTCAAGTTTATCACATTAATAAACACTGTTTGTAATGGCGTCATATTTTCTCCCCCATGTAGGAATCAATCATTCTCTGAATCTCATCTGCTTCCTTTTTGGTCAGCTTCTTTCCGGAATAAAAGGCTGCAATGAATGCGGGAAGCGACCCGTTAAAAGATTCTTCCACAAACTGCCTGCTCTTTTTCGCGAAGAATTTATCGCGACTGATCAGTGTCGTCACGATGCCGTCTTCATTTTTCAGGATACCCTTTTCGCAAAGCTTTTTGATCACCGTGTAGGTCGTGGACTTTTTCCAGCCAAGCTCTTCGGCGCTGACCTTGACGAGTTCCCCTGAACCGACAGGTTCCCTGTCCCAAACCAGCCCCATAAACTTCGTTTGAATGTCACCCAGATCCAGATTCATCTTCTATCCCCTCTTCTACTCTTAGTAATAATTTAGAATATAAATGGTCTATCGCGATAGATCTCCTGCGTTAAGTCTATCACGGTAGACCAGCTTTGTCAATAAATCATTTATATTTTTTGAGATGTTTTCGTTTACTTCTCCTGCAAATACAGCGTCGCCATAAGCAGAAGTATCACTTGCAAACGAAGAATGGTTTTTTTCTGAATAGACTGAAACATGCCAGCTCTCCTCCAACCATTATGCATACCTTTTATGGCGTTGCGGAAATCCTGTATAGCTTCCATTTACCTTTCTCCATTACAACCACGTATTCATGTACCGTCTCCCCCGATACAAGCGGGTATGTATCCATCTTTGAAGTAATGTCTTCATCGTACGCAATTTGTTCAGTCACGCGAAAGGCCATGGCATCCTCAAACTCTCCGCTTGTCTTTTCATAAGGTGGCGTCATATACCTTTCAATCTTTACAAGCTTCCTGTTTTCCTCTGCAAAAAAAGTCTCCTCGCCCATTTCAGCAACGCACCTTCTCATTTCCCTTTGGTTTTCTTCGTCAAATAAGGAAATATAACCGTCTAAGTCCTTTGCGTTTACGGCACTTACAAAATCCTTTATCAGTTTCACCGCATCCGCCTCGTCCTTGCTAAATTCCTCATAGGAAACAACCTTTCTGTTTCCATTTTCATCAATTACGGCGAGAAACGTGCTTACGTCCTCAGTCAGGTCCGTCAGTGCGTTCGCCGTCGCATCCTGTTTCCCCGACGCAGTTTCTGTGACATTGCCCCGCGCTTGCTGATCCTCCCCTTTTGAAGGCTCTTTTACGCCATGACTTACATATAAATCCTCTATGTAATCTTCCAAACCTGACTCCGTTTCAAGAGAATAAAAGAACGGATCATTTCGTATGGAACTCGAAGAGATAATGAAGTCATCCCAAGTTCCCCTCTTTGGCTGAAATGTAAGATGAAAATGATATCCCATATATCCCAAGGACACTTTTCCTCTATGCAATTTCATCTCATTGACATACGAAACAATTTTCTCGATCTCTCCGCGATCCGTGATGATCAATTCTTTTCCGCAGGTTCCGTCAAAAACCTTAATGCTTTTTACGCGCTCAGCATCTTTCGAAATTCTTGTAACCGGCGAGGTCATGAAATAGATTGACACGACCACACACATTACAAGGGCAATCAAGGTGACCCAAAAGGCCGGCTTTCGATAGTTCAGCACGCCCCTAACGCGCCCCTTTACTCCCGTCTCCCCAAAGGCCAGCGGGCAGACCGTGATCATTCTCCGAGGCAGGCTCAGGTCCAAAAGCGCCTGTGAATAATCGGCGGCAAATTTCTTGTCCCGATTCCGTATCACCTTTTCGTCACACGCCGCCTCAATGTCTCGGCAAAGCAATACGTACGCGATCAGGCAGAGCGGATTAAACCAATAGACGGAAAAAAGCAGGAATCCCAGCGGTTTCCATAAATGATCCATACGCTTCATATGTGCCTGTTCATGTGCCAAAACAACCTCAAGGGTACGCCCCGTCATACTCGAAGGCACGTAAATCATCGGCTTTATGATCCCGAGAATGAACGGTGTCTTGATTTCGTCGCACGCCATGATGCCATCCCCCATTTCCACGGAGGCACTCACCTTTCTCTTAAGCAGCAGGTAACTGATCAGCGCGTAGGTGAGGCAAACAACAACGCCAATGATCCAGACCACGCATGCAACCGCTGCAATGACCTGCATGGGATTTACGCTGTTTTCAACCTTTGGTGCGAGCTCGCGCAGCATGAACGGATTGACTGCATTATCTACCGCCATGATCTGTGAATGGATCGCAGGGGTCTTCGTCGTAACAATGTCCTGCGGAATGACCTCGCTTCCGGGCAGAACGCTCAGGGCACTTTCAATGGAAAAAGGAAGAAGCAGGCGAAGTGCCACAATTGCCCACATTGTACAGCGGATCCATTTCGGTGCCTTCCTAAGAAGCGGACGAAGCACCAGGATCGCCAGGATCAGCCATGACGCATTGATGCTAAGGTTTAGTACCTTGATGAACATTGAGCTCATACCCCCGCCTCCTTCCTAAAGGCCTCGATCATTGCCTGAATTTCCTCTGCTTCCTTCCCAGTTAATTTCCCTCTCGATAAGAACGCAGCAATGAAAGCGGGAAGCGAACCCTCGTAGGAATCCTCAACCACACGCTCACTTTTCGCTGAATAATATGCATCCCTGGAGATTAAGGAAGTGACAATGCCGTTCTCGTTCTGAAGCACGCCCTTCTCGCAAAGTCTCCGCAATACGGTATAAGTCGTAGGCTTTTTCCAGTTCAGCTCCTTTTCGCACAGCTTTACCAGTTCTCCCGAACCAATGGGTTCCTTCTTCCAGACTAAATCCACAAACCTTTCCTGCACGGCTCCGATTTCAAATTCCATTCCGTTCGCCTCCTTTGTTCTGCCCGAGTGGTTTACCCATGTAAACCCTTGTGTTTAGTTTACATCTGTAAACCAGCCTTGTCAAGGCTTTATTTTAAAAAAATAGACGCCTTGTTTTCACAAAGCGCCTGATCATGTTACTCTATATTTTCCAGGTAACTGGTTATTGCATACACCGTAATTCCATTGTACTCCAGCCTGGACCAACCGAGTTCTCTGTTGACCCCCGTGCGTTTCAGCTTTTCTCCCGCACTTAACGTCCCAAGTATTCTGGAAGATTCATGCGTAGTACTGGGCAGCGATCGCAGATTCACAACCTCTTTTGCCGTCACGTAGTCGTTTACGTCTGTAAAGGTCGTCTTCACTTCAATTCCGTCTATGTTTAAGGTTTTGCCGTCTTCCCCCTGTTTATCGGTGAAATCCGTTGTCAGATAAGAAGTAATGGCATAGAGCACCTGTCCCTGCCATTCCACGCGCGACCACCCCTTATCAGACGCTCCCGTTCTGATGGCTTCCTCGCCGTTCTCAAGCGTATGGACGACCTCGCCAATGTCCGTTCCGGGCCATGTTCTTAAGTTTGTCTCAATCTTCGCCGTCACGCGCTCTTGGCAAGCAGAAAAGAGCATCTCTGAATCCGTACCGGGATACGCTTTCTCCGGCGGCGTCGGATCCTTTGGAGCCTTGGCAGCATCGAATTTCAGGTACGCCAAGTTCACGTCAGCGCCAGTTTTCATTCCGTCCACGTGACCGTCATCACTATACTGCCACATGGCATGTGAGCCACCATAGGAACTCTTTTTCGTCTGCGGATATGGCTCTTCGGGATACTGCGCAACCCAAATCTTCCCATGTTCCACCAGCTGCATCACGTCCCATGCGGCGTCGCCTTCCATTTCGCCCTTGGATGCGTAAAACATCGCATCATACCCTCTCGCCCGGATCTCATCCAAGAACGCAATGGCTATTTGAGTCCTCTCCTTCGAAAGCAGGTAGAAATTCCTGCTGTCAGCGTCCAAATGCCCCTCACAGTCATATGCGATTGGGTAGGTGATGGAATACTTGGCAACAAAATCAGCGACAAAATCCGCTTCCTCCCTCGCTTCCTCCACGGTAATGGCACTGGAATAAAAATACGCTCCAAGGAAAAGACCTGCCTCACCAGCCTTTTGCAGATTGTAAGCCGCGTTCTCGTCTGCCTCAATCCTTCCATCCTTCGCAGTCCTATAGCCCACGCGGACCATGACAAAGTCAATGCCGCTCTCCCGCACCTTTTGAAAATCTATGATGCCCTGCCATTTTGACACGTCAATTCCGAGGGAGGTTGCGATTGGTTCCTCTGCATTCTTGCTATCAATCAAAGGGATTTCTCCTTGCAGTAGATTGCCTGAAATTTCATTTGATCCGTCCTCGCCGTTTTCCTGCCCATCTTCCGCTCCCCTGCCAAAGCTTATGGCAAATACCAAAACAGCAATGCAGGCAATCGTCAAAAGAACTGCCGCCACGGTTTTCTGATTCATTTTTTATGCTCCTAATGCTTCCTTTTTTCTCATTATATCATAATTTTCGACAACTTTCATTATTCCGTATCAATTGGCCAATCATGGACATAAATAATTAACGCTGGATTCTGATCACGGGGCGGATGCCGCTTATACTGTTTGTGGAATCCGTTTGGGGATAACGATATAAGGCATACGTCGATAAACAAGCCGTACCCCATCCAGGTCCCGTGGTGCGAAGAAGCCATGGACTGTTTCCGTCTATCATGCTCAGGTCGGTCATGCCCTTCAGATAGTCTGACGCGCCTTCCCAAGTCCATACGTACAACCCCTTTGAAATCGCTGCCTGCGTGGGATGAGACATTAAGTGGCAATCGTCCGTGGCCCTTTGTGCGGTTTCGTTCCATGTCTCCTTCACACCCATGGGCCGCCTGTTTTGAACGCCAAAATAATCGATATACTCCTCGAAGGAGAAAAGCCATACCTGGTCATACGTATCCCCGCCATAGTCATTTTTGATCTGCGTTGTCAGGATTTTCGCCTGGTCTGCTTCCGAAAAGGCATTCCCGAAAAACTCCTCATTCAGCCATTTTCGCACGTCGCTGTCCGCCCAGGCGATTGTCTGATCCTCCCTCTTGTCATAGGCGGTCGCATCCAGCACGTCCACGGAAAGGAGCGTTAGCATGTCTCCCTCCTGATCGCAGACGTACCATTTGATCGCTTCCTTGCCATTTCCCACGTCTCCATCCTGCTCGTAGCTGCCAAAGGTGACAACGTCGCAGATCTTCGCCTCTGAGAGGGGCTTTTCAACTGCCGGTCTGGTATTTAAATAAAACTCCTTAAATTGCTGCTCCGGCAGCACCGTCTTTTCACTTGTCTGCTCTAGCTCCTCTTCCCAGGCGCAGCTTTCCAGTTGGGGATACCCCTGTCGAATGCCCCTCTCCACTTCCGCATTCACCCGGCGAAGGCTATATTCCGCCCGCTTCCAAAAGTCAATGATCTCCAGGAAGTCTTCCTCGGTCAGCTCCCGCTCTGGCAAATAAAAGCTGGTGTTATACCTGCATAGGACAATCTCCTTTCCGTCATATTCCGCAGGCATTTCAATGATGGGCAGGGGCTCCTCCCTCATGGGGATCCGATTCTCCTCAAGATACTGCCTCTGCATCTCCTGATAAGTTACCGTCTCCTTTTCCGACAGTACCTGATTGCCGCCTTCGTCACTCTGATCACCACGCCTAAAAATGCCCGTGACCTCCGTCCTTCCCCTCCAGAATGCAAGGTAATAGAAATCCACTTCCTCGTCCGTCATCTCCAGCATGCGGCTCTCCCAGTTACCCTGCTCCGCAATGCGCTTTTGCTGCTCCTCATATAAAACATATTCTTCCTTCTCGTTATGCTCGATGATCTGCAATAACTCTTCGTCCGTCAGTTCCCTCTCCGGAAGGACCAGAACGCTTTCCTCATGATTTCCCTTCACAAGAAGATAAAATTCACCCTTAGCCTTTTCCCCTTCATGCACGACCTCAAGCTCTCCCTCCGGAAATGCCTCATTCGCCTTATACTTTTCCCGAAGCTCGAAAAATCTTGCACTCTCGGATTCCGTGAAAGTCCTGGATTCTTCATGATTCAGATTTCCGCCATTTTGAATGTCCTCATATATTTGATCTTTTTCCTGCTGATTCATCTGCTTCATTCGCTCATATCTATCCAGGATTAGGTTTACCGCATATACCGTACCGCCCAGGGCCAGCAGGCAGGCAAGCACGAAGCAGGCTACCTTTAAAAGGCCCTTACCATTATTTCTGATCACGGCGTGATGATTCTCACACAATTCGTTATTCTCATCCAATGCATCCTGAGCCCTAATCTGCTCATAAATTTGATCATATGCTTCCTGAACCCGCATTTTCACGATTTCCGGCAGGTCTCCTTCTTCCGCAAAAATTCTTTTTATCATAAATTCACTTTTTCCCATCGTTTAAGCCTCCTCGTAATACTTCCTAAGCTGCTCCCTTGCCCTTGATAGCCTGGTTCGGACCGCCGCGTCTGATATGCCCATAAGTTTTGCGATCTCCTTCGTCTGAAAACCCTGCACGTAATACAAAACCACCGGCAGTCGGTATTCTTCCCCGAGAACGGCAAGCGCTTCCTTCCACTCCAGGTCACTTTTCTCCCTGTCGTCAGGGATCTCAGGAATCTCCTCCACGTAAGTGACACCCTTTCGCCCTCTGATCAAGTTGTAACATTCATTGATGAGAATCTTTGTTACCCAGGCCTTAAAATATCGGTCTTCTTTTAAGCTTCCCATCTTTTCCCAACAGGTCATGATCGTCTCCTGCATGGCGTCGGCAGCATCCTCGTCATTCATTAAAATGGCTTTTGCCGTCTTATATAAATGCTGCACGTAAGCGTTCATCAAAGCCGTAAAGGCATCTGGGTCTTTTCCCTTCGCCTTGCGAACCAGTCGTTCCAACTCCTTGTCCATTTAGTCTCTCCTCGTTTTTCCTGTGTGCACTTCAGGATTTGTCCTTTCAACCAATAGATGCATCGATAAGTCAAAACGTTACAAGCTTTTTTTAATATAAGTTAGACCCAGAATATTTACCACTCTACGATTCATAGGTTGAATCCATTTTCCACGTATGCCATCCTTTTTCCAAGGGAAATCAAGTATGGCCTCATTATAGGAGGAAGCTAATATGGATGCAAGACGAACCGGTGCTTTTATCGCAGAACTAAGAAATGACAAAGGATGGAAACAAAAAGATCTAGCATCCATCCTTCAGGTATCAGACAAGGCCATATCACGCTGGGAAACCGGAAAAGGGGTTCCAGACACTTCTCTTTTAATACCCTTAAGTGAGGCTTGCCATAAAAAAATCCACAAAGAAACCATGCGGAAAATAAAAAACGCCACATTGTTCTGCAGCGTTTTTACAATTCTCTTTTCGATTTATCTTAACTGTCTTTCGAAAAAGTATTATTTGACAAAAAACAAGGCTAATGCTACTATTTAAACATAAAAGGTGCTACCGATAGACGGTCAGCCCAGTTAGAATTTAATGATTATACAAAAATAATCGCTATCCTTGGCTGGGGGCGATTATTTTTGTGTTTTTCCATGTTGAAAGCCTATTGTATATCCGATGCCGAAGCAGGTTCCAGCCAAGGCCAGGACTGCGATCAGCCCTTCTATCGTCAGCATATCACACGCCCTCCTTTCCTCGGATTCCCTTTCGGGTTTCTATGTAATCGGAGGGTCACAGTCCCTCCGCAGAGGACTAACCGCCTACCGTGTATGGTAGCACCCAAATATATTATAGCAAGCTTCCATAGTCAGAACAAGTGTTTGTTTTTCAAAAAGATAGACAAATATAGTTCGTCGTTTTTGTTGTTTTCACCAAAATAACCAACACAACTACAAATGCCCGAAAACGCTTATAGAAAGGGGCTTTGCGGCATCGGGAACCTCCTGGTAGACCCTTGGTCGACCCACCAAAAATCGAAAATGAGAACAAGCACTCCAAGGGAATATTTGACTTTTCATTTCGAAAATTTTTCTAAAAACACCCAATATAAATCTCACATCTATCAGAAACTGTTAGCTCCATGCCAAAAAGTGCCGTGGAATCCTTTCTGCTTTTCTGATACACTTTGCTAAGAAGGACCTCGATAAAAACCATTCATAGCAAAGTGAGCGAAGCTTATTATCGCGAGCGATTCGATTGGAGGTGTAAAACCATGAGCCAAATACTATCACAAAATCTAAAGCGTCTGCGTACGGAAAAGAACTATACGCAAGAGGAAGCCGCTAGGATTCTTGGCGTAACAGCCCAGACAATATCCCGTTGGGAATGCAATATCACTTTGCCCGACGTGATGTTGCTGCCGGAAATAGCGAAGTTGTATTGTGTTACAATTGATGATCTCTTCATGAATAACATTGACGCATATGACAATTATGCCCAGCGCCTTTTCGCCATTTATGAGAACTCCCGAAAACCCTCTGATTTCATACGGGCAGACGAGGAATTCAAAAAAATGATAACAACGGGAAAGTATTCTTCGGAAGATTTGCGATTATATGGGATTAGTCACCAGTATATGGCAACTTACTGTATAAACAAAGGTCTGGAGTTGTTTGACCAAGTGCTAAATACTCATGAGGAAAAAGACGATGTCTATTGGCAAACCAGGCGTCAGAAATTGCTTTTCCTGTCTCAGATTGGAAGAAGCCAGGAAGGCATTGAACTTCAACGAAAAAGATTGGAAACATCACAAAATGATCCCGAAGAATGGATCTGTATGGTTGCCGCCTACAGTTATGCCGGCGAAGCAGAAACCGCTTTGCAATGGTTTCAATGTGCAATTCAAAAGTTTCCAGGCCACGCCATCCTTTATGTCTATGGAGGTGACCTATGTAAAAGGCTTGGTCAAATTCCCGAAGCCATTGAGCATTGGGATCACGCTTTGGAGCTTGATCCTACCTTGAATGCCGTAAAATACTCAAAGGGATTTTATTATGAAGAAATGGGCGAATGGAAAAAAGCATACGAAACATGGATAGACATAGCAGAAGAAGACAAAAGGGATGGCAGAACTCATGAAATGCAATATCCGTTCAAACTCGCTGAAAATTGCTTAAACAAATTGGAAAGAAAAGCAAAAGAATCGCAGTTTTAGTCTTTTGGCGACTTGAGCTCCCTTCACATGAACATAAGACTTCAAATATTAGAAATGGCGGGAAATTCTTCCCGCCTTCGGTGGTCCAAAGAGCTCTTGCCCAGATTTCCATCAACGCAAACCTTAAAAAAATAAGGATTCTTCTTTCCATCAAATACTTCCAACACGATCTCCCAGTATGCAGAATACCCCGTTAGTCATAGGCATGTCGGCCTTGGTGGATTCCAGTGTTCCTCGCCGGATCAATTCCTCAGTGACTAATCCCACGATCTGATTGGCATAATTTGACACCCATTGATTGATCTGGGAATCAAGGCTCTTTGGGACAAATCGGGCAAAGGTACTTCTTAGTTCCCTGATCCAACCTAAAAGCAATTGCTCCGATCCATCGTCTGCCAATTCAAACTTAGAGACAAACTCCGAAAACTCTGCGGTTTCATAGCATGCAAATCGAAGCTTGTATACATCTTTGTCCTTATAGACCAGATTGTTGCCGATCAATGCGGCAGCGGTTTCATCCGTAAGCTTCGTTTTTACCATGCCGTTCTCAATGCTTTGCATAATATCGTTATCACACAACCACTTGATTCCGTATCCGTGATAAACATTAGTATCAAAATACTTGCAGATCCAATAGTAATAGAGGTAGGGACGCTTTGCAGACTCTCCGTTACCTTCTCCTACCGCGGCATTACACCCTGAACTGTTTTCGGAAATAATCTCGCGCTCGTCCTCCGTTTCCTCCACAACAAACCAACCATTTCCTCCGTCCTTTCTCAAAGGAAAAGCACCATTTTCAAAACCAAGCCTCAGTTTAGCATTTTTGATTGCATTCCTTAAGACATACGGAACCACAATGTATCCGAGACGCTTCATGCCGAAATCATGACCATAAAACCTTTGTTTTTTCACTTCGTCCGCCTTTTCCGTGAAGCTCTTTTCGAAAGAATCTGCGAGTTTCCTAACCAACTCTGTGGAAACGCTTCTCAACTTTCTTTTATCCTCCAAGCTCAGTATGATGAAATTTGTCGCATATTTATAGCCGATTTTTTTCATGGCATCACCATAAAGGAGCCTGGGCAGTTCATCCTCCACATACATCGTTGGAATGCCTGTTGCAATGCTGATCTCCTCGACGGTAAGGGGCTTCACATACGCGGCCCGACAGATGGCCCGTGCAATCTGCGAATGCAGATACCTGTCAGGATCCATGTTACCATTGCATATTGTCGTGTTCCAGTTAATGCGCTTATAAATCTTATCCATTTTATTCTCACCCATCCTTTCCCTGATTCTTTGGCGTCCAACGTTTAGCCGCCACTTGATCGTTGTCTCTGGAAGGGAATACTTCACGGACAATTCACGAACGCTCATTTTTTCGAGATAATGGTCTACAAAAATGTTCTTATACTCGGCTGCAAGCGTGTGAAGATATTGAAATACCTTTTGACGTTCGTCAGACTCATCAAGCGTCTCAGCCACGCCATTTGGATCCGCCACGTTATTTGAAACCGCCTCATCAAGCAGTGTCTCGTCACACGATAGTAACATCCTGTTTTTTCCCTGCTCATTGACGTAATTAGCATATCTATTGTGTGCTACGCGCCATACCCATGCGTCAAGTGATTCAATCTTGTACTTTTGCATGCCTGACAATATGTGAAGAATGATCTCGCTTGCAAGGTCTTCCGCATCATGACTGTTGCTTAAGCGCCTTTTGCAGTAGCATAATATCGGCTCGACAAATTTAAGTATTTCGTTTTGATCCACGTGCTCCCCTCCCTTCCCATGAACGTAATTGCAATTACACCATTTAAGTGTGTGCATGCGCCTTAAGGATAGGTGATTTTATCTTTATTTCTTTATGCCTAAATATTGAGTAATTTCTTTAGGGTATGCCTGGAACTCAGACCGTTTAGAATTTTCTCTGCCATGATCTACCGCCCTACTTACATGGACGGAAGCTCGCTCACATACTTCATGGCAGCCTCCTTGTCCCCATGTCTTGTCCGCCATCAATGCCAGTAAATACAAGGCACCACGTTGCACCAAAAGCGGAAAAAGCCAGGGCAGGCGTACCATAGCCCTGCCAAAAGAAGCAATGGAAGTGGTAGAGGAACTGCGAAAGATCAACGGCCATAAGAAATACATTTTGAACGACCGAGGAGACGCCAAGATTTCCATTCCCCCTAACAAGTTCAATGAACACCTTAGGGAATACTGTGAAGATTGTGAGATCACCTATCATTCTTCCCATAAATTCCGCTTCTACGGCATTACCAGAATGTATGAGCTCGGCATCAGCGAGGACAGCATCCAATATACCGCCGGCCATACCACTCTGGAAATGACCAGGCATTATGACAAGTCCCGTTCCAAGAATAAGATGGTCTGCCGGGAGGTCATGGCTGCCATTTAATGGATTATTGAGTAAGTCACGCACATGTCACGCGAAGTCACGCAGGGGGCCACGATGGCTTATTCCTTACCGAAACTACCCAAATATTTATTGGGCGTGCTACATCATTATTTGCATATCTCTAACATACTCATCTAACAAGTTTTCCTGATAAGAAGCCTTTCGATTCTCTCTCATACAAGATACTGTTTCCAAAAGGCTCGGGCATTTTATCATATCCAAGATCTGAAGCCTTCTCTCATTGATCACTTCATTTGAAATTCCATTCCAGTAATCCTCTGCCCCCATCCGCCATGGCTTTATTCTTCCTTCGAATCTCTCACATAAACGATCCGCAATACGAATTCCCTCTGGATCCATGTCTCCGCTATAATAGATTGTGACATTCTCCTTGCAGAGCAATTCTATCAACCGGATTGCCACCGTACATGGCTGTCCGGAAGTACACAGTACCGTAATCTTCGAATCAGCAAATTGCTTTGTCAAATAACTGAACACCATTTCATTTTCCACGATAAAGATGCTTTTCCCTTCTCCATATGCCCGCTTGGCTTTTCCAAGCGCTGGCATGATCAGGATACCCGGTTCCCGCATCATACAATACCCTTCAAACGCCGGATGCAACCCATCTTCCATCTCCAAATGCAAACCATAGGTTATGACCGTGTTAGACATTTCATCCGGCAAAATCCGATATTCCAGCAACAACTCCCTCCATTCATAAGCAGTCGTTGGATATTCTCGTTTCGCCAAACTGCATAATGCGCTCACAAGCAACTTTCCACCCAGGTTATTTTTGTCAAAATAGTGGGGATTACCCGTAATGCTTGCTGCCAATACTGCCAAGGGCGTTCCCGTAAACTCTTCTTCTGAGCAAATGTTTGCAAGCGCCTCCTCCACATTCTGAACCAAAATAATGGATTCCTTTAGAGAATGATTCTTCCGAGCCTCCATCAATACGGAATACCCATATCGATGTTCTTCCCTCATCCCTATTAGCCACAGTGCAATCTTCTGGAATTCCGGCCTCTTCTCCGACTTTTCTCTTAAATCATCTTTAATTTCCGACCAAAATTCTTCTTCCTTCTGCACTCTAAATTGTCTTTTTTCCTGTGTAGTCTGTATTTTTTCTCCAAAATAGAGATCCAACAGTTCTTTTAGGGAAATCGGAGCAAATCTTGTATTCTGAAGAGCCTCCTCAAATTCCCGTAGTGAAAAGGATATTCTCTCCCCAGATGCCTTTCCGGCCTTACTGCCCAACACCTTAACAATTACTTCCCGTTCTGCCTCCGTACCATCCGACAGCGTAATTCGCCCGCTGGCTTTTCCGTATGTCTCCCATTTTTTTCGCATCTCTGCAAAAACCCTTTGCCAAGCGGGCTGCCCTTTAAAATATGCCACGCATTCCTTCTTTAATGCATTCTCCCTTATAAAACCATCTGTGGCATCTTTTTCATTTCTACCCTTACCGTTTGCATCTCTACTGTTCATCCAAAATCCTCTTCTGCCCATTCCAAGTGTAGCGTATCACAGTTACCACCGTAGCATTTTGTGGTCGCAAGAGCTCTGCTATCTTTAGTCCATGCACCGTCTGAAAGCATCCCCACAATACTTGGGAATTCATGATATAGTCAAAATCCAGTGTTTCCACAAGTTCAAACATACTGCTGATGTTTTTGTCATCCACGCCGGCAAACGCCTCATCCAGCGCAATGATCTTCGGGTGATCTTTTTTCTCTGCCTTTTTGTATTGTGCGTTTACAGCCGCAAACAAGGGAACATACATCGCCATAGCTTTCTCCCCTCCACTAAATCGATTAAATGCCGCATTGGTGAGAAGCTTTTTGTCCCCTTGATTTCGATAATAGGACATTTGAAAACTGAACCATTTTCTGTAATCCAAAGCATCTCTGACAAGATCCATGTAATTCACCGTACTACCCATTTCCTCTATGCGCTGCTTCTCAGCCTTAATCTTACTGCGAAAATGCGCAGCCACCTTTTCGATGTCATCGGGCGTTAAAAGTTCCCTGTCTCTCAACAGAATATGCTCCAATTCCGCAGTATCAAGTTCCTGCTCGCTCTCTGCGCTTTTGGGCTTCCAATCCAGTGAAAAAGTCAATCCCATGGAGGTATCCATGCCTCTCATGAGATCTGACATATCCTTGACCCATCTCCTGCTATCTGCAATACGGTCTGTCAACTGTTGGCTGATTGTCTGAGATAAAATACCTTCAAACAGTTCCCTGTCTTGTTGTCTGATCAAAAGCTCCGTCTCATCGATGGCTTCTTTCAAGGTATTATAAAATTCTTCCAAATAAAGCCTTTTCCCTTGCCAAGTGGAGCTGATCACACTGCGTTTCCGAAGTCCCATCCCATCCTCGGCATCTTCAAAACAATCCTCTAAGGCCGTGCCATAACTCACTAAACTGCTATTATGTTCACGATACACCTTATGCAGCGCCTGAAAGATTTCACTATATCCCTTTGCAAGATCTCCTTCCCTGGTCTGCTTCACCGCCTCCTCAGCACATTGAGCCACAGACTTGGCACCTGTTTCCAAAACTAGTTTTAAGGACAGTTCCTCCTCGAAATATGTTCTGTGCCGGGTTTCTCTTTCTATTTTTTCCTGTGTAAAACGCTTATCTTCTTCCTCATTTTTCGTTATATCATCAATTTTTGACCGAACTACCGCTAGTCTTTCGCCCAATGTCCGATCTTCTTCACCAAGTTTTCTTAATGTTTCTTTAATCTCCTCCAATTGTCTCTTCTTTTCCTTGTTTTCTTCGCTATTCAAATATGCTTTGTACTGCTCAATCTGTATGTCTGCCTCTTTGATCCGTTTAACATATTCACGCTTTGCCTCATAAGCCTGATCGCTAAGTTCTTCCTCCCTCTCGATCCTGTCTTTGTCGCTCATGATTTGGTTAGTGATATTCTGCATTTGCTGCAAATCATTTTGTATTACGTGCCAGCAATCCTCGTAATCCCGCATGGTCTCCTCTGCCGCCTCATAATCCTTTCGGGTTCGTCCATAGGGCAACGCCCTGCAGCATTGCAGCATTTTTTGGTATGCCGCATTCTTTTTTTCTTCCTGTATGCGTGTATGCTTCTCTTGCTCCTTCAGGCTCTTCTCTGCCTGCTCTGTTTCCACGTGGCACTGCCGCAATTCATCAATAGCCTCATCTATCCCCTCAAATCCAGGAAGTGCCTTGTATTCTTGCTCCAATAATACTAGCCTGTCCTTCAATTCGTTCAGCCGAGCAGTTATATTTTCCAACCGCTGCCTCACGGCTTCATACTCTGTTTGCATTTCTTCCAGAAGTTGTTCCTTCCTGCGCTTTCGAGCCAGCATACCCACAAAGGAGGCTGCCTCTTCCTTATCCATACGCCCTTCTAATATACCATGTCGGAAAGAACCGTCTGTGCATAACCGGAGCATGTCCCCGCCTTTTTGAATACCGGACAGGATTTTTACTGTCTCTTTTTTCAACGATTCTGATAATTCTTCATTCACCTTCAATCCAAATCCCGACTCATTGTCCGAAATTAGATTAACTCCCGTCATGCTCAGCATCAGATCCGTATATTCAGGAAATTCCTTCTTTATCCGCTCCCTGTCTTCCTCCGAAACAACAAGCGCATCCAAGATTCCAAGTGCCTCCAACTGCGACTCTAATCTGGAACACTCCTTTTCCGTCAATGCATCGTCAAATTCCACAGCCTTATAAAAAGGCACAAAGCTGATCCCTGCTTCTGCAAGTTTTTGCCTTGAAATCACTATCGCCGCATTCCTGAATGGCTCCACCTCCGGCTGCTCTTTTAACTGCTTGATTTTTTCAAATAATTCATCGCGTTTGTCAGCTTCACTTTTTTTGCTGTTTTCTTGTTCTGTCTGCTCTGATAAAAGTATTTTTCTGGAATTCTCATAATCCTCCCAGATGATATCCCTGATTCTGCCAGCATCTTTTGGATTCTCGTATTCCAGAATCAGTTGCTCCGCAGTTCGCAACACACCCTCCGAAATTCTCCATTCCTTGTGCTGTTTCGAAACCCCGAATAGCTTCTGAATCAGTTCATCTTTTTGCTGCTCCAGCTTCTTTTGCGCATTTTCCTCCAAATGCGCTTTTTTATCCTTCTCCTGTCTTTTTTCATCCAATAAGTTTGTGCTTTTGTCGTATGCTTCCTCCTCATAAGCGTAGCTTTCCACTACATGCTTACCTTCCCGGATCTGTTTTTCCAGATCTTTCATCCCTTCCGCAAGTTCCTTTACGCCGTCAAGACTCTCTGTCTTGATAAGCCCCAGAATACTCTCATGCCCACTCCACTGAAGCGTCCCCTGCAGCTCCTCCAACTCGCTGCGTTCCGCTTCTAACTCCTTCTTATATAACTCCTTCTCTCCTTCACGCTTGCGATTTCTCTCTTCACAATTACGAATTTCCTGTTGACTGCCATTCCATCTCTCCTCCCAAGTCTTCTCCTGCTCCCGTGCTTCTTTCCGCTTTGATTTGGCATTCTCCAGTTTATTGTCTATTTGCTCCAGCTCCGGATCTACAAGAGCTTCTCGCTTTGTATTGTTTAGGGAAATGTCCTGCTTTACTTCATATTGTCTGTCCGATTTCTCCTTCCGTTCCTGAAGCAGAGCCTTTTTCTCCTGCTCCTGCGCTTCCAACTGACCAATGGCCTTCTCTGCCTCCTTCTTGCTATCCAAATAAAGCTGGCCTTTTTTTCCAAGGACATATTGGTTGTATCTTCTGTATTCATTGCGGATAATTTTGACGTCGCCCTCTGCCCTTCGAAGCTGCTCCAAACTATCCTGAATACCATCCATTTTCTCCATGGCATCCACCATGACACGCAGTTCCTCATCAGAAAGAGTCTGCAAGGATTCATTTAAAATTTCATAGATTTTCCCAGGATTTAAATCCTTGGACAGTTTCGGCGCTCTGACCTTGATCAAAAGTTGGATAAACTGCTCATAATGCTCTGGCTTGCGGAATCCAAAGAGATATTTGTTCACGAACCCCTTGTATTCTCTTTGTGCGTCCGTGAAGGGCGCCTCATCACCCAGCGCCTTCTTCATTTCCTGCTTGTCCAAAGGAATCCTTGCACTTCCAACTTCCTTAAAAAACTGAATATCAATTCCAACGCGCCGTCCGTCATTGATCACAAAGCCCCAAAAATCCATGGGTTTCCCCTTGCGGGCGCGCTGTCCGATTCCTAAAGTACAATATTTCTCCGGATAATCCTTCTTGAATTCCAAAAAAAGATATCCCGTAGCCTCATCCTTTTCTTCTTCCCCCAAAAAATAATACTCCATTCGGCGGTCTTTTGATCCAAAAGGATCCAACCTGGCAGGCGTGCGGTCACCATCTAAAATGAAGGGGATAAAACTCTGTGTCGTGATCGACTTACCAGAGCCATTTTGTCCACGAAGTAAAAGTTTGCCATCCTCAAAGAAAAATTCCTCATTATCATATAACCAGAAATTAACAAAACCCAGTCGATTCATCTTCCAGCGTTCCGTTAATTGTTCTTCTCTATTGCTCATAGTTAGTCTCCTCTTTTATGTGATAGTCTGCCGGATAAACGCCGGATAGCTTCCCCATCGCCGGGCAGATGCAGATCTTATCACCCATCCTGCGAAGCAACATCCAATCCACCATATAATCCGTGATAACCTGCAGGAATTTATCTTGCTCCATCTCCCGAAATTCTTTGCTCCAGGCAGACTTCCACTGATTCCTGCAATCCCACGTAAACTCTTCAAATTCCCGCTTCGATAATACGATATTTTCCGCAGAATCCTGCTTCCATTTCCCTGATGCCACATTCTTCTGCATCTCTGCACATAATAGAAGTACAGCCTCAGGCAACATGGCATCCCTGGGATGCACCTTTCCGTAACAGTCCTCTTCATCTAGCATCCAAAATGCAGCATTCTTGTGTATATCCAATCGCCCGCCTAGATTCTCCTCCAGATTTCCTGCAACCCACTTTCGCTGGTTTTTCAAATATAGGGAATCTGCATCCTCCGTCGTCTCCCAGTACATGGCCGGGCATACCGCCAACTGTCTGTATACCCTGTTAATTCTCTGATGACCCCTGTCTGCGTTCAACTCCTCCTGCGGTTTTTCAAAGTCCCTCCAGGAAGAATAATCGGAAATATCCTCCGCAAAACTTGTTGCGAAGTATTTGGAATACCCCGTGTTTTCGTATAAGACTTCCTGTTTTTCTTCCTGCCCGAAGCCCTCACTACTTCCTTCATATACCTTAAGCAGATTGAGTCTTTCCATATATTGCAGCACGCGAACCAGGGATTTTCTCTGCGTAAAACTAGTCCAATCAACTTCCATATACCCCTGAAGGCCAGTTTCCACATATGCAATCAGCTCGGATAATAAAAACTGCTCCTGCTCTTCTTTGTCCTCCAAAAACATCAGAACCACACAAAATATACAATAATCCCTGATCTCCGTGAATTCCCGTATTCCCATAAATCCTTCCGCGTGAGCCGGAACCTTTTCCAATTTGATCAAGTGCTCCGTCTGAATCAGTTTCCAACCCAATTGCTCTCTAGCAAATCGCTGAAAGGCAGGAATATCACGCTTTACGCGGTAATAACCCTCTTTATCAGAATCCTTACAAATCCAAAATTTTTCTAATAGTGTTCTTATTTCATTCATTCGTCAAACTCCAATACGTAAGACGGCATCCACAATTCCCCGTCCTCACACTTTAAGCAACACTCACCCTCCTGCCTGATCAGGTGATATGTTTGTCCAAACTCTGTTTGCCCTTTTTTCTCAGTACTTAAATTTGCCTGAGCAATCCATTGTAAAAAGCTTTTTCGCGCGCTCTCCGGTATCACTTCACGAATCATTGATAAATCAAGTTTACCGTCTTGAATAAAGTGATAAACCAATTTTTTCTCCCGTTCCAGCTTTTTCATATATTCCTGCCTGCTGCATAGTTTTTCAAAAGTTTTATCTGCAAATCCCCTCTTATCTTTTTTCTCACGATAGTTCTTAGCATGAGGCTTTAACAGGTATTGCTGAGGTTCTTCTTCATACACGCTATTCGTCACCGCATCCATGTCCCTTGGCGCATTCGCTTTAAAATGTTCAATGTTTTGTACTCCAAAAACATGCGCTGAAAGCTTATGGGCTTCCTCTAAATCATTACATTGTAAAAACAGTTCCAAAAACTTGCGATAATCTTCCTTTCTGCTAATACCCCAGTTCTGAATCTGTACAATCAAGGCAGCATTCAAAATAATGCTTCGAATTACCTCATTCGTAATCTCGAGTACCTTGTTACATTCACAAGAGTGTTCTGGCGTATCCAAAAACCAGTTTATGAGAGATTTCCACTTCCCATATATGTTTTCACGAATACTAGGTTCCCTGTTTCCGTGGAGTTCTGAAATGGCATGCGGAATATCTAATTCACTTTTTACTACCTTCTCCAAAAGACTGCCTTCTATTTTGTCTCTTTTACTTTGAATGATTCCGGAAATCTTCCGGGAATGATGCTGCAATTCCTGTACAAAATCCTTTAGATAAGAGATAAATTTGTCTTTATGAATAATGAACTCCATGGATTTCATTAGCCTGTCAGACTGTCCGGAATAAAATTCCCTCAAATAATCCTGATAATTCTGATTCAAACGCTTGAAATCTTCCTGTAGATTATTCCACCATTCATTAATCTCTTTTGAGTTGGCAATTTCAATCTCGTCAATTAACTCTAAGCTATTTTCTAACCTCACAAACAAATTTGTAGACAAACTTCCAGATTCAAAAAACAGATTCTCCAACCGCACGGTCAACCGTTCAATTTCAACCGCATATTCTGACATCGTATATTGATATTGTTTATTCTTATAATCCGCAATCGTGTATACCTTGCCTGGATCTTGTATTGGTGTCAGATTTTTCCATCGAACAAGTGCATCCAAGTCCTGTTTTAATTGTTCCATTTCATAATCGGCAAATTCTGCTTCCTGACGCAAAAGTTCTAATATGTCCTCTTTATACATCCGAAAATGCATTTTCTCATTTTCCCTGAAAAATATCCTCATGATCTTCCGATATTGAGGTGCATTCGGTGCAGACAAATATGCAGTTTCCTCTATAGGTTTCAAATAGTTCATTCCTTTTTTCTCCTGAAGCGTATTTATCTTGTTCCCTGCTACCCATCCACTTGATTATATCTATTCTGATAAATCTGATTCCTGTATCCACTGTTGCAGTTTTTCTTTCAAAACTTTTTTGTCTGGTAAATACAGTTTATATTCTCTTGCATATATATTCGAATCTTTCGGTAATGTCAATTCCACTAACGCCTCATTGCTTTTCTTGCACATAAGAATACCTATTGTTGGATTTTCACCTTCGATTATCTCATACCGATCATAATAATTTACATACATTTGCATCTGACCCAAATCCTGATGTGTCAGCTCATCAACCTTAAAATCAATTAGCACATAGCATCGTAAAAGACGATTGTAGAGAACAAGATCACAGTAAAAATTCTTATCATCAAAGGTGAATCTTCTCTGTCTTTTCTCAAACAGAAAACCCTTTCCCATTTCTAGCAGGAAATCCTGCAATTTATTCAGCACTGCCGACTCTAAATCATTTTCATGATAGCTACTTTTATCCTCAAGTCCTGCAAATTCAAGTACATATGGCGTTTTGAGAATGTCTGTCGGGCTATATGGTATTGAACCTTTCTCCACTATTTGCATCACATCCTCTTTGTCTCTACTCAATGCAAGTCTTTCATATAAACTCGAATGATATTGTCGTTTTAATGTCTTTACGCTCCATGTGCCCCTAATCGATTCATTTTCGTAAAACAACCTTTCGGAAGTATCTTCTATCGTCATTAACACTTGATAATGTGTCCAACTAAGTTTAAACGGAAAATTTTGATAATCTATCTCGAATTGTCCAATCGCCGATTGGACAATTCCATTTTTTTGCAATTGTCCCAATTGTCCAATCGCTGATTGGATAATTTGATTTTCTCGGTCACGATATAGCATGTAAAACTTCCTCATACCAGCAAGATTACTACGAGAAAAACCTCGACCATATTCACTTGACAAATATTGAGACAAGGAATCTAATACTTTTGCACCATATTTAGCTCGCTCGTTTCCATTCTGTTCCTCTTCAAGCATGTATTTCCCTAACAAAAAGCTGGTATATACTGTCATGGCATTCACAAAAACACCCATACTATTTCTTGCATTATCAATTAATACTTTAGACTTTGCATACAATTCTGTAAAATCACTCTTAGATTTATCTAGTGTCTTATTTACAGATGTGCTCATAATACCATCGTTACTTGACATAGTATCTCACCTCCAATATCTATTCCAAATATTTGTTGTCACCTTATATCTACAAAAACCATCTTTATAACAAATTTTATTTTATCATATTTTGCCTTTTGCAACAAGGCTAGCAAGCACGAATGAAACCTTTCCATCATTCTTGTTATTCTCATAATCCCACTTTTTTCACCATAATTTTGTCAAAAAATATACTCACCTATGTATGAGCTGGGAATCGCCGAGGAAAGCATTCAGTATACCGCAGGTCACACGACTCCCGAGATGACGAGGCATTATGACAAATCCCGTTCCAAGAGCAAAATGGTGAGCAGGGAGCTGATGTCTGCCTTATAAAACGCATTTTTATAATGGGTCACGCAGTATCACGCAACTACAAATGCCCGAAAACGCATTGTTTTCGGGCATAAAAAAGAGCGGGTGATGGGGCGCCAGGCTCCGGGGGAGCCTTCCCGGCGCCGACCGAGCCGAAGGCGAGATCCGAACCCTTGGGTTCGAGGTCTCGCCTTCTTACGCAAAAGTCCCTCAGGATTTCCTGAGGGACTTTTGAAGTAAGCGGGTGATGGGAATCGAACCCACGTGTCCAGCTTGGAAGGCTGGCGTACTAACCATTGTACTACACCCGCATAAACTATGTGAACGAACCAATCGGCTCGTCATTTGCTTCAGAATCACAAAATGCTCATCGCATTTTGCTTTATGTTAAGTGCCCAGAACCGGAATCGAACCAGTGACACGAGGATTTTCAGTCCTCTGCTCTACCAACTGAGCTATCTGGGCAATCGGACTTGAAGCTCGCATGACACTGTAGATACAGTTTTCTGTGTCACAACAAGGGTATTTTACCTTGCTTCAGTCCAAATGTCAATACCTTGAAATAAATTTTTTATTTCTTATTTGTCCCTTACCAATTCGCGGGTTTCTTTCGGATAGTCAACTCTCCATCCCAGGTGCTCGCCAAGAGCTCTGACTGCGTCCCAAGATAGGAATTGATTGCTTCCTGAAACTCTGCCGCTTCCTTCTCATAGTTCTTCGCCGTTTCAGAATTTACGGTTCTTTCCTCTAAGATCTGCTCTTCTCCCTTCTGATTCAGCCAAAAGACCTTATAATATCCATACATGCTTCCCTGCGTAGCCTCCAAGGGAGCATAATATACAAGATAGGGCATACTCTGATACATGGCAATATAATACTTTCCCCAGCCTACGTGCGGCAATGCAAGCATATCCTCCCACAGGAACAGACCATGGTCATCCTTGGCATCTATGGTAAGAAACGCCTGATTGTCCTCCTCGATGGCTGCATAATCCACGATAATACTATCCAAGAAACTGTCATGCGTAATGTCACAGGTGATCACGTTCCTGCCATCCTGCAAATCAACAGAATAGCTAGAAGCCTGACTCATCCTCTGCTGCCATTCCATATAAACTTCAAAGCGCTTCCGCAGGGAAGTAAGACTTTCGCGCAAATTGTCCATGCCCGTGCAAGGAACATATTTCTGGGTAACGTTGATCGGGGAAATGGAACTCGTCTGTGCAAAAGCGATCTCACTGTTGACGCAGTCGGCTAATTCGTTCCAAATCTCCCAAGCCTCAAAGGCTACTGCAATGGTCTTACCCTTATATGTGCTCTGCCCCAGCGTTCCTGAGGAGATCCTGTTACCCTGTGTCAGATCTGTCATCGCAATCAGCTGTCCGTCCTTCATCCAGCCGTTCAGCTTCTCCGTATATGTCATCAAGTCCTCCACAGAGAAAGCACCCTCCAAGCTATTGATGTCTGCCACAACGTCTGCCGTATCAATAACACATTCCGCGCCAAGCTCATCCAGCCCAATCACCTGATAGGTCGGGTTCATGATCCCCTGCCACATGGAATAATTAGCAGTTAAAAGGTAATTCTTTCCATCCTTCTCACAAAGGTAAATGAGTCCATTTCCAGCATGCGCGTCCGCAATAGTCTGCTCCCAGAAAATATTTTCTTTGTCAAAGGTTCCCTCGGGCACGCTTCCCTTCTTCCAGCTCTCCGCCTGTCTTGCGCCATCATATACCCTGACGATACAAAGATCGCCCTGCGTCATGCGATTTTCCCAGGAAGACGCCTTGTTCTCCTCCTGGTAGGTCACGCTCGTAACGATCCAATCAGGCACGCCATCATGCGTCAGCTCCACCTGATGGGTCAGAATCACTTCTTCTCCCGCGAATCCTTCGGTAAGGTCAATCTGATTGATCGGTCCCGTCCATGCCTTCTCTAGCTGAATGTTTCCGATGCTAAAGCTACCATCCTCATGGTATTGAATCTGGCAATCCAAATCAATCCCACCATATTCTACGTCTCCCTTATTTGTAAGCTGTATTCCACTGCTCACATTATAGAATAAATAGTCATCCATCACGGAGAAGCTCTCTGACTGACCATAGCTGAGCCATAAAAACTGCGCCTCACCCGATGCCAACAGCGGAATATCCTCCAAGGAAGCAAAAGCAATGTCGCCATCCGTTGTCTCTACACGAAGCATGAGAGACTTTTCGTCATATCGATAAGTGACCATTTGCTCCAGCTGCCCATACATTCCCTGACTCTTGGGTTCATGAATCTCCAGCCCATCCTCCGTGACCTCAATCACGCGAAGCCAATTTCCAAAGGTACCCGTGCCAGTCTTTCCTAACGTGATCAGTGCAAACTCCTTCTGCCCGTCATGGTCATAGTCACCGCAATACATCTGTGGGATATCAGAGCGAATGTTTGTCCAATAGCCATGGATGGGATATGCCTGATCACCTACCCTAAGCACCATGGCCCATCCATCATACAGACCATAAAGGCATGCATCTGCTTCAGGTATTTCCCCAAGGATACAGTACTTTCCTAGCTTCTCCTGATTCCAGCAGGCATAAATATTATCCGTGTTGTATTCTTGCATCTCCTGCCGATTGCGTCCATACTCGACATCCTCTACCTGTAATGTCACGCCGCGAAGCTGCTCTGCCGTTGTCTCTGCCAGCTCTTCCTTTTGCTTTTCGATACGATCTAGCTTTGCGAGCAGAGTCTTTCTAGAATCCTCGGTGAGCAAGAAATCCGCAAGTGACTCCTCGATAAGAAGATAAGGATACCAAGCCTCACCTCGCTGTGCCATAAAATAATGCGCTGTCTCTCCGTTTGCAAAGGTATACTCCACCATGACGCTGCTAAATGACTCCTGATATGCCTTACCACTGCCGCCCTTTAGGGGAAGAAGCGTTTCTAATGCAGTCACGGGATCAAGAAGAGCCTGATACTTTTCCGGTTCCTCCGTTTTCCAGTTTTGCGTCAGTTCATCAAGATAGTAAATATCGTACCAACCCTCATCATATCCAAAACAGGGGACATTGACAGGTGCCGTGCGCTGACCCTTGATGTCCCGGAACCGCAGGTATGCGGGTATTGCTTGCTCGAGGTTTGTAATCTCCGTAATGATGTCAGAGGGTTGCTCATCCTTGTCTGATTTCGTTTCTGTCTGCGAAGCAGCTACGGATTCTTCCACCTTTTCCACCTTTACATTTGTCTTCTCGTCTGTCTTCTCCTCCGCGTTTGTCGCTGGTTTTGTAGCGAGGCAGCCTCCAAGCAGAACCACCAGAACGGTCATGCTAAACGACATCCAAAGAGGTGTTTTTCGGAATTTCAAAACCTCCTTGATTCTGCTTTCCGCATTGCTTTCGCCAAAGGCTGCGGAAAGAGAAAGTCCGCTCCGCCTCTGGGCAAAATGCAGAA
Source organism: Lachnospiraceae bacterium (assembly GCA_015056795.1). Classification (GTDB taxonomy): domain Bacteria; phylum Bacillota; class Clostridia; order Lachnospirales; family Lachnospiraceae; genus Acetatifactor. The sequence continues at coordinate 79,104 of SVFO01000002.1, forward strand.
GCGCAATCGCGTATTCTCCCCTCTTTTCTTGTCCAATCTTCGAAAGAACGCCCTCATCACAAGCCATCTCCAAATCCTTGTGGAAGCATTTAATGCAAAGCCAAACCACAGGATTCCACCAATGCAGGCAAAGCGCCAGAAAGGAAATCAGCTTCCACAGCGGATCCAGGCGGCTTAAGTGCATTGCCTCATGATGTAAAATCATTTCTTTTTCCTTGGCAGAAATCCTTGCGGAAGCCCCGTCCTGCTCCTGGAAATAGAACGGCACGTAAATTCCCCTGCGAAGCACGCCAAAGGACATGGGAACGCCCGAGACGTCGCTGCTCTTCACGGGATATTTTCCCCACACGCCCATGGGAATTGCTTCCTCAAGCTTCTTGGAAAGCCTTACATAAAGACCAATATCATACAGAAGGAATAGTCCTGCGCCAAACGCCCAGATAACGCCGCACACATTCAAAAAGCACTTTCCCGCAACGCTTTGGAACCATGCGACTGCTGCCGCATAGCTACTGCGAAGGGAAAACTTTTTCTCTTCGCAGTAGCCTTCCGAACGTAGCATGTCCTGTGCGCTTTGAACTCCTTGTGCCTCTTGGATTCCCTGAGCATTTTGGCTGCCCTGAGTCTTATTACCATCTGCATTTTGGACACCCGGCACACCCTGTGATCCTAGACGTTCCTGAGTACCTTGCGGCTCCTGTCCCCCCTGAAACCCTTGAGAATTCTGGATGTCCTGTAATGCTTGAGTGCCTTGTAAACTCTGGGTGCCCTGTAATGCTCGGTTGCCTTGTGAACTCTGGGAATCCTTTGATGCTTGAGCATTCTGCAAGCCTTGAATTCCCTGAGAATCCTGCGCTTTCTGAACTTCCTGTGAAGCTTGATTGCCTTGTGAACCTTGGTTATCCTGTGTTGCCTGAGCATTCTGCAAGCCCTGAATTTCCTGAGAATCCTGCGCTTTCTGGACTTCCTGTGAAGCTTGGACACCTTGTGAACTTTGGATATCCCGTGCTACCTGCGCATCCTGCAAAGCTTGCTTGTCCTGCAAGCCTTGGCTTCCCAGCACCTCTTGATCGCTCAACAGATCCTGAGATCCTGCCATGTCGCGTCCATTCGCCGCTGCGAGTAGCCTCTCGCTCTCGTTGTTAACATCGACCTTACCTGCATCACTCTCTATTCCAATCTCTCTTGCTGCCTGTTCCACCTGACTCTCCTCAGCCCAGTTCTCCCAAAAGGCCGGGATCGGTCCCTCTGCAGTATATGGGCAGAGCAGTCTAAAGAAGACCACGACCCATAGAAGGCTTGCGATCCGCTTGGAATAGCGTCGAAAGAGCGGTCTGACAGCCAAAACAATGCAAACGACAATCGTCGCTTCTAATGCAAATTGAAAATAATCTTGAAAAAATTGCGTCATGCTATCGCCCCCTGATTCTCATCAGAATTGTATCATTTTTGTTCTTTTTTATCGTTCTACGCTCCAAACGGGAATTTTTAGACCTGAATCCTCATCCATCATCGCGATCAGCTCTCCTCCCCGAACATAGTCATTCAGGTTGTCCGTTCTGTCGATCAGGAACTCCATTCCATCCACCGTCAAACGGAATACGTGATATTTGGGCCCTTCCGCGCCCTGCTGGCTTTCACGATCATAAATAAGTAGGCAATTCTCCCCATTCTTATGACAAAGGTAGAGCAAACCATACCCATCGGGATCGTCCGAAAGCATCAGCTCCCAAATGGCAACATCCGCGTTATAGCCTCCTGTTTTTTCGTATTGCTCAGGAACATAAACAAACTGATCCATCTGCGGCGTCCCATTGTACACTCTAATGTAGCAGACTTCACCCTGCTTCAAGCGTTCATTCAAAGGCAGGTCACGATCCGCTTCCTTGTAAGTCACGCTGGTCACAAGAGTCTCCGGAAAACCATCTCCATTTAAGTCAGCCTGCCTCTCATTGATGATTTCCTCGCCCACGTAAGTAATCGTCTTAGGTGTCTCAAGCTTGTCCGGAATGAGTGCCCAATCATAATCCCTTAATTCCATGTCACCAAACTGAATTGTCCCATCCTTCTGATACTGCAATTCACAATATAGATATTTTTGAGCGTCGTATAAGGGATTACTCTGTCCCATGACATGCTCTACGCGAATCCCAATCGCTGCCTCATAATAGATTTTATCTCCTATCACAAATACGGTCTCACCACGCCCCAGAAAAGGTCTGGGATTCCGTTCCAACCAGCTCTCCGCCATATGACTCAGATCAAAGCTACAGGTCGTCTCAGACGGTAAATCCTTGTCTACATATAGGGTTAACTGCTTTTGCTCCGAAGAAAATTGATAATCCAAATGTTCAGAAAGTAAAGTCCTGCGCTCGTCTCCCTCAAAGGGGCGAAGGATTGCTTCCCCGTCCTGGATTTCCAGCAGGTAAAGCCGCGTTGTACTGGGATCCGAGGAATAAAACTCTGAAGTCACGATGATGTATTCCATCTCACCGTCACCATCATAATCTCCTGCATAGAATTGAGGCATCTGACTATGATACCATTTCAACCACACGGGATAGGCAGCATCCCCCACGCGAAGCGCCATTCCCATCCCGCCATAGATTCCATAAAGGCAAACATCCTTATCTGGCAGGTCCTTTAGAATAAGGTAATCCCCCTCTGCCCCACCTTCCCAATATGCATTCAAGTATGGTGTGGTCTCCAAGCATTTTGTAACGCTGTGAAGCGTCTCACTAGTGACGCTGGTAAGCCTGTCATAGAACTCCTTTGCGTTCTGCTCTCTCTTTTCTGCACTCAAAACCTCACCAATCACAGGGTATTCCGGATGCTTCTCCATCTCCTCCGATGTCTCGAGCATTCCCTGCGGGCACCAGATGTTATGCCTGCAAATTACTCCATAGTGAATTTTACTCCCATCCGCGAAGGTATAGGTCACCATACCATTGTCATATCGAGTTTTACAAAATTCACCCTTGCCTCCCCGAAGATGCATAAGTAGCTCTACGGCAGTAACTGGATCTAGCAATGCCTGATATTTCTCAGGATCCTGTTCTTGATAGATTCTAGCCCATTCATCAAGCTGTTTATTTGCATGCCCCAAATCGCTGACAAACTCTGGTTTTCCCCCTTCAAAGCCATACACTAAGGTCTCCCACTGAAAACGAGGCTGGAACTTGAGAGCCTCTCTTGCCGTTTCAATCGTCTCATTATCATCTAATTGTGCATCCACAAAGTAATACTCCGCCTGATACTTATAGACATCCAAGACGGCCCTAAAATGCGTCACATTCCCTTGTTCATCCTGTGACGTTGCATAGGTATAGATTTCGCGAGGCTCCCCTTCCATAACGGAGTGGCTTCCTTCCTCATCCACATAAATACTTGCTCCATAATAGGAAAACGCATCTTCCTTCTTGATCTTACCCTGTGAAATCAGAAGATCTGGCCATAGTTGCTTCCAGTTGTCGATGACCTGGCTTTCGTACTCATATACATAGTATCCTTCGTCCGTGATTCTCTTGGCACCATAGGGCACTAGTTCCTCACCCTGTACCATGGATTCCTCATCCGATGATTCCTTTTGCTCGTCTTCCTTAGGATTCAAAGCGAGGCATCCACCTAACAATACCACGAAGCAAGTCAATGTCACGGATAACCAGAGAGGCCTCTTACGATATCTAAGCGCTTCCTTGATCCTGCTCTCTGCATTGCTCTCGCCAAAGGCTACCGCAAGGGAAATGCCATTTTTACTCTGCGCAAAATGGAGCAGTGCCTGTGCATAATCTTTCTTCTGCTCCTGCCCAAGCTTCGCCAAAACGCCCTCGTCACAAGCCATCTCCATGTCCTTATGAAAAAGATGAATGCTAAGCCAAACAAATGGATTCCACCAATGAAGGCATAGAGCCAACAGGGACAGTAGCTTCCATAACGGATCCCTGCGCTTTATGTGCATGGCTTCATGATGAAGAATCATCTCTCGCTCCATTGCACTCAATTTCACGACGTCACCGCCCTCCGTAAAATAAGGCGGCACATAAATTCCAGGGTGAAATACGCCAAAAGACATGGGTACCCCTGATACGTCACTGATTTTCACTTGATAACCTTCCCACTCACTCATGGGAATGGCTTCTCTAAGCTTTCTCAGCAGCCTTACATAGCAAATGATGCCATAAGCCAGACATATCACTGCCCCAATCGCCCAAATCCAACCACAAAGTGTCCAAGGATTCACTCCCTGCATCAAAGTCTTTCCGTTCTGCTTTTCCGTAGCTTTTGTTACTTGCCGGTCCAGACGATCCGTCCTGTCGACCAGAACATCATCCTTCGTGATCTCTTCCTCGTGGACTCCCCCCTTTTGTACTGCTATATCATCCTTGTCCGCCTCCTGCGGATTGCTGATACCGTCCTTTGCATCTTTTGAAGGTGCATGAGCCTGAGCACCCGCATTCGAGGGCTGTTGTCCTGTCATATTCATAAATAGGATTCCCGGTCCAAGCATCTCCGTCTTACTAGGATCTTGCCCTTCCCACACATTTTGTGACACTTCTTCATTCAGCTCGACCTGTGTTTCTTGACGAACCTGAATCCAGGAATTCCAAAAGGCAGGAATGGGACCCTCTAATGTAACGGGACACAAAAGCCGAAAGAAAACAACAATCCAAAGCAGGCTCGCAATCCGCTTAGAAAAGCGCGCAAAGATGGGACGGAGCGCCAATACGACCAGAATAACAATCGTGGCTACCAATGCCATAATAAAATATTCCTGGAAAAATCGCGTCATTCCATCGCCTCCTCAATCATCCTCTGAAGCCGCTCGGCTTCCTCCTTGGAAAGCTTCCGATCCTGCAAAAATGCCGCGAAGAAATCGGGAAGTGATCCACCATACGCCTTATGAAGCAGAGACTCTCCCTCAGATTTGCCGACCTGCTCCTTCTCCACGAGGGATTCCACCATCTTATTCTCAAATAAAAGCAGTCCCTTGTCCCCCATACGTTTTAACATGGTATAAACCGTGGACTTTTTCCAATCATATTTTTCCAGACAGATTCCGGCAAGCTCCATCGCCGAAATCGGCTCCTTGTCCCAAATCACGTCCATCAATCGATATTCACTTTCACTCAGCTTTATGTCCATCATACTTCCGACCTCTCCCGTTTCCTTCTGCCCGTCATGCGAATCAGTAATTTTTACATGGAAAATTCTAATTCCTATTTCTTTTTCTTTTAGTCTACGCTTGTAGAACTACCTTTATTCTACATATGTAGACTAATTACGTCAAGCCTTTTTCATGACTTTTTATACTTTTCTTTTTTTCTGTCCCGTATTATACTATTTTCAGGAAAAACCCTTATTTTACGGGAATTGCAACCGCCAGTTGACAAATTGAAAAGTCCGATTTATGGCGTGCAACCTCCCGCCATGCTACGATGAACTTGCTTAAGCGAGAACACAAAATGCATGTTAGTTAAATTCAGAAAGGGGAATGAAAAATGATATTAGCAGATAAGATTATGAATGAAAGAAAAAAGAATGGATGGTCTCAGGAGGAGCTTGCTGAGAAGCTTGCAGTTTCCAGACAGTCCATTTCAAAATGGGAGGGCGCGCAGGCCATTCCCGATATCCAGAAGATCATCAAGATGGCAGAGCTTTTTGGCGTCAGCACGGATTATCTCTTAAAGGATGACATGGAACCCGAGACAACGAATCCTTCTTCGGACACGTTAGCCGCAGACGGCTCTTCCACAAGCTTCGTTCGCGTCTCCTTAGAGGAAGCAAATGAATTTTTGGATTTAGAAGAAAAAATGGTACCTAGATTGGCGAACACGGTAAGCCTTTGCATTTTTGCCCCGGCACTGCTGTTGTTCCTCATTGCAGTTTCAGAGGTGCCTGGTTTTCCCGCGGGGACGACCCTAATGACGGGCATCGGCGTGATTGGTCTACTGCTTCTGATTGCCGTTGCCGTGTTCTTCTTCATCATTGACGGTGCAAAAATGAAGCGCTTTGAATATCTGGAATCAAGTCCCATCGAAACCCTCTATGGTGTCACTGGCATGGTAAAGGAGCGAAAAAAAGCGACTGAGCAGGCACATGTCACCATGATCGCCCTCGGCGTGATCCTCTGCATTCTGAGCGTGATCCCCTTGATCATCGTCTCCTTCCTGTCCGCGCCTGACTATCTGATCCTTTTGATGGTATCTGTTTTGCTCCTCTTCGTGTGCGGCGGCGTGAATCTTCTGGTTCGTGCCTGCTCCATGAACGGTGCTTATGACAAGCTTCTTCAGGAGGGCGATTACTCCATCACCGAAAAGAAAAGGAGTCCCCTGGTGAGCGCCATCAGCTCCATCTATTGGGTTTTGATGGTTGCCATCTATCTCGGCTGGAGCTTTTTGACCAATGATTGGGGGCGTTCTTGGATCCTTTGGCCCGTGGCCGGCGTTGCCTTCGGCATCGTCATGACCATCACCAGAGTCATCTCCGACAGCAAAAACCGCTAACCCATCATAAAAGAGGACATCCTCGCAGGAGGTGTCCTCTTTTTCTAATAGTTTAAGCTCCGCATGCTGCCTTCATCAAAGGTATACTCTGGCGTCCGAAAAGGAAATGTGATCTCCTCCTCATAATACCATGGGTCGGATGGATGCCTGTCGTTCTTTAAAAGATGAAATTCCTGTGCTGGCATGTAGCCCTGCGCCAGCAAGAACGCCTTCTTTCCCTCTTCATTGACGCATTCGTCGACCACCATCACGACATGTCCAGGGCTTCCTCCATACAGAAAGACGTCGCCTGCCTTTAAGAGCGACAAAAGCGTCGGCTCCGACTCCTTCTCCATGGAAAGCGTACCTGCATAGCAGAAAATCGTACGCAGATACCTGACAAAGCACTCATACGAGGCATCCCTGGATTTTGACTTAATCCAAGAAACATTATTGCCGTTGATGGTCACGCGATTTCCTTCGCGCCATTTCGTATATTCCACCAAAAAACCATTCGTGAAATGAAACTTAATTCGATCATATTGCTCGGTCGCCCAAAAGTATTCCGCGTACATTCTCATCACGGAATCCGCGCATTGTTGCAAATCATAATCCTCAATAGGCAGGGCAAACACGGCGACGTGGGCGGACTGATTTCCCTTCTCACTCCCGTCATAAAGAAGCACCTTGCTCCCAGCTGGCTTTAGAGGGTATTGCCGAAGAAATTCCTCAAAGCTCCCTTCCTCAACCTCAACCCGTTCATACCCGGAAGGCGTCAGAACTCTGCTCTCCAGCGTTTCACCTGCATCCTGTATGATATTAACAGCGTTTCCGCTAGTCACGACACTTTCAAATGTCAGGTTTTCCTCCTCTGAAGTAGCCTCCTCCGTTGTAGGCTTGCTCGATTTCGCGGCTTTTTTATTTGGGGTCGCCTCCCCCGTAAGTTCCTCCACTTGGGCATCCTCCGCCACGGAAATCGGCTCTACGATCAGAACCGGCTCCTCCTCTTCGCCGCAGGCCGCAAGCAATAAGCAAAGCATCCCCGTGAAAAAAAGAACGCGCACCCTTTTTGTAATATTTTTATATCGTTTCCACATATCTGATATGACTTATAATCGTCCTCCATTTAATTTTGCCATGGATGCCATCGTAGGAATTTTCATGGGACAGACATCCACGCAGGAAAGGGCCTTAGAGCACCCCCCTCCAAAATGTTCTCCATAGATCTTCTTAATATCCTTTGCTTTGTCCCGATTTCTGGATGCCACAAGATAACAATCGTTCGCAAAGGCCGCGCCATAAAAGGTTTCCCCGTTGACGTAATTCGGGCAAACCTCCAGACAAAGCCCGCACTTTAAGCACTTTGCCGCCAAATACTGATGCTCGTGACCCTGCTTCTCACCCTGCTGGTACTCCCCGATATACATGTTGGTCTTTTTCAGATTTTCCTGGATGGAGCTACGATCTACCACGAGATCATGGATCACGGGAAACTTTTGCAGGGGCTGAATGGTCAGCTCCTTTCCCTTACAATCCTTTAGAAAGGTCTCACAGGCCAGCGCCGGAACACCATTGATCACCATGGCGCAGGCCCCGCAGATTCCCTGCAGGCAGGAGCATTCCCAGCCAATTCTAGTCGTACTCTTCCCCTCATCATTGATAATGTCATCATGATAATTGATATAGTCCAAAAGCCCCGCAACGGAGGTATCCTCCGGGCCGTCATAATCGAAACATTCCCAGTAGGGAGCAGTCACAGGTGCAATCCGACGCATAATCCTAACTTTCATAGGTACCCTCCTTGTCCAGCCAGGTGCGATAAGCCCCTTCCTCATAGGAAATCACGGTGGCATGGCATTGGTCAGCCTCCGTTTTCGGGAAATCGCTGCGATAGTGCGCGCCGCGGCTTTCCGTTCGCGCCTTGGCACAGGTTAACACTGCCCTTGCCAGCGTCAAAATTCCGTTCAGACTATAGTTAAAATAAGGCATGACGCTATTGTCATATTGGATGCGGT
>SVFO01000002.1:87700-96861 GCA_015056795.1 Lachnospiraceae bacterium
TCCCCTAAGAAGGATACGTCAAGAAACACTTCCTTATTCGTCAGAAAAATTTCCCTTGAGACGACGTCGCGCGTCATCAGATTTCCGCGCTCCCCGTATCGATCCTCCATAAAATAGACTCGTTGTCCATTCTCAAGATAAAAAAGTCTGCCGCCCTCCCCGCGCGCCGCCTCAGAAATCAGCATGCGCTTCTGGGAGGTCTCGAGCGTCGTCGGATGATACTGAATAAACTCCAGATTCTTTAAGTCCACTCCCTGCTGAAAGAGTCTTCCCTGCGTATAACCGTCACATTGCGTGGACCCAGTCGTCTTCCCAAATAAGGCATTCTGCCCGCCGGTCGCCATGACAACGGCATCAGCATAAACAGGCTGAAGGTCTCTTGTCGCTTCATCATATAATAGCGCGCCATGGCATACGCCATCTTCAATCAGCGCCGAATGAAAACAGCTCCAAAGCCTTCTCTGGATCAGCCCTGCCGCCTCATAGCGTCTCGTCTCCATGATCAGCGCAGAAACGATCTGCTTCCCCGTGGAGGCTCCGCAATAATAGGTTCTTTTATGAGATTGCCCGCCGAAAGCCCTTCGCGCAGGCCGCTCATTTTCATCTACGGAAAAAACCGTCCCGATACTTTCCAGATAATGAAGAATCTCCTCCGCGTGCTCACAAAGACCGCTCACGGCCCTTTGGCCGCCAAGACCGCCGCCTCCCTTTAGCGTATCCTCAATATGAGACGCTACGCTATCGCCCTCGTCATTTTCTGAAAGCACCGCATTGATTCCCCCTGCCGCCATAACAGACTGTGAGCGCTCTGAAGGAAAGGGGGCCGCCAACGTCACGTGTAAGCCCATGGATGCACAGCGCACAGCCGCAGCCATGCCTGAAATCCCGCTACCAATGACCAAAACCTCCCTCATGCCGCTCCTCCCGTTGTTAAAAACATAAGAATCTGCCCTCTGACCACTGCTATCACGGATACCAAAAACAAGATGGTACTACAGACATAAACCACAAGATCCATCACCCTCTGGCGTTCCCTGGAGGAGAGCCATCCCAGCGTGATCAGTGCTTTAGAAAACGATACGGCCGCATGCGAAAGGATTGTTCCAAAGAACAAAACCTCAACCAGAACAAGCAGCCACCATGCAGCCAGCTTTCCCTGTTCCGCCGCGCCCTTCAACAGTTCAAAGGTTTTCAGATGCAAAATCAGCATGGGAAAAATCAAGGCCGCAGAAACACGCTGGATGATCGTCCTCGCGTTTTTCTTTGGATACGTCGAAAGACGCGTTCCGTCTCCCTGAAAAAAAACGATCATCATGCCAAGGACGGCATGAATACATACGCAAACCATAAAAGGGATCGCCGTCGCCGTCTTCAACACAGGATTGTAATAAAAGGTCAAATAGCAAAAATCATTATACCCGATATGCAAAAGCATGCCTAAAAAGGCCAAAAGGGATATATACGCATTACATTTTTTGAAAGCCATGTTTGATCCTCTCTTTCCTGTTTGATAAAAATAGCATAACACATTTCCAGTGCTGACACAATCATAAGCTCATAAGCTTGACATGTTCGGTTTATTGTGATAAACTAAAGACGGTTTATGATGATAAACCCATTTTGTTAACTGTATTTGCATTTCGCTTTGGAGGTGTTCGCATGAAACATTGGAAAGTTAGAAAATGCAAAGAGCTTGAAAGGAGAATTCCCATGGCTGATTATGATTTGGGTTACGTACAGGAACGCTTTGCAGACATTGTTTGGGCGAACGAGCCCATCGCGTCCGGCGAGCTGGTGAAAATATGTGAAAAGGAATTATGCTGGAAAAAGCCGACAACCTATACGGTTCTTAGAAAGCTTTGCGAAAAAGGACTTTTCCAGAATGCGAACGGCATCGTTTCCTCCTTGGTGAGTCGGGATACCTTCTATAAGGCACGCAGCCAGCAGGTCGTGCGTGATTCCTTTGGCGGTTCCCTGCCTGCCTTTATTACGGCCTTCATCTCCGGACAGCCCCTGAGCGAGAAGGAAGCAGACGAAATTCAGCAGATGATCGAAAAATTTCGAAAGGAGGGGAAATCATGACTGAACTCTTTTTTCAGGCACTGAACGCAAGCTTTATGGCAGGCTGGCTCATTCTAGCTGTTCTTCTCATGCGTGCCCTGCTGAAAAAAGCGCCAAAATGGATTTCCTGTGCTCTTTGGGCACTGGTAGCGCTCCGGTTACTCCTGCCATTCTCAATTGAGAGCCCTTTAAGCCTGCTGCCGAGCGCAAAGCCCATCTCCATCGCCTCCGAAAACGAATTGGAACTTCCCTCACCGCAAAATGCGTCTAACTCCATGAGTGAATCAGATATCATTGCAATGCCAAAGAACCAGGATAGCAATGGATTCAACGGATCGATTGCCTTTGATCCAGCGATAGGAACATCCTTACCCAATGCAGACGAACCGTCTGCCGCCATTCCTAATTCGGATCTCGCACCGCAAGCTGAAACGAAGACTGCCTCATTGGATACGCAGTTGCAGCTCACCCTTTTTGATTCTGGCGCGTTTGGACTTGGAAAAATCGACTTTGCCATATCTGAAAAATGGATCCAGCTATTCTCCGCTCTGTGGCTTCTTGGCTTTGGGATCCTGCTCCTTCAGGCGTTCCTCCGCTTCCTTTTGCTCAAGCGTACGGTCTCCGTCTCCTTGGAAAGAGAAGTACATGAGCTGTTTGCCGCTTCCAACGGCCGCAGCTTGCCCGTTCGGGAATGCGATGAGATAAAGTCACCCTTTTTGCTTGGTATTTTGAAACCAATCATTTACATTCCCTCAAGGCTGGAGACTTCCACGCTTCGTTATGTCCTGCTTCATGAGCAGGCGCATCTAAAAAGACTCGATCACCTGTGGAAACCTTTTGGATATCTCCTGCTTTCCATCTATTGGTTTCATCCCCTTTGCTGGGTTGCCTACGCGCTCTTTTGCCGCGACATGGAATCGGCTTGTGATGAAAAGGTGGTCCGCAGCCTAGACCATGACGGCAAGGCAGCCTATTCTGAGGCTTTACTTGGCTTTAGTCTGCCAAAGTCTGCCATCACCGCTTGCCCCCTGGCCTTCGGAGAAAACAATACGAAACAGCGCGTAAAGGATATCTTAAGCTACAAAAAGCCCACCTTTTGGGTCATCCTGGCTGCCCTCGCATGCGTAATCGTCTTAGGGTTCTGCTTTTTAACCAACCCCAAGAAACCTTTGGATGGTGAAACGGATAACACGCTTGCCTCCTCACAAGAATCCCCTGATCAAACGAAAGATTCTAGCGGCGAGAACTCCCGTGACATAGCCACAGAGGCATCCGGCACTTCCGATGGAACGGAGGTTGCTTCCTCCGAAAAGGACCCTTCCTCTCAAGAGGTGGTGGAAGGCTGGGATCCCGACAGTGATCGTATTCCAACCCAAGAGGAGCTCATTCAATACTGGTATGATCACAGGGATTATCCCTTAAAGGCAGGCTCCGCAGCATGGTTAAGATACTTTTCCATGGGTCTTCTCTACAAAATGCAAGGACCGCCAGAGGATCTCTTAAAGGAGATGAGCTCTGATGAGTTGGCAGAACTTCTTTTTCGATATCCTGGAGGCATCTTGACAGAATTTGCCGGTGATACGGCATATATGCAAATTGAAGTCTTTAAGGGGAAATGCAATATTTTTGAAGAGCTCACCAACCGAACGGATGGACCACATGCCATTTTGAATGCCTTTTCAAAGATAGAGCTGGACTTTGATGCAATTAAGGGACCGAATTGTTATCAGGATATCGGATATAACGCAGAACAATTCGTGTATTATTATGTCACCTACTATCAAGATCAGTTCTCTGCCGAAGACATTGCTTATTATGAAGAGGTTTATCAGGAGCGCTATGAAAAATACTACTCCAAATATGAAAAGGACACCTACTCTCGCATCCCAACCTTTCGTAAGGTTGTCTTTTCCCAGGGAAATGAAAATCGTGGCAGAGAGGTCTATACCTATTCCTTGGAACGCCTGAAAGCCCTCAAAAACCTCTGGTACCAAAAGCGCTTTTATCCTGATTATCTGGAAGATGCTCCGTCAGGTTATGACGGTTATAGTCTGAATGGCCAGGATGTCACGGAGGACGCTTATATTGACGTCATAAATCCTCCCGCTGATTTACTGAGCGAGTTTTCTACGCAGGAGCTTGCAGACATGGTCATAAAATACTATACCTATGTATGGCCCTATTTCTTATTCCAATATGATCATAATGTACTGAGCGATGGTTTTGTAGATGCATACTTTACCTATCAGGAAAAGAACAGTGACATTCTAAAAGAGCTACTAAATCGAACGGATGGCATTCATTGTGTGATCGCTGCTTATGAAGCCTTCAAAATCACGAGTAAACCATATAATTCGTTAGGCATTGACTTATTTAGGAATTTTGATGATATGTCCATCGAATATCTTGCTTGCCGTTTTATGGATCGGTATCTGGATCGATTCACGGAGGAGGATATTCAATATTACTACGCGGTTTACGATCAAAAGAAAGCTTTCTATGATCAGATACAAATAGCCGCCGTCCGTGAGCTCTTTGAAACGGAGCTCTCGAGGCAGCGACAGTAATCAGGCAGATACCTGGCAGATTTTCACTTAAAGAACCATAATTGATTATTGTTCACAAAATAGTTCCAGCTTGGCAATGAGGTCCTCCAGAATATATCTGGAGTCCACGTCGGTATACATTTTCACCATGGGGCGTGCGTCGGGTTTTCCATCCTGCGCCGCCTCCTTTTTATCTGCTTGCATTTCCTTTTGTCCTTTGGCATCTTCCGTCGCCAGCCATGCCACGGAGGAAGTATCCTCTGCCACGACGGGCGCGGGAACATAATGAAAATGACCGCAGTCGGGATTCAGCGCCAACGCGATGGCGGGGGAATCGCCAAGAGACCAGCTCTCTCCCTTCGTCCAGCCTGCACCTTCGGAATTGTTGTAATTCACAAGATTCCAGAAAAGATGCTCGCCAATTTTGCCGCAGGGCAGAATCCTTTTTTGAATCTCTGCAATGCCAATCAGGATCGTCGTATAGACTGTGGACGGAACGATCCAAATGTCTCCGCCGCACGAAAGCACAAGATTTGCTGCCGTAATGTCATTGCCTGCATTAAACTCCCGAAAGGGCGCGGGATGCGGTGCTTCCCCGTGCGTTCCGATCCAGATCACCGTCATGCGCTGAATGATTTCAGGACAGGCCTGCATGGCAACCGCCACGTTCGTAATGGCTCCCTGACAGAGCACGTACAAAGGCCTTTCATCCTCCTTCATGGCTTCCTCGATAAGGAATTTTACGCCCTCGGACAGCTCCGGGAAATTTTTCTGAGCATCGCATGTTTCCTGCTTGACACCACTTGTGTCCATAGGGCCTTCCTGTCCGCGGTGCGCGAGGCTTGCGTCCATCCCCATGCAGTCAAGAATTGTCAGGATTTCCTGATAGCTTTTTTCCATGGAGCCCTGCTCCCTAAAATGCTCGGCCAAAATTCCCTTAACCATGAGCTTCGGGCTCAGCAGCGCCTGCACGATCGCAAAGGGATCATCTGCCTCACACGCAGCATCCGTGTCAAGGATCACCCTAATTTTCTTATAGTCGGGAACATCATATAAAAAAGCCACTTTTCCATCCTCCTTTACTGCGTGCCCTTGCTTCCTATTGTACGGCATAAAGCACGTGCAATATCTCACTGTTCCTCCAGTAGCTTCAGCACAACCTTGACATTGTCTCTGTCCATCTGCTTATAATCCACGGATTTTCCAGTCACTTCATTTTCCTTTTCCGAAAGCACGTCCAGCTCATCCCAGGTCACAAGGCAGGCATGCTGCTTGTTTGCCGCATCCTTCGAGATACGAATGTGACCAACGCCTCCCACCGCAACCTCCTTGCGGAACTGATTTGCACGCTCCTCCCAGGTCTCATCGCTCATCCTGACATAGCCCATGCTAAAATGAAAGGCATTCCAGCGAAGATGCTCCGTCTTTGCCATGTTCTCCAGCTTTTCCTCCGTCAGCTCCTTGGAATGATCCTCACAAAGCCTTCCCAAATAGCCAGAAAGGAAGTCCGCGCTCGCCCGACAGCTCATGCGGCTAAAGTAATCGCAGGCCATCCATTGCTCCCTCGGAAGTCCCGCAGGATCGTTATAGTAGTGATTAATCCTCATGGCGAGGTCATCCATCGTTCCGCCAAACAAAATGTCGGCGTCATGCAGGCTGGCATATTCGCTCTCGTTATGGCTCCGATGGCAAACCACGCTGTCATTACAGCACTGATAGATCGGAAGCTCTCGTCCTGCCTTAGTCATAAAATCCATAATGGCATACGCAATTTCGCTGCCCTTTTTCAAATTTCCGACGGAAATAACGACATAGGTCAGCGTCTTCGCATGCTCCTCCAAAAAGTCACAGATTTGTATGCTTCTACCCGTATGGGGATGGAATGTAATGTCATAGTTCTGCAACATCGCTGCATATCTTCTGCGATAAAAACCGTCCACGCTTCCGCAGCCAGGATCAAAAATATGAGCATGGAAGGTGCTTCCCTCAAACTGACCATTGGCAATGACCTTTTTCAGAACCTCCTGCCCCATGGGACCAAAGCCTACCAGCAAAACCTCGACGTCTGCCTTGGCAAGTCCATTGTCATCAAATTCCACGACCTTGCTCAACGGGTACTTTTGCAGCAACAATCTTGCCGTCAGCTCCGAATGATCAAAGGCCTTTACCTCGCCATAGCCGTAATGATCCTTCGTTGCCTGCAGGTCTCCGCCATGCCGCTCCTCCTGACCCAAAAGCACTAGGGAGGTACGCGAAGGTGCTATGTCTGCCTTCTTTAACAGGCCCAGCAGATGCACGACATACTTTACGTTCGAATCCTCATCCTCCGACAGAGCGTATAAATGCAGCGTACGCTTCGGATTCTGCATGGAAATTCTTTTTAGAAAGGCCTCCTGCGGCTCCAGCGCAATGTCATCCGAATAGAGCAGCGCACCCATCTGACGAATGGCAAGCTCCTGGGAAGCATCCGCGCGTCCTACAAAGACAACTGCCTTATGCTTATCCGCCGCAATGTGTCTGCCAAGGGTTAGCGAGCTGTCCGTAATTCCGTGAATGAGCTCCACGTCACGCACATTTAAAAGGAGCTGCTGCAGCTTTTTGATGGCACCCTTTCCCAGAGCAAGTACCGCGGCACTCGCCATGGAATAATATGCAAAGAAATGAATGGTCCAAAACAGAAAAAGCCAGCCTGCATCCTTAATGCCAACCTTGTCGAGTGCATCGCGGAACACGGCCTCATTACTTACACCCACAAACATACGGCCCACGTCAATCAAGGTCCTAAGCACGGCAGACATGCTCTCAAACAGGTTCCTGTGTCCGTGAGAGTAACTAAATCCATAAATCACGATACCGCCTGCAGCCGCAATGAAAAAGGCAATGCCCGTGATCTTTTCCCTCTGCTCCTGCTCTAAGGCCACATAGAGAATCAGCGCCAGAAAAAAGGCTGCTGAAATCAATATTACTGTCATGTCAATTGCCATGTTACTTTATCTCCCCTAGTATCTCCCAAGCAGAATCATCCAATAGCTGCTCTTTTTTATCCAAGACGTCGTAAGGAACCAGCAGAGTGTGATGCCTGAGCGAATTCTCACGCACGGGCGCGTAGCTCCAGTTGTTCATGATGTGAAAACGCATCCACCGCTTATGCTCCAGCCATCTGCATGCCTCTTTTTGTTCCTCCGTCATGACGCAATACTTTTTGAAGGCTTTGGCACAATTCTCCGGTGTCACCTGAGTGATGTTTTCCTCCGGCAACAAAAGTCGAATCTTCGTGAGCAAATGATCCGCTGCGGCAATATTCGACTGTCTGTGGAACTCCGAAAGCTCCGTCCAGGTGCTGCCGCCGCCTGTCTTGTTCCGATAAAAATCGTTCAGCATGATCGCCATACGATTCAGCTTTTCCTGCATCACCATTTCGCGGTTCATCAGTCTGACGTCCCCGCCAAAGCTTCTGCAGCGATCATCCGCCTTGGAAGCAAAGACATCCACCTTTGCCTTCGTCGGGAAGAATCGGCGAAGCTGTGCCATACGAGACAGGTTAACCTCCTCGTCATCCGCACAAAAGAGAATACGATTTGCCTGAAGCAACAGCTCTGCGGAGGCATTCCAAGCGTCTCCCTTGAAATAAACGCCGTCCTCGCCCTCGGGCTTTGCATTGATTCCAACGATATGTCCCAGTTCAAAATGATCCCTGCGGAATTCCTCCCAATCTCCAAACACGTAATACTTCAAGGAATGCTCCCAGGGAAGAACGTTAATCAAAATTCCTCTCTCCAGAAGATGCCGTGCGACCTTCCCGTCACCCACAAGGACAATGACCTCCTCG
The DNA here is from genome assembly GCA_015056795.1 of Lachnospiraceae bacterium. GTDB lineage: Bacteria > Bacillota > Clostridia > Lachnospirales > Lachnospiraceae > Acetatifactor. The sequence continues at coordinate 96,137 of SVFO01000002.1, forward strand.
TCCGCCTCCACGGGATAGCTCGTCCAGTAGCTTCTCGCAATCGTGTCCGGGCGATGGAACAGAACCATTCCCTCCGGCACGTGGTCTGGCGCATGATCCGCATCACAATAAACATGAAGGTCAGGTCTTCCTTCTCTTTCCAAAAGACCACAGCCGAGATTATAATTCTCCCAAGCGTTCTCTGTCATAAAGAAAACATTACAGGTCTTTAGGGGATCCTGGCGTTTCACCACAACCTCCAACGGATCGTCAATGATCACATGATGATGCATGGTCGGGAAATGCTCCTGCGACAGCGTATCCTCGCTCCCACAAAAAACATAGGCAGCCTTCGGATCCTCAGCGGCAAGGCGCTCTGCCAAGAGCTGCGTGCGCTCATCCAGCGTGGAGAATACATACCAGTCCTTATGTCTCACGAACCAGAGGCGAAAGCTTGGCAGCAGTCTTCCAAACAGTATGGTAAACACTAAGCCCAGCAAAAACGTCAAAACGCCGGCACTGGAAATCATCATGACGGCACCGATGGCCTTACCTGCCATCGTCACGGGCGTCACGTCACCATAGCCCACCGTCGTCAGCGTTGCAAGAAGATACCATGCGGCATCTCCAAAACTGATAATGCTGGTCTCTTCTCCCCTCGGGAGCGTTTCCACGAGAAATAAAAGTAATGTCAGCAGAAAATAAAAAACAACAATTGAAAAAATAATTTGTAGAATCCGTTTCTT
>SVFO01000002.1:96961-178599 GCA_015056795.1 Lachnospiraceae bacterium
TCCACGAGAAATAAAAGTAATGTCAGCAGAAAATAAAAAACAACAATTGAAAAAATAATTTGTAGAATCCGTTTCTTTTTCATGTGCACTAGACCCTCTTTTGTAATGATTCTATTTGTAATGATCCTATTTGTAATGATCCTGATTATAATTATTTAAATCCTACAACCTTTTTGACTTCTATTTTCTCGTTGAATTCCTTCTCGCCGCTGGCAGCGATAAAGTCCTCCTTCATGAGAACAATCTGGCTTTTCCCCGCAAGGGAGCAGCGAAGCGCCGCCTTTGACCAGGTACGCTCATACAGGTTTCTGACGAAACGCGCATTCGCAAATTCCTTGGACTGCATATATTGCTCAGACAATGCCTCAAAATATTTATGCGCTTCCTCCTCCAAGCCGACGTCATACATGAAATGCTTTCGCACCATCAGCATAAAAATGTCAAACAGCTGTCTCTTCGTGTAATTTGGGAAATGCAAAATCACGGGCATTCTGCTTCGGATGCCAGGATTTGCCTTCATCAGCGTCTCCATCTCATCCGTATATCCCGCCATGACAACCAGCATGTCATCCCTGTGGTTTTCCATCTCGGAGATCAGCGTTGTAATGGCCTCTCTTCCAAAATCATTGTTGGTATGACTTTCATCATACAGTGCATATGCCTCATCGATAAAGAGCACGGAGCCATAGGAGTCCCTACAGATCGTCGCCGTCTTTACGGACGTCTGTCCAACATATTCTGCGACAAGATCTCGGCCGCTGTACTCAAAAAAGGCACCCTTTCGAAGAATTCCCTCCTCGCGCATGATCTGACCAATAATTCGCGCAACCGTTGTCTTTCCCGTTCCGGGCGACCCCGTAAAACGCATGTGAATGCAGGGACGCTCAAGCTTCTCATTATTCATGGCAACCTTAATCTGAGAGATGATCTCCTTGATTCGCGCGGTAATCTCCTCCATGCCAACAAGCTCCGCCAGTGCGGCATAGCCCGTCAGCTTTGTTTTCTCCTCCCTGACGAAGCCATCAATCTCCTTCGCCTCCAGCGTCTTCGCATCAATTTCTTCCCCTTCCTCAAGCTTCTTACTGTCATGGGAAGCCTTCCTCAGAATCACCTCATTGGCAATCTTTTCTACGGTCTTGAAGCCATAAAAACGGCCATCCATCTTCTCCTGATGAATTCTTTCCGTAACCAGCTCCATAATGTCCGTGCTCGGAAGGATACCGATACTCGTAAAATGATCCCAGAAAGCCTCCAGCAGGCAAATGTCGGAATAGGGCGGAATCTGTATCGTCTCTAACAAAAGCATGTCGGAAAGAAGATTCGAAATCTCGTCAAAGGCCTTTTTCTCCAAGAAGGGAATGCGGAAGACAATCACGTAATCTCCCTGCACATCCTCCAGACGCCTTACGAACCTGCGGAGCTCATCCGTCTTCTTCCCTTCAAGATAATAGGAAATGTCCAGGCCGACAACATAAGAACCCTTTTTACTATCCTCGTCCCTCAGATAATCAATCGCGGAATCCTCATCATAGTAACCGTTTTTCTCCTCCGCACCCATGATCATCTCGCAACAAGCGGCTTCCCCACCATTCTCAGGCTGGGGGTACGCCTCCAGCGCAATCAAATAGCTGGACAGGGCAGACAGGATCGTGGAAAAACCACAACCAGAATCAATGGCGCAAAGATAATTTTGCTTTTTGATGATATCCTCTGCCCCCATTTCCTTTAGCTGGGGAAATCTCTCCGAAAGCTCCGTGATCCTCCGCATAAAATCATCCATCCCATAAAAATTCTGATAGATGCCCTGCGTGTACTTGTAGCGTAGATTGGTTTCCGTGTCGCCAAATTCTGCGACCAAAATCTCGTTTAGGCCCTCTGGGAGAAATGACTGATTCCATGCGGCCTGCAAAAGCCTCTTACACTCGGCCTTTGTCTCCGCCTGCAATTTAATACTGGCAAACGTAAATCGGCCAATATTCAAAACGGCCTGCGATTCCTTGGGAAGGCCCTCCAGAATCTTAAAACCATACTGTCCCAGCTCCTCCGCATGCTCCTTCGCAAATTCCTGCGTCAGTGCAAGTCTTGCAATAAATTCCTTCATGCCTGTATCCTCTTTCCATTTCTTTCTCAAAGGGTCGTACGACTCTTCTACGCTTTCTCTGCTATGTCAGAAGCCTCAAGCGGTATGTCCACGGCATCACAATTCGACACGGTTCCCTTCGCCCAGGGACTTCCCACGTCGCATCTTCCAAGGTGATACTGCTCCTTGACGGTGCCCTTCTCCTGCGCCTCCGAAAAGCCCACGGAAAGACGGCTTACGCCACTTTCCATTTTCCCTTCGATCATTTGAATCAGCTCGTCGATCTCTTTTTCATCCATACTACTGCCCTCTTTGTATTTTATCACCTGAAAGCTTGCTATTTCAACCCACAAAAGAAGCCTGCATAGGGGAATTGATAGTGCATCACCTGATTTCCAAACAGATCCTTGACCTCACCCTGTGCCTTACCAGCCAAAATCTCCTCCGCACCCTCGATCAGCTTCTCAATCAGGGATGGCTCCACGGGGAAGCTTCCGTGAGATGGATAGATCGTGTCAAAACGATCCCGATAGGTGCAAAGCTTTTGCATGCTTGGAATATAATCCGTAAGACTCCTGAATGGTCCAAACATAAAGATCGTTCCATTCTGTACGGAATCACCTGAGATCAACACGCGCGCATTCACATCAAGGATGGCAACGCTTCCAGGCGTATGTCCAGGAATGTCGATAATCTCCAAGGGTCTGCCTCCAAGGTCAATGACATCACCCTCCTTGATGGGACGAATCGCGGCTCCGCTCCCCTTCATCCCATAGTTGCCTTCCTCCGCAGGACTCATATAGCAGAACTCGAAGGCCCCGTTCCCAGAGATATGGTCTCGGTCCGCATGTGTATTTAAAAGCTCCAACGGCTTCTTCGTAGTGGTTTTTGCGATATCGATTGCATCTGGCGTTGTCATGCCACTGTCAATCATCAGAGCCTTTTCCGTGCCCTCTAACACAAAGAAACGCACCATGCCATCCTCTACGCGCCAAGTGTTTTCATTGATCTGAATTACCTCTGCCATGCTTTTACCCTCCTGTTTTGCTTCACCCATTCTATTTTTCTTACCTCGTATGCTTCCATGTTGCTTTTCTCAAATGGTCATTCTTTGATTTTCATCCCGCGCCATGGCAAAGTATCCACGCGCCTTTTCCTGTAAGTATCCTGGATATTTTTCCCGAAACGATTTCTTCTCCGCAATGGAATCCATATAATAACGAAGTCCCAATTCAAAACAGATCTTCCGAATCACCTTGGGCAGGCGCTCCATTTCCTCCTCGGAAATCAGCTCCCCTGCAACGCTCCAATACCCTTGTAACAGAATCTGCGCCGACGCCTGATCTGTCCTTCCCTCCTTGGCGCAACAGGACCTGATGCAATCCGCAAGGTCCTCTAACAGCGATCCCTGCATCACCGTATCCAAATCGATGAATGCCTTGACCCCACCCTCCTGAAACAAGATATTGGCAAGCTTCGGATCCCCATGAATCATCTTCGATTTATCCAAGGCTAGCAAAAGCATTTCCTTTATTCCTGAATGAATTTCTTCCTCTAATTCTGCGTCCCTCTGCTCCTCGTAATATGTCCCATCCTCAAACAAGCCCCGAAAGCGATCATAATAATGCTTTAGGTCATGCAGCATGGGATAAACCGCCAGAGGCGTTCCCGAAAGTCCTTGCAGAATTTGATGCATCCTTGCCAGACCCTGCCCGCAGGAAAAAAGCTCGCTCTCCGACAATGGAAGCTTTAACACCTCTCCCTCGATCATGGGATACATTCTCCAATGATCTCCCTCCTGATCCGTGAAAAAGCGCTTCCCGTCACGCGTCCTAAGCCAGACCGGATATGGCCAGCCTGCCTCCTCGAAGGCCTGGGCATAGAGCAAATAATTATGCTCCAGCGCTGCAATGTCCATGGCCTTACGAATGCGCTGACATACATAGCTGCCCCCATCCTCCGTGACGACATGGAAGGTATCATTGATATGTCCATCACCAAAGGGCGTTGCCGTCATGATAGGATTTTGTATAAATTCCCTGCAGATTTCTTCTATGCCGTTCAATCGTTCTCCCCCATGAATTCCTTGCAAGCGTTTACCGTTACCCTGGTCCGAAACCAGCATTCCCTAGGATGCCTTCGGTATCCGAATCACAATGCCGAAAAGACCGTCCTTTAGCTCTGCCTTTATCTCCCCGCCCATGTGTGTCACGATCTTCTTTGCGATGGCGAGGCCAAGTCCTGTTGTCTTTTTCGACCGAGACTTATCCGTCGTGAAAAAGCGGTCAAACAAGCGATCCAAATCCTCTGGCGCAATGTCGCCCGCATCATTTCGGAAACAAAAGGCATAAGCCTCCGGCTCTTGCCAGGAGGCTATGGAATAGTTCGTTTTTCCATGAACTAAGGAATTAAAGATAATGTTGGAGAAGACTCTGGTTACGGCATCCGCATCGCCCAAAACCTTGAACTCCTCCTCAGCAATCTGAATGTCAGGCTCCTCGCCCTTCGCTTCAAAATTCGAGTAAAACGAAACTGCCGTATTTCGAAGAATCGCATTTAGGTCGATCTGCGTTTCATGATATTCAAAGGAATCTGACTCCAATCTGGCGAAATCAAACAGCTGATTCAAGAGACGCTTCAAGGTATCCGAGCGCTCCAAAATCGTGTCCACCGCCATCAGGTCCTTCTCCGAAAGACCTCCCGAATTCTTTAGGATCTTCGCATATCCCTCGATGGAGGTCAGGGGCGTCCGCACGTCGTGGGCAAGATTTGTGATGGTCTCCTTGATGGTCTCATCCTTTCGCCGTAGCTCCGAGATATTCTTTCGATACTTATCCACCAAAAGATTGATTTCATCCACCAGCTTCCCCACCTCTGGCGTCTGAAAGTCAATCGGAACCGTGATGGAGGTATCGCCCTCCTGCAGCGTCTCGATAAACTGGCGAAGCCTAATGATTTGACGCCGCATCATACAGATGCCTGCAAGCAGAAGGAGGCAAAGGAGCCCCAAAACCGCTATGATAATACCCGTTCCTAAACTCACTTTCCTCTCCCCCTAAATAAAACTGCTCCATTTCGCATTTAAATAAAATCGCTGCGCGATGGCTTGCGTTAATCAATGTCGCGATGCCGCTCAAAAAGAAGCACGGCAAGACTGCAAATGATGAAATATGCTGCAAAAACAATGAGAATTCGAATCCATTCGCTTTGTCTCGTAAAGCTTACAAGCATGGACTGTGCGAATGCCCAGCTGCCCGTCAGCGCATCCCCTAGTGACAGCGCACTATCCAGCTTGGAAAGTGCCATGGTTCCAAAAATCAACAGGATTGCATTCAGCGAGGACGAAATCTCTCCAGTCTTGATCAAAAAGCTGATGGCCAGGATCAAGATCGCCGCCGTACCATGTGCGACCGTCTGCAGCAAATAATACTGAAAAAGATTTCCCATGAAGGCTCCATCCGTTTGCATGCCTAAAGCGGTCACGCCATACGCTGCGCCAGATACTATCGCGACAAAGCTGATCATCATCGTAAGAACCAGAATGCAAAGTACCTTGGAAAAAAAGAAGCTTGTTTTTGAAATGCCCCTGGCAATCAAAAGCTTCCAAGACTTGTCCTTAAACTCGGTAGTAAACAGAGTACTGGCGCTTACCAATAGCGGAATCCTGATGGCATGGAAGGCCATAAAATCACTCCAATATTTCTCCAAAGCATAGGCGTCTGACAGGTTCAGCTTCGTATCTGCGCTCCAAGCGATCATGCTGCCGGTCAGCAGCGACCATGCCACAGTTCCCACCAAGCCAATCCAAGTTGCCTTGTCATGAAACAGCTTATAGAAAGAGGCTCTAATCATGTGTTTCATTTCGTTGCCTCCGCCGTCATGAGATTGTTGAAGAACTCCTCAAGGCTCTCGCCGACATGGACAATTTCGCCGACCTCCACGCCGCCGCGTACCATGGCCGTAACAACCTTAGAGGACTCATCAACATAATCAAATAGCCGAATGGTCTCCGCGTCGATTACCTCATAATTCTCCGTTCCCAGCTCCTTCTCGCATACCATCGCTGCCTTTGCCGTATCAGAAACCTTGAGTCTTAAGCAGGTCTTGCTCTTCTCCTCCAGCTCCTCCTCAGAGAGCTCCTGAATCAAATGACCGCCCTTCATAAAGCCATAACGGGTTGCTACCTTGGACACCTCATCTAATAAATGGCTGGAGATCAGAATCGTCGTCTGGTTTTCCGCATTCAGCTTCTTTAAGAGCTGGCGAATCTCCTGAATGCCCATGGGATCTAGGCCATTCATCGGCTCATCCAAAATCAGAAAATCAGGTGAACCAAGAAGCGCGATGCCAATGGCAAGTCTTTGCTTCATGCCGAGGGAGGTCTTCCGAATGACCTTATTTGCATGCTTTGTCATGCCGACAAGCTCCAGGATTCGATCTACCTCTCCAGCCTTATGACAACCAAAGGCTCTCGCAAACATTTCCAGATTGTCCCGAACCGACAGCCTCGTGTCCAACGCAGGGGAATCGATCAGACAACCCATGCGGAAGCGTGCCACCTCTGGATGCTTATTCTCGAATAAAACAACCTCTCCGCCAGTCGGCGTCGCAAGACCGCTCAGCATCTTCATCAGGGTAGACTTTCCGGCACCATTCTCGCCGATCAGTGCATAAATGTCACCCTTCTCTATACTCATGTTTACTTCAGAAACTGCTGCAAATCCATGATATTTCTTCGTCAATGCATTTGTTTTTACAATGTTGCTCATCTTTTTTCTCCCTTCGTCCGCAACCTCTTTAAGATCATTATCCCGTAAGAGTTTAAGGAAAGTCTTCAAAAATGTTTAAGGAATTCATAAAGTTCTCATTGTAAAAACCTATTATTCAATGTCCTTATGCTTTAAGAAGGTAATCGTAATTGCGCTGCAAGCCACCAGATATCCAAGGAATGCGATACAAATTCTTCCCCAGTTAGTAACTCCGCCAAAATCTACAAACGCTGTCTGAGAAAATGCCCAATAATCCGTAATCTGCTCTCCCATGGATAATGCATTCTCAAGGCCGTGCAGAATCACATATCCCAAAACCATCATCATCAAACAGATCATCGATACGATCTCACCGCGCTTTACAATACAAATCACCATGATGGTAACGATTGCAATGGAAAAGTGCGCGATGGTCTGTCCCAGGAAAAACAAAAGGACATTTCTAACATACGCTGCATCCATGGTTGCATGAAGCAAAACCACATTGCCAATTGCCAGCGTCATAATGGAAAGAAAGCTGATGATTACAGTCAGGCAAAGCATGCTGATTAGCTTGGAAAAAAAATAGCTGGTCTTGGAAATCCCCTTTGCGATCAAAAGCTTCCAGGATTTGTCACGAAACTCTCCCGAAAACAGAAGCACCGCACTAATGATCAGCGGAACCTCTATGGCATGCAGCCCAATAAAGCCATACCAGCGATTCGCGAGCTCCGATACGTCTGCAATGCCACGTGCGTGACTGGTAAGCATCTGCGCCATGATCACAACGACCGACCAGCAAACCGTTCCCACAAGGCAAAGCACAAACGCCTTGTCGCGAAACATTTTATAGAATGAAGCTCTCAATGCATTTAACATATGTTTTCCTCCTTAAACCTTCCCTAATCTACGGGTTGTTCTCTTTACAATTCTTAGCTTACGGGAAGAATTTAAGAAAATCATTTACAAAAGTTTAAGGAATTCATAAAGAATCCATTTTAAATCCAATGCCCCATACCGTTTTTACATAGGAGCGATCCGGCTCCAGCACGGCCAGCTTCTTACGAATGTTGCTGACATGTACGCTGATCGTATTGTCGCTCGCATCTGGCTGTTCATTCCAAAGCTTTTCATAAATCATGTCCTTCGTAAACACCACGGACGGCCGCTCCATTAAAATCTCCAAAATGGCAAATTCATTTTTGGTCAGCGCAACTGCCTTTCCAAGCTGCGTCAGCGTCTTCGCGTCAGAATCCAATTCCAGATTCCCATAGGTCAAGACCCTGGCCACGGGTGCGGAATTGTTCCTACGAAGCACAATCTCTATGCGCGCCAACAGCTCCTCCGGATCAAAGGGCTTGGTCACGTAATCCTCCGCACCGCCCTTTAGCAGCACTAGCTTACTCGCGACGTCATCCTTCGCAGAAAGTGCAATCACGGGCGTCGGACAATTTTTCACAATATATTCCAGAACCTCCTCTCCCGTCATTCCAGGGAGCATCAGATCCAGTACCACCAGCTGGTATTTATTGCGTTCCAGAAGCATCACGGCTTCCGTTCCCGAGTATGCACCATCCGTACGATAGCCCTTACCTAAAAGGTACTCTCGCACCATCTTATTGATCGCCTGATCATCATCTACCACCAAAATATTTCGCATAAATCCCCCTTAACAACTCGGGGCTTGGTTTGATGGTCTCCCCTCAGGCCATTCAACCCATCCCCTCGAGATTCTAAGCCGTACCACATTTTGAGAATAAATATATGGTTACGGCATTATCACATATGTTTTCTCTATCAATAAGTCGTTTTAATACTTTAATCTTCACCTATCAGATGTACCGTTTGGTAGGCGTGTCCAGTTGCAGGCAGATATTTATTTATGACATCCTTGGTTTTCAGCTTTAGGCTTGAGGTGCAGACGCATGGATGGCAGCCCACGTATTCTCCCGTCAGGACGTCCTCGTCAATGAGGAGCTGCACGGCATGGTCGTGGTCGTTCATGAGTCCCATGATGCTGACGGCGCCAGGCTCAATGTCGAGGTACTTTAGCATATCCTCGGGCTCTGCAAAGGAAAGCCTCGCCGAATTGATCTGGCTGGAGAGCTCCTTGGTCTTGAATTTCTTATCTCCAGGCATCATCAAGAGATAAAACTTCGTCTTCTGTCTGTTACAAAGAAATAAATTTTTACAAATAATGACACCAAGCACGGCATCAATAACATTGCAGGCCTCCATGTTGTTCGCCGGCTCATGATCCGTGCGCTCATATTCGATCCCCAATTGATCTAAAAAATCATAGGTTCTAATCTCTCTGGGAAGTCGCCCCTCTTCATTTTCAGGCCGACCATGAAATAGCTCCATTTCCCTATGTTCCTCCTGTTTTCAAGTATATGAAAATAGTCCGAGAATTCCTTACTAATCCTCGGACTATTATAACATATACAATTATAAAATCTCAACCAGAAGAACGCGAAAAACCATTATACCATCATCTGATAAATCTTCACGCAATCTTCCTCAGTCAGGGTTACAAAACCAGAAATGGCACCCGTTCTTCCATCACCTCTGCAGAGCACCTGAACAAGCTTCGGAATATCCTCTTCCTTTGCGCCAAGCTCTTCAAAGTTCTTCGGCATGCCAATCGAAATCAGGAAATTCTGGAATGCCTTGATTCCTGCAAGTGCCGTTACCTCAGGATGCTCAAAGTCCATCTGACAGCCCCATACGCGAACGGCAACCTGTGCAAATCGCATTATGTTATGATTCATCACATACTTGAATACTGCAGGCATCGTTACTGCAAGACCTGCACCATGCGCACAATCATACAATGCGGAAAGCTCGTGTTCAATATTATGGCTGTTCCAGTCCTGACTTCTGCCAACGCCGCAGGAATTGTTGTGTGCCATCATTCCAGCCCACATAATGTTTGCCCGTGCGTCATAATTATCAGGATTCTCAATGACTCTCGGCGTCTCATGAACCATGGTAAGCAGCAGTGCTTCGATTAATCTGTCCGTCACTTCGACTTCCTTCGAATTCGTCAAGTATCTCTCATAGAGATGTGCCATAATGTCCGTTGCGCCTGCTGCCGTCTGATAAGCCGGAAGCGTCTGCGTCAATGCGGGATTCAAAATGCTAAACTTCGGACGAATCGCATTACCGCTGGCACCGCGCTTAAACATGCCTTCCTCCTTCGTGATAACGGAGTCAGGACTTCCCTCACTTCCAGCTGCGGCAATCGTCAGCACCGTACCTACGGGAAGAGCTGCCGTAATGGGCTTTCCGCTATAGAAATCCCAGAAATCGCCGTCGTAAATGGTTCCTGCCGCAATGGCCTTCGCAGAATCAATCGTGCTTCCGCCGCCCACTGCAAGAATAAAATCTACGCCCTCCTTCTTGCAGAGCTCAATGCCTTCGTAAACTAGTCCGCTTCTAGGATTCGGCTTTACGCCGCCAAGCTCTACAAAAGGAATATCCGCTTCCGCCAAGGATGCCTTCACCCTATCAAGCAGACCTGAACGAACTACACTTCCACCGCCGTAATGAATCAGAACCTTGCTTCCGCCAAACTGCTTTACCAGCTTGCCAGCCTGCATCTCAGAATCCTTGCCAAAAGCAAAATAAGTCGGTGAATAAAAACTAAAATTCTCCATATTCTTTTCCTCCTGATCAAATCGCCTTGTGGTATCATGCATTCCTACGCAAAAAATGCACGATGGTTTCAAATTCCAATGAATTACCTATATCATATCGTTTTCTTTAGAAAAAGAATAGTAAATAATTATGAAATTCTGCTTATTTTTTGTCGTGTTATTTTTTTAACCAGATTTGATCCGTGAGCTTATAGTTTTCATCCAAAGCCGGAAGGCTGACGGGAAGATTTCCCTTTACCTCCTCGTCTCCAAAGCAGGAGACGATCGCTGCCGCCAGATTTGGCGAATAGGCGCTTCCTTCTCCACTCTCGGGAAGAATTGCCCTCATGACGCTTGAACAGTACGCAAGCAAGATGGCATCTGCTTCCGTAAACCGTGCCGCATCATAAGGAAGCTGCGACGATATCACAATCACCTGCTTTCCATCCGCATGACGCGCCTTTATGATCTCATCAAATACTGCGGTAGAAAATCCATCTCCCGTATTCGGATCCATGCAGGCTTCACTGTAAACTCTGTTCACCAGAATCACGTGCGTAGCCTTCTTGGCCGCCTTAAGGCATTCCTCTCCATTGTCCTTGGTGTTTGCCATGACAATAATCTTATCATCCCCGAGCATCTGCTTCGCCAGCTCTCCATACCCCACGCGGCTCGCACAGCTGTCAGCGAAAAGGATCAAGGTCTCATCGCCCTCGTTCCATTTCAGCGGGAATGCCTGATTCTCATTTTTCACTAGCGTCAGCGCTTTCACTGCAATGTCCCAGGCCTGCTCCCTGTGTTCCTTGCAGCCAACTGTTTTCAATGCCTTATCTATCTTCTCCTGTGTCACGGAAAAATCTGTCTCTTCGAGAATTCCATATTTTTCCTTTAATGTCAAAATGCGGCGAACGGATTCCTCAATGCGAGCTTCATCAATCTTTCCTTCCTTGACAAGCTGGATCGTGAGGTCTACCCATTCATTCACCTGATCGAGTCCTACGGAATCATAAACCATGGGAAGCATCAGCATGTCTGCACCGGCATTGATCGCTTTAGAAAGAATGTCCTCTGTCGCAAAATTATCGGCGATTGCACCCATTTCCAGAGCATCCGTTACGACCACCCCCTCAAATCCCATGTCACCGCGAAGGATATCCGTCAAAATGACACGACTCATGGTCGCAGGCAAATAAACCTCCTCACCGGTCGATATGGAAACATAGGTCTCCTTTTCTATTTCAGGATATTGAATGTGCGCCGTCATGATCATGTCGGCACCGTTATCAATGGCCCCCTCATAAGGAACTAATTCAAACGACTTCAGCTCCTCGTAGGTCTTATAGATGCAGGGGAAACCCGTGTGACTATCCGTATTCGTGTCACCATGACCGGGAAAATGCTTCAATGTTGCAATCGTTCCCGTACTCCTTAAGCCCTCCATGAAGGCATCGCCAAAGCCCTGAACAATCCTCGGCGAATCAGAGAAGGAACGAACGCCTATGACGGGATTTTTTGCATTGTTATTGACATCAAGCACCGGAGCATAATCCATGTTAATGCCAAGAGCCTGAAGCTCCGTGCCATAGATCTTCGCCATTGCCTTGGCATTATCTGAATTGGCAGTAGCTGCGAGCGCCATGTTTCCGACGCCAGTCGTTCCAAATCCAATCCTGGCAACGCTTCCGCCTTCCTGATCTACCGCAACAAACAGCGGCACGCCTCCACCCTTTATGCTACTTGTCTGAAGATCCATGACAAGCCGAAGCGTCTGCTCTGCATTTTTGAAATTCTCGGCAAACAGGATCGTTCCACCAATGTGATTTTTTTGGATGCACTCCCGGATCGTATCATTCAGCTCCGTCACGTTGACTCTCTCTGGTACTGCTGCAGACTCCTGACTCTCTACGGTTTTACCCGCGTCTGATGCAGTACCGCTCAGATCCTGCCAGACCCGGAAGGAAGCGACCATCATTTGCCCCACCTTCTCCTCCAGCGTCATCTGATTTAACAATTCCGTTACGGCGTCCTTATGCTCCGTATCCATCGCACCACTCTCCTCCGTGCCGCCTTCATCTGTATTTCTTTGCGTAGCATCACTTGATACAATGCTGCTTTCCATCGAACTGCCCTCCGCAGAAGACTCTTCAACATTGACTTTGCCACCACAGCCTGACAACATGCTAAGCACTAGCGCTACTCCAAGCATCCTTGCCATAACGGGCTTTACAACCTCTCGCATATTTCGATGCATTCCTCTCCATGCCATATTCAACATCCTCCTTCAGCTCTATTTTATGTATTTAGCATTAACATATTTTGTTGCTCTCGCTGTTCCAAGCTTCTTTACAGAACCATTCTTTACCATTTTCCCTAGCACGGCTTCAACAGTTGTTGGACTTACGTCTGGCAAGAATCCACATATCTCAGCCTTCGAAATGGGTAAAACACTATTGAGAACTGTCTGTTCAATTCTTTCTGTTTTTTTCAGCTTTTTGCCGTTGACCGTAGAGAACCTCTTATCCAGTTCCTTGTAGCATTTATACAGTGTAGAAAGAAAATTTTTCATAAATTCCGTATATGTATTTTCATTGCTATGCCAGCCAATAGATGAATCCTGAAGTGCACCGTAATAGTATTCCTTCGAGAGATTTATCTGCTCTTCAAACGAAACATATTTCCCAATGTTAAATCCACTTTTATACATCAGCAAAAGTGTTAATAATCTCGAAACACGTCCATTACCATCCGCGAAAGGATGAATACACAAAAAATCTAATATGACACACGGAATCAATAATAGATTATTAATTTGAGAATTGTCCCTTGCGTCAATATATGCCAGAATTAATTGCTCCATAGCTTCAGCAGTTTGTGATGCAGGAATTGGTGCAAAACGCACCCTTCTCCGTCCATATTCATCTATTTCAGCAATAATATTATCATCCGTTTTATACTTTCCTGCCTGTTCATATCCTGCTACCTCCGTCATTACCTCATGTAAATGCAATATCGTTTGCTCACTTACGATCATTTGCTCATGAGAAGTATGTATTTCATCCAGTGCATTCCTATATCCGACAATTTCCATTTCGGTATGGTTCAAAGGAGCACTGTTTCCATCGACTATTTCCTTGATACGTGCATCCGTAGTTATGATTCCTTCGATTGCATTAGATCCCTTGACGGATTGAATTCGCGCTATCTTTTCCAATTCAGTATAAACTATCTTGTTATTTTTCCTTCTGCTCTCAGATATTGCATTCAAAGCTGAAATCGTTGACGTTAGATTAACAAGTTCTGCCGGCAATACTCCCTCTTTCAAAAATGAATAATCAAATACATGCATATCAACCCTCCTACTATCTGCATATATTTTAACAAAAAATATGCAGATAGGCAACGCTTATCTGCATATTTACAAGTAAAAAAATCTGTGACGGACTGGAACAGGAAATCAGGTAAATTATTTCCTCTGTAGCATCTGCCATTGCAGATGCCAATTCGTTTTTAGATGACCCCAAGGCTCCTAAGTATAAACAGCCACAGTGTCAAGGAGAAGGAGCATCCAAAGGTGGTCAGCATGATCACGCTGCTACTTAGGGTTCCTTCATGCCCCATGCTCTTTGCCATAATATAACAGCTCACGGTCGTTGCGCTTCCTAGCATCACGAGGATGGCGACAATTTGCTCCCCCGTAAAGCCCAGCGCCACGGCAATCGGCAAGAAGATGGCTGCCAGCGCGAAAAGCTTAATAAACGCTGCAACGAGTGCTGGTTTGATATCTCCGATAGCCTTTTTGAACTCAAAGGTTGCACCCATGGACATCAGGCCGAGTGGCGTTGCCAATGCTGAAATATTGGTAACAATCGTCTGGAAAATCTTGGGCTGCGGTATGCGAAGTAGCGACCACAAAAGACCTATGGCAATTCCCAGAATAATGGGATTGGTAACGATGCCATACAAGGTCTTTTTAAGCAGGGCACTTTGTCCCTGCGAGGTTTTCCCTGCCATCGCTTCCTTACCAGCCATGTCTGACTTTGCAAATTCATTTTCCGTAGACTTCTTTTTATCGCTATCGTCCGCCGTCAGCATCAGTACGATCACCGCAAAAATATTATATAAGGGTACGCTTCCAAGGATCATTAGCGGTCCCATGCCGCTTGCCGCATCACCATAGATGTTATGGATGAACGCGATTCCAAGGAGCGCCGCGCTACTGCGGTAGGAGCTCTGAATAAACTCTCCCCGCTTCCCCCGATCCTTGACGACCACCTTCGAAAACAGCGCGATCACCGCGATGCTAACACTCGTCACGAGAAAGCAAAACAAAACGAACTTTCCGTTCCAGGTTCCTGCGAAATCTTGACCTGCCAAATCCTTAAAAACTAACACCGGCAGCGCAATCTTGAACACAAATTTATTCATCCAGCCTGCCGCCTTCTCGTCAATCAGTCCAATCTTCCGAAATAGATACCCCAGCACCATCAACGCAAAAATCGGTGCCGTCGCATTTAAACTAAAAACTAAATTCTCCATATGTCTTCCTTACTGTCAACCAACAAAGCTGTCCGCCGCGCTGGTATATTTTAGTACCCCATCTCTTTTAGCAGTTTGTCAATCAGCTCTGCATTTTTGATCGAGAATTCGGGCGTAATGTGAGGCGTCTCCCCGTTCAAAATGCATCTTCCGAGCTGCTCGACCTCCATACAATAATTGTGAGGTACAAATACGCTCTTTTCGATTACGCCATCCTGCGTGAAAATCTTGTAGGAAACATTACCCTCCTGATTATACTCCACGTCGGAACGAATGGAACCCTTTGTTCCATGAATGAAAAGTCTGTCATATCTGGAATTCGAATTCTCTCCCAGATTCATACCCACATTAAAGGAGGCCCTGATGCCACCAGGAAATCTGATCAGGCCAGCCGTCAAAAAGTCCACTCCAAGGGGCGTAAACTCCGCATTTGCCAAAACAAGATCGGGCTCCAAGCCTTTTCCCATTGCCTCAACCATGGTCAAAATCATGGTCGTGCAATAGCATCCAAGGTCATACATGGCACCGCCGCCAAACTCCTTGTGAAGTCTAAAATCCTCCTTGTAGCCCTGCGTAATGAACGCCGTATCAATATAATTTATGTCGCCGATGATACCGCTCTTTACGGTCTCCTTCAGGCTCTCCACGTAAGGACTGTGCAGGTAAGCATACGCCTCCATCAGGAACTTCCCGCACTCTTTTGCCGTCTGGTACATTTCCCTGCTTTCTGCCGCATTCATCGCCATGGGCTTCTCACACAGCACATGCTTTCCCGCCTTTAGCGCTGCCTTCACCCATTTCAAATGAATGTCATTAGGCAGTGGAATATAAACTGCCTGTACTTCCTCATCCTGCAGCAGCTCCTCATAGCTTCCGTAGGACTTTACAAATCCATACTGCTCCTGAAATGCCTTCGCCTTCTCCGCGCTTCTTCCTGCAATGGCGTAAAGCTCACAATTGTTGGCCTTCTTCATGCCTGGAATCATTCCCCATCTAGCTACGTTTGCCGTTCCTAAAATACCCCACTTAACCTTGTCCATACCTGCTCCTTTCTGAAAAATAACGACTCCTGTTTTCTGCTTCCTTCCAACGAGTTCCAACTATAAAAAGCGTGATTACTTCTCAATTATCTAACGCAAAACATTTCTTCCGCTGATTCGAATCCTTCTGACTTTACGACTAGCTTACAGCTTCCTGCCTCATACCCCGAGCGCAGGATTGCAAGTGCTCGTCCTCTGTAGGTTGTGGCAAAGGCATCCGTGTAATCCTCCTCCGTAATCGGATTTCCAGAACCAAAGCCTGCAAGCACACATGCCCCCTCGACGTTTGCTTCCAGCTTCACCTCCGCATCCGGTACCACGCGCCCCTCCTGGTCCACAATCTCGATTCCAACATAAATCAAATCATGTCCGTCCGCGCAAGCCTCCGTCGTTTCAGACACCAATTGAAGCCTCGCAGGTGCACCCGTGGTTGCCAGCTCCGCCCTGCTAATTTCCTTTCCATCCTGATAGCTGATCGCAACAACCCTTCCTGGCTGATAAGTCGTCTGAAAACGAGCGCTGTTCGGCAGAGGTCTCTCCTTAGAAACCTGTTTTTTCCCGATGCTGTTTCCATTGATCAGTACCTCGACCTCCTCGGCACCGGAAAACACCACCAGTTCAATGGGCGCTCCAACCGTCTCATAATTCCAGCAGGAAAGGACTGCAGGGAATCCCCACATGCTGACAAGCTCTCTTTTTCCAAAGGTCATCGGATGCATGGAATAAAGATAGGTCTTTTCGCTTCCCCAGACAATGCTCCGATAAGCGCCCTGCGGCAACATCCGTCCAGTAATGTCATAGTCGGCGTCATTTGCCGTTCTCCAAGGATAGGGAGAAGTATCCTGTGGCATCAGATTCCAGGGGAATTTGGGGGCCGTTTCATCTTGGAAGTCATAATACGCCGCTTTTCCAAGCCCCGCCTCTCCTAAATAGTCCCATGCCGTCCAGGTAAAGTCACCGATCACGTATGGGAGACGCTCCACCATGGGCCAGCGGAACCCTATTTCCTTCGGGAAATTCTCCGAGCCTAAAATGACTCTCTCCGGGAACAGCTCATGATCCCGCTCATAAAGATCCTCCATGTAATTATATCCAACAACGTCAAGTCCATTGGTAAACGGCTCCGTGCCCTTCTCCCAAAGGATTTCTCTTTCATTGTTGGCATTTTGTGTCTGATTCATTCCAGCGGCCAAAGCGTCATCCAATCCGCTCCAGAAGGAACAAATTCCGTTGCTGACAGGCCTCGTTCCATCAAGGGAACGCACCTTCTCAGCCAGCATTGTCGCACGCTCATACCCGTCACTTAGGCCGCCACGCTCTGGGATCTCATTACCCGTCGACCATAAAATGACGCAGGGCGCAGTTCTGTCTCTCTTTACAAATGCAGTCAGGTCCTTCTCCCAATCCGACGCGAAGAATTGATTGTAATCACCGCCGCGCTTACCCATGGCCCATGCGTCAAATGCCTCATCAAAGACATACATGCCGACCCGATTACATGCCTCGATCAAAGCTGCAGACGGAGGATTGTGCGCCGTGCGGATTGCATTAAATCCAACCTCCTTCAGCTTCTTGAGCTTCCTTTCCTCAACCTTCGGTAAGGTGACGGATCCAAGCAAACCATTGTCATGATGCAGACACCCGCCCTTTAGCTTTACGCTCTTTCCATTGATCAAAAGACCGCGGACGGTATCTGCGGAAATCGTGCGAATGCCAAACAGCGTAGACGCCTCGTCCACCGTAACCTCTTCGCTCTTGACAAAATGCGTGCGGTATGTGCCTATGTCCTTCACGGTAGCCTTGACCTTATACAAATTCGGATGTTCCGCATCCCAAAGCATGGGATCCTTCACCGTCATCGTCATCCGTGCCGTTTCCGTCTTCCGCGCACTAACCTGAATCACGCGCTTTGTTTCATCAACAACTGTTTCACTTCCCTCGGGCGAAAGCGTTAGTGTCACCTCTGCCATGCGATTTCCAAGTCCTGCATTTTCCACCTCAACCTGCGCCTCTAAAAAGGCATAACCGTCAACCACTTCCTTGGTGTACACGAAAATGCCGTCAGGAACAAGATGTACTCTTGGTCCATGCATCAGCTCTGCGCCGCGGTACAAACCCGAACCCGTATACCAGCGGGAATTCGGCTGCATGCTGGTATTGACATTAATGGTAATGCGGTTTTCCTCCCCAAAGGTCACATAATCCGTAAGCTCCACAAAACGCGGTGCATACCCATTGTGCCAATGCGCCACCTGACTTCCATTCACTTCAACGGTCGCATTCATCATAACGCCGTCAAATTTCAGGCCAACACATTCCTCTTCCCATTCCTTTGGAAAAAAGACATACTTCGTGTAATTCGACAAGCCGCCAGTGAAATATCCCATGTCAACATTCGCAGGTGCATCAGGAGACACAGGCGTTCCAATCATGCCATCATGTGGCAGGTTGACGATAACGCCAAGGTCACTCTCCAACATTCCAATGGAATCCAGATACCCCCTGCGAAAGGTCCATTTTTCGTCCAACTTGATCGTTTTCATTCTTTCCCCAACCCTTTCTCTTACAACCCCAATTTTTATCCAACATCATTTGGCCACATGCTTCCAACATCCAGTCCCAGCTCCTGTAGCCAGGCATCTGCCACGGTCTCATACCGTTCTTCCCCTGCCTCGTTCACCAGCGTCACGGACACCATGAGCCCTTCTTGTCCCGAAGGTCTTTCTTCGCATCCAAAGTCTCCGTCAAAAACATGCTTAATTCTCCAATGACTATCACCGTTCAACGGATGTACCAACTCACACACCTCCCAAAAGCTTTCGGAAAAGCTCGTTTAACGGTTCCAGATCCTTTTTATGATCATTCGGTAGGCTGTCCCCGATTTCCTTTTGTTTTACAAGCTCTTTCTCGATAAATTCCCTGATCACGGGCATCTGAGGATTCTCCTCTTTTTCTGTCGTCCGCTTTTTGATCTCCAAAAGCTCATCCAACGCACTCCGAAACTCCTCTGGCAATTTCATCTTCAAAAGATCATCAAACAAAACGGGCGGTGCCTCATGATAGTTCTCAATATATTCCGCAGCAAGAAGAGGTCTCAGCGCATAAAAATATTTCTTATAGCGCACCATTTCGCCCTGCAAATATTCCTGATAGGTGGACCTTGCCGTGCCATAATAATGACAAACGGCCGTCTTTTCCGAAAAATACTGCTTTGCAACCTCACGCACCATCTCCCACTCTGGCGTTGTGCGATACACCACGGGCGAACCGCTCCACTCAAACAGCGTCGCATTCCCCTTGGCAAAGAGCTTCAGTGCTTTTTTCAAATCCCACCCGTTAATGTCAAGCACCTCATCTAGCTGGTACTCGATCACGTCCTTTGGCTCCTCAATGCAAAGGTAATCCTCTTTTCTTCTGACATAGACAAAGCGCACGTCATAATCACTGTCAGGCGAAGCAAAGCCCCAGGACCTGCTTCCCGATTCCACGGCATGCAGAATCTTCACATGCTCCTTCGCCTCAATCTCATCTAGCTTTTCTTGAATCTCCCTCAAAATATCCCTCATCGCCCTACAACTCCCCCGTGATTACATACCGATTTATCCGCTCCACGAATTTTGCGACTCTTTCCATGTCTGGCTGATCGGGAAGCTTCGTCTTCTTCGCTGCTTCGTCCAATTTCCTCTCATATTCCTCCAGCATTTCATAAAATGCCTTCGAATAGGTTCCATCCTCCAGCATAAAGTCTCCCCTGCGAATGGACAAAAGCAACGGCAAATCATCCTTTCTGTGCGTCCTGATTTCCCCTTTTTCCAATAAATCAATCGCCATCAAAAAAAGCCTTACCAAATGCATGGCATGCTTGTTTAGGTGATTGTCATCCTTCTTTTTATTGCGCTTTCCGATCTTATCATAATCGCGCACCACCGCACGCATAGTTCCCCAAAGATCCGTATAATCCCTAAGCGGATAATGCTGATAATTGGCATCCACAAAGATTTCCGACTCCAATTCAGGATGATCAGACGCGTCAATATAAAGCCGAATTCCGTCCTTGTCCGCGCCTGCATGCTTTAGATTAAAATCCTCCAGCGCATGCATGACAGACTTATAAATATGCTTCTCCCTCTCCTCCTGCGAAAGCGTATCCCTCGCAAGCGCATTCTGCAGTCTGCGAAGCTGCATGTCCGCATAGCCGCCAAAGGACTTGATCACTCGCTTGGAAAGAAAGATTGGCGTTTGATCAATCAGCTCCTGACCAAGCCTAGACTTGATCAAATACTGATCCTCATCCAATCCCAGCATCTCGCAGGTATTTGGATTGCATTCTAAAAGAAGACGAACGAGCTTATTAAACCCATAGATCACTGTGTCCGTCTTATCATCCTCATACTGTTCAAATTCCGTCATTCCAATGAGATCCGAAGGAAGCTGCAGCGTGACGCCGCGAAAATCAATGTCGCTCCCCTCACGGTTTGTCCCATAGGAATAGCTTCCGCCTAGCCCAAGCAACATAATTCTGTCGCCCAGTCTCTCATTCGTCCGCAAAAAATCATATGCTTCCGTCATCATCAAAGCATGAAAATCCATGCGCTGCACCTCCCCGTGCGCAACCTAGCTCTCCTTCCACGTTCCCGCCAAATGCCCTGCGCGGGTCACGTCCGTCTCTTCGACTATTTTACCTATGATGTTAACAGGATGTCTGGGCTTCCCTGTATGCGCTTCGCGTAAATTTCCTCCAACTCCGCGATCACCTCGTCCTTTTTTCGGATGAGTCCCGGATGATGACTGACTAAAAGACAGGTTGCCTTTAACTCTTTCAGCTTGTCAATCTCTTCCCGCAGAAGCTGCGCGTTATAACAATGCTTTCCATCCTTCACCTTGCAATATAAGGCATCTCCGACAAACGCATAGGTTCCATCCACTTCCAGGCCCAGGCTTCCCTTCGCATGACTCGATCGAAGCGGAAAAATATGCAGGCTGCCGACATATATATCCTCTTCCACGATCACGCCCGCAGGCGCAATGTGCTTTTGCGTCTCCTTGGATACATAAAGCCTCTTGATCCCAAGCTTTTTAATGCTTCCCACGTGATCCTGATGGAAATGGGAAAGAACAATGTTATATTGCCCGGAGAGTCCCTCCAGGCTCCTCATGTCATTCCCCACGTCATAAAGCCAGATCTCTTCTCCGTCACGAATGATCCCTATGTCAGCGGAGAGCGGATCCTCCGTGCACTCCACATAGCTGATCTTATCCGTTATCACAATCTCCTTCATCCGGCTACCCTCACCTTAATCAACGACGGCGATCTGAAAATCATCCTCGTAAATCACTCTTCCCGGAACTTCCTCGCACCTTGTCGTATAAAGCTTTACGCCATATTTTTCACACATGTCGCGATAGAAGGTCATCTGCGCATAAATGTCATTTCCCTTCTCATTGTCCTTAAACCAAGTGACTGCGCCCTCAGGATTCCCCTGATCATAAAAGGGCGGCACGGGAAGAACCTTCTCAAAATACTCCCTGTTCTTCCAATACTCCTTCTCCTCTTCCTCCGTAAGGAGCTTTGCGTCCACGAGCTTACCAACTGTCGTAAAGATTCCCCTTGGCTTCTTTGTCGCCCAAGCGATGTCCGCCGTGTGCACTCTATAATATCCCATCCTAATCCTCCTTAGGACCTAATGCCTTAAGCTTTGTCACGATCTCGCGAACGATTCCTTCAGGCTGCGCCTCGGCATCCCCAACGGCTGCGCCCGCTTCCTTCATCCACTCCATGATCTCCTCTTGGCTCAACTCTTCCCATGCACCATTTCTGTGAATCTCCGCAGGAAGCTTTACCTTGATCCCACCCATGCCTGCAAAGAGCTCCTCCGGATAAAAGATAATGGGTCTCTCGCGGCGAAGAAGCCTGTCCGCGTAATCCTTCTCCGAAGTGATGGGATCTGCGTATAATATGCCGCCGTTGCCATCCCCGATGCCACCCTTGAAATGCGTATCTGATCCAGCCTGAATCATAAAACCATGATGCAACGCATAGCACAGGGCCGCAAGATTATCATTTGCCGTATTTGCAGTGTTAATGCCTTCAATACCATCTACGTCATCCGCATAGAGATGAATCTTCTTGATGTAATTGCGATCACGGAACGGATGTGCCTGCATCACTGCACCGCCAGCCTCATGTACGGCCTTGATCATCTCTTCTCTTGTCCAGTGTGGGATCTCAGGATGCGCGAGAAGGAATTCCCTGCCAACGCCATAGATCATGAATTCATCGCCCTCAAAGTTTTCTTCGATTCCGAAAAAGACCTTAAAACCGATCTCATCTCCGGCCTTCTTTGCCTCCTCATAGCCCTTCATGTAGGCATCCACGTATTCCGGCCAGGGCAGATCTCTCGACGGGCGCGTATTTCCGTGGAAGAAGTGATCCGTGATAAAGATCGCGTCATAGCCCAGCTCCTTAAAAATCGCCGGATACTCGCTTCCAGGAGTCACGCCGCAAGCGCTTCCCTCCACGGTATGTAAATGAGTTTCATAGCGATACAGACCCGTCGCCTTGGAATCCCATTTTTTCGGCTCTACAAGCTTTTTCATCATATAACCGCAGGTAAACGGAAAGAAATCAAATTTCTGCGTACCCACGTGCTCAACGCCATACTTTTCATACCATTTGCGTAGGGCCTTGTTTTCCTCGACAATACCAATCCGCATTACGGTACAGCCAAGCTCCTTTGCCTTATCAAACGCATGATTTAAGAGTTCCGCACCGAACCTGCGAAACCGATATTGTGGCAACACGCAAAGATTGTTTAGCTCACATGTTTTGGAATCCACGATTTGCAAAGAATAATAACCGATCATCTTCCCGTCCAAAAAATAACCATACATCGGCCGATGCTCGGTCACAAAATGATATCGGATCCTTTCTTCGTCTGTCGCGAACGCCGTAAATCGCGGTGCATTCTCCGGCGTAAACCCAAACTCATCTGCCACCGTCTGAAAGCTCTCACGAATAACCGCAACGCATTCCAAAATTTCCGTTTCTTTGATTTCCCTGATCATGTCTGATCCCTCCGTAGTCATTGATATATCCTTTGTCACTCATATGCTCTGTAGTACTTCATAAAACAATTCCCTCTCACCTTACAAAAAATAACACCATGGCTAGCGCAAATGCCGATACTGCGGCAAAAATACTCCCCAAAACATACAGGAATATCGTCAGTGACCGTTCCTCCTTCGGTTCATAAAACTCCTTGGGATTGTCCGGATTCAGATACAGCTCCCGCGTCTCCCCTTCCTCAATATGATTCATGTTGCTATAGGTGTTATTGCTGAGAAGAATGGTCTCATCCCTAAAATACGCCTCGTATACTGGGCAATAGGTACGCGTTCCCTTGTGATAACTGGTTTTGATCTTCACGCAGGTACCCATAATACGGTAGTTGCACACCTCATGTCTTCGTTTCGAGGAAAAATAACTTCCTACGACAAGCGACACGCCAATAACAAAAAAAAGCCCAAGAAAAAGATAGGGCAGCGCCGCTTCCGCATATTTCATGACCTCTTCGCTTCCAAACTGGAAGATACAGCCCCCTATCATACATCCAATCCCGACGAGCGGAAACAGGAGTGTGATCGGCTGAAAGTCCTTACTTTTTAATCCGGAAAAAACGGCAATGGTTCCAAACACCAAAAAATACTGTCCAAAAAGGGTCACTACCAAAGCTCCCATGTCATGTTTGGAACAATAGATCATGGCACCAATGGACGCAAAAAACCAAAGTAAAAATACAATGCTTAGAATGGCTCCGCCAACGCCAACTTTTCCTCTGTTCTCATTTCCCATGACGCCTCATCCTCCCGGCACTCTGATTCTCACGCGCAAGCCTCAAATGCCCTTTGATTATTTCGTTTTTTCCAGCTCAATGACTCTCCACTCTTCGCCCTTATAATTCAGCGTGTGATGCTGCTCCTTCGGCACCTCGCAAAAGCCGAGTGACCGATAACATGCATACGCCGGCGCATTATTTTCAAACACTCCGATGGTTACCTTCTTCGCCTTAAGAATCTCAAACGCGTATTTTAGACCCAGCTCCAGCATTCTCTTTCCATAGCCATGACCGCGTTTGGTATCGTCTACGATCACCCACCCAAAGCGAATGGTCTCATGATCTCCAAGATAACGCATGATAAAATGTCCCACCACGCCGCTTTCATCAAACGCGATCATGGGATAGAAGTTATCCTCTTCCTTGCAAAAACCATTTTGATTTCGGTATATATCGTCCAGCTTTTCTGCCGCTATCGGAAAGTCTCCGAACATGCCGGCGCTCCACTTGTAGTAAATAACTTC
The DNA here is from genome assembly GCA_015056795.1 of Lachnospiraceae bacterium. Classification (GTDB taxonomy): domain Bacteria; phylum Bacillota; class Clostridia; order Lachnospirales; family Lachnospiraceae; genus Acetatifactor. The sequence goes on from SVFO01000002.1 coordinate 121,363, forward strand.
ATCCTTGTTGGCCCAGCCCGTGATCAACTGACTGTCACTCTTCTTATAGGGACGAAGCCGCAGAATCGGTGCATTGCCATCCTCCTGTCCCGCAAAAACGGTTGTCTTCAGGTCATCGATTTTAACGCCAGTCTCCCAGCCATAATACATCTGATTAAAATATGGGATAAATTTCTCGGCATCCTCCTGAAGCACGGCATGCCCTACCTTATGGAAATTCAGCACAAGATGATCTCCAAGACCTTCCGCCTCATAGGCAATGTTCGCCCTTTTATAGCACTCCCACATGGCAGGCGCATTCACCCAATCCTCACCCGTGCAGGCAGCGATGATAAAATAATAACGCCGCTGATCCATCGCCAGGATCGGAAGGTTTTCCTGTTCCATCGGAATCTCTGCGGGCTCCTTGTATTGCAGGAACCTGTCATTAAACCATCCTCGTTCTGCCTCCGATTGCAGGCAATCCAGCGGCTCATTCTTCCCATAGGTATATTCCGCGGGAGCGCCCACCTTTCGCAGGTCATAGGTTTTTCCTTCGGAAACAAAGTTATATAAAGCCAGTCCACCCGCACCGGAGCAGGCTGGAATCGTCATGCGAAATCTCTGGTCAAAGGCACCGCAAACCGCCGTCGCCTTACCACAGCGCGATACGCCCGTCACCATGGAGGCATCCGCGTCCAGAGAAAACTCCTTGTCGAGTCCTGCATAGATCGCATCCAATACCTTCGACGCGCCCCAGGCCCAAGCCATCAAAACACCCGTCTGTTCTGCTTCATCAGCGCCATAGGGATAAACATCATAAAAGGCTCCCTGATGCGCCATGTCATCAGAAGCAATCTGGCGGCCCTCCAGGAAGAATAGCGCATAACCCTGCAACAAAATATAGTCCTTTGGCTGGATCGGATGCATGCAAATGATAAAAGGAGAGCCCTTCGGATATTTCCTTCGATCCTCTTCCTTGGGTAAATAAGCATGAACAATGAATTCAGCCTTTCGTCCCCGCGCTTCTATCTTGATCTTAACAAGCTCCCCGCCGATCACTTCAAAGGGATTCGGAAATCCAGAAGGCTTTTCCTTCGCCTTTGGATCCTCACCTAAAAGCTCATACGAAACCTTCTCGCCTTCTCTCCAGGTTCCGTACATGTTCTTTTCATAAAACTCTCGAATCTCTTCTCGCTTCATTTTCCCCTCCACATGCCAAGTAGTTTCCCTTATCTATCATACCTTCCCAGGCTATCCACGTCAAAAAGATTTCTCCCCGAGAATCCATTTTTCCATGCTGTTCCTAAGATCATTTCCCAGGTCTTCAATGTTGCATAGCTGCGTGATCACAAGGCCTCTCTTCGGCAGAACATAGCACTTTTGCTTCTGCCTTCCGTTGATGCTAAAGCCGTCCAAATACTTCCAGACAAAGTAGCCATAACCGCCCTCTCTGTTTTGCATCTGAACGCTGGTGGCAAGCTCATCATATGTTTCCGACAGAATACGCTGCCCCTGATAAACTCCCTTGTGATATAGCAAAAGTCCGATCTTGCTAAAATCATGCACCGTTAATCGCATGCCGGAAGCGCCATAAAAATATCCTTCGGGGCATCTTGTATATTCATAGCGCTCAATGCCAAGGGGAGCGAAAATCTTTTCCTCGATAAATTCGCCCAAATCCCGTCCCAAAATCTCCGTCAGCGCCACGCCAACCAGATAGGAATTAATGTTAGAATAATGAAAGACTCTCTCCTCTGGATGACTGATCTCACAGGAAAGGGCAAAGTCAATCCAGCTGTTACCCTCCGCGCGGAAGGGCAGGTCTCCCACAGACATGGTTAGGAGCCTTTTTACCGTGATCTTCTGAAAGGTCTCCTTTTGCTTCTCCGACATTTTCGCGACCTTCTCCTTCGGGAGATACTCCAAAATGCACTGATCCAGATCGATCAGCCCCATGTCATAAACGATGCCCACCGCAATGGAAAGCACCGTCTTCGTCGCCGAATAAAGCTCGTGGAGATTTTCCTGCGTGTCACCATAGACATGCGTAAGCTCCCCGTTCTCATAAACCTCGACGCCAAATACATTCCACTGATTCTCCTGAATATCCTTTACAAAAGCCTCAAAATTCATCCCTATGTCCTCCGCGGGCCTTCTTGGGGGTGTTTCCTGATTAAGGGCTGGCCTCTTTTTATGGTTTATCCTTTCAAAGTGATTCCCAATTGAATCACCCGAAACATTCTGACCGCTGCCTGATAATAAAGCTCCTTTGCGTTGTCCATCGCATCCTTTAGGGTCATCGGCCCGTTCACCGTCGTCATGACGGAGGTGATGCCATGCTCATAGATTTTCTCATATCCAGGGCCAAGTGAGCCGCTCAGCGCAATCACGGGAACACCCGCTTTTTTTGCCCTCTCACCGACACCCTGTAGCACCTTACCACAGGCGCTCTGCCAATCCGTGCACCCCTCGCCCGTAATCACAAGGTCCGTACCTTGAAGCTTTTGATCAAAATCGCTTAGATCCAAAACCGTCTCGATTCCCGAGCGCATCTCTCCGCCGAAAAGAATCAGAAGTAATGCTCCCAAGCCCCCTGCGGCTCCTGCACCTGAAAGCTGATCGGGATCCTTGCCAAACTGCCTCTTAATCACGTCTCGGAAATTTTGCATTCCTCGCTCCAGGGTTGCTACCATCTCTGGCGTTGCGCCCTTTTGCGGTGCAAAGGTACGCGTAGCCCCGTTTTCTCCGCAAAGCGGGTTTGTCACGTCACACATCACGGTTAACCTAACTTGTTTGATGCGCGAATCCAGTCCTAAAACATCAATTTTGCGAACCTTCTCCAAATCCCTTCCGACGCCCTCAAGCTCCCGTCCATCTGCATCCAGAAAACGAATGCCGAGCGCTCTGCCACATCCCATGCCACCATCGTTCGTTGCGCTTCCCCCAATAGTGACATAGATCTCCTGAAAGCCTCGATTCAATGCATCCCGTAAAAGCTCTCCCGTTCCATAGGTCGTAGTGACGGAAGGATCGCGTTTGTCATCTGGCACAAGCGTCAGTCCCGATGCTGCTGCCATCTCAATCACGGCTTTTCTTTCATCCAGCTTCCCATAATATGCCTGAATGCTTTCCATCCTCGGCCCATGCACGTTCACAAAAATCTTCTCGCCGCCGACCGCGCTAAGAAGCGCATCCACGGTTCCTTCCCCTCCGTCTGCCACGGGAAGGCCAATACATTCCACATGCCCAAACACTTCCTGTGCGGCCTTCGTTAAAAGCTCCGCCGTCTCCCTGCTAGAGAGGGATCCCTTAAAGGAATCCGACGCAAACAGGAATCTCAAACCTTCTTTTTTTGCTTGCGATTCCAGTGGTTTCTTCGTCTCTTGCTCATTTGCCTGCGTATGAGAAGTATTGTTCTGGGGCAGATGACTGATGGCTGTTTTATATAATTCCTGCGAGTCCTCCGTCAATTGCCAGTAAACAGATTCCGTTTTTACCTTGATGCCTATGTCTGAGAGTCCTTTTTCAATCATGGAATAAAACACGGCATTTAGGTCGCTCTGCAGAATACTTTTTTCTTCCGTCCAATTTGTTAGGCCTGTTTGGAGGATATTGGGAAGAACCTCCCTGATCTTCTGCGAGATGTCTTCCTCTCCAAAAAATCTCTCCACGTCAAATCCATAGACCCCTACGCTTCCCCGAATTCGCATCCGCAGGTCAAATGCCATGTCATTGCCAACCACCTCACGAAAACGCAGTGGCTCCCGCGTTCCAAAGAGTACGGAGAAAAAGATCAGGTGACGTATGAGCTCCATGGGACTGTTCAATACGGCAAAATTCGGATTGCGCTTTGGATTTCCTCTTTTGTTATCTTCAAAGTACCAGGTAGCCTGCAGCGCTTTCATTCCCACCTCTGTCGCCGCCTCCAGCTCCCTGCTGCCGCCGTCCCCGACATACAGACATTCCTCCGGGGAAACCTGTAATCTCTTCATGCAGCGGATAAATATTTCCTTTTCCGGTTTCATGATTCCCTGTTCAAAGGACAGCATACTCGCGTCGAAATATGGATATAAAACACTCCTCCTGATGGCAAAGACCTCTTCAGAAAAGCAGTTGCTAATCAAGCCAATCTTGATGTCTCTTCTTCTCAGCTCCTCCAGCATGGGAAGAATTTCATCATGCAGGTGCATAAACACTTCTACCTTCGTCGCGGTGCGCCTATTCAACACCTTTGTGAGAAGTGCCTCGGAGTATACTCCATTTTTCTTCATGATCTCCGTGATTACGTCCTCGAACGTCCGAAGACCAACGCTTCTGTCATGCTCGCTCTGATCCCAGATCTCCCGAAACCTTTCCTCCGTGAGTCCAAGATCCTTTGCGATGTCCTCCCCAAAATACTGCGGCGACCGATAATGCGTCACCAAGGTTTCAAACATGTCAAAAATAACTGCCCTGATCATTTTTCCCCCCAACTGAATGCTATGGAAAGCACTGTATTGCCGCTGAATTTCCCTTCGTCCAAAAGGTGATTTTTGTCCCGAGGTTTATTTTGTTCTGACGTTTTGCCTCTGCAGCTTTTGGTTCTGAACCATCTGCTTTGCCCGCTGCGCCGCCACAAGACGATTTTCAAACTCTCTGGCACATCTCTGTACAACCTTGGGATCGTTCGCCAAATTCGCGCAATTGGCGGGCGTAAATGCCTTATCCGGAAAGCTCTTTTTAAACTCCTTGGAATTTGCGAGATTTTTCACCTGCTGGGCGTATTCCTTCCCGCTCCCCGCAAGCCTTCTCCTCAAAGCCTCATTTCCCGGGCGCCTGAGCCTTTCCTCCAGCACCAGGGCCGCCACCGCCATGCGTGCATTCCTCTGATCCATTGGCGACAGGGTTCTTCTTCTCCCAAGCTGCTCAAGCTGCGCCGTCGCTGACAGCGAAGCGGCCGACACGTTGCGTTCCAGCGCCTCTTGGGATTTCATGCCAAGCTGCAGATTATTCTTGCGCTCATTGATCGTTCTTTTCCGTGCTTCCCTCTCTGCCTCCCGTTTTTTCTTTTCGGCAAGCTCAATCTTTCTCATGCGGACCTGCAAATTCTTCCTGGCCTTCTCCATGGCCTCCACGCGCTTGGCCGTCTTAGGGTTCTTTGACAGATCCTTGTTTTTCTTAGTGTCCAGATACTTATCGATCTGCTTGACGTTCGCCTGAAGACGCGCCATCTCCGCCTGACGATCCGCCGTAGTTGCCTTCCCGCTTGCCTCCTTCGCCTGATAATTCCTCCACTCGCCCAAAGAGCGATTATAGGATTTCATGGCATCGGAAAATGCACGGCTGCCGAAATAAACATTTTTGTTGGCGTTTCGAATTTCCCTGGAGCCCTCGAGATTGCGCTTTTCGACTTCCTGATTTGAGATGCCCTCTACTTCCTTGAGCATCTCGTCTCGGCGAGCCTCAAATTTCTTCTGTTGGGACAGTACGTGGTTTTTCACCTTTTGCATTACGCGAAGCCGCTTTTGCGTTTTCGCGGACAGATCCTTGCCTGCCTTATCCGCTATGTACTTGTCCACGGCCTTCTCCATTCTCTGGTTCAGATCCACCATCTCCCTGAGCTCCTCGGGAGACATCTTATAGTCCGGGCCTTTTTTCTCGAATTCCCTCCACTTTTCCTGCTGCTTCTTCAGCAGGCTTTCTACTTCCTTAAATTCCTTACTTCCGCCGACCACGCCCTGATCGGCGGCCTCCATCTGATTATTCAAATACTGTGTGTCATTTGCAAGCTCCAGATACCCTTTGACAGGCTCCTTCTCCGCCAGCTGCTTCTGCCACTGCGCCAGCTTCTTCTCCTGGATCTCCAGATTTTCCTTCACCCGTGACATGGCCGTGATGCGTTTCTCCGTCTTGGCACCCGGATCTTCCATGTCAGCCTTTTTGATTAAATACGCATCCGCAGCCTTTCTGGCATTTTCGATGGTTGCCCTCAGGTTCTCGATCTCACCTGCGGTGGGAAGCTCATCCTCCCCCTTGTTCTGCATAGTCTTTGTCCAAAGGTCATTGAGCTTTTCATACTGCTCTTTCGCATTCTGAAATTCCTTGCTCCCGTTATGGACGTTTCTAGTTGCCTCCTCCAGATCGGTTGCCAGGTCTTTCCGCTGTTTCTCCAACTGTTCATCACTTGGCAGGGGACGTTCCATTCCCCGCTGCGCCGCCAGATCATCCAACTCCTTCAGTTGCTCCTGTAGATTTCTTTGGGCGTCCCGCATGGCCTCCACGCGGTAATGGGAGGTATCGCTCTCCCTCCCATTCTTATCCTTCTCCTTTTTCTTCTTACCCAAATAAGTCTTAATACTATCCAGGGCTGTTTCCGTTTTCTGTCTGGCCTGCTCCAGCTCGTGATCAGACATCTGGAAGTCCTTACCCCTGTCTTTGAGACCTGTCCAGAACTCCGAAACGGTCGTACAATCCTTCTTCGCTTTTTTGTACTCCGAACTGCCAAAGGTTACGCCTACGTCCTCTTCCTCCAGCAGATTTACCATGTCCTGCGTGTTCGTATAAAGTTTATTATAATCCATAGGCAAATGACCTCCGAAAGCTATCTTTTCTTTTTGCCGTTTCCATTCTTACGATTGCTGTTGCCTTTATTACCGTCAACCCCTGCCTTGTCCTGCATTGCCTCATGCTTCGCTGCCAGCTTCGCCTGGGTCTCCAACAGCTTCTCCTCGGCCTCCTCAGCTTCCAGCCTGGCCTGGGCAGCCTCCAGCCTGGCCTTGGCTACTCTCGCCCTGACCTTCGCCTGTTCTGCCTCCGCCTCCAGTCTGGCCTGCTCTGCTTCCAGCCTGGTCTGCTCTGCCGCAGCCTTATCGTTTTCCTTTGTCACGTTCTGCTCTGCCGCAGCCTTATCGTTTTCCTTTGTCACGTTCTGCTCTGTCGCAACCTTGTTGTTTTCCCTTGTCACGTTCTGCTCTGTCGCAAGGATGTCGCTCCCTGCATTGATCTCCACCGGAAGCCCCGGCAGCTTGGGCATTACGCCTGCAAACTTCGCTAACCTTGCCCTGCGTTTTTCCTTCCGAAGCCTTTTCTTCTCCAGCTTCTTCTCCTTTTTTGCCTGCCTGGTCTGAAGTCTTTCCTCCGTAGCCTGCGCCCTGACTGCACCCTGCTTTTTTTGCTCGTCCTCCTCGGACATACGTTGTAAATCATTCGGAACCTTCCGCTGAAATTTATTGAGTGTCCGGTAGCAGGCAATCCATCCGCTCAGTCCCCTTGCCGAATAGCACGCCATCTCGATGACGCCGTCCTCTCCCCGCGAATATGTGAGAATCGCCGGCGTGTTTAAAAGATAAGAGCAATACACGGCCTCCTTCTCAGGATCACTGGAGAGCCACATCATCCTGCCCATGTCCTGCATTCCCTTAACCGCCAGCTCATGCATCTGCCTTGCATTCTTTTTCGACAGATACCAGCGCCTCCTGCACATAACCCCGAAGATCCGTACCTTGTCATATCCGTCTCCAAGACCATTCACGTATTTTGCAAGCCTTGTAAAGGATACGGCAATTCTGCCGTCCTCCGTAGGCATAAGGTCACCCAAAAGCGCTTCTCTGATCTCTTTCCTTAACGCATCCATTACCGGCCCTTCCTTTATCACTGAGGTGCCATCATACTGTCGGAAAGCACCTCAATTTCACCATTCGCGGAAATTTTGATTTGGATCAGAAGCACTTCATCCAGCGCTGGATTAGAAAACTCTATCGTTGCAGTTCCCTGCTCCAGACCTCTCACGGTAAAGCATTGTGCCCCTTCAAGGATCCCTTCATCCTTGATCTCCAAAATGATGTATTTTCCGTCGCGCATCTCCGGTACGGAAACAACAATCCCCGGAATTCCAGGATCCTCCACCGGCTCATAGTTTCCGTTCCAGGAGGTGCTCCAGGCCTCCTCCTGCATCGGAAGTCGCAGTCTTAGTGATCCGTCGGAATCCTCCCAAAGCTGATAATCAATATCTCCGGTCTGCGCTCCGCCCTGCATGATGCCCTTATGCTCCTTAGTATTTGCCAGGACTAAGCTGAGCTTTAGCTTTCCTTTTTTACCGACAGGCTCCGCATCAAACCGGATCTCAATTTCACCGATGATATCCTTCGCCCGAAAACGACTAAGATAGGCTTCAAAGTTTTCTGACGCCATCGCTGCCGCCGATGCTTCCTCTGCCTCCATGGAAGGATCTGTCTCCTGCTCCTTTATATCCTCTAGCTGAATTTCCTCTTCTCTTGCGCTCGCCATCCCGTCTTTCGCCCCGGAAGCCTGATTCTCAGGTTCATCGCTGTCTGTCGCCGCTTCACCGGATGTGCTTTCCTTCTCTCCCGTGGAAGTAAGGTCGCGCTCTCTGGCAAATACCACCTGCGCCGAGCCCTCCTTCAATGGCTTGATCCGATATGTAATAATACCCTTTTTCTCTTTCTTGACCACCTTAACCTCAAGTACGGTTTCATCCGTGCTCTTAATGCTCCAGTAATATCCCTCAGGGCTTCGGGAGCCATCGAGTTTCAGCAAGACCGTTCCCCTGCGTTCTTCTTTCCAGGAATAGGGGAAGTTTGTATCTTCCCCTCCCGTATTCATTTTTCCACATCCTGCCAGTCCAAGGAGCATCGCCCATGCCACCAAGACACAGAATATCCGATTTGCTTTTTTCACGCTAACCTCCACGATCTTACCAACGCAGGAAAGCCCTCCTGCCTTCTGTCCTATCTTCTGTCGTCACTTTGCGGCGCCAATTCTCACGCCTGCCCATGTTCTACCTCTTCCGCTTTCTTCGCAGCTTACGCTCCGCCGCCTTCTCCGGTTCCCGCGCCGCCTTCGCCGGTTCCCGTGCCGCCTTCGCTGCCTTCTCCGGTTCCAGTGCCGCCTGCGCTGCTCTCGCCCGTTCCCGTGCCGCCTGCGCTGCTCTCGCCCGTTCCCGTGCCGCTTCCGGTTCCCGTCCCTGCAGGCGTTTCGATGCCCTTTACGGAAAGCTCAATGACCACCTTCGCCTCGGGAACCTCCGCGGAGGCCACGGTAATGCGGTAATACTTCGTATCCTCCTCCTTCGGAGGCGTAAAGACGTAACTGCTTCCATCGCGCTTTAAGTAGGTTGTCAGCTCGCCGCTCTCATACTCGTCATCCATAACCTCCACGGCAGTCACGACATAGCCCAGCTCCGATCCCGTTACGTTCGCCTGAATCAGGAAGGGCTTCTCCGCAAGAGCGATCATCTTCGCCGTCTTATCCTGTACAAGCTTTTGATCATAAGCATTCTTCTTATCGTTCCAGTTCCAGGTGTTCGCCTTTACCGTCACGTTTGCAAAGGTGATCCGCTTAAGCGTTCCCTCATAAATCCTCTCGCCTACGATACGTTTATCCACCGCTTCGCCGTCCATCTGTGCCATCGCATAATCCAGCGTCCAGCCAGCCGTTCCAGAATAATCCGCACTTCTCGGCATCAGCTCGATCCTGCGGATCGACGTCGCTCCCTTCACAAGGAATCTTACGTATTGCAGCTGATCTGTCTCAAAGTTCTCGCCGCCTCCAACCATATACCTTCGAATGTCATCCACCTCTACAGGTGCATTGACCACGCCATTTGCATCCGCCGTATAGAGTCGCATGTAAACAGGCCCATCGGTTCCGCTGTTTTCCGTCTTTCCGGCTTCTGACGTCTTAAAGGCAAAGGATACGCACCTCACGGCCTCCGGATCATCCACGCCCACTGCAGTCTTAAAAATCGTGATGGGTGCCGTGGTTACAATCACCCCGTTTCCAAAGCTGTAATGCTCCGTATGCGTTGGCTTGCCGGTCGTATCCGTCCGGGCCGTGGAAACAAATGCCGCATCCACCGTTGCTTCAATGTCACCGATGGTAGCCAGGCGAAGCCCCGTAATCTCTCCGACAAACATCTGGTTAAATATCAGATCCACCACCTGTCCTGCCCTGATCGTATCAACGTTCTGATCCGACAGGAAGACGTAAGGCGTCAGATACTCCGTATTATTGGGATCGTTCGCCAGCTTATATCTAAGGGCAACCGCCATGTCAACCTTGTCAGGAATAAGGTTACTCTCCTGCGTCGTGATGCCGAACTGGAACGTCACTCTCTGCTGATCCTTATAGCCGATAGCTCCCGGATCAGTCGTTGCAAACTTGCCCTGTCCATAGAAATAATTGACGTCGCCGCAGTCGATATAATAGTTTGCGATCACCACGCCGGACCTTACCTGCTGGATGATGGCATAATCCAGATAGCACATCTTCACGTCAGCGCCGCCGGTATTTGCCTTGATGGAAACCTTATTCAGGTCAATCATGCCCTCTGCCTTCAGGCCTGTCATGTAGAACATCTTTCTGCCCGTGGCACTGCCTTCAGGCGGCGTATACTTTTTCATCCTTCCGCCCGTATAATAAATGGGACCATAGACATGGGCATAATTCAACTCGATGTCAAGATTATAGTTATTGAACGGCTCCGCATTTCCGCCCTCCCTGGGGAAGATAAAGACGTTCAGCTCATCTCCCTGGGAAGCGGGTACCCTGGTGATCTTGGAGGTCTTCGTCTTATATTCATCCCCAAGATTGATATAATTTTCCGTGAAGGGGATATTCTCCGTCACGGGCTTGCCCGCAGCCTTCGCCTTCACAAGATGGGCAGGGCTTCCCTCGCTCCTTTGCGTGCAGACGACCTCCGGCTCCGTATCCCTCTGATAATCATACTCGTCGTTGGTATTGATCCGCAGGACGCCCTTCTCCGTGATCAGCCTGAGCGATACGCCGCCGATGGCCCAGTTGTAAGGATCATCGAGCTGCTCCATGGTCAGATCCAGGGCAACTACCTCCTGCACGTCATCAATGTCCACATAAAACCGGTCCGTATGTCCCGTACGGAACATGGACGCTTTGTCACTGACGGCATACCCCTTGGTATTCCCGCTCTTTTTATTCCTGTATTCGTAGATTTTCTCTACCAGGTCAAAGGTCTCCAGCTGCCTTCTTTCACCATTATTCTGAACAACGGTAAATTGTCCGTACATTCTTCCGTGGAACTGGCTGGCATATCCTTCATCCTGCTCCGTCTCATTGGTATGGATCGCAACCTCGAGCTGCACGACCTTCGTGGTATAGTCAATAGTCTTGGTCTTTCCCATCTCTGCCGCCGTCCGGCCCTTTCGGCCGCCCGGGCCCGTCGTTTCCTGTTCCTCCGTGTATGCCACGCCGATCCAGCCAACGTCATTTGCCACCCAGCAGTCATGGGTTCCCGTCACGCCGGTCTCCGTCACCTTTATGTTATCAATCCTCAGCTTATCGTACTTCTTGCTGTCCTCAGAGGTATCATCAGGAATGATCCGGATGCCCGTTACCTCACCATAGTCCTGATTGGTGCTGATCTGGAAGCTCTCCGCGGCTCCTGAGGCAAACCGGTCTCCCATGAGCTGCTGATTGGCAAGCTCATAGCAGCTGGAACCGTCCTCAAAGAGAAGCTGAAAGTAGAAAAGATTCTCCGATCCCGCATCACCGTTTCCGCCGGAAGAAACCACGTTGCCATAATCGTCCGTCGCCACCGAGTCGTCAAAGACGTTAACCGTGACCGTATAGGTCTTCCTTGCCTTTGTAAAGTTAAAGTCCTGCATGGCCTCCTCGTAGCTGATCCGGTAATCCGTGATGTCAAAGCTGTTCTCCACGATATTTTCCACGCTTAAGGACTCGAAGTCCATCTCCAGTTCCTGATCCTGCTGCACCAGCATTCTCTTATCAAAATCCAGGATCTTAATAGTGCTCGTCTTACCATTAAACTGTCTTGTAACATTCACGCGGGTATGCATCCCGTTCAGACTCTTGTCATAACCGCTCTGCCACGTAACCTTACGTTTGCCAAGCGACGTCACCGCATAAATCTGAAAGCTCTTGCACTGATAATCATCATCCTGCTGTCCTGCCGGTGCCTCCTTCATGCGGATGCGGACACCCGTAAAATAATCCACGTCCTTCAGCGTCATCAGCGCCGTCAGGGTATTCCCGGAATTCACGCCCCACTTATAGACAAAATTGTCCGTATCTCCGGGCCAGGTACCATAATATTCCTCGGTCGCGCTTCTGAGCAGAACCTCACCCGTGCTGGCCTCATTTCCCTTGGCATTGACATAGTTCAATCTCATATATAGGTCGGACTTTGTTGCCGCAGCGGCAATGTCGTCCGTCGTGATCTGGATCAGATAATACTCATTATTGTCAGGCACCGACAGATGATCCTGACCGTCCTTAAATTCATAGTTTCGAAGCTTCATGTCTACCAGGCCGTTCCCCGCACGGAAGAGATCGCCCTTCGAATCTCCCGACACGCGGTACAGAATCGGATCTCCCGTAAAATCATAGGAGAGCTGCGCCCCATCCACCGTAACCGACATGGAGGACTTGCTCATGTCATAGACCGCCATACAGGTCAGGCGAATGTCGTCGGTTCCACCCTGGTTAACCCTCCTGACCTGCGTGCCATTACTCCCGCTGTATTCAAGCTTCGCCTCCTTCATCGCGTCAAAGGAACCGATGGATGCCTCCACCTTAGTGATCTGCATACAATCCGGAAGCTTTCCGGCAAAGGCGATGGTCTCACCCTGCTGCCCGATGCCCCAGACCTTCTTTTCCGAGGCCGAGCTGACCCCATTATTCCAGGACCAGACAACCGTATTCATGATCACGGGAATCCTGACAAAGCGATATTTTCCAAAAGCGTCCAGATACGTCACGGTGAGTGTCATGGTCTCAGCCACACCCTTTGCGTCGTTCAACTGATACGTGCCGTCACTATACTGAGCCATCAGACAGTCAAACCCGCCGCCAACGACATCCGCAAAATCCATGCGAATGCCATAGGCATGTTCTGATGCAAAGGGATGATGCGCATAGGAAATGCCTGAGAAATTCGTCCTAAGGACCGCCTTTTGATCCGTGCGCATGTAATTTGCAACGCCGCCCGCAGGTCTCCAGTTGTTCGGCTGATTTGTCAGTTCGGCGATCAAGTCGCCGTCGAAATCCAGATACCAGGTATCAGAGATTTGCATTGCCATCTTGAGGCCCGCCGTTCTGTTCACCTTATAAAGCTGCATACGCGTACAGGTCCAGTCCCGGTCGCTTCCAAGGAAGCCCTCCAGTCTCTGGACAGACTTGATCGGAACCTCCGTGGTAAAGAAATACTGATCCACGGAATTGGTCTGCAAGCCCTTGGCGGTAGTCTCCCACGGCGGCTTCACTTCGGAAATAAAATTCCAGCCCTTTAACCAGTCCGTACTTCCCTTGTCATCGCCATAGGTCTTCAATTCCTTATAGCTGTTTTCCAGAGAATCCTCATTCGGAAAGATGAACTGCTTATGCTTCTTATTATCCGTTCCCGTATACCGGATCTCGAGGAATTCCACCGCTGATCCTGCGTTGACACCCGTTGCCACCTCAAGAAGATACCCATTGGTGGTAGCCGTTCCCTGCTCCGCCGCCTCCGCCTTCAAGGAAGGAAGCGTTAAGGAGGTGAGCACCATAACCAGGGCGAGCCCCATCGCGCATGCACGCCTCGACAACACCCTACACCTCGTGATTCTTTTCGCATTCCTGTTCAACAATTTCTCTATCACCGTCATAGCATCACCACACACTCTCACCTATCCCTCGCGGGACTGTTAAACTTCAGCTGATGTCCATCGAAAGCCATCCAATACCTCACCCCGAGTTTCTCGATACCTTAGATGAAGTTCAACAGCCCTGCGAACCCCGTAATTTCAAAGACCTCCATGATGTTGTCGTTCACGTTGCACAGCGACAACACCCCGCCCTTCCTGTTCATCTTGATGTGCGTCTTTTTCAAAATGCGAAGCCCCGCGCTGGACAGATAGCTCAGCTCCGCCATATTCAGAATCAGATGATCGAAACGGTCTGATGCCTCTTCGAAGTACTTTTCCGCATCAATCGAGGTCTGCGAATCCAGCTTTCCGAAAAGCAAAAGCTCGCCCTCATCCCCTCGATTCACCAATTTCATGTCCAGTTTTGCTGCCATGGTTCTACTCCTTTATCCCTTTGCCCGCTTCTTCTTACGCAGCATGGAAACGATCTTCCCCAGATCCTCCAGGGTTACGTCTGCCACGCCTCCCTCGGGCGCATAATCATCGAGCTCCACGTCGCCCTCAGGCAGAGACTTCTTCGAGTCAGCGATGGTCTTAGCCTCGGACCGCAGCAGGCTCATAATGTCAAAGCCATCCTCGTTATCGTCGTCTTCATCGGAAACACCCGCCTCTGTCTCAAAGAAGCCGTCAAAGTCAAAGTCATCCTCCTCGGCTTCCCCGTCCTCAGATGCTTCGTCCTCTTCTTCATCCAAAAGCTCCTCCGGCTCTTCCTCGTCCTCAGGCGCCTCCAGCTCCTCCAGCTCTTCCTCCGTGAGATCTTCCTCCGTGTCGAACTCTAAAATCTCGTCCAGCAGGCTGTCCTCTTCGAGATCCAACGCTTCCTCGTCTTCCTCAGTCTCATCCGACAGCCCTAATTCAAACAGGTCATCCTCGTCGCTCTCAGATTGTCCCTGAGCGGAGCTGCCAAAGGTCACTCCCTCCGCACGGATTTCCTGCATTACCTGCTCCATCACCTGGCTGCGGATGTCAGCCACCATCGCACTGTAATCCACCGGAGGCTGCGCCGTGGGCCCTGCGACGGGCTGCTGCAGCTGCGGTGCGGGTGCGACGGGCTGTCTGAATGCCTGCACAAAATCTGCCAGCACGTCCTTCAGCTCTCCGATGACCTGCGTCGTATCATTTGCCTTTTCGCCTGCCGTCCGTATTGTCGGTGTCTCGTATACCTCACGAGTCCTGTGGATCTCCCCGGCTTCGTATGCCTCATCCGCCTCCTTCTGACTTCTCCGGTCTCCGTCCTTTGGCGTCCTCTGAGCCATGCGGCTGGCGATCAGCGCATCCATGTCCTCATCCGACATGCCAAGGTCATCATCCTCCAGCTCCTCAAAGGAAACCTTCTTGGACGAAGGCATCGACTTCTGAACGGATCTGGCAGTTTCGTAAGCATTGCCCTGCTCTTCCGTCAGTTCTTCAAAGCGGACCCAGTTCTTCTGCTCCTGGTCCGCGTTCTGGAACGCAATGACCTGAGCCTTCCTGTTTTCCTTACTGTTTGCGTCATGTGCCTTGCGGCTTGCGCCAATAAAGCTCTCCCATGCCGCCGCGCCGTCCGTGCCCGTAAAGTACCTGCTGTGGAACTCCCTTTCCTGGAACATGTCGACCATGTTCTTCGGAACCTCCACCCTGAAGGTGGAACGGCTCGTTGCGCTCATAACGGTAAAGGCCTGCCCTCTGGGCGCCTGAATGATCTGCTCCTGCTCGACCTCACTGATGCCGCCTGCCTTTTCATACAGCGTGCACAGATCGTGCATGTCATTGGGCGCCAGTGCAAAGATAAAGCTGTACTGACAGGCATTGATGATTGCCGTTGACTTTCTCGCAATCTCCTCACTTCCGACAAAGTCCTTGATGTTCTGCGTAATGACGATCTGCATACCGTTATACTTACGGATACGCTTTGCCAGCTGGAACATAAAGTCCAGCGCAATGGGGAACTTCGAGTCAATGAAGACGTGCGCCTCATCAATGACCACCACAACCTTACGCTTCAGGCCGTATTTGCTGTTATAATCCCTGTTTTTAATAATCTCGTTATCTATGTATTTCAGCACCAGCAGCATCTGCGCATTGGCGATGGTGGTGTTCCGGTTGGAAAGCATTGCCTGGAAGTTAAACACCGTAAAGTTTTCATCCGTCGTGACCGTAGAGGGCCCGTTCCAGATGTTGGCGTTTCTTCCCCCCGTGGAAAACTTCGCGACATAATTGATCAGCGTGCGGAGCATGGAACGAATGTACTCGTTTTCCGTCCGCTCAAATTCCTCCAGAACGGCGTCATACAAATCGTCAAAGATCGGATAATCCTCGGGACGGAGCTTCGAAAGATCCGTTTCGGGCGTAATGCCGCGGTTGGTGTAAAGCCTCTCCGTCAGGTTGTTTAAGTACTCCAGCGCATCCTTCTCGATCTCCGGCAGGATCTGGCGGTAAAACTCCTCCAAAAACTGCAGGTGGGTTGCAAAGCTTCCCGCCGCGCTTCCGCCCTCGTCATCATCCAGCGCCGTAATGATGTGGAAGGGATTTAACCTTCCGTACTGGGCATTCGCCACGTTAATGACCTTGCCGTGCAGATTGTGGGCCAGCTCCGAATACTCGTTCTCGGGGTCGAGGATGAAGATCTTTGCGTCCTCACTTGCAAGGTTTGACAAAATGCTCTTCGTCGCGTAGGATTTACCGGAACCGGACTTACCGATGATCACCATGTTGGAGTTGACGCGCTCCGAATCCCTGCGGAAGAAATCGATAAATACGGGAACGCCGTCGCTTGAACCCAGCTTAAAGCCGCCCTCGTCGGAAATATGCGCATAGATCCAGGGGTAGCATGCCGCCAGAGAATTCGACGGAATGCCGCGTCCGTTTTTCATCTCAGGGTCATAGGCGCTCACCTGCGATCCGATAAAGGCGCTCATCTGGTTAAAGAAATTGTCGTTTAAGCGGAAATTGTTTTCCTGCCATGCCCTGCGAACCGACTTCTTCATGGAGGAAATTTCGGGAAGCATTGTCTCCAGCTTTTCTACACCCATGGCAAGACGGGTACTCTGAACGTCATAGGCCGTCACGTAGACGTTACACTCCAAAAGCTCCTCACCCTCGCCCTGCAGCGTGGCAAGAAGATCTCCTAAGGTTTCAATGTGGTTTTCCAGCTCAATTCTCTTGGAGTCCACGCCCGTTGCATTATACTGTCCGCGCAGCTCCTGCAGGGAGCGGTCGATGGTACGGATTGCCTTGCCTCTGTCCATGGGACTGCACTTAATGACAACCTTCGTCGCAGGCATGGAAAGCACGTTTGCAAGCCATGCGTCGTCCACCCAGGAGGGATATTTCACCACGCGGAAGTTGTGGGTGACAATGTTATTGACCTCCACCGTGCGCACCTTCACGTTCACGCGCTGCGGCATCGCCCACTGCGCGTAATCCTCAGGTTGATACTTTTCAATGTCACGCTCGTTAAAATCCAGTTGATTCGTGTATTTTAAGAAGATTGCAAGCTCCTTGGTATCCAGCCTTCTGACCGTCATCTCTCCCTTCGTCAGGGAATCCATGGCGTCCCTGGTCTGAAGCTCCAGCTGCTTTTTATCGCTTTCAAAAAGAACAATGTAGTAAAAAGGCGCTATCACCTGCTTATCCGTGCAAAGGCCCTCGAGTTCTTTCAGCCTGTCATTTTCAATGTCGATCCTGGCCTGAAACTCCAGCTCGCTCATCATGCCACTCTCATAGGACTTGCGGAGCTGATCGAGCTTTAACCTCTCCTTCGCAAGATACTTGTCGTAAATAATGGGGCGCTCCAGCTTTACAATGTTCGCCGCAAAGCCCAGGTGAATGCTCCTAAGTACCCTGCCGACGCCCAGCTCGATCGAATTGTTGCGTCTGTGCTCACTAAAGAACCGAAACTCCACGGGGTCGATCTCGATCACGGTGCCATAATACTTTCCGCCATATTCGATGTAATCATCCTTGACGTCGGTAAATGCCATGACATCTTCCATAAATCCGTATTCCGAATTATCCGACCGCTTCTTCGCCTGCTTTTGCGTTTCCGTTCCGGCAGTACCCTTATTACTTGCCGCATCCTTACCGTTTACCGATTTTGCGGCAGCACTCCTTACTGACGTCTTACGCGGAACCGTGGCGTCCCCCATGGAAGGCGCCGGGAAACGATCCAGCTTCTCGCCCCGTTTCTTTGCTTCCTTCTTGGCTGCGCTCCGGTTCGCCCTGGCGAGCCATATGGCGTCCTTTTCCTGCTCCGTCGCCTTCTTGCTCTTCAGGATCTTATTTTCGAGTTTTATGACCTCCTTCTCGGAGAGCAGTACCTCTTCCTTCTCCCGTGCTGCTTCTCCCTCCGCAAAGGACTCCTCAGAGGAATACTCCCCTTTCTCCTCGAATCCTTCTTCGAGACCATCCTCGTCGTTATTCCCCTTTGCCTTCTCACGGTATTGCCTAATAAACTCCTCCTTGATCGTTCCATTGCTGTTCTGAAGGATCATCTCATCATCATAGACCTTCTCGTACCTTCTGAAGTAAGCAAAATGCTTGATCATGTTTAAGACCATGACATAGGTCGGCTCTGTATCCAGCCGGAATAAAAGCATGCCCGAAACGATCAGGATGATGATGGCAAATACAAACTTAAAGGGCAGGGAAGAGATCAGCACCAACAGGATCATTGCCACGCCGATGCCGCCGATCAGTACGTCCCATAGGGAAATTCCCTTGAACAACTCTATCTGAACTTTTGTCTTTCCGGGTATTAGTCTCATAGCTACTCCCTCTGTGCTTAGAAGTTACGGTCACGCATGCTTGCCTTCGTCTCATTCCATTTTCTCTGGATGTCCTGGCCGATGCTGCTTCCGCCGCCGCCACCGCCGCCGGCGCCACCTCCACCGCCTTTACCGCCGCCGGCAGAAGCCTGTATGGCTTGCTTTGTCTTGTCATAACCATACTTGACAAATCTGGCAGGTGCCGTCATGGTACTCCAGGTCGTCTTGGCAGATGCCCTGGCAGCATCCTGAGTTGCGTGTGCGGACGCAAAAGCTCCGGTGCCTGTCAGAATGCCCGTGGTAATGCCGTTTGCCTTCTTGGCTGCCATGTAGCAGGAAATCACCAGCACGACCTTCGCCAGGAAGTTCATAAAGCCGGAATCAAACAGCTCCAGCTTGCTGCTTAAAACAATCGGGATCACGATCAGGACAAGCCGCATGGTGATCACGGTTCCATACACGCTAAAGAGCTGAACTATAAAGGCCTGCGTCCACTGCTTTCTCTTCTCGCCGTCGTCGATGGGCTCCACCGCAAAGAAGAGCGGTCCCACAATATACAGGAACAAAAGCAGGAAAATTCTGACCGTACAACTGAACAAAATATAATACAGATTGATCAGCAGGATAATGCCGATCAGCAGCGTAAGCAGATAACTGTAATCCCCCGGCGCAAAGCTGAAATCCTTCTTGCACACGTCGAAGTCGTACATGTCCTTATAGCCGTAATAATATGCGCTTCGAAGGCCGTCCGTGAGCTCGGGATTGACGTTATAATCCGAGTTTTTCGCTGCATCAAAGGTACCCAAAACAAACAGGAACCGATCCAGGGGAATCGTCTCGTTCTTCGTCTGAAATTCCCTCTTATAGCTTTTCAGCGGACGAAGATTTCGGTTCGTCTTTAAGGCGTTCATGGCATTCTTGATGCTTGAAGCCACACCCTCATAATAGATGTCGACGTACAGATCCTTCCTGAGGTTCGCCGAGTGCGCGATGTCCTGCAGAACGGACTGCCAGGTGTCAATCTTCTTTCCGTCCCTGACGGTCTCATAATAAAAATCAAACACACCCTGCCTTTGCAGATAGTACAGATCGGGACGGATCTCATTAAAGCAGGTGTTCACGTTATAGGTACTTGTGGACGATTCACTCAGTGAATAGTTGGCAATCGTATTCAGGACTCGCCCCATGGCGGCATATTGCTCATCCGTAAAGGTAATGGACTCCTTCTGATCCAATACGTCGGCATAGTCGAAAATATAGGTGATCTGCGTCATCAAAAGGCTCGTAAAGGTCAACAGGACTGCCATGATCACGTTCATGCTCACGATCAGAAGAAGGCTCTTTGCCAGACTTCCAAGGATGTTCCCCAGGGAACGCTGATCCTTATCCCGCCCGTCAAACATCTTCCGCGCCACGGCGATCATTGCCGCCGCAAAGGCAAGCACGATGCCAAGAAGCGCAAAGCCCCAATAGATGTTATTTATGGAATGGTTGTTGAAAAAGACGTCCAAAAGATGGGTCGGCTCCCCGTCATACTTCACCGCGCTCTGTCCCGAAAACACCTTGAACATCTGGTCCAGATATCCCACCAGCTTACAAAGGCCCGTAACGATCAGATAAAAGAACCGGTAAAACACATTCTCCAGGACATATTCAAACGCGCTTTTCAGGGCATCCCCGATCATGTCCGGTATGTCCGTAAAAGCATCGCCGACATCCTCGAAAAAGCCTCCCACGTCCTCTGTGAAAAAGTCAGCTACGTCGTTAAAAAAATCCATGCTTTTTCCCCTTTATCCTTGCAGCCGTCCAATCCCTGACCACCTCGCAGAGCCGGGCCACAGGCCGTAAATTCCCCTTTTGTAACCAGGCAGTTCTAACGAACCCGCAGATTCTTCCTGAAATAAACAAACAAGCTCACCACGACGATCACCACTAAAAGAAATAAACCGCTGAAAATCCAGGCGTTTTTATCCAGATAGATCATGATGGTAAAACGGTACTGTGTGCTGTTTCCCGCAGGATCCGTGACCGTAACCACATATCTTCCGCTCTTGGTGAGAACGTTGCTGAACAGATTCTCGTACTCATCACCATTCCTTGTAATGAGCAGCGTATCCTCGCTCACCACGTGCGTAATGGCAACGGGTCCCCTTGCCTTTCCGTCCTCATCCACGCCCTCCAGTACGATGGTCGGCGGCGTCACGTCCACCGTCACGTCCAGCGTACAAGCGACGTCCGCTTTGGAGCACTCATAGGCGATGACATAATGTCCCTCCTTAGACATGTCCACAAACTTCCTGGTAAAATCGATTTCCTCTCCCTCCAGCGTCGCTCTCGTGATGCGGAAGCCCTCAGGTACGTTATAGTTCAGAACCTGATTGGTTTTACTGTCCACGATCATAAAGGAGAAAAGCTGGGTGGTCGTCGTATTGTCCGAAACCTCAACCGTGTAGCTGCCCAGGCGGGAAATGTTACCTCCCGGGAAATCCACGGCGTTCCCATTCCAATAAAGCTTCGCCGTCACCGTGTCAGGAATCTTTATGGAAACCTTCCCCTTCACGATCATGCCGTCCGCCACGTTGGCATAGACAATGTCAGGTCCCGCATAGTACCCGAAGGCCTTCTTCTCAAGATCATAAAACATATTGTCCGCAATCCAGACAGGCTCCATGATCCGTACAGACGAAGACCCGCTTTGTGAATCCTCGGAAATCTTCTCCCCCGTAAAGGTATCCAGCCTTCCGAACACCTCCTCGCCGGAGACTTCCTCCGCCTTCGCGTGAAGCACCACGCCACTCTGTCCCCAAAAAAACATGGCCATCCTGCCGCATGGAAGGAATCCGGCTGCCGCAAGGGCAATCCATGCCGCTGCAGCAATTCTGATCCCCCTCGTTATGAACCTTGCCTTACGCACCCTGCTCCACGTCTTCATCCTCATCCTCCAGTACGGCCTCATTGCGGGCCGTCAGGTCATAGAACACCTCATCCGCGCGGAACATGTTGCTGCGCAGATCTCCCAGATCCATCTGGCCCATTTGATAATACTTACACAGATAGCTGGGGGTATATTTTGTCATCAGCGGGTAGTTACCGAAGGTCACGATGATCGCGTTACCCGTGGATTCCTTGTTGTTCAGCTTTTGCAGCTCCGAAGGATAGATCAGCGGCCTTACCTGCGTCTGGTTGGATACGCTGAAGTCTCCCTCCTTCGCGCCCATGCTGGCGGAGGTGCTCGACGTGCGAACCGTCATATTTCCGCACAGCTCCGAAAATTCCTTACAGGTGCCGATATCATTCGATCCGATGAACATCTTCATACCGCAGTTGGATTTCACGATGTCCGCCACCTTCTCGCCGTACACGTTGTTCAGCTGGGAATAGCTCTGTACCACCATGTTGAACCAGATCTTTCTGGAACGGCCTACAGTGATCATCTTGTCGAACTTCTCGATCTTGGGCATGTTACCAAACTCATCGAGAATGAAATACACGTTTCTCGGAAGGGAAAGGTCCTCCCTGGCGGACGCCACCTTGATCAGCGCCTTATACATACACAGGATAAATACTGCTGCCAGGCCGTGTCTTGTATCCTTCTCATCGGGAATCTTCATAAACAATGCCGTCGGCTTCTCCGCAAACTCCTCTGCCCGGATGTCGGTAGCAGAGGTCAGACCGCAGATACCGCGGTCGTTAAACATATTCAGCTTATCAAAGGTGATGGACATATAGGAGGACATCGTGGACTCTGCCGCGGAGAGCACCTGCCTTGACAAGGTCACCGCCTGAGACAGGGGATCCCTGCCCTCGAAATACTTCTTTAACGCCTCGAACTCGTTCTCTGAATTGGTAAGCGCCTTGTTCAGGTTAAAGAAGTTAAATTTCTCCTTTGTCATGCCAAGCTCCGGATCGGCGCTGTCCTCCAGCATGGCAAGACAAGTCGCCATGATGATGGATCTCGCGCCCTTCTCCCAAAGGGGATCCTTCTCATTTTCAATGGGACAGATTACCGAAATCAAGTCATTTAGATCCTCGTACATCTCATCATAAATCTTCTGCTTTGTCACGGCGATGTCGTCCTGACAATGGGAAATGTCCGCATATGCCATGCCGTGCCACTCTGCCCAGGACTCTCCCTCGGCGCCCTCGCCGTCCATGCGCTTTAAGTCAGGATAGCCTGCCATGGAATCCCTGTGAAGCCGAATGCCCTCGCCGGCAGAGAGGAACTCCTGATACATGTCATAGATCCCGCCCAGGGGATTCCAGCGGCTGGAGGTATAGGTGTCACGCAGATCCAAAAGCAATACATTGTATCCCCTGGACTGCAAAAATTTTGAATGCAGGGAGAACAGCTCACCCTTCGGGTCCGTCATGATCATGCTGCTTCCGCCGCCGCAGGCGCCAAGGAGCTGGATCATGGGATTGATAAAGGTCGTTGTCTTACCGGAACCGGTAGCACCGATGACCAGGGAATGTGCTCCGGAAAGGAAATTAATGTGCATCTTACCTTTCTTATCCACGAAGGCGCGGACGGGAATGCCATCCTTCTTTACGCTTCCAAGCTGTTGATAGAGATAACACGGAAAGTACTTATCCCGCTCCCTGTCCGTAAGGAAGCGGCTGTTTTCCAGGGCGCCCTCCGTCCGTGCGTCCATGCCCTTCTTCTCCCGCATGCTCTTACTGCTCACGGAACGGTAATCCGTTACAAATACGAGAAGCAGGACGACAACCACGGCAAACACACCCTGTGCCCAGGTTGTCGGCTCCAGTAAAAGATGCCAGTCAAGGATCAGAGGCTTTCCGGCGAAGATTCCGTTCATGTTGACGAGTACCGAACGCACGAAAAAGCCCAGCACGAGAATCCCCACCAGAATCAGAAGGAGATACAAAAGTCCCCTGCCAAGCTTCAAATTTTTTATTTTCTCCAACATACCCTTCATAGACACTCACCTCCGACATAGCAGGAGCTTCCTGCCATTTCCCGCGCTACGGTCTTTTGTCTGCTGCATCTTCGCCCTAAGCTAATGCCACGGCTTGTTCCGCCTCTTTCTTTTGCATCAATACAGGTCGCTATAATTATCATAGACGGTACACTTCCCGTCCTTATCATAGGAATACAGCTTGATGGTCTGGCCGTCACTGTTTGATTTGTTTGCAGTCAATGTTTTGGCGCCGTCCCAGATCTTCAAAACGGTTTTGTTGGAGTCCTTGCCGTAATGTACCGTTCCGCCTGTCTTTACCAGTCCATAGCTTTCCGCCTTGTCATTGGTTAGGGCTGAACGCATGAACTTTGATTCCCCCTCGTTGCTCACGCTATAGCCAAGGAACATATTGCCGCCCTTGTGATTCTCCAAGGTTGCCTGCCCATACTTGAAATTACACTGTCCCGCGATCAGCAGTCCAAAGTTAATGATGGATGAGCCTGCATACATGTCCAACCAACCCTGATCTCCCTCTGTTTTAATGGATCCCTTCGGGGCGCCCGCATACACCCTGCCGCCGCTTCGGATGATCATGGCACCGCCCTCCTTCATGACAATGCGGGAGCCTGCTGCCGTAGAATCGTAGGGCATGATAATTCCTCCGTCCTCCACGAGGATCGTTCCATAGCATTCAATCTCCCCATTGACATAAAAGGGACCGTTCTTCACGCAGAGCACCGAGCCATCGGGTATAGTCAGCTTCACGCCCTCTTTTAGGAATAAATCGCTGTCCGCCACATAAACCTGATTCGTACCGATAGTATAATCCGAATTGATACAGGTATAAGTATAGTTTGATATTCGATAGCATTCCCATTCCATACTATAACCGCCCCAACCGGGCCAGTCGATTCTTTCATACCAGTCATTGTTTGCAGGTTGTTTCGTAAGATAGTAGTCATCCGTCCTTCCCTTGCCCGGAACTCCCTGTACGAATTTCGGCTTGAACCACCCCTGACTGCTTCCAGCTGGTGCCTCAAGAGCGGAATACTGTGAAGTATCAGCATGCAAATGTTCGCTGGTTACACGAACATTAGTCCACGGAGAAAAACAATCCTCAATATAATACTGATTGTTTCCTGTACTGTAACCTATTCTAAGGGTAGTCCATTTAGTCCTAGTAATAAAATAATCCGCAGTCGGATCAATTCTGAAATCTACGTCCGCGCTAGTAACCTTCCAGTTGCTTGCATCGTTATTAATGTCCGACACCTTTGCAGGGAACCAGTATTTTCCGCCCCGTTCATAGATAAACATCACATTGCCTCTTTGCAATACTTCGTCGCTGGTTTTACAGCGCGTGTATTTGTAGAAGGTGATGGTTCCCTTTTTGGGATAGTTGTCCGCCTTTACTGTATCCGGCAATCCTCCCGGGATGGGAAGGGCATCCGAAAGCACCAGTACCGCCGCCAGAAGAATGGAAAACACACTGCGCCCCAGTGTACGTCCAAAGAACCTCCCGATACTGCGTCCCGTTTTCAGGTCTTCCGTAACATTGCTGTGCGCTGTAAGCCTTCCTGATATTTGGGTTTCCATTTTCAGTTGTTTTAACCCTTTCCGTCCACCGCATAGCTTCCACATATGTAATCCCTTCTCCTCAATCCTGTGATCCCTTACTGCAAACCTCCCTCACTTATGGGGAATAGCTCGAAATGACTGTGCATTTCCCATTCTTATCATAGGAATACAGCTTGACGGTCTGGCCGTAATTACTGCCGCTTGCCTTGTTTGCGAGCATTGTGACCGCCCCTTCCCATGTTTTAAGGACGGTGGTATTGGCGCCCTTGCCGTAAAATGTGCCCCCGTTTGTAAGTGACTGACCTACGTCAGCAGTGCTGTTTTTCAGTTTTGTCAAAAAATCATTATTCAAAGAAGCTCTTAAAAAAGATTTTTCTTTAGCAATGGAATACCCCAGATACATGGCACCGCCCTTATGATTCTCGATGGTCGCCTGCCCATAGGTAAGATTGCTTTTCCCCACCACCAGAAGACCGAAATTGATGATGGAAGAGCCGGCGTACATATCTAGCCAGCCATTGTCCCCTTTCGTCCCGAGAGACCCCTTCGGGCAACCGGCGTAAACCTTTCCGCCGCTGCGGATGATCATGGCGCCCCCCTCCTTCATAACAATGCGGGAGCCCCCCGAGGTGGATTCCATCGGCATAATGATCCCGCCGTCCTCCACCAGAATTGTTCCGTAGCATTCAATCTCACCATTCACATAAAACGGCCCGTTCTTCACGCAGAGCACCGAGCCCTCCGGTATGGTCAGCTTTACGTCCTCCTTCAAAAAAAGATCGGAATCCGCCACATAAACCTGATTCTCCCCAATGGTATAATTCCTATTGATACAGGTAAAAGTTTTCGTAGATCTGCCATAGACCTCCCAACTTCCGATCGATCCGGTCCATCCATCCCAGTCCAGTCTTACGCCAAGCCCATTCCCCGCAGACTTCGGTCTCAGCCAGACGGTATTATTATTGATCGTTCCAAACCGCATCTCGAAGCCCTTCCCGCTGTCTCCCATGCTTCTGTTATAGGGGATCCAGAGCGTAGCCTCATTGGACGCATAATGCAAATGCTCTGTGGTGTGGGTTACATAATACCAAGTTCCATTCACATATTCATATATATAAAAGCCATCAAAAGCGCTGTATTTTCCGTTAAAGGTCGTTTTTCTGGTCTGAATATTTGACCAATTGGTACGTGTCAGAAATTCATCCGACTCCGGATCGATCCTGGGATCCATGTCAATACTCTTGGAAATCCAATGGGACTGTCCGTTATTGATGTCCGTAACGCTCTGTGACATATAATAATTGCCATCCTGCTTATGGATCAGCATCACATAGCCCCCACCTGACAGATCGTCCCACTCTCTCAGCCTTGTCCATTTATAAAATGTAATCGTTCCCTTACTGGGACCTGCCGCACTTACCGCATCCGGCACCCCCCCTGGAACCGGAAGGGCGTCTGAAAGCACCAGCGCAGCAGAACACAGAAGCGCAAGCATACCGCGCGCAACCCTGCACCCAAAGTCACGTTTGGTTTTCTGCTTCTGATTCCCGCTCTGATTCCATTTAGGGTTCCAGCCCTGATTCCGTTCCTGATCTCCGTCTGCGCTTGGCAGCTTCCATTTCCGCATGTTTCAACCTTCTTTCCCAGAGATCGCCTTACCATCCGTTCTTGCCTCTATCCGGCATGCGCCTTCAACGCCGTTATCTTCCAATTTCAGTATTTCAATAAAAAATTGCCAGCCGATCCGTGGGGCGGATGCAGTCGATCGTCCCGTATCCGACCCCAGCTGGCAGCTTAAGTTTAATATTTAGTTGTTGGCGATTAGTACTGCGTGATTATTTCGTTCCGGTCGCCCACTGGGTAAGAGGTCCGATGGCTGCCTTCAGCACTACCATAAGTACGAAGATCAAAACGAAACCGATGATGGCGTTCTTCAGATGGGACTTAGCCTTCTCTCTATCCTGAGGCTCCTCTGCCTTCGCAAACTTAACGCCAAGGATAACGCAGTAAACGGCGCCCAGAGCGCCAACGATGGCGATGGCAGGTCCCAGCAGGCTGTTGATCAGATCAACAACGGGGCTGGTAACCTTGTCAAAGTTTACGCTTCCGTCAGGGTTAAAATCGCTTTCGGTATTAGACGCCAGGGAAGTCATGGGCATTACCATGAATGCCGTACTCAGCGCTGCCGCAAGGCCCAACATCTTTTTCATCATTTTTCTCATTGCTGTTTCCTCCTGTCTCAATCACGTGATTTTTAGGAAGCCTTCTCGTCCCGCGGATCAACGGTTCGCAATTAGCATCCAGTTTTTATGAAAACGGCCTTCGGCCGATTCCACCATGAAAATAACGGCAAAAATCGGATCAAGGTACACGATCTCCATTACAACATTTTACTAAAAAAAGCCTTTTTTTTCAATAGTTTCCAAAAACTCTATTGAAATTATGGTTATCCTGCCATAATCTGTCCCAATCATACCACGACTCCTCAAAAAATATCCATCAAATGTCCATCAAATATCGCATCAATAACAAAAAAAATGATTTTCTCACCTATTCCCCGCCAATTTTGAGTTTGAACTTAAATACGACTCGTCTGGAGGCTGCCTTGTCGACATTACCCTCCGCGTCATACACGGGATAGTCGTAGGAGCAGCCCTTCGCCGAGATCCTGCCCTCAAGTTCCGGACAAACCTCCAGGCAATATCGCATGACGTAATTTGCCCGTCTTTCGGAAAGATCCAGATTATAATCATAGGTTCCATCCGTGTCCGTATGTCCCTCCACCTGAATCTCCGAGATCGTGTCCGCATACTTCTCGTCCATCACGACGGATCCGTAAACCTTCAGGAACCGGTTCAGGTAATCCTCACCCTCCTGCGTAAGGGAATCCTCCTCCACGTCAAACAGGATGCTGGAGTCCATCGTCACCTTTCCGGCGTCAGGGTCGATCTCAACTTGAATGTCCGCCTGCCCAAATGCCTTGTGAAGTTCCTCCAGAATCGCCGCCCGTTCCTCCAGCAGACGATTTACGATATCCTCGTTTAAGTCCCCTACGGCAACGCCCTCGCCCAGGTTTTCGCCCAGCTGATCCTCATAATAATGATTCTCACTGTGCTGATATCGGTAATACCTTCCGTCCGCAACCAAAATCACGCCAAAGGGCTCCGTCCAAAGATACCCAAAGGACATTTCCCCGGGAGTTTCCTCGAGCTTTAGCTTTCCCGAGACTCTGCCGTAGCGCTTCGTCCATTGAAGGAACAGCTGATCGCCGCTCCCCCTGACAGTCTTTTCGACTGCCCGTCCGCCGTCCGTAAAATCAATGGCACCCATGCTCTCGTCCCCGGCGTACCAAAAAAAGCCCTGAAGCTCCCCATAGGTATCGTTAGCGTCATTGGCATATCCATCCGTATAGGGCACGCTATGCTCCTGCTCCCCGGCCTTTTTGGAAAATGCCGAGGGACAGTAGGTGACGGTGCAGCCCTCCCCGCGCAGCATCAGATTTCTCCCCGAGAAGCAAAACTCCAAGACCGTCCACTCCTTCCTGTCAAGTTCAAAGGTCTCGGGATCTGCCTCCCACTCATACAGATGGAGCCGGTTACCCTCGACCTCATACAAAAAGGTTGCCGCGGCAGGCTTCTTCTCCTTCGTCAGGTATTCCATCTGAATGACGTTTTGCTTCATTAAATTCTTAAAACTATCCCAGCAATCGTTATTCCTAAAGCGCCCCAAAAATGCCGAGTGAACCTCTTCCTCCCATTCCCGAAGCTCCCAGGTATTGTTAATCGGTTTCTTCCAGAAATAGCTCCCCCAAAGCGTCTCGAAGGCGTTTTTACTCTTGATCTGAATGCCGTCAAGAAGGCTCTTGGAAGCCCCCAATGGGAACGCCCCCTTGATCTCGATGGGAAGGGCCGTCAGCTCCACCGGCGTCTCCTTTCCATCCATGGTGACGGAACTTTTCAGGAATTTCACTTCCCCGCAGAACTTTTCACGGTCCAGTTCATATTTCACGGCCGGCGTTGCCTCATCGCCCGCCGTCTCCGTCGTAACCCACTCGTCATAGGTATACTGCCCCCAGAGCATGGACGGGAACGTATCCTTCATCTCCACCCACCGTGCATCTTCCGTCGAAACCTCATAAATACTTACGGAATTCGCTTCCCCGCTTTCGGAGGGTACGGCTTCGCCCCCTGCGTTCTTCTGACCGCCGCATCCGCCAAGGACCAGCACCGCCGCCAGCACCAGACATGCCAATGGGAACGGTTTTTTCCGTCTTATCTTGTTTTTTAAACACCTCTGTAAGAACACCCGCATAAACTGCCTCCCTCATCATCATTCCTTCGATGGTTCATCGGCCTTTTGGACTAACTCTTCATCATCGATCCCAAGCCGGATCGCCTTCCTCTCCAGTAAAACAGCCTGAAATTTACTGATCACGATACTGAGAATGGCGGCAAGAGGGATGGCAATCAAAATTCCGATCACGCCGAACATCTTCCCCCCGACAATGATAAAGACAAGAATCATAACCGGCGAAACGCCCAGGGCGTCACCATACATCTTCGGCTTTAAGACATACCCGTCCAGCGTCTGAAGGATCGCCGTGAAAATCAGAAAGGCAACGGCCTTCCACGGATCCGCAAGGAGCAGGATCAGACCACCGATGGCCGCTCCGAAGATGGGGCCGAAGGTGGGAATCATGTTGGTGATCCCGACAACCACGGAAACCAGAACGGCATACGGCATTCCAAAGATCAGCATAAAAATAAAATTAGCACTTCCTACAACCAACGCTTCCACCAGCTCGGCAATGATGTATTTCTCCATGATGTCATACAGCTCTTTAGAAACGAGAAAAACCTTTTGTACTTTGCAGGAGAAGTAATCAAAATGACGAGGGTTTTCGATCCCCAGCAGATTCTGTCCTTATCAAAAAGGAAATACACTGCAAGAATCGCTCCCATCACCCAGTTTACCAACCCCTCTCCGATGGCAGAGAACGCACCCAGGATTTTCTCAAGATATTCCGGCAGCTTACTTTCAAGATGAATCAGGGAATTCAGATTGGATTCAAAAAACCCGGACAAATCCACGTACTTTTTCAAAAAACCGCCGTTAAAGCTCTCCAGCCACTTCTGGAGTTGTTCAAGATATGTGTCAAAATTGGACAGGAACGTGGTAATGCTTCCGATCAGCTGCGGGATCAGCGAAACTAAGATCAGCGTCAGCAGAACAATGGCAATGGTCAGGGCAAATACGACGGAAGCCAGACGGTTCAGCTTCTTTTTCTTTATTTTGCGGAACAGTCCCTTTTGCAGGCGTATGACGAACGGCTCCATAATATACGCCAGAACACATCCGATCACCACGGGGGAAAAATATTGAAGCACCCTCCCCAGGGTTCCTCCGATCGTGCTCAGGTTCATCAGAATCACATACAAAAGCACGCCGCTGCAGGATGCCACCGTGTAAGGAAACCATTTTTGATTTTTCCAATCTCCAAATCCCATTTTGTACCTCGTTCATTCTTCGTAGTTCTGCAGAGAATCCGGCCATTTGACCGGATTCCCCGCGTTTATTACAGGTAGACGCCCTTGTCGACCTTTTTCTCTTTCAGCGTATTCTTCACCGGCTTGTCACCGGCCTCCTTGGAACGCTTCTTCGTATCCAGTACTTCCCCCGGCTTCTTCCTGCCGGCAGGAGCCTCCTTCAGCCGGGCCTCCTTCTGGCTCTGCGTTTTCAGGTAGGTGAGCTCCTCCCGCTCATCCATTCCAAGCTCCCCAAGGACCTCCTTCTGGTAGTCCTTTGATAATTTCAATTTATCCGTCGTTTTACTAAGGCCGTATACGCCACCTCTGTCGTATTCCCCCATTTCAATATACTCCGGATGGGCGATGTCTGTCACGCCCTTTTTTTCTCTGATATTGTCCACCATGTCCCCGCCGCGGTTTTGGGTCGACGGTGCTGCCTCGATCATGGCATTTAGCACCTGCAGGGTCTTTGGATCATTTGGCCCGATCATCTTTATATTCCGTTCTATGTAGCGGTCCATCGCCTCATAGATCTCTGAGTTGGCCTGTTCCACCAGTTTCCCGACCTTTTGCATGGGCAGACCCTCAGCCTCCGGATCCTTGGGAAGATGGGCAATTTTTTTGACGGTATCATAGATTTTCTGATAGTCCTTATCCTTCCCGTCCGGAACCTCCATATCCCGGTAAAGCCGCTTCATTTCGTAGATATAATTTCCGTAATCCTCCGGCTCAACCCCGTAAGTCTTCCTATGCCGTATCTGCGCCGCCTTCTTTACGGATGCGCCATCCTTTAGGGCATCCTTGAGTTCCGGCTCGCTTATTTCATCAAGATAGAATTTATCCTTCATCCGGTTCGCCGCCTTGTCAATCATATTCCGGTCAAATTTTTTGGCAGGCTTTTGCATCATCATGATCTGCGCGGCAAGCACCTTTGCCATGTCATCGATCATCTCTTCCCTTGTGCCGTTCATGGCACCCTTTCCCGTATGGCTCCTTACGTAGGAATCAAAGTCCTTGGGCTCTTCCTTGACCGGAGGCCTGAGGAGATCCTTATCTGCCACCTTCGGAAACACCTGCATCTCGGACGGATTCAGCTTGATATTCGGGGTCTCCCTCTCAAGATCCCCAAGCAGTCTGTTATAGACGCCATCCACCGCCTGTACCCTCTTCGTCTCCAGGTCGGAGCGCTTGTGCTTATGCCCGTCCGGTCCGTTCATCTGCCTGTTTTTATAACGCAGGTAGGTCTGGGATTTCTCCAGTACTTCCCTTTTCTTTTTCCAAAATTGCCGATTATTTTTCCGCGCCTCCGGTGAGAGGCTCTGCTCCATCTCAGCCAGCTCCTTCACGGACTTCTTTAATTCCTTAAACTGTCTTGAACTGGTAAACAGCGTTCTGGGATCCGCCTCCTGTAGTGCATTGTACATCGCCGTATAATCGCCGGCCAGCATCGCCTTATCCCCTGTCGTCAGCGTTGCCGCCATGCGCCGGTCCATGCGCTCCGGAAATTGTTCGAGGCAGTTGCGGGTCAATCCCTTTTCCGTCGCCAACATGGCACCGGTCTTTAGCTTTCTGAGATTTTCCAGGCGCTTCTCCTGCGTCAGCGGTCCCCCCGGATTTGTCACCTCATTCCAGATCTTCCGCATCTTTTCAGCAACTTCCTTCATGTCATCGATCTTTTTCTGACGCGCATCCCAATCCTTCTTTCTGTCTTCATCCGGATCAGGATACTTCTGCTTATCCGCATCCAGCTCCGCCTGGAGGTTTTTGGCGTTTTTGGCATAATGGTTCATCTGAAGGTTGAAGGCGGTCATGTGCCGGACGTCCTCCACGGGATAGCCGGCCTTCAAAAGCTCCTGCTTTGCCTTCATGTCATGCGTGGAAAAAAGGATGCCGCGGTCTCCGTCCGTATACTCCTGGCGGGTATTTTGCAGAACATTTTTCTGCTTCAGCTTCTCCACCTGTTCGTCCGTCAGCTCCATGACCTTTTCCATGCGCTTTGACTGCTCCTTACATGCATTCAAAAGCTCCTGCCTGGAAACGTTCCCGTTAGTGACATTCTCCGACAGCATTTCATGTACCCGGACATTGCCCGCCATGGCCTCCAGCAGTCCCAGATCCGCCGTCTCGTCAAGAACGGTTTTGGTAGCCGTTCCGTCCATGGACATAGCAAACTTGTTTTTATTCTTATCATAGCGGTACGTACCCTGTTCGAACGCGATCTTTGCAGTCATGGCGACGGCCGTGCCATAGGAAGGATCCTCCGTCATCTCCGAAATCATCTTTCCGTCGTAGCTTCTCTTCATCAACCCCTTTAATATCTGATAATGATTTCCGGCATTGGGAGCCGACAGGTCAAGCTCCTTCTCATGCTCGTCCAAAACCTCCAGAAGCTCCCGCATTCCATCGTCAAATTCCTGAAGTACCTCCTCCATGCCAGGCTCCGTATAAAACCTTCCCGCTCCTGGTTGTATCCAGTAGCCGATGCCAGGCAATCCATCTGAAACGTCTCTCGTTTCAGCGCCATATTCGTTATTGTTTTCTGTTAGCTTTTCAAAGCGTTTACCATATATCCGCCCCACGTCCTCTGTGTTGCCGTCATCTACAAGCTTTGGCAGGGAGAGCTTTTTCATGATCTCTAGCTTCTTCTCCTCGCTCACCTTGTCTCCGAGATACCCCCAGAGCAGCGTCGAGGCAATGCCGGGATTATTCATGGTTTCATACATGGAATATTTATCAAGTAGATTTGGCATAAAAATCCTCCTCACGTCAACTTATTTGGCACACTTTTTTTGCAAGCTTAAACGCCCGGACCACTGATCTTCGGAGCTTCCTTCTTTGGTGGTGTCTTTGCCGGCGTCTGTTCAAGCTTTTGCAGGGTCTGGTCATCCACATAAAACTCCTTGCGAAGCTTGGTCATCTTCCGGACGGCCTTTCCGCTTTCCAGTTCACTGATCAGCTTCTTTGCCGTCAAGCCCGGCTTATTCAGATAATCCTGCATGGCGCTCTTAAATTCCTTGTTCGCAAGGATGCTTTTTTTCACGCTGGTCATGCCCCTGCTCTGGAAAACGTCGCGGCCGTCCCTCGAGGTGGAAGCGGAAAGGGTCGCAGCAAGAATGGTGGCCGCATGATTCATCACCTTGGTCTTTTCCTTATCGCCAAGGGTCTTCCCGCTTTGTATCAGCGCCCCAAGCTTTTTCTCCGCCTTCACGGCCTGTGCCTGTGCCAACATGATCCGAAGCTGCCCAAGGTCATGATTCGTTCCAAGCTCCCTGTTCAGGGCATTTTTCACGCGGATCTGCTCTTCCTTCGCCATTCGCTCAAATTCCTTGGCGCCCTGCAGCCTTTGTTTTCCTGCGGGTGTGCTTGCATTTGCCTTCTCCTTCTGATACAGGCTGCTTCTGTAAGCGACCTCATCCAGGGCATTTAAGTATTCCGGAAGCTTGTCGGCATCCATGGGGTAGCCGACCTTTGCCTTAAGATCTCGCATCTTTTCTGCGGCCAGGCGCAGGTTCTCATGCACCGCCGATTCCCTTCCCAGAAATACTCCGCTGCGCTTGGCATTAAAATCATCGAAGATCTTTTCCATCTCCCAGTCCGCATGCTTTGATTTTCCGGTCTCCTCCGGCTTTGCAACAAAAGCGGTATTCAGCGCCTCCTCCGTGATCAGATCAGGTTCTTCCGGCGCTTTTTCAGTCTCCTGCTTCCTTTCGGGCATTCCGTTCACGAGCTTCGCGGAATCCATTTTCCGAAAGACTTCGATCTCCTCAAGCCTCTCCTTTCCCTTGTCGCTTACGGTGAGTCCGTCGGTGACGACAAAGGCAGGCTCCCGCCCCTGCTCGATCAGAAGGTCACGCTTTCTGCAGGTAGCATAGGTCTGGTGAAAGCCCTTGGCATCGCCTTCATGGACATACCCTCTTGCGTATCCCTTCCTGACGCTCTCATGAATCTCATCCAGAAGCTCCTTCCGCTGCTCCGCGTTCCTTATGGGGGTCTCCTTCAGCTTTTCCCAAAGCGCATCCATTTCATCAAGCCACCGCTCATGCTTTTCATCCTTGTAGACGGGCTTTTCGAATTCCACGTATTTCGCCTGACTCGTCACTCCGGTGGCAAGCGTATTTTTTCGTGCATCCCTGCGGATGTTATTAAAGGCTGCCAGGGTGCCCAGGTCATCTATGTGCCACCCCTGCTCCAGTCCTGCCTTATAGGCCTCTGCAGCCGTTTTCAGCGTCATGGTTCCTCTGGCAGACTTTTCATGCACGTGCCAGGGTTCATTACCGGGATCAGTGATCCCCGCATCCCAGAGCTGCTGATTCTTTTTGGGATCATCCAGGGTTTTGTACATGGTATCCAGATAAGAATCCAGCTGACTGACCTGATCGTACAGGCGCCTTCTGTACTGATCCTCCTTCCCCGGTTCAATGGTGCCCTTTTCCTTCTCCTTCCAATAATCTACAAGGGTCTGCTCGGCCGCATCCCCAACGATTACGGCATCATAGACGGGAAAATCATTGCGGGAGCAGAGCGCCACCTTGCCCATAATGCTCTTGTCTCTCCCCATGTCCATCGCCGGTCCGAAACTCTGCGCGGCGTAGGAAAGAGGAGTCTTTGTCAGCAGATATGACTGGGAATAACCATCCGCAGCCCGTCGGATGCGGTTGGGTCCCATGGCCTTCATTAAGTCCCGCGTCTTATTTTGAATTTTTTCAAAGCCCTCGGGCGAAATATCCTGTTCGATCTGAAATTTGATCGTATCGTAACGCTTCTGGCAGTCCCCGATCAGTTTGTCAAATTCCTTCAGGCGCGTCTCATAAATGTTCTTCCTTTCCAGGGCCCTCTGAGCATCCTCCCCGGCCTTTTCAAGCGCCTGCTTTGCCTGCTCCAGCTCCTCTTTGGCGTGGGTGAGTTCCATCTCCTTTTGCTTTTTGTTACCGCCCCTGCTGAAGGGATTAAATACAAGAGGAGCCTCAGCATCCGGAAGGTTTTTCACCTCTTCGGAAAGCTTCCTTACTCTTTCTGCAAGCTCCTCCTGCTTTTCCCGTGCCTTCTCCAGCGCCTCAGTGGTCCGGAAGTTTTCCATGCGGACGGCCTCGCCCTCGTCAGACACGTAATACGCTTTCGCCTGCTTTGCCGCATTCAGTCGCTGCTCCTCCAGATCGACTTGATGCATCAGCGCATTGCCATACAGAAGTCTCTCATCCTTATTGTTTAAGCGCTCCTCAATGAGTTCATCGCATCTTGCGCCGTTTTTTCGAAGAAGGTCACGGAATTGTTCCAAAACATCCGGCCTTTGAACCTTCAGGACATGCATCTGAGAGGATCCAGAAATCTGCGCATAATCGGTAATGGTCTCCGTATCATCTGCACCCTCTTCTACATAAAGCCGCGCCGCGATCGTACCATTTTCCCTTTCATCCAATTCGCTATAGGGCGGCCTTGCCATCTCCGCGTTCGATTGTTCTCGCGGCAGCGAGGTGACGATGGAATCCACCATGGAAACAACGTTGTAATAGGAGCCCTTCAGTTGCTCATCCGACAGCTGCATAAACTCGGGGAGGTGATTTCTCTTCTCCCTTTCACTCACCAGCTTCGGATCAACGTTACCTACGGTGGCCGGGTTTTTGTCAAGCTCCAGCCTGCCCTCCGCATTTACCATGTACTCATGGCAGGCAACCTTGTCTGCCGGATCCAGCGTGGCGCGCATGGTTTCGATACGCATGTACTGACGTCTTTCGGCCTCGTCAAGCTCCTCCCAGGACCGGTCCTCACCAAATATGGGGTCTTCGTTATACTTTGCAGCGCAATGCTCCCTTAAGGGCTTTCCGTTTACCTCAATGAGATCATATGCCGTCTTACCTTGATCCACGCTGTTCATACTAACGGCATAAAGGTTATAAAGCGGGAAATAGATCCGGTGAAAACCGTGCTCCGCCGCCCTTTGTTGCTCCTGCGTCATCTGCCAGGGCTCCAGAAGCTTTTCTCCCTTGCCGTCCGCCGAAAGGGTTTTCGTCATGGAATCCAGGTAAGCCTTCGGTGTCTCACCGGAAACTGACGCTCCCAGATCACCATTTACGATGTCAGGGTAGCTTTGCTTTACACCCTCTAAATCGCCCTGAATACGTTCTTCAAGATGCTTGGGGAGCTGCGTACCCTTCTCCAGATACTCCTCCAGCGCCTTCCGATCCGCCTCGTTCAGTTTTGAAATTTTTTGAGACGCAAAGGGTTGAACAATTATCGTATTCTCTGCGTGTAATTCAGGGAGATTCTGACGGAATTCCTGAAGGGTCTTACCGCGATACGCAGCCTGATTTTGAGTCGCAAATTTACGCCCTTCCACATACTGGACAATGCCACTCTCCACATCTGTGCGCGAAATCGGCTGAGTCATCTTTTGAACAAAGGCCTTACAGTTTTGGAGGGTGACAATATTCGCCCAAAAATGCGACTGTGCCTCCTCGGAACCGAACCCCCGTACAAAGCCTTCGTTTAACTCCGGCACTCTGAAATTCCCCATCTGCTGTTCCTGAATGACCTGAAGAAAATCCGTTCCGACCTTACCCAGCAGCACCATGTCGTCCTTGCACTGCAGCCAGTTCTCCGGGTTTCCCAGATCCAGGTCGGGAAAACGATATTCGCTCAGCTTCTTGTCAGCGTCACGATAAAGCTCTCCCCAGGCCTTCGCACTCTCCGAATGATATACCTTCTCTCCCTTCTCATTCGTTGTAGAGACCGGATGCTCCTTTAAGAAGGTTTCAAACTCCGCAAGGTACGTTGCCTTGTCATGCCCCTCCAGCTCTCCCCTCTCAAACTTCGGAATATCCTTGAAATCCACTCCGTGCTTTGCCATCACAAATAGATCAAAGATTGCGGCGTTGGAATTCGCGCGCGGATCCGTAAGTCCCGCATCCTTAATCACCTTCCGATCTATATTGGCAAGATTCTTCCCCTGAAGCTCCGCGAATTCGTTGTTCTCCTTTTCCAGAAGATTCATCCGAAACCTCGTAAGGTCTCTCTTGTTCCGTTCCTCTTTTTGCAGTTTCTCCTGACTCGGCATACCTCTTTTCCTCCTTTTTCTTCCCCTTAAAGTCACTCGCCGTTCCCCGACGCGTGCCGTTTGTTTATTCCCTCCACGTTACGTCAATCCAGGCTGCCTCGGATCCTGCTTTTTCTTACGTGCAGCCGCATATTTCAGGCTTCCCGTCACCGCCTCTTTCTTCGCCTTATCCTCCTTCGTTACGGGTTTCGATATCGCCTCATACTTCTGAATGCTCTTTCGGAGCTTGAGCGCATAATCAATTCTCTTTTGTTCGTAATCATGCTTCCCCTTTCCGACCAGATCCTCAGGAGTCTTCACGTTCTTTTCCTTCATTTTTCTGGCAAGGTATGCGTCATTTGCCTTTCTTACCTGCTTCATCGCCTTATCGGCCTTTTCAAGCTGTGCCTTTACCCTTGGATCGTCACGGGGAACGTTCTCCAGATCCTTTCCGATTTCCTGCTTGACCTGCTTTGCGATCTTCTCTGCTGTTTCTACGGCTGAAATCATGGAGCGCCATTTTCCGGAACTGCGCATGAACTTGGAAAGTCCGCTTACCTCAAAGCCCGTCACCTCATTCTTTAGCATGCGGGACATGTCGTCCATGGATAAACCGATCCCGCCTGCCGCATATTTCCGATCCGTCGTACTAACCTCTTCCAGCTGCTTTGCATCAGGCATTGGCGCATCAGGATCAAAGGGGTATTTTTCGCGCGCCTTCTTCATGTATGCATTTATATACTGCTTCACGTTTTGGAATAAGGTATGTTTTCCCTCCGCCAGAACGTCAAAGGGTATCTTTTCTAAATCCTGGGGTTCCACAATGCAAAGCTGCTTTCCTGCAGATTTTATGTCTTCCGGCGTCTTCGCCTGCTTCCCGTTTTGGATGGCCTTTTTCAGATCAGACAATCTTTGACAGGAGGCCTCAATTTCATCCTCCGACAGTCCCCGCCCCCGTAACGTGAATTTCAGCATTTCGGGAGAAATACCGGAAATTTTCCTGGCCATGGGACCGGAGATCACCTTCAGCTGATTCAATCCTCCAAGGCGGAAGGCTCCTTTATTCTTATCGATCGGCTGAACGCCAAAGGAGGTATCGTTGTCAAAGGCCACAATGTCCGTGATCTTTCCATTCTTATCCACCTTATAAGTCATGTTTCCGCCGTGGCGATCCACGTTTCCCGAAAGATAGTCCAAAATCTGCAGGTCTGCCAGAGAACGGTTTACCTTGCAAGGCGTTCCGAAGGGCTCATCACAAACGTGGGTAAAGAGCTTCGCATTTCCCTTTCCACACAGATCCAGTCCGTCCGCAAACTCCATGAAGGTACCCTCCACCTCATTTCCGTCCTCATCCAGATACTTCATGTTGACGGATCTTGCACAACGGTCATTCATTCCAATCAGTCCCGCCATGGCGCTCATTGCGCTGTTTCGGTTGTCCACCCTGTCTCCGTCCTTAAGTCCGAGATCACGGGCATTAACCGTATCGGAGAGCTTTTCCTTTGTCCCCCGGATCATGCCCTCCTTTATTACTTCCGTAACCTCCTCGGGCTGACGCATGATGTCGATGCCGAATTTATTCAGAGTCTCCTCAGGATTAGGAACCCCTTTATTCTCCGCAGTGCCGCTCATCACCTCATTGTATAGAAATCCTATGAGCTGTTCCTCCGAAACATCCTCCGGATTCTTTCCGTAAAGCTTAGTACCCTCCTTACTCAGATAATCCCTATATTTGGGAAGGATGTTTTTTATGGGCTCCTTCAGCTTTTCTACGACCATGTCCGTCGTGACCTCATCCGCGGTTTTTCCGGGGAAAGCACCCTCCCGCATCAGTGCCGTTTTATACGGAGCCAGTGCGCTTCTTACCTCCGGCCTGTCATAGTACTCCAGCGCTTTGTTGATCATATTTTCAAAATCCTGCTTTACGCTTACGTAGGATGCCTTGGTGAATACGCCTCTTCGCCTGACTCCGTCCGCGCCCACGACGGTCATGGGAATACGGCCGGAAAGCTTATTCGTCATGACGTCGATCTTCTTCCCACGGAAATCCACCACCTGCGTTCTGGCTGTTTCCTGAATCTCCGGAAAGGACATGGGCGTTTTCTCCGCATCATAAAGGTTCAACGCGTCATGATCGATCGAAAGCATTCCCTGTATGCGTCCTACCACGTCAGGAATTCCCGAATTTAAGTTGGCACCCTTCCTCTGGGCTTCCGCCAAAAAGGTCTCACCCGCAACCGCCGCCTCATACGTGGCATTCAGAAGCTTTTCCTTGTCCTCCTTTTCGATCGTGGGCGGCACGCCGAATTCTCCCTCTGCCAAGGAATACTGCTCCTCCAGCGTATTGAGCCCTTTTAATTTTTGGATATACTCCTTGTAGATCTCCTTGGTCTCAGGCGCGATTCCGTCCTGTTCCAGCTTTTCAAGCTGCTCCATCAGTGCCTGACGTTCTTCCTTCGATGGAAAATCTGATTTTTTCGGATTAGGCATTTTCTCCTCTTCCTTTCCGTGATTGCTTTATGTGCTCCATCCTACTTTGGTCCAAAGCTTATCGTGTTTCGCCTTTTGATCTCTTCCACCTTCTCCTCGGGCTGAGGCGCGTCCTGCTTAGGATTCTTTTTCACGCCCATCCGCTGCTCCAGCTTCTGCTTCAGCTTAGGACTCTCCGCAACCTTCATCAAAGCAGGGCCGTCACATTTTTTCAGCAGGTCAAAGACAACCTCTCTCTGCTCCTGCTTTCCAAAGAGCTCCTTCATTACGGAATGGTGTGTCTCCCCTGCCGCCAG
This sequence comes from Lachnospiraceae bacterium, assembly GCA_015056795.1. Lineage (GTDB taxonomy): Bacteria > Bacillota > Clostridia > Lachnospirales > Lachnospiraceae > Acetatifactor. The sequence goes on from SVFO01000002.1 coordinate 161,607, forward strand.
TCCGCCGCGCCTCTCAATCTCCTTAGCCGTCGCAACGTTCACAAAGGCCTGCATTTTTTCCTCCCAAAGCCTGCCCTCCGGCTTGTAAAGTCCGGGGCCCATTTTATTCAGCACCTTTTCCGACTCCTTTGCCTTCTGCAGGAAGTCAGCCTCCTTCTGCGCATTCAGCTTCTTTGGGTTCTCCACGGCGTTACCAACGTGATTCAGAAGCTGTTCGTCGACGGCAGGACCCTCCGGCCGTGCCTGCCTTGCCTGATATTCTTCGAGATTTACCACCGCCCGATTGATCTGATCAATGAGCTTCTCATCCTCCGCCAGCCGTCCGTTCACCTTTTGGGACATGTTCAAAATCTGTTCAGATGCAAAGTCATGCAGTTCGTTTGCAAAGCTATAGCGATTCTTTCCTTTTTCCCGAATGTTTGCGAAGATCTGATCATCAATCTTATCTATGTACTTTTGAGTGGAAAGTCTTACGTTCTCCAATGCCTGCCCAATCTCGCCGGGCGTATTGTTCGCATTCAGCTTTGTCAGTGCCTCCAGGGAATCATACATGGCCTTATACTGATCGGAACCGCTTCTTCCGCCCAGTCTGGCTTCCTTCATGGCATCCAGCTTTTCCCTGGCCTGCTCCTTGATCAGATTGAGGTTTTGATAATACGCCAGCGTCTTGTCAGAGCCTTTTTGAAGGCGCTCGGTTACGTCATCCTGCTCCAGAGGCTTTATGGAGCCATCCTTATTTTCATCTCCAAGTTTCACGGTATAGCCCAGCTGTGCATCATCCAGATACCTGCGTCTCTCCGCAGCGCTTCCCGCAATTTTCCCCTTATCGTAGAACTCGACCTGTTGATCTTCCTTATCCTTGGTAAAGACGAATTCACCCGTTTCGTATCTCGGGGAATAATCAGAGAGGAACGTACAAAGGGCTGTGGTTGCCTGAACGCGCACGTCATCCTCGCCTCCCGCAAGAATCTGGTTGGCAAGAATCCGGCTAGCATGATAGTCCTTTTTCACCTCATCAAAGGCTGGATCAACCATGACTTCCCCGTTTCGGATGCGCGTGGCAAGCTGCTCCGATTTCATGGAATGGGAAACGCACGCTTCAAAATCAATTTCATTTACGGCATGGCAGAGCTTTCGATAAAAATCAATTCCCTTCACAAAGTTTCCGTTTTCATCCCTGGCAACAAGCTCATCCTGATAATCCGAGAACTCCTGAGAGGCCTTCTGACTTAAATCATTTTCCCGCGCCGTAACGTCTGTCAGGAAGCTGGCATACTTTGAGAAGTCCCCGGTCCTTACGGCCTCCCTCTCAAGTCTTCGAAGCTCCTGCGCGGGTTCATTCTCAACCAAATACTTCCGGCGGTTCTCCTTTAGCGTTGCCAGCATGACCGCCTTGTTTACCGCGGCACGATCCCCAAGCTCCCCCTCATCTATTTTCCGGATCGCGTCATAGGTGCGGTCAAGCTCTGCCTGCATCTTCTTAAAGCCTTCCTTTTCCGCATCCTCGGGATGGGCAAGAAGGACCTCCGTGTAGAGCTGTCTGGTGGCCTCGAGGGAATTCTTTCTGTTCAGCCACGTTGTGTTATTAAATGCATCTTCAACCTGGCCTGCCCTGTTTTGGATCCTCTTTGCCCTGTCGATCATCCCTTCATAATCCACGGGCGTCTTTGCAATATAGTCTTCGGCCTGAAACCCTTCCCCAATCTTCCTGCCGAGAGAATCCGTTTCGGGCAATCCGGCAAAAATACCGTTCAGCTTACGGTCCTCGTCACTTGCAAGCATCAGATTCCGCAGAGTGTCCAGCCTTGCCTGATGTTCCGCGGGAGATTTCGCCGACAGGTGGAAATAAAGAAATTTACCGGCCTCAGAACCCAAAATGGCACCGTTGAACATGTCGTTCGTCAAAGTATAGGCGACAATATTGTTCTTCTCCCGAAATTCCGGGTTGGACTCCAGCATGTTGGGCATGTTCAGCTGCCTTCCAAAGCCAAACATGGGAACGGCTTCCTTCAGATCCTGATTGGCGTCCTCGAAGTCTGCAACGTTCGTCATCAGATCAATGGCATCCTCAAGCGTCTCTACCCTCTCCGAAACCTTAGCAAAGCTGTTCTTCTCCCATAGCTTTTCCGCCTGCTCCAGATTTTTACCCACGGGATTTGCCAGATATTCCTCCAGATTCAGGTTGTTTTCCTTGACATTGATATAGGTCTGAAATACGGAGTTTATGAAGGCAGTATTCTGTACGTCGCTGGTAAAGGCATAGGGAATGGGCCGGAAACGGATGGAATCCATGTTGCCGGGAAAGAGTCCGGGCTCCTGATTAAAATACTCTTTGGAAATCCTGTAGAGATCCTCCATGTCATGATAGGTCTTCTCATATTCCTGCCCTGCCGTAAGAATTTTCTCAGCATCTCCTGCCTTAACAGCATTGATGAGCTCCTGCTTCTTTGCCACAAGCTTATTAAAGCCATAGATCTTATCGCCATCCTCTCCGTTGGGCGCATGCGGGTACTCTTCCAGCCCCATCTCCCCCATCTTACGGAGCATCTTGCGGATGCCTTCCTTGGTCTTCTCGCTGAGCTGAACGCCATTTTTCTTCAGCTCTTCAAAGGTCTCACGCTTCTCGTCAGCGATCCCCCTAAAATCCCTGAAGGAATCATTCTTCTGATAAATCCCATCATATTTTCCGTCCTGAAACGCAGGGCGGAGAACATCCCTGACATACTTGTCCTGTGCGCCCTCCATGGCCTGAATGTCGTTGTCGACAGCCAGCCCCTCACTTCTTAAAATCTCATTATGCTCGGTGAGATGGGTGCCCGCAAATTTCAGCACCTGCTCATATTGTGCCCTCTTCTCGGGATCACTCTTTATCTCGGCAGGCATCTTCTCAAGCAGCTCCTTTGTGCGCTCCAGATAGGGATAGCCCACTTTTTTCTCATCCGGCAGGTTCATCGGATCCTGATAGGCCCCAAACTTATCAAGGATGCTCTTTTTCTGCTCCTCGCTAAGGTGCTTCTCAAGCTCCTCCACCACGCGCAAATCAACCTCCGGATCCTGAGAAAACTCCTGGTTCAATCGGATCAGAAACCGGCCCGCTTCCTTCTGAAAAGCCTGAGGTTCAAGTTTTCCCTCCGCCATTAGACTCTCGATTTTCTCCTTTGCGACCTCCTCCTTTTTGCTGATCGCATTTAGCTGTTCTTCATTCAGTCCCTCCGCAATCGCCGGCTGCTCCTCCGTCAGCTTCGTCCAGTAATTCCGGTAAAAATAGGTTCTTTCCAGCTCCTTTTCTTTGGCTGCCCGTGCCTGTTGCCCGCCTGCCTTTTCAAAAGCGTCCAGTACCTGATCCAAGGTGTAAGCGCCGTCCATAATCAAGCCGCGATAATAACTAAATTTACGTTCCGCGGCGCGTTTCTTTCCTCTAAACTTCAGATACTCCGCCTGCTGCGTGACCAAACTGGGAACGGGGCCTGCTTCATATTGATGATTGATCTGCTTCTGCTCCTTGTAGATCTCTGCTAACTTACCCATAAAACGAATCCTCCTGTGATATTATTTTTGAGCTGTTCATGCTCCTTGCCTTATCGTTTCCTGATTCCCTGAATTCCCACGCCTGCAGCGGAAATTCCAAGCTTCGCAAAGACGTAAACGGCGGCGGGAACCTTTAAGAAAAAGCTGATGTCGATAGGGAACGTCGGTACCATCTCCAGGAAAAAATTCACGGCTGCAAACCCGCCGATCACGGCCGTCAGAAGCACGACGACAAGCCGTTCGGACTTCACGGCTAGCCATGCGACCAGCGCTGCGATCAGCACTCCCGCCAGCCTTGTGGCAACAGGCTCCAGAAGCTTTGATACGTTGACCTGCCCAAGGAGCATCGGCGCAAGTATGGCTGCCAGGTTTTCCTGTGCAAAATGGTACGCGGCGATAAAGATTCCGACATGTACAACATAGCCTGCGAGAATTGCCAATAAAAGGCCTGCCACGGCCTGTGCCATCAGCAGTTGCTCATCGCTAAGCTGAAATCCTGTGAGAATCAGGTGCGCCCTTCCGTAACCGACGCAGAAGCCGATCACCATCAGCGCCACCCTGTAAATCTGATAACCCTCAAAGCATATGACGACTGCCGCCAGCAACAGGGCCGCGTAGATCAGCGCATTTGAAAACTCCATGTTCGCCAGCTGCTTGACCAGACCGCTCGCCGCATCCGCAACGCCCTCCTTGATATCCAATGCACCTTCACTTGCAAAAATCATCCTCTCTCCTCCTTGCCTTGTCATGCCCTGTCCGGGCCTAAACTTCTTTTCCCGATTGCCTTCCGCAGACTCCCAATCGCCCGCTGAAAGCCTCGTTCGGGTGCCTTGCCAAGTTCCTTTTCCAGGTCACCAATCACTCCGGTCAGCCCCGTCTTCCCTATAAAGCCTTCCTTCCGTGTCAGATATTCCTTTTTCCCAAAAAGAGCAAGGATTTGCGGCGTGGGCCTTTGAGATTTGTCATATAGCTCTCTTGATACGGAAAGGAGCTCACGTTTCTTTTTGTAAATCTCCTCCCGCATTGCTTCATTCCGTTCCTTCCCGCGCTCCTCCTTCCCCAGTACATACGCCACGTGAGCCGCCTGCACCTCATTGGAAAGCCTTAGGAACCGGTCCAGCGGATAGTCCCTCAGGGTTCTTTCCGTTCTTTGTGCGTTCTCCGGCAGGAAGCATTCCAGATTAATGTTGGGCAAAAGCCCGTGAAATCCGATGGCCCCCTCTCCCACCAGCTCTCCCTGCTGCTTCAGGGAATAACCCTCTGAGAGATTTTGAAGCTCGTTTTCAAAGCCCTTAAGAATCTGTTTCCGATATTCCCGAACCCTGGGCGTTTCCTCAAAGGTATGCTCAGCTGCACGAATCTCCTCCTTCACCTGCCCGGTCAGCTTTGTCGCACACTCCCTGAGCGTGCCGTCCATCCGGGTGGGATCCCTGCCAAGAACGGGCATCATTCCAGCCAGTTTCTTTCCGTCCTCCTCAAACTGCTGCCTGCCCGTGAAGCTTGCCAGCGTGATGCATGCCGCAAAGACGGAGTTAAAATCACCCATATTCAATTTCTTTCCTTCCATTGCAGCCATGCAGCAGTTTCCTTTTCATCCGTTTTCTCTTTGGCGTCCACCAGATAATTTTGCCATTATTTGTATTGTATCATCCTCCCTTACTAAATGTCCCTCAAATGTCCCTCTTACGAAAATTCAAAAAAATATTTGTGAAAACTATACAAAAAAGCGCCCGAAAAGGCGCTTTAAACCAGGTGTTCTTGTACTTTTTGCATATTGACTGATCTTCAGATTCTCCCGCTTTTACGGTCAACGTAGGCTTCCGTCATATTTGCCCACGGGTAGGCTCTCATGTATTCTCCGTGATAGGAGTAAACGGCATGGATGTCTCCTGCAATAAACTGATACAAATCACAGGAAAAGATCTCGGGGCGCACCCTGAGTCGTCCCCTCACCCGCTCAATCATGTCTCCGATCCCATAATCCTCTAAGGTCTTTCGCATGGAGGTGATGATCACGTCCAGGTATTTTTGCATGGAGCGGTCATATTCCGCCTCATCGCTCCAGAGCGTCTCAAAGATCATCTCCCTGGTAACAAAGGCTCCCTGTCTGTCCACCAGATACGCAAGAACCTCCTTCGCCTTGGAACGGCTGAAATCCACCATCGTCCCATCCACGAAAACCTCAAACACCCCAAAGGTCTGTACGACAATGCGGTCAGGGTCACCGCCCTTAGCGCTCTCCGCAATCATGCCACGAAGCGCGTAGTCGACCTCCTTCTGAAGCTGTTCCGGCTCCACCGGTTTTAAAAGATACCCGGAGGCATGCACCGAAAAGGCCTCCAGCGCGTGCTCACTGTACCCCGTGAGAAAAATGATGGGAAGCTCCGGTTTCAGCTCCCTAAGCCTTGCCGCCAGCTCCAGTCCGTCCATTCCGGGCATGGCGATGTCCAAAAGGACAAGATCTGCTTCATGCTCCTTGAGATACGCCAGCGCCTCCCTCGCACGTCCGAAACCGAGCACCTCGGGCCTTTGCGTCAGCCTCTCACACGCGGAAATGGTCAGCTTTAATACCAGCTCCTCGTCATCAACACATATGATCTTCATTTTGTCTCCTCCGGTATGATGACCCTGACCCTTGTACCCTTTTCAGGCGCACTGTCAAGCGTAAGTGTTCCATGGCACATTTTTTCCACCCTCTCGCGCACGTTTTTGATCCCAACGTGCGACTTGTCCGTAGATTCAGGCAGCGCAGGGTCAAAGCCCCTGCCGTCATCTTCAATCAAAATCTCATGAAAGGCTTCTCCCCTTTTTATCGTTATCGTGACCCGTCCCTCGCCCTCTTCCCAGCCTCCGTGACGGATCGCATTCTCCACCAGAGGCTGAATGGTAAGCGCAGGCACCTTAAAATTCTCATCGGAAACATCATATTCCACGTGAATGTAAGGAAAGCGTATTTTTTCGATCTCCGTATAGACCGCAACATGCTCCAGCTCCCGACTTACCGGGATTAGCTCCGTCTGTCCCAGAGAATCCAGATTCTGCCGCAGATACCTTGCAAATTTCCCCGTGATAAGCGCAGCCTGCTCGGGATCGCTCATGCAGAGATATTGAATTGAGGACAGCGTATTGAATAAAAAGTGTGGCTGGATCTGCGACATCATGATTTTGATGCGGTTTTGTGCCATCAGATCCTGTTCATGCTCCCGAACAAACTGCAAATGCAGCCATGAGTAAAAGAACACGCAGCTGACAATGACGGCGATGGTCAGGTATTCCACGGGCTGATCATCCTCCCAGAAATACCGATCCATGAGTACGGCAACGACAATCATGACAACGACAAAAAGCGGGATCAGCATCTCCCTCCTTTTCCCTCCCTGAAAGCTCTTGAGCGTTTGCAGGAACAGATTTCCGAGCAAAATCGAGCTTACCACAAGACAGGTATCGCCAAGGGGGCCTTTTAGAAAACGATTATCCTCCGTAATATAAAAGGCCAAACGGTAATGAAAGGACGTCAGATAAATCGCCGTATTGATTCCAAACAGTGACCAACTGATCCAATGGCTCCTCCCAGGCTGTACAATGCATAAAAACATGACCATGATCATGGGTCGCACGCAATACCCGAAGGCTGAGGTAAAGGTTCGCCAGAAGGGCATCGCCGTCCCTGTCCGCAACCAGTATTCCAGCAGGTTCTGTGCCATAAGGCTAAAGCACAAAACGATGATGGCAATCATATGGTCGCGGGAATCTTTTTTCAAATATTGATCCAGTAAAACTGTCAGGCTTAACCCGCAGAGCAATAAGATCAGCGGTGCAAGCGCAGAAATAAATGCCACGTTCTTTATCATGATTTTCGTCTCACCCGTCCGCATCCTCTCCGACTTCTCTTATTTTTTGGAAAGTGCAACTCTTTTCGTTTCCGCCCAGTCATATTGCTCCATGTAGGTCTGCAATTCTTCCCTGGGATAGCTTCGATTTCCGTCCAAATAATCATAATAATCGCAGCTGATCGCTTTGCGGTTAATGCGGTAGCTCCCCTTTCCGTTGTTCAATACGATATTCTCTACGCCTTGCTCCTTTAGGGCGGAGCGAATCTCACTCATGATGTTCCTGACGTACCGACGCTTTTTCTCCGTGTCCTCCTCCTCCGTCCAAAGGAGGAAGCGGAACTCATCCTCGGGAACCTCGCCCCCGCGTTTGTCGATCATGTATGCCATGACCTCCTTACACTTGGAACGCTTAAACACAACGGAAACCCCGTTTGCGATGACGTCAAACCGCCCAAAGCAGCGAACCTCCAGCTTTGCTATGGGAAAGCGAAGATTTTCATATGCCCTCCTGAGTCTGTCTTCATTGATCGGCTTAACAATAAAATCACTGGCATACGCGTCAAATGCTTCCAATGCATATTCTTCATGGCCCGTGACAAAAATGACGTTCGTTTTCGGGGAAAGCTTCCGGATCTCCTTTGCCACCTCGATCCCGCCGACAAACGGCATCTCAATGTCAAGAAGTGCAATCTGCACGGACTGCTCCTTGATGACCTTTAAGACCTCATCCGTATTCGCCGCAAAGAAAAACTCCGTACTCTCTCCAAATACCTTTGTCGCCGTCCCGTGAACGTCCCTTTGGATCAGCGGTACGTCATCTGCAATCAAACATTTCATGCCTTAGATTCTCCCTCTCTCGGAAACCGAATGGTTACGGTCGTTCCTTCCCTCTTTGCATGCTTTTCCCTTGTATGCTGTTTTTCCCTATAACATTCCCTTTTTTGCCTGCGGTGTTCTGCTTCTCCAGAAGGCTTCTCATTTCCTTGCTAAGATGCTTGATAAAAGAGGTCTTCACCCACTCCGGCGTTGTCCTCCCAAGCTTCTCCAACCTGTCCGGCGCACCAGACGCCTCTTTCACCCATTCCCGAAAGGACGGATCCTCTGCAATCCTCCTCGTCGATCTGTGTATTTGATTCCGAATGTCGCCCGCCCCGATCTGTCCCCGCGCAAAAGCCTCCTTTACGGAAACAATTGCGACCACCTTTGCGGCCTGATACTCCAGGCGGTTCAGGCCAAAGGCTGCCGAATCCTCAGCCTCACCATGGGAAGCGTTCCGGCACATATCCTGAAAAAGCTTGCATTCGTCATCGAGCCGTTTCATAGTTGCCCCAAGGTTTCTTGCGATGATTTTTTCCTGCATCCGATCGTGCGTATCTTCCCGTGATTGATCCTGATCCGTCATCGCCATCCCCTTTTCATTACTTATCTTTTTTATCATATATCAGATTCCGTTTTTCCTTTGCACTGATAATTTCACATAATGCCAGCTATTCCCGGCAGTAAGCTGTTAAAATTAATAATGGAGTCCCAAGCTGAAAAATCCTTTCCTGCGATCCGACTCTTCCTTTGTCGCCCGCATAACCATTTGATTTTAGCATCCTTCTGATTCCAGTGCCTTTTTGATTCTAATATCCATTATACCTTATGGTTGCCACAAATCTGCCACACAACGACGCCATTAAAGCTTGTATCCTCCTTGTAGGGTCCTCGGGGACGGTTCTTTTTGACCCACTTTTTAATGATATCATCTGCTACCATCTTCCGCCACTTATCTTATTCGACTCATACTATGCGCGCTGAACAACGCTATGACTGATTCCCGTCAATCTTTCAATTTGTCTGATCGTCAGTCCTTCCCTTTTTAGCATACGCAACGCATCATCTCTTCTCGTACGTTCATAAGTTTGTAATTCCGTTCCACTTTCAATTCCTAAAACTGCGCGGATCCTGGCCTTGGCCCATGCATCATCTTTTTTCACTGGTTGATATTCCATGCACTGATCATTATTCGTCTTGGCAATAAACTCTGCATACTGTTCCCAATCGCCTATCAAGTGCCTAAATAGTTCCGTATTAACAAAGGATTCCTCCTCATCATACTTTCCATAACTATTCCATGGATATTCCGAAGCAGGGCATATTCCTGCCGCACTTGGATTATTTAGTATGTAACGAAATACCGTTAGCAGATATTTTTCATCTTCCACGGCTTCACTGATAAACCGATCCTGAAAAAGATGACCCGTCCGCTCATATTTCTTGTTGTAATACGCTGCATAACTCACGCCCACTTTTTTCATAAACATTGCCAATTCGCCATCTATGTCATACAGAAGTAAATGCACATGATTCTCCATCAAACAATAGGCACAAACGGTTACTCCCGTTTCTTTGGCATATTTTCGTATCAGTGAAACATAATATCCATAATCCTTATTCTCTTCAAAAAGAATTTGTTTTCCAATCCCTCTCACGATTACGTGAGAATAACCCGTAATACTTCTTTGTCTTGCCTTTCTTGGCACCCTATAAATCTCCTCCTTTTTTGTGTCAAAAAGAACCGTCCCCAGTGACCCCTATAATGCGTCACCAAGGTTTCAAACATGTCAAAAATAACTGCTTTGATCATCTTTTCCTCCAATTCAGCGCATCTGTTAATGTAGCAATACTGTCTACTTCTTCAGGAACTTGCTTTCCGAAGCGGTTTAGCCAAAGTGCTTTGATTCCTAGTGCACCAGCGCCTTTATAGTCACTGCTGATGGAATCGCCGATATGAATGACCTCATCAGGCTTTAATCCCGTCTCGCGAAGTGCCAGCTCAAACAATTCCTTCCGTGGCTTGTAGCTCCTCGCATCCTCCGAAGTAAAGACGCCCGCAGGATGTAAATCATGATAATGAATAGCGTCTAAAATATCACTTCTGTCAATGTTCGAAACAATATAGATCGGCAGCGTACTCTTTTCGAAAAACGCATGGGAATCCTCAAAGATTGGCGGCTTCACCCAGTGTGCAAACATCATCTCACTCAGCTCTTTTGCGTTCGCATTCGATGAAAATTTTTCTAAGGTGTGCACCAGTGATTTTTCTTCGAGCGCCCTCTGTGTCTCAAAGGTCTCGCCGTAGGAATTCATGAACATGGTCTGGAAATCCTTCCACCAAAAGCCGTCCACATCCAAAGGATCCTCCACCTTTCCGGTGTCGCAAATGATCTTTGTGATCTTCTTAATCACCTCTCCGTCCTCATGTACGATCGTTCCATAAAAGTCTACAAAATACGCTTTGATCATAAGCTTTCTCTCCAATCACGTCAATTCCAATACATCCGTCGGTTGCCTCTGTCACAGCTTGTACTGCATGAAATTGCCGTTATGTTCAAATCCGTATGCCGTATATAGCTTTACGCCCATGTTGGAGGCCGTGATCCAAACGGAGCCGCAGCCGTACTGTCTTGCCTCGTTCACAACCTTGTCCAAGAGCTTCTTTGCAATACCCATGCGCCTGTAATTAGGATTGGTAAACATGGAAGACAGGAGCCCTAGTCTACCCGTTGGGCAGCTAAAATAGGGCGGCTTTTCCACAAAAGACATGCCACTGGTTCCGATGATTTTCTCACCGTCCAACGCCAACCAGGAGACAAAGGTTCCATCTGCCATATGCCTGTGGTAGAATTCCTTTAGTGCCGTCTCAAGATCAACGCCCTCGGGCGGGTTCTTTCCTTCCGCCGTATACTCCTCCGTGAGCTGTGCGATCCGCATGCCTATAAAAGTATTCAGATCAGCCTCCGTAAGCTTTCTGTAGGTAATCGATTTTGTACCCTCATTCGTCCGCGCATGCCTTGTGTAAACCGTGCGCGTGAACTTGATCTCTTTTCCGCCAGTCTCACCAATTTCTAAGTCGAATGCATTGGCATCAAACTCTGGAAAGAAGGTATCCCCGTCATCAATGACAATGTTAACCTCCGTGATATACATCTTTTCCACAAAGGCAATCGCCTCTTTGTAAAGCCCATACCCGCCGGCGATATAAAGGTTCCTGTCACCGCCTTTCAAGACCTCATATTGGCCAAGGAGCTTCTCGTCCTTCGCAATCCCGATCGCCTCCCGTACTGAGGACACGGTAATCAGATTTTCACCCTCAAATTTCTTTGTCCGCGAAACAATGATATTTAACCGATTCGGCAATGGTCGTCCGATTTCCTCATAGGACTTACGCCCCATCACGACAATATTTCCCGTCGTGAGTTCCTTAAACTGCTTTTGCTCTCCCTTGATTCTCCAGGGAATCTGTCCATTCTTTCCAATCACGTTATTCTTCGAACGCGCTACGATCAATCCAACCATCTTTCTCCACCTTCGTCACTGTTTTTCCCTTTTTTTCGCGCAGCATGGCAAAATACGCCGCATATCTGTCATTATGCGTCTTTATCGCAAGCTCTGAATCCACATATTCCAAAAGCCCATCAACGTCAACCCATCGGTATTCCGTCGTCTCACCCTCTTGCAGTACGATAGAATCCTTTGGACAGTCCACAGTCACCAGATAGGAATAGAACATGCTATGGCTCTTATCCCGAAAGCTGTGACCGACTAACTGAAATTCCTCAGCCGTAATGCCCGTCTCTTCAAATAATTCCCGCTTTGCACATGTGACGGGATCCTCTCCCGCAACAGCCGATCCGCCGGCGCTTGCCTCCCAATAACCAGGATAGACATCCTTACTCATATCCCGTTTTGTCAACAAATACGTGCCATCGACGTGTCGTACCAAAATATCACAAACCATGTGATACCTGCCCTCTGGGATGATCTGGTAATTCCCATGTTTTCTCTCCCAGGTTTCCCCTGTCACTTTTCCGTCACGATCATACAAATCCCAAAGCTCCAATTTTCTGGTTCTCCTTTTCAATCTCTGGTTTTTTAGCCCTTATATCCCCCTTTTTCGTTATCTGCTTACGCCTCGCCTGGATAACTGATTTCATCGCCCCATTCTTTGATGATCTCAAAAAATCCTTCTACCTGCATAAGTCCATAGGCCCATAAAAAAGCTCTATCCTTTTCGCTGATCTCATTTAGGCTTAGCCAAAGAACCTCCTTAAGCGGAGGATTTTCCGAGGATTCTTCAGGATCATATCCCGTAATCGCTTCCTGATCCTGTTCCACTGCCACCTCAAAGGAATATTCCTGCTTTTCGTCCATCCCTCACCCTCCTAACGGGAGACTTCCACCTTGGAGACCCATTCCCATTGATCGACAGGTTCAAAAGTATCCAATGGCAAAACATAAATATATCCTTTTCCATTCGGATCAATCGAACCATAGTTTAAAAAACTCTTGATCCCATCACTGTCAAATGCATCGGCTTTACGACATCAAATAAATACTGCAGTGTTGATCATGCATTTTCCTCTCGCAACAGTTCTTTTGCCGTGTAGACATGCTTGGTTTCGTCCGCTACCAAAACCCGTGATGGAACATAGCTCATGTTGAAGCGCTTGCCATCAACGCGTTCATATTGGTCTGGTTTCTTTGCCGCCGCATAATATACGGGAGTCCCCATCATTCCCATTCTTTCACATTTGTCATCCGTACCCGCTACAACACGCGCAACTGACTCAATTGCCTCATCGACAATGGAAGGTTCCATGACTTCGTGACCGCCATACATGATGTCAAATTCCGATTGATGCTCCTTGAGATGCAGGAGATTTCTCAAGTAAGTGATGATCGGCAAGGAGTTCTCGAATTCCAACAATGTATTACTGTTACATGCATCTCCGCAATAACAGATCCTTGTCTTATGATCAATCAAGACGATGGAACCTGCCGTGTGACCACCGACCTCGACAACCTCAATTTTTCTGTCTCCTAAGTCAAACTCATCTCCATCATACACGGGAAAAATCTTGATCGGATTCCAGTCCGCGAAATTATCATCCAAAACCATCTGCTCCCGAAAATCCTCAGGCGCCATGCTCTTTGCCATTTCAAAGACCTGCTCCTTTTTGATCCCGACACACTCCTGAAAGAATCCGATGTCGCGATGATGTAAAAAGCAATGATCAAAATGGAAATTTCCGCCGATGTGGTCAGAATGTGCGTGTGTATTGACAACCTTGATCGGCTTGTCCGTCAGCGTCTCACAATACGCCTTCAAATTACCGATGCCAATGATGGAATCGATGAGCAGTGCATAATCGCTTCCCTCCACAAGATAACAAATCGCCGGCGTTGACCCACCAATGTTCTTAATCATCCAACTCTTTTCCGCGATCTCCTCAGAACAAAAATATGTAATTGCCATAACACGTCCCTTTCCTTCTCTAAGTTTTTTGGGTCAATAACCATCACTTATGACGGATCCTTCCAGAACCCGCCCTTGTGAAAGTTTTCATTTCCCAGCGGCTTCGCCGTCAGTTGGAAAATCACGCATCCGTCAGGACACACGATCGTCTTACTGTATTTCCCGTCCCCGCCAAGATTTTCAAGGTCTCCGCCGCTTCGAACCGCTTCCATCAGGGGATAGAGCATCATCATGGTCTTAGAGCAGATGCCGCATCCATCCTGATTTACGGGACAACCATAGGTACAAGTATATTTATCCCCTATCTCCTCGCCGTTGCGGCAATAATGCTCCGTGTGATCTCCGCGAAGGAACCCCGTTACTTCCACTTCAAACTCATACTCCTCATTATACCATTTTTTCATCTGATTTTCTCCCCACTATTTTGTTCTTGTCTCTGTTTTTTTGTTCTCTATTCCCTCTGCTTTCCACCCATGCCCCAGTTCTCATTAGGCGGCTCATGGATCACGATAAAAATGTCCGTTGGCAAGATCCCCAAGCTCTCACCAAGCTTCCGTGTTACTGTCTCGATCAAAGCCTTTTTCTGTTCCTTCGTTCGTCCCTGGAACATCGTGATCTCGATGATCATAAATTGATCGGTCTTCTCAGGAGCAGTTTCAAAATCTGCCCTGTCGATTTCGATGATCCTCTGAAACCTGTCCCAATCCGCAATGCCGATGCTCTCCAACAAACCTTCATGAATGCAATCCAGCAAGGTCTTCTTATACTCTGCACTCTTTTCCTTGATGATCTCTATTCGAATCAAAGGCATTTCCTCTCCTCCTTCCACAGACAAACCTCTCACCGCTTTTTGATAACTAGCGAAAATTTACTTCAAAACTACCGATGAACCATTTTGACAAATCTGTTCCATCTTCCCTTCTTTAATCCGATATGCTTCGCCAAATAATGTATGCTTACCATTCTCATCCACCACGATAAAGGTTCCATTGTTCATGGCAATGATCTCATGATGGAAGCTATCTGGAAAGACAATGTCCTCCACGACACGCATGCCGTCTAGCCACTCTTCCCGCAATTCCTCAACTTACGCACTCCGTCTTCCTTTACGGAACCACCAATTGCACTTGTTAAATATAGCTTCATAATCATTCCTTTCCGGCCCTACGCCATTTCCTTGGGCCTGCGACCTTACAAACACTTTTTCATCTTCACGCAGTCGAAGACGCCGCTTTCATAAACCTCATCACTTACTTTTTCGTAACCAAGCTTTTCATAAAATCCCACGGCTACCACGCGGCTATCCACCTCAATCTCTTTATAACCGAGCTCGGTAATCCAATGCTCCGCCTCACGCACGACCCTTTCTCCAAGGTGCTTCTCACGATATTCTGGAAGAACCACAACTCTTCCGATGGTCACCGCATTGCCACTAATTTCATAAAATCTACAGGTCGCGATCGGATATCCCTGATCCAAAAGCACAATATATCTGGTTCCCTCACAATCATGCTCGTCAAACTCATCCCGCAAAGAAATATGGTGCTGACGATTCATTCCCTGAATTCTTACGCTATAAGCCCCCGCGCGCTGCCACTCCTCCTGTGCGCGCATCACTTCCAATGTTTCCAGCATAGCTTCCAAACTCCTTCTTACGCCATGGTTTTGTTCTTCCGACAAATATACAAAAGGGGATTCGTGTTTCACAAGAGTTCCCGTTTTTCTACAAAGTGCAAATACCAATTTGCAAATGCGTCAAAATCTTAAACTGGTTTTCTGCGGATGCCGCAAGCTGGACCTGCAAGTGCACTTGCCTTTTGCGCTTCCGCCTCAGGATCTGCAAGCACATCCGCATATTCGGGATGCTTTGCAAACCACTGGATGGAATAGGAACAGGACAGCTCTGCCTTGATGCCATCCTTTCGAAGCTGCTCCGCCACGGTTTTTGTCAATTCCCCTGCAATCCCGCGTCCTGAGTATACATCCTCCACGATGGTATGCTCAAAATTTACTACCCCAGGCCGAACCTCTGGATGATCAATGTATCCGATCCTCGTCCCATCCTCATCCTCCAACCAAGTTCTTTTCTCATCTCTTTGATACTTCATGCGTAATCCTCCCTATACATCCATGCACAACATCCTCAAGTTACTTTTATTACCTCATGTTCTAAACACTCTTTCCCTAGGCTCCGATTCCTTAGAGCTTGACCTCCATGTACCTCCGATAGGTTTCAAATCCTACGGATTCGTAGAATTTTAACGCCCCTTCGTTAAACTCCCACATGTTCAGCTCCAAGCGTTGAAATCCCTTGTCCTTCGCGTATTTCTTAATAAACTCGATCAGCTCCGTCGCAACACCTTGTCTCCTATATTTTTTTGCCACGCAAAACTCATCAACATCCATGAATTCCCTTGGAAACATAAAGGGGCTTCCAGGCTTGGAGATGCAATTTAGAACGGCCAGCCCGCAAAGCTCTCCATCCCTTTCCGCAACCACAATATCCTTATTGGGATCCTTCCAAATCTCATAAATATAATCCCGTAGAACCGCATCAAACCCTGGCTTAAAAACATCGGGCCGTCCCTCCACATGCACGTCATTCACTTCTTTTCGAAGCTCATTGACCTTCTCTAGTTCCTCTTCTCTTGCAAATCGTATCATCATCCATCTCCCATTGATCTGATTTTTCAAATGTTGGCAATATTCCGAACCGCCCTAAGCGGCCAAATGTCCTTTTCTCAAATTCTTTTAAATAGCCTTGCGTTCCAAAACTGCATCTCCAATTCATCCAGGTAAAAATGGAATATAGCCTTCCAGTTTTTAGTTGCCGTGCTTAAAACCATATACTCAGCTTCAGACTTAACTATATCTTCAACATAACGGAAAAGCTTCTCTCCAATGCCCTGGGATCTTTTCTCTGGAATAACGTACAGTTCCTCGACTTCAAAATATGGGGTCCCTTCAGGCATGATCGATTTCATCCGTTCAGACTTATAAATCTTTCCAAACAAATACCCTATTACTTCGCCTTCCTCTTCTGCAAAGAAAATCCGATTACCATCTATATCTGATTTATCATTGGCTCTGTATCCATAACAACTGTTCTCTGCGGTCCAATCTTCTGATAGCTTGATTAGTTTTGCTAACACGATGTCATTTAATTCTACTTCATGTATGATCATATTATTTTTTCTCCCTAATTCCTTTGTTCAACAAACTGGAAGTTGTATGCCTCTTCCCTTTTCCTTACTGGAAGGCAACTAATACAGAATCTTCCTTTGTTTTTGTTGCTTTTTCTTACCCGTCTCCCTCAAAAATGCAACGAAAA
>SVFO01000045.1:0-19589 GCA_015056795.1 Lachnospiraceae bacterium
TTTTCAAGAATTTACTGTCCCGTTTCTAAAAATTCAGTCCAGACAGTTTATCATGACTGAAATTCACTGTCTGAATGCCAAATTCGAAAACGGGACAGTTATAAGGGACACTTTACCTCCCACGAGGGCTCCGTCCCTTCCGGCGAGGTATTCTCCGACAAAATCCGAGTGTCCGAGTAGCAAAGTGGCAAGCTCTAGATAAATCGCGATTTATCCAAATGATAGGAACCCTACAACCCACGATTTGACATCGTCTATAAAACTGCGATTTGTCAAATTATAACGAACTCGACAACCCACGGTTTGTCAAACGGCAAATTATAAGATCAGCTCTTCCATGGCCTTTAAGATTTCTTCCGTTTTCTGAAGGAGCAGTGCCTCATCGGTCTCAACCAATCCCGTGCGCTGGTATTTTAGTGTCAGGTACGGGTTGCCATAGGCGGTAAAGGTCAGCTCCTTATGAAAACGTGCGATGAGCGTTGGGATGCCGGCGGGATTGATTCCCGCATCCGGTCGGAAGGTAAAGGTGACCTGTCCGGGGCGACCCTTGACGTCCGTGAGGAAGAGCCTATGCGCAGTCTCGCGGATCAAGGCAATGCGAAGAAGGTTAGCCGCACTTGTCGGAATCTCACCAAAGCGATCCAGGAGCTCATCCTTCATCTCATCCCGCTCCTTCTCGCTCTCGATACCTGCAATACGCTTATAAATGTCAAGCTTTTGCTCCTCATTGACGATGTATTCCGGCGGAATAAAGGCATCCACCTCAAGGTCTACCTGCGTCGTGAAATCTCCCTCGGATTCTCTCGTGGGTTCGCCCTTTAGTTTTCGCACGGCATCATTTAGCATCTTGCAGTAGAGCTCGTAGCCGACCGCCTCCATGTGACCGTGTTGGGTCGTTCCGAGAAGATTTCCCGCGCCGCGGATCTCGAGGTCTCGCATGGCAATCTTAAATCCGCTGCCAAGCTCCGTGAATTCACGAATGGCGGCAAGACGCTTTTCCGCGACCTCGCTGAGCATGCGGTCCCTGCGGTACATGAGAAAGGCATAGGCCGTGCGATTAGAGCGGCCGACGCGTCCGCGAAGCTGATACATCTGCGAAAGTCCAAGACGCTCCGGCTCGTGAATGATCATGGTATTGACGTTTGGAATGTCAAGACCCGTCTCAATGATGGTCGTGCTTACGAGGACATCGATCTCGCCGGAGACAAAATCGTACATGATGCGCTCGAGCTCTGCCTCCTTCATCTGACCATGGGCGAAGGCAATGTTTGCCTCGGGAAGCATCTCCTGCAGGCGTCCGGTGATCTCCGCAATGCTATTCACTTTATTATAGACGTAATAGACCTGTCCGCCCCGGGCCAGCTCTCTGGAAACAGCTTCACGGACAAGCTCTTCATTGTATTCACAGACAAAGGTCTGGATCGGCAGGCGATCCTCCGGTGCTTCCTCGAGAACGCTCATGTCGCGAATTCCGACAAGGCTCATGTGCAGGGTACGCGGAATAGGTGTTGCCGTCAAGGTCAGGACGTCCACGTTCTCACGGAGCTTTTTGATTTTTTCCTTGTGGGCAACGCCAAAGCGCTGCTCCTCATCGATCACAAGGAGACCTAAATCCTTATATTGCACATCTGCCGAGAGAAGCCTGTGCGTTCCGATTACAATGTCCACAAGACCTTTTTTCAGATCCGCAATGGTCTTTTTTTGCTCACTGGCCGTGCGAAAACGGGACAGGAGCTCGACGCGCACGGGGAAATCCTTCATGCGCTGGGTAAAGGTGTTGTAATGCTGCTGTGCAAGAATTGTCGTCGGTACGAGATAAGCAACCTGCTTGCCCTCCTGGACGGCCTTGAAGGCAGCGCGGATGGCGATTTCCGTCTTACCGTAACCCACGTCGCCGCAGATCAGGCGATCCATGATCTTCCGGCTCTCCATGTCGGCCTTGGTGTCGGCAATGGCGGCAAGCTGATCCTCCGTCTCCTCGAAGGGAAACATTTCTTCAAATTCCTTCTGCCAGACAGTATCCTTTCCGTAGACAAAGCCTTCCGCCTGCTGCCTTGCGGCATAGAGCTCGACGAGGTCCTTTGCGACCTCCGCAACGGCGCCGCGTACCTTCTCCTTTGTCTTGCCCCATTCCTTGCCGCCCAGCTTGTTGAGCTTTGGCACCTTCGCGCCCTCAGAGGATGCATATTTTTGAATGACGTGAAGACCCGTCGCGGGAATATATAGATGCCCGCCGTCACGATACTCAATTTTGACGTAATCCTTTGAAATGCCCTCGGAGGAAATCTTTTCAATGCCCTGATAAATGCCAAGGCCGTAGCTTTCATGCACGACACAGTCGCCGACCTTCAGGTCATCAAAGCCGCCGATCTTCTGGCCCTGATAGAGCTTTTTGCGCTTCTTCTTTTTCTTCTCCACGCCGAAAATATCCGTCTCTGAGAGAACGACATATTTCAGCATCGGATACTCAAAGCCATGCTCGACATGACCATATGCGGTCATAACCTCTCCCGGCTGAATCTCACGCATGGAATTCTCACTGTAGATTGCCGTCAGCTCCTGATCCCAAAGATCCTGCGCAAGGCGCTGCGCCCTCGTTCTGGAGCCAGAAAGGAGAAGCACCCGATATCCTTTTTTCTTATAGTTCGTTAGATCCTTTACCAGAGTCTCAAAGCTGCCGTTATAGGGTGCAACGTTCCTAACATTAATATCGCATTTCAGCTCTGGCGGGAAATAACCGCCCTTATTGTCTATGGCCGACAATGTCACCATTCGTCCCTGCGGAAGGCGCGCTGCCACCTCCTCGCCAGAATACAAAAGCTTCATCTGGCTTGGCAGAACATAGCCCTTTTCCGCTCGCTGTCCCATGCTCTCACGAAATTCCAGCTCAATGGCCTCCGCCTGCTCCTTGATGCGAAGGGGCTCATCTAAGAAATAAGCGACCTGATTTGCGCCATCCTTTCCAACGCTTTCCTTTCCTGTCAAAGCATTTTTTCCGGTGCCATCTGCTATGGCATTGCCATTTCCCCTATTCTCAACATAGCGTTCAATCATCTCGGGAAGGGTCACGGTATCCTCATAGAAATAATTGAGATAGCTTTCCAGGTTTACGGCACCGCGCAGCTCTAATCTGTCCGCAAACTCCTTTGCCAGGGATTTCACCCTGTGTGCCTCCTCTGTCCGGAAGGCATCGCGAAGCTTTTTCTCCTGTTTTTCCGCTTCCTTCTCAAGCCTTGCAAGACCTGTCTGAATCCTCTCATCTGAAAGCACAAATTCCGTAGCAGGGAAAATGCTAATGCTCTCTAATTTTTCTACGGAGCGCTGGCTTAAAACGTCAAAGCTTCGAATGGAATCCACCTCGTCTCCCCAGAGCTCCATTCGATATGGATTCTCCTCTGTCAGATCAAAGATATCAATGATACCGCCGCGGACGGAAAACTGCCCGGGTGCTTCCACCTGATAGGAGCGTTCGTAGCCCATGTCAACGAGGCGCCTCGTCAAAGCCTTCTCCTCCAGCGTACTGCCCCTTCCAATCTTAATGACATCCCTGTCAGGATCAATCATGGCCTGCGGTGCCATCAATGCGGCATAAGTTGTCACGATCGTCGTGTTTTTTCGTTCCATCAGCCTACGTAAGGTCTTAATTCGCTCCCGCACCAGCTGATTTCCATGAATGTCGGCCTGAAAAAAGATCAAATCCTTCGCAGGATACAAGGTGACATTCTTGTCATAAAATTTATACTCTTCAAAAAGCTCCTTGGCTTTTATGTCACTATAAGTGACAATGACTCTGACACGCCAGCCATCGCTCAGTCCATAAATCATATGCAGTTTTTGAGATTGTACACATCCGGTCAGTGCCACGGGACCTTTGCCCTTTTGCAGCTTTTCCCGGATCTGCTCGTACTCCGCTAATTCCTTGAGCGGTGCCAACATTGCCTGCATAGATTGCCTCCCATAATCACGATTTTGCAGATGCGTTAAAAGCGTTCATGGCGGCATCAGGTCCCTCTGCCATGATCATGCGGATGCACTCCGCGCCACGCTTTGCCGCGTCCTCCATAAGCTTCTTCTCGTCTCCCGTAAAATGTCCCAACACATAGTCCTTCAGGTCATAGTCCTTTGGCTTCTCTCCCACGCCCATCTTTAATCGAATAAACTGGTCATGTCCGAGATGGAGAATGATATTTTTGAGGCCATTATGACCACCCGCACTTCCCTTCTTGCGAACCCGAAGCTGTCCAGGCGGAAGGCTGATGTCATCTGAAATCACGATGAGCTCTGCCGTATCGTCAATTTTATAATAATCAATCAGCTCCCGAACGCTCTCGCCGCTTAGATTCATATAGGTCAAGGGCTTTGCCAAGAGCACCTTCTGTCCATCAATCACGCCCTTGCCAATCAGCGCCTTATGCTTCTTTTCCAAAATATCGATCCCGCCGACCTTCGCAAGCTGATCGAGCGTCGCATACCCAATGTTATGCCTTGTATTTTCATATTCCCTGCCAGGATTCCCCAGCCCTACAATAATAAACATGTGTTGATTTCCTATTTCCCTTTCTTCTATCCGCCAAGATTCCCGATGACTTTCCTTGAACTCTTGCTTCATCCTTCCATTGCCAGTCAGCCCCTGCGTCATATCTTGCCGTACTTGATCTTTTTTATCTTCCGTGCTTAGATGCTTACTCCGCGCTCGGCTTAAAATGCTCTTTATCCACTGCCTCATATAAATTCATACCCATTTTCTGCTCGAAATAGTCCTTCAGCGACAGATTCGCATCCCACTTTTCCTGATCATAGGCTCCATAACGCCGCTTTACGTCACTCATTCTATCGATGATATCCATGACGCCCTCCGCGCCGCCGATGGAGTCACACAATTGAATCAGTCGGTCATAATCATCATACTGCGCTTCCCGTAATTTCGTTTTGATCAGATTGGTCTCTTCCTCCGTCGTATCAAAATTCCCGACGTAGGCCTCGATTTTATGTCCGTTGAAGGAATGCGTCAGGCAGATTCTGGCTGCATCATCATACCCCAGGGACGTCATATAGGAATACCCGTCCGAGACATGCCCCAAATGCCTTTTTCCAAAGCGCCTTCCAATATCATGAAGCAGTCCCAACACATATGCCTTGTCAGCATCCATCCCTGAGCGTGCCGCAATATGCTCTGCGCAATGTGCCACCGTGCGACTGTGATCGCCCCATGGACCTGGATTCCAAAGCTCTGCCTCCCGTAATAGCTCTTTGGCTTTTTCTCTCGTGGGATACATGTGATTCCTCCTGTGTTACCTGATCTTCATAGTACAACTTTCATATCATAAAAAGTCCCGAATTTCAATTACAGTTCGATGGGACTTTTTCATTATACCCTTGATTCACAAAAAAAAGCAAGAGGAGAAAGTTTCTCCTCTTGCTTTGTACATAGACCTATTCATTTCATCTCAATTAGGGCCATCCCCTTTGGCAGCTACTCTGACTCAACGGTGTCGGGCTCTAAAAGCGCCTGCTCGTACTTCTCCATGATAATTTTCTGAATGCTGTCTCTGGTTGCGGAATTGATGGGATGAGCGATGTCACGATATTCTCCATCCGTTGCCTTCTTGCTGGGCATTGCGATAAACAATCCTTTTTCGCCCTCGATCACCTTGATGTCATGCACTACAAAGACATTGTCGATCGTGATGGAAACAATGGCCTTCATCTTTCCTTCCTTTGACAATTTACGAACTCGTACGTCTGTTATCTGCATGTTAATCCCTCCTATGTCTGCGTGATGATATTGTTCAACATAAGTAATGTAATCACGCATCTTCCCTTCTATTTAGAGCGAATATAATTCCTAAATGACATATCTTTCGTTCTTTTCTAATACGATCTCGATTCCATTCTCACCAACATACTTGGAGTCTGCCTTGATGGTGCCGTGGCTTTCCACGATGCAATTCTCAATGTAGGAGTTGTCTCCAATGTAAACATCGTTCAGAATGATGGAATTCTTGATCACGCAGTTGTTTCCGATGTAGCTCTTCTTAAAGATCACGGAATTTTCAACCACGCCGTTGATGATACAACCACTGGTTACCAAGCTGTTCTTCACATTAGCACCCATGTTGTACTTCGCGGGCGGAAGGTCGTCCACCTTAGAGTAAATGTCAGGATACTGCTTGAAGAAATAGTTTCTAACCTCAGGCTTTAAGAATTCCATGTTGGTGTCGAAGTAGTCATCCACGGAAGCGATGTTGCGCCAATAATCCGTCATGACATAACCTACAATTCTCTTAACGCCCTTGTAGCGTACCAGAATGTCGCGAACGAAATCATAATTGCCTTCCTCGGCACATTTCTCAATCAGCTCGATGAGAAGACGTCTTCTGATGACATAGATACCGCAGGAGATCATGTGGCTTCTCGCCTGAATGGGCTTCTCCTCGAATTCCTCAATCACCATCTCGTCATTCAGACGAACCGTTCCGAATCTCTCTACGTTGACATCGGGATCCATCTCCTTGCAGACAACGGTGATGTCAGCCTTCTTGTCAATATGATATTCCAGCACCTTGCCGAAATCCATCTTGTAAACGCAGTCTCCGGAAGCGATTACCACATAAGGCTCATGGCTGTTCTTCAGGAAATTCAGGTTCTGATAAATGGCATCTGCGGTGCCACGATACCAGTTGCTGTTGGAAGCGGTCACTACGGGGGTTCTCACCTCGAGGCCGCCCTGCTTACGACCGAAATCCCACCACTTGGAAGAATTCAAGTGCTCGTTGAGGCTTCTTGCGTTGTACTGCGTCAGTACTGCTACCTTCTGAATGTGGGAGTTGGACATGTTGCTCAACGTAAAGTCAATGCTACGATAGCTTCCCGCTACGGGCATCGCACAGATGGCGCGCTTCTGGGAAAGCTCTCTCATTCTCCGATTATTACCGCCTGCTAAAATTATACCTATTGCTCTCACTATTCTTCACCTGCCTTAATTAAAGTTTTGCCGCTTGCAAGATAGGAATTTTCATAATCAGCAGCCGTGGTCACGCCGAAGATCACGGAGTTCTTACCCACGGTAATGCCATCAGGGATGACACTCTTTTCACCAACGGTCACGATACCCTGATTATAAATGTGGGGTGCCGTCTCATTGGGTGCTTCCTCACCGATGCCAAGCTTTACGCCATTTCCAATCTCCGCATTTTCAGCGATGATCGCCTTATACATTTCACAATTTTCACCGATCTTGGTGTGGTTCATGATGATGGAATCCCTTACTACCGTTCCAGCGCCAATGGTTACGCCACAGCCGATGACGGAGTTATAAACCTCACCATAGACCTCCGTTCCCTCACCAATGATGCTTCTCTCCACCTTGCTGTTCGGAGCCAGGTACTGAGGAGGCTGAATCTCACTCTTGGTGTAGATCTTCCAATATTCCTCATACAGATTGAACTCGGGAACGATGTCGATCAGCTCCATGTTTGCTTCCCAGTAGGAGCTTAAGGTTCCAACATCCTTCCAATAGCCAGTGAATTCGTAAGCATACAAGGGTGCTCCGTTCTCATGGCAATAAGGAATGACATGCTTACCAAAGTCCAAAGCAGGCTGATCTGCATTCTTTACCAGCGCCTCCTTCAAGGTCTTCCAGTTAAAGATGTAGATACCCATGCTTGCCAGATTACTTCTGGGATTTGCGGGCTTCTCTTCGAAATCCGTGATGCGCTTCTGATCGTCCGTGATCATGATGCCGAAACGGCTTGCCTCCTCCCACGGAACGGGCATTACGGCGATGGTAACCTCAGCGTTGTTGGCCTTATGGAATTCCAACATTACTTCGTAATCCATCTTATAAATATGGTCACCAGAAAGAATCAACACATACTCTGGGTTGAAGCTTTCCATATACTCCAAATTCTGGTAAATTGCATTTGCAGTACCCGTGTACCACTCACTGTTCGTGCTCTTCTCATAAGGAGGGAGCACGGTTACGCCACCGATGTTCCTGTCAAGATCCCAAGGAATACCGATGCCGATGTGCGTATTCAACCTGAGCGGCTGATACTGCGTCAACACGCCGACCGTGTCTACGCCTGAATTGATACAGTTTGACAAAGGAAAATCGATGATACGATATTTCCCCCCGAATGCTACGGCAGGTTTCGCAACCTTTGAAGTCAGTACTCCCAGTCTGCTACCCTGTCCTCCAGCCAACAGCATGGCTATCATTTCTTTTTTAATCATGTCATCACCTCTTCCAGCCTATTGAGCAGATTTTTCCCAAATGGGGATAAAAAGTTTATTCTACTCTTTGTCCATTATAACACAGAGTTTTGTGAAAGTGAATAAGAAATAGTAATTTTTTTCTATTTTTTTCAACTTTTTTCACGAATTTATTTCAAATAATCTAAAATTTCTTTGGAAAATATGTTAATAATTGTCAGTTTTTGGAGATATCACACATTTTAAAATGACAAAATTCTGTTTGTTTTTTTATCTCGCTTTGTTTATAATAAGGTAGAATTCGAATGTTTGGAAAGGAACCAGACTATGTATCAAATTAATTTAAAGCAACCCATTTCCATCTATTTCGTAGGCATCGGCGGCGTCAGCATGAGCGGCCTTGCGGAGATTCTTGCAGACGCAGGCTTTCGTGTCTTCGGCTCCGACCGCGCAAAGAGCGACCTCTGCACGCGCCTCGAGCAAAAGGGAATTCAGATTTATTACGGCCAAAAGGCTGAAAACATAAAGGACGGCATCGACTGCGCCGTACTGACCGCAGCCATCCGTCCCGACAATCCAGAATATATCGCCATTCAGGAGAAGGGCATTCCCATGTTGACCAGAGGACAGCTTCTCGGTGAGCTGATGCGGAACTATGACATGCCCATCGCCGTCAGCGGAACGCACGGAAAGACCACAACGACATCCATGATCAGCGAGATTCTGTTGGAGTCCGAGGCAAATCCTACCCTGAGCATCGGCGGCATTTACCCTCGCATTCACAGCAATACCCTCGTGGGTGGAAAAGAATATTTCGTGCTGGAGGCCTGCGAATACACCAATTCCTTCCTCAGCTTTTTCCCGAGAATCAGCGTGATTCTAAATGTCGAGGAGGATCATCTGGACTTTTTTAAGGACATTAACGACATTCGCAATTCCTTCCATAAATTTGCAAGGCTCCTGCCGACAGATGGTGCATTGGTCATCAATGCGACCATTGAAAATTATGACGAGCTTACGAAGGACCTGACCTGTCCCGTGGTGACCTACTATGGATGCCGCAGCCTTGAAGAGCTTGCCCTGGATCCGACCTTTGGCGCGGATTATTATCCTAAGGATATTACGTTTGACCAAAATGGCTTTGCCACCTTTACGGCCTGCTGTAAGAAAAAGGTGGATCGCCGCTTTACGCTGAGCGTTCCTGGAATTCACAACGTCGGAAATGCCCTGGCAGCCATCGCTACGGCTGACCTACTCGGCATGGAGGACGATGCGATTGCAAGGGCTCTAAAGTCCTACGGCGGCACGGAGCGTCGCTTTGAGCGCAAGGGAAGCTTTCATGGCGTGACCGTCATTGATGACTACGCACATCATCCCACGGAAATCAAGGCAACACTGACGACGGCGCAGCCCATCAAGACGGGAACGCTTTGGTGCGTGTTCCAGCCGCATACCTATTCGCGCACGAAGTCCTTCATGGCGGAGTTTGCGCAGGCGCTTTCCTTGGCGGACAAAGTGGTACTGGCTGACATCTATGCTGCCCGCGAGACCGATAATTTAGGGATTTCTTCGGAAACTCTGCAAAAAGAAATTCAAAAGCTCGGAACGGATTGTTATTATTTTCCAAGCTTCGAAGAAATTGAAAAATTTCTTTTAGAAAATTGCACAAAGGATGACACGTTGATAACTATGGGGGCGGGAGACGTCTATAAAATAGGCGAATCCTTGCTAAAAAAATAATTTTCCACAGTATCCACAAATTTTGACAAAATTTTAGCCCGTCGGATTTGTGGATATTTCTTTTTTCGACGTGGAAAACTGCCCTAGACGAAAACAGGCCTAAGCCCACATGGAATAAGCGCTCTTGCAGGCACGAAGGAAAGTTATCCACATTTCCTTTTTTATCCACGTTTTGCCCCCTTCCGTTGCCCTCCTGCCATTTTGACGTTTTTACCATTTCCTTTTTGGGGCGGTCATGCTATACTTTTCCTTGCTTAAGGGTTCCCCTTGGGCAGACGTGATCGACAAAAGAAAACAGTCAGAATGTGACAGAGGGTTGTGGGGACATGGCAAAGCTTACGTTGTATAAGGATACTTGTGCGGATTTTACGGTAGTTTCTAATCTGTTTATTGATAAATATATGAAGGACGCGAACGACGCCCAGCTAAAGGTGTATCTCTATTTGATCCGCATGCTGAATGCCAATTTGGCAACCAGCGTGTCTGACATTGCGGACAAATTTAACCACACGGAGAAGGATGTTATGCGTTCTCTTCGCTATTGGGAAAAAAATGGCGTGCTTTGTCTGGAGTTTGACGCTGGAAAGAATCTTGTTGGAATTCGTTTAAATGACCTAACAAGAGAAAGCGCTGCGGACGAACATCCCCAGTTCGCGAGACCCATTCTGCTCTCTGCGGAAAACGTGGCACCCTTCCGCCCCGAGGTACAGGTAAGTCTGCCTGAGCCCGAACCGGAACCCGAGGTACCCATGTTCTCCAAGCCTGCATATACGACGGAGCAGCTGCGGGAATTTAAGAAGCGCGAAAATGTTTCAGAGCTTCTGTTTGTTGCACAGCAATACTTTGGCAGAACGCTGAATCCCTCTGAGATGAAGACGATTCTCTTCTTTATGGACGAGCTTCACTTCTCGGATGATTTGATCGACCATCTGTTGCAGTACTGTGTGGATCGCGACAAAAAGGACTTTAAGTATATTGAAAAGGTTGCCATCAACTGGGCCGAAAAAGGCATTACCACCTGGGAGCAGGCAAGGCTCGAGACGCTTGGAAAGTATGACAGAAATACCTATGTCATCATGAACGAGCTTGGCAAGAATGGCTCTCCCACCCGCAAGGAATTGGAATTTATCAACCGTTGGGTAAAGGAATTTGCCTTTCCCATGGACGTGATTTTGGAGGCCTGCCAGCGCACGGTACTCACAACGGACTCTCACCGTTTTGAATATGCCGACGGCATTCTAAAGAGCTGGAAGGAGCAGAACGTGCATCAGAAATCCGACGTGTATCGCATGGACGAGCTTCATCAGCGCAGTAAGAAAGCGAACACAAAGTCATCCAGCAATAAATTCAACCAGTTTACGCAAAACGACTATGACTTTGATGATTTAGAAAAGAAATTGATCAGCAACTAGTTTGATGTTCAGAAAGGAAAAACCATGTCCCTTTCTCCCTTACAGTATCAGGAAATCATGCGGGGCTACGAGCTGACCCGCGATCAAAACAGAAAGCTATTAGAGGAACGTCGGGAGCAAATTTATGAGCAGATTCCCGAATTCCATGAGTTGGATGCGGCAGTGGGCAGTTATGCCTCTAGCCGCGTTCGTCTTCTTTTGGAAAATCCAGAGGGAGCCGATCAGCAATTAGAGAACCCCATCCCCCGCATTACGCAGCGCAGAAAGGCTCTGCTTCGCGCCGCTGGATATCCCGCGGATTATCTGGAACCGATTTATCGCTGCGCAAAATGTCAGGATACGGGGTATGTCACCTTGGAAAACGGCCTTCGCGAGAAGTGCCAGTGCTTCCGCAAGCAGGAGCTCTCCTATCTTTACGAGCAGTCCAACCTGCAGGGTGTCCTGCAGACGGATCGTTTTTCCAATGTTTCCTACGACTATTGCAAGGGCGACGATTTGGAGCATTTGAAGGGTGCCGTGCGTCTTTCCATGGATTTTGTGGAAACTTTCCCCTCCGGAAAAAATCTTCTTTTTTATGGAACCGTCGGAACTGGCAAGAGCTTCCTCTCTGGCTGTATCGCTAATGCCCTTTTGGAACAAGGTCATTCCGTGGTTTATTTCAGTGCCGTGAGCCTCTTTGAAACGCTGGCACGCTATTCTTTTGATGGAAACGCAAAAGAAAGTCTTTACAATTTCTGCAAAGACCTTTACAATTATAGTCTGGTAATCGTGGATGACTTAGGTACGGAGGTTCTCAGCAGCTTTGTCACCTCCCAGCTTTTTTCCTTATTAAATGAGCGAGAAATGCGCCGTAAGTCCACCATTATTTCAACCAACCTGAATTTAAGTGAGCTTCGGGATCGTTATTCCGACCGCGTCTTTTCCAGAGTTTCGAAAAGCTTCCAGCTCTGTAAGCTGACAGGTCCTGACGTCCGCATGTGTCAGAAATTAAATGGCATGCCTTAATGGATGTTTCCTGAAATGGATGTTCTCTTAAATGGGTTGTTTTACAGATAAGAAAGTGAGGTTTTTTCATGGCCAACCGCGAAGAAAAAAGAAACTTGGAGACTATTCCCGTAGGTTCCTTAGGAATCATTGCCTTGGAGGGCTGCCGTCCACTTGGTGAGAAGGTTAACCAGTATCTGGTAAAATGGAGGGAAGAACGTGAAAGCGAGCATAAGGATTCCCTTGCATTTGCAGGATATCAGAGAGATTCCTACCTGATTGACACAAAGATTCCCCGTTTTGGTTCTGGCGAAGCGAAGGGCATGATTATGGAGTCCGTTCGAGGCGATGACCTGTATCTTTTGGTTGACGTCTGCAACTATTCCATGACCTATTCTCTCTGCGGTCACGAAAATCATATGTCTCCTGATGATCATTATCAGGACTTAAAGAGAATTATTTCTGCCGTCGGCGGAAAGGCAAGACGCATCACCGTGATCATGCCCTTCCTTTATGAGAGCCGCCAGCATAAGCGTACGAGCCGCGAATCCCTGGACTGTGCATTGGCACTGCAGGAGCTCGTTCACATGGGCGTGGATAATATCATTACCTTCGATGCACACGATCCCAGAGTACAGAACGCCATCCCCCTGAATGGTTTCGAGACCGTTCAGCCTGCATATCAGTTCGTCAAGGGTCTTTTAAAGAATGTACAGGGCCTGCAGATCAACTCCGACCACATGATGGTCATCAGCCCCGATGAAGGCGGCATGAAGCGTGCCATCTACATTGCAAACGTTCTTGGTTTGGACATGGGCATGTTCTACAAGAGAAGGGATTACACGAAGGTCGTTAACGGCCGCAACCCCATCGTTGCACACGAATTCCTGGGCTCCAGCGTTGAGGGCAAGGATATGATTATCATCGACGACATGATCTCCTCTGGCGAATCCGTTCTGGAGGTTGCTTCCGCATTGAAGGAAAGAAAGGCAAGAAACATCTTCGTCTTCTCCACCTTCGGCCTCTTCACCAACGGTCTGGACAAGTTCGACAAGGCTTATGAAAGTGGCATCATCAGCAGAATTCTGACCACGAACCTGATCTACCAGACGCCTGAGCTGCTTCAGAGAGAATGGTATATCAGCTGCGACCTCAGCAAGTACATTGCGTACATCATTGATACCTTGAACCACGACAGCTCCATAAGCGACCTGTTGAATCCCAGCGAAAGAATCCAGCAGATCGTTGCAAAGTACATGACTGGCGAGCTGAACAAATAAAGTCTTATAAGCTTCCGTAATTAGAAACGGAGTCACTTGACGGTGACTCCGTTTCTAATTTATATTCTGCTGAACTCAAGGCTTACATATTCTTTTACTTTTCCTTGTTTTCGATACAAAAATATTATGAATCAGTTCGACGAAACAACGAGAATAGGGTTCTTCCTTAATTTCGTTGTCCTTTTCTCCCTGCTCGGATCGATGGAACAACAAAACTGGGAATATTCTTCGTTTTCGTTGTTCGTTTCTCCCCTCTTGCCTTGAGAAAACAACAAAATCGAGAATACTCATCAATATCGTTGTTTTGGTCCTGAATTCAAAAGTTATTCTCGTCAAGCCTCAATTTATCGTTACATAAATGTCCAAATTGTACCCTGCCCGAAGGAAATTGCATGCCAGGGCGTAAATTCTTCTTTTTTAACTGCTTTCCCGCATAGATAAATACTAATTTTACATTTACAGCCACTCAAATGTAAAAAGAGAGGGATACATTAAATTGTCATTTTTATTTGTTAACCTTTTTATATTATTGGTTGACATTTTAGACCATTACAATTATACTCATATATGGAAAATATCGTTACGGTTTAGACAGTAATATAATAAAAATATGTTTTAATAGAGAAGCATTGTGGAGGAAGGCATGAAGACCGGAGAGGTATCGTCGGTGAATAAATCATGGTTTACGGTAAAGGAAATGGCGGTTACGGCGGTCATGACAGCCATTTTGTGTATTTTAGGGCCTTGGGCCATTCAAATACCCGTCAGTCCCGTTCCCATCTCGCTATGTTCGATGGGGATTTATTTTGTACTTTACGTGCTTGGCATGAAGCTGGGGACGCTGAGCGTACTACTTTATGTTCTGCTTGGAACCTTTGGTCTGCCCGTGTTTACCAATTTCAGCGGAGGCTTTGGTAAGCTTCTCGGCCCTACGGGCGGTTATATCATCGGTTATCTCTTTTTGGCAATCATCTGCGGCTTCTTTCTATGGAGGTTCCCAGAAAGGTTTGTTTTTCATATCCTCGGCTTCATCTTAGGGACCTGCGTTTTGTATCTTTTCGGAACGCTGTGGCTGCAATATCAGCTAAGCCTCTCCTTCCCTGCCGCCTTAATGGCCGGGGTCATCCCCTATATCCCAGGCGATGTCGTAAAGCTTATCCTGGCCATTGCCGTCGCCACTCCACTAAAAAAACAACTATTAAAGGCGAGACTCCTCTAACGAGCCTCGCCTTCTCTTTTAATATACCAGAAAGATAATCCAAACCAACCCCCGAGTTCTTTCCAAATCTTTAACCTATTGGCATTGCATTTAAGCTTCCCGCTTCTTGCTGAGCAGGTATGCCAGCGTAAATACCGTAGGGCTATTCCAGTAGATCGTAATTTCATTCAGCGAATAGGATTCATACTCATCCGCAAAGCATTTCATGGATGGTGTTCCCTCCGGAATAACCTCCTGGGCCTTATAATCCTGTCTGTGTCTGTTCGGACCACCGCTGACCATGCCAGGCATGGAAGCCTCGATTCCATCGGCATGCGCCGTGCGAAGATGCGGGTAATTATAGGCATTCTCGCCATTTCCCGTGACATAACTGATTCCCAGCGCATTACATCCCAGCAGGTAATCCAGCTGCGCAGCAGCGTGATCCCGCATGCTCCAGCCACGATCCTCCCTCGGGCCTTGTTCATAGGGTACTTCAGGCTCGCCAGGGCGTCTCCATCTCGGAGGCATGCCAATTGTCTTAGCCGCCGCCCTTACCTTGGCACCCAAGCCAAAATAATCCGCAATGGCAAAGAGCATTCCCTGCTGCATCACGCCCATGTTACTGCCCCAGCCATACTCCCATTCCAGCATGGAAACGCCATAGCCGCACTCCTCTGAAATGCGTACGCGCTGTGCTGCCATCTTCACGATTTCCCCAAAGAAGCGTGACATCAGATTCAGCGACTTTCCTTGCTTCGAGAGCAGATAGGCCAAAACGCCAAAGCCTCCAACCTCTGCATATCCTAAGGCCATAACCGGGAATTTTCCTTCGGAAAGCAATCCCTCCAAATCCTCATGATACTTCTTCTCTCCCGTCAGAGAATACATTTCCGCCGCTGCCCAAAAACGATTGGAAAAGTCGCTCCACTCTCCATATTCTCCTGTTCCACAGCCCTCTGGATTGCGGAAGCCCAAAAACTCTGGATTCGCCTTGAGCCATTGATAGGCCTTCTTTGCAGCCTTTCCCAGGCGAATCGCAAATTCTTCGTCAAATTCGTGGTAAATTCCTGCTGCAAGGGCACAAACAGCCGCAAAATCCGCCGTTGCCATGGAAGACACGGGAAATACATACAGCTGGGCCAAATCCTCCTCTGGCATCACAAACGGGGCATGCTGCGCCGTCGTCAGCTTATGATATACGCCTCCGTCCGTCCGCTGCATCTTTAAGAACCACTCTAGCTCATATCTGCACTCGTTCAGCACGTCTGGAACGCCATTGCCACTCTCAGGAATGTTGACACTCTTTTCGAAGGATTCAGGATACATTCGATATGCATATAAAAGATGCGCCAAAGCGCAGGCCCCTGCCGTAATATATCTTCCATAATCTCCTGCATCATGCCAGCCGCCTGAGGCCTCAAGCTCCGTCCCATGATCCTCCCAGAGCTGCGCCTTACCCGTATGACAAGCCTTATGGACATATGGCCCCGCATACTCCTCCGTGAGCTCCATTCCACAGCGCAGAAAATAATACGCCTTCAAAAGGTCATGCTCCAGCTTGTCGTAGGCCTGCTCCCCAATGACAAACCATGGAGAATACTCCACGGCAACGGTCTCCTGCCCTTCCTCGGCCAATTCCCTTGCCGCCTTGACGCGATACCTTCCAGGCAGATTAAATTCTGAAAAATCCGCGACTGTCACCTGATCGCCGGATGCCTTATCATACCCGAAAAAAACGGTTTCCCCCTCGTGGCATACCTCTCCAGATTCGTTAACCAGCCAGAACTGCTTACATTCAAATGGCAAAACCGCCCTTTTTTCCCCCTGCTCCAGATATCCTAATTGATTTACAAAAACAGACATGCTCTCCTCCTGCCTCGGCCAATCATCATTCACAGAGTTACAAATAAAACCCTAAGTTTCCAATTTAGAAATTATGTTTCACCCTTCTATATAATTATAACTCAGACGGAAACAATAAAAAATGGAGTATTAAGGAAAGGAAATGTGTTATTTTGTTCCCAGTTTCCATGTTAACAATTTGTTCACAAATCATTTAAAGATCGTTTAATTAAAACACGTTTTTTCTTCACGAACACCAGATATACTAAAACCATGGAAACGAGATAAAGCAAATATTTGAATACGCCACAGTTGCTTTAATAATAACTTTTTCATAATACTTGCCAAGGAAGCAGTTCCTTGGCATCCTCCCTTTTAAAGGGCAAAATAATAATATAGGGCAAAGATAATAATACAAATGCTTAAGTGAAAGAGCAAATAAGAAACTGAAATAAGAAAAGCCTTCCCGTTGCCAGGAAGGCTTTTTTCCTATTTCATGATCTGGTAGTTCGGTCGTTATGAGTCTTCCATACTCACCTTAACGTCCGTTTGTTATTGATTCAGGCCTTGCCAACGCTTCCGAAGAGCTCCATCTTCTCCTTAACGGTAGCCTTGATTGCTTCAAAGCCAGGAGCCAGAAGCTTACGAGGATCGAAGCCCTTGCCCTCAAGATCCTTGCCAGCCTCAACATACTTACGGGTAGCAGCAGCAAATGCCAGCTGGCACTCGGTATTTACGTTGATCTTTGCAACGCCCAGGGAAATTGCCTTCTTGATCATGTCAGCAGGGATTCCGGTACCGCCGTGGAGCACCAGAGGAAGATCTCCGGTCAGCTGCTGTACTGCATCCAGAGTCTCAAAGGAAAGACCCTTCCAGTTTGCAGGATACTTGCCGTGGATGTTACCAA
The DNA here is from genome assembly GCA_015056795.1 of Lachnospiraceae bacterium. Lineage (GTDB taxonomy): Bacteria > Bacillota > Clostridia > Lachnospirales > Lachnospiraceae > Acetatifactor. Next base: position 17,581 of record SVFO01000045.1, read on the forward strand.
TACCTGCTGCGAGGAAGTCTACGCCAAGATCAGCGATAGCCTTGCACTCCTTAGGATCTGCGCACTCGCCCATGCCAATAACGCCATCCTCTTCACCGCCGATGGAACCAACCTCAGCCTCAATGGACATTCCCTTGCCGTGTGCCTTAGCAACCAGCTCGGTCGTCTTCTGTACGTTCTCTTCCAGAGCGTAGTGAGAACCATCAAACATGATGGAGGAGAAACCTGCCTCGATGCACTTGTAGCAGCCTTCTACGGTACCATGATCCAGATGCAGTGCAACGGGAACGTCGATGTCAAGGTCCTTAAGCAAGCCATTTACCATGCCAACGACTACGTCATAACCGCCCATGTACTTGCCTGCGCCCTCGGATACGCCAAGGATCACGGGACTCTTTAACTCCTTTGCGGTCAGAAGGATTGCCTTCGTCCACTCCAGATTGTTGATGTTAAACTGGCCAACTGCATAATGGCCTGCTTTTGCTTTTTTCAGCATTTCGGTTGCAGAAACTAACATTTGATTGCCCTCCATATGATTTTTTCTTTCTGTTCGAACGATTTTCTGGCATTTTTCACCCAAAATCGTTACTTTCTAAACAAATATAGCATATATTTTTCAAAAAGAAAAGGAAATCTTTTCTCAAAAATGCTCAGATGATCTGATTAATTCTCCTCCACGCGAATGTCCACGGTTTTGTGCAGGTTCTTGATGACTGCCGTCTCATGTGCTCCGCCATTTTCCCCGTCCAACGTCCAGGAAACAGGCTCCTTGGCCTCAAAGGTCAACTCCGCCGTGCGGAAGCAATACATGAGCTCAGAATCAATGTCACGATTCATCAGTGCACCGATGATATTGCTCAGCTCTACGGGATTGGTCGGCATCTTGATCAGCGTGACCTCGAATAAGCCGTCATCCATCTCCACGTTTTTCCCCGTGATGTTCTTAAATCCGCCCACGGATCTCGAATTTGTCACCATGCCAAAGATAAATTCGTCCTCAATGACCTCCCCGTCATGCGTCACCTTCATCGGGAAGGACCGAATGTTGGAAAGTCGCTTCATTCCCTCGAGCACGTAAGCCAAGTGCCCCAGCACGTTCTTCATTTCCTGATCCGTCTCATAGGAAACATCCGTAAAGAGGCCAAACGCCGCGATATAGACGAAGACATCATCATTGAACATGCCCATGTCACAGGAATAATCCCGCCCGGAAACAGCCGTTTCCGCTGCCTGAACCATGTTTTTGGAAAGGCCCAGACTCTCGCCATAATCGTTCGTACTTCCCGCAGGAATATACCCGAGAGGCGTCCGAAATCCACTTTGAATCATACCCGTCACGGTTTCGTCCAAGGTACCGTCGCCACCGCTGCAAACGACCAGCTCATAGTCCTTGCTGCGGTCACGCATAATCTCCCGCGCCTCGTCCCTTCGTCGCGTCGGCACCACCGTGATCTCATAATCCTTCGCCGCAAACACGTCAAGCACGTCTGCCAGACACTCACGAATTTTTTCTTTTCCCGCCTTTGGATTATATAGGAACAACAGCTTTTTCTTCATACCAGGCCCCCAAAAAAATTTACGCTCGGGTGAAACCAAATGCTTAGCTTGGAAATCGCAGATTTCCCGCGCCTGTCGCTTGGTTTCCTTCCTCCATAACTCATAAAAACCATCTGCTTCGCAGATGCCGTCGCTTCGCGACTCCTGTTTTTATTTCGTTTACGCTCGGGTGAAACCAAATGCTTAGCTTGGAAATCGCAGATTTCCCGCGCCTGTCGCTTGGTTTCCTTCCTCCATAACTCATAAAAACCATCTGCTTCGCAGATGCCGTCGCTTCGCGACTCCTGTTTTTATTTCGTTTACGCTCGGGTGAAACCAAATGCTTAGCTTGGAAATCGCAGATTTCCCGCGCCTGCCGCTTGGTTTCCTTCCTCTATAACTCATAAAAACCATCTGCTTCGCAGATGCCGTCGCTTCGCGACTCCTGTTTTTATTTCGTTTACGCTCGGGTG
>SVFO01000045.1:19599-25927 GCA_015056795.1 Lachnospiraceae bacterium
ATAACTCATAAAAACCATCTGCTTCGCAGATGCCGTCGCTTCGCGACTCCTGTTTTTATTTCGTTTACGCTCGGGTGAAACCAAATGCTTAGCTTGGAAATCGCAGATTTCCCGCGCCTGCCGCTTGGTTTCCTTCCTCGCTATAAAAATGGCAGAACCAACGCCCCTCATTGGTTCTGCCGTACCCTCCAATCAGCTCTCGCAAGCTTCCTTATCTGCCACTCAAGAAATGCTCAATCCCACTAACGGCTACCTGCTCGTCGTCACCGTCTGCGGAAACCTCCAATGTCTCCCCATTGTCCAGTGCCAGAGTCATCATACCCATAATACTCTTTGCATTGACGCGGCGATCCTTGGACTGGATATAGATCTTGCTGTCATACTTGCTTGCTTCCTGCACCAAAAGTGCAATCGGTCTTGCCTCTAACCCATGTTCAAGATTTACCAAGATGTCCCTTACTACCATGATACTGCTCCTTTCAAACAACCAACCCAAAAGTTCTAATTTCTGACTGACTCTGCAAGCTCACATAATTTACGCAGCCTGTGATTCACGCCTGACTTTCCCACGGGGGGATCCAACAGCTGGCCCAAATCCTTTAGCGGCGCGTCGGGATTCTCCAAACGTACCTGTGCCATCTCCTGAAGCTGAGCTGGTAATTTGGAAAAACCAAGAGTGTCTCTGAGGAACTCGATGTCACTGATCTGTCTGGAGGCTGCGCTCACGGTCTTACTGATGTTCGCCGTCTCACAATTCACTCTGCGATTGATGGAATTTCTCATTTCCTTCACAATCCGAAGATTCTCCAGATTCATCAGGGAGACATGTGCCTCCATGACACTCAGCAAATCTACGATTCCCGATCCCTCTTTGAGATAGACAACCTTGTATTTCTTGCGCGTAACGATCTTTGCAGGAACCTCAAAGCCCTGAATAATGTCCCGCAGCTGCTCCGCCTTCTCCATTGTAGGACATACAAACTCCAAATGGTAGGCCTTGCTCGGATCACTGATGGAACCCACGCTTAAGAATGCTCCCCGCAGAAACGCCCTTTGACAACAAGCATTCTTCAACAGCAGGGTACTCACTGGTTCCTCTGGGTTTCCGATTTTTTGGAAAAGATCAAGCATCTGATCCTCGAAAGCAAAATTGTCCGTCTCTATATTAAATGTTTTTTTCAATAATGTAAAGCATTTTCTTACAATCATTTCGTTTTCTGTTTGAAGACCGATGGTGTAATGCCCTTCCGCGTCCTTCCCAAACTGTCCGCAAAAGTGGAGAATGGCCGCCAATTCCGCCAATTGACAGTGTCTGACCGCACTGACGCGCCCACATAATTCCTGCTTTACTTCACTTGAAAACGACATTTTATTATCCTCGTTTGTTATTAATGTCACGGTGATCCAGCTTAATGCCATAATTACCCTTATCCTTAAGGCGCTCGTATAAGGCATTCGCCAGAGTAACGCTCCTGTGCTTTCCGCCCGTACAGCCGATGGCAATCACAAGACGATACTTTCCTTCTTTCACGTAATTCGGAATCAAAAATTCTACCATGTCAGTCAGTTTGTCCAGAAACTCGCCAGATTCCGGATAGCCCATGACAAAGTCCTGTACCTCCTTGTCATTTCCCGTCTTCGCGCGAAGGCCGTCAATATAATAAGGATTCGGAAGAAATCTCACGTCAAAAACCAAATCTGCATCATTAGGGATGCCATATTTAAAGCCAAAGGAGGTCACGGTCACCATCAGGCTGTTATAGGATTCATTCTGAACAAAAATGCGATCCAGCTCTGCCTTCAGCTCCCTCGTCAGGAGATTTGAGGTATCCAGGACATAATCCGCATCCTTTCGAAGCTTCTCCAGGATCTCCCTCTCCTTCGCAACGCCATCCTCCACGCGCCCATAGGGGGCCAGCGGATGTAGCCGTCTCGTCTCCTTGTACCGTTTGATCAGGCTGCTGTCATCACTGTCAAGAAAGAGAATTTCCATCGGATACCCCCGTTCTTTCAGGGATTTCAGAATTTCATGGGCATCTTCAAAATGGAGGTCGGCACGCACGTCAAGCCCAAGTACCATCTTGTCAATCTCATTCTCAGGCATGGCAATCAATTCAACGAACTTTTCCACAAGCGTGAGCGGAATATTGTCTACGCAATAAAACCCGGCATCCTCCAGCATTTTCAGGGCTGTAGTTTTGCCGCTGCCGCTCATGCCCGTCACAATAATGAGTCTCATGGGAACCTCCTCGCTAAAGACTCGGGTCTAGGCCGGATGGTCCCTCTCAGGCACGCTCGCGCTTCGGGTGCAGCGGCAAGCGCAGAAGGAATCTTCCCACTTTGTGGGCCCCTCCTTCGGCTATGGTAGCGGTACTAAGGAGTCAAAATACGCCTCCTAAGTACCGACGCTTGGCACACGGGCCTGTGAGGGACCATCCGACCTGCCCCTCGTGTTTTACGAAAGTCAAGTTTTAGTCTATGTGTTTTAAAACATTCTAATCTATTTAAAATTCTCCTAGAAAGATAACTTCGGGTTCTAGTTCAATGTTGAAATGTTCCTTGACGGTAGTTTGGATATGGCGGATGAGGGTCATGACGTCCGTGGCGGTCGTGGTGCCCGGCCGGGTATTGATGACAAAGCCGCAGTGTTTTTCGGAAACCTGTGCACCGCCTACGAAATAGCCGCGCAGCCCTGCATCCTGGATCAGCTTCCCTGCATAGAATCCCTCGGGACGCTTAAAGGTACTGCCAGCGCTGGGATATTCCAACGGCTGTTTTTCGCGGCGTTTTGCCGCAAGTCCGTCCATGACTGCCTTGATCTGCGCGGGATCGCTTTCCGTTAGAGCTAGTTCCACCTCCGTCACGACATAGGGCTTCCCCTTAATGCTGCTGGTGCGATACCCAAATTCCATGGTCTCGTTGTCCAGATTCCAAAACTCTCCCTCTTCGCTTAATACCTCAACGTTTTTGACGACCTGACGCATCTCTCCGTCATAGGCCCCTGCGTTCATGACAACGCCTCCGCCAATCGTTCCCGGAATACCCGAGGCAAATTCCAGGCCGGAAAGCCCATGCTCCATGGCAACTCTTGCGACCTGCGCCATCGCAGCGCCCGCCTCGGCAATGATACGCTTTCCCATTACGCGAACGTGATTCATACCGGACTGCACTCGGAGAATGACTCCCCGATACCCTTTGTCACTCACGAGAAGATTACTGCCATTTCCCAGGACGAAAAACGGAATGCCCGTCAGCTTCAAATACTTACAAATCCTTTGTAATTCCTCTTTGGCACAAATCTCGATAAGGCAGTCCGCAGGACCGCCCACCCGAAAAGTGGTGTAGTTGCACATGGGTTCCTCAAGATGAATGTTTTCTTCCTTTGTATAGCCCTTGAGGGCCCGAACCACCGTCTCACTAATCATACTTCTGCCCTTCTTCACAAGATTGCACTGCATTCCCCATTTCGCCCGGCTGCCCGTCATCAACAGGACGCTCCCCGTTATAAATAAGGCTTCCCGTCAGCGGCAAAACGATTTATCCCTTTAAAATCAACGCAGCCGCGCCGAAAATTCCCGCGTCATTTCCCAACGTTGCCAGCTTAAACTCTGCTTTTCCGCAGGGATAAAAAACATACTTTTGAAAAGCCGGTTTCACATAAGAGAGCAAAATCTCTCCTGCCTTAGACACACCGCCGCCAATGACAAATACTTCCGGATTCACTACGGCTGCCACGGCTGCCAGACCCTTGCCAAGGTAATTGCCAAACTGCTCCGCAATCTGAACGGCGACCTCGTCTCCGGCCTTGACGGCATCAAACACGGTCTTTGCGGAAACCTCACCGCTTCTGAGAACGCTTGGCGCGTCATCCTTGGCCAGCCTGCGTTTTGCGAGACGCACGATACCCGTTGCGGAAGCATACTGCTCAAGGCAGCCCTTCTTTTTACATCCGCATTCCTCCGTCTCATGATCCTCAATGTGAATGTGACCAATCTCACCGCCGGCACCGGTCGCTCCGGTCAGAATCTTTCCGCCTATGATAATGCCTCCGCCGACGCCCGTACCAAGCGTCACGGCAACCATGTTGGAATAACCCTTACCGCCGCCCTGCCACATCTCTCCAAGTGCAGCCACGTTGGCATCATTGTTTGCCTTCACGGGCACGTTGATATACTGATGCAGAATCTCCGGAATGTTGAGCACGCCCCAGCCGAGATTCACTGCCCCGCCTACCATGGTGCCTTGCTCGTCCACCGCTCCCGGCGCTCCGACGCCAATCCCTTTGACATCAGATGCTACAATCCCCTTCTCCTCCATCTTCGCCAGAATCGCCTTTGCCACGTCGGGCAAAATGGCCTCGCCGCCATTTTCCTTTCTGGTCGGAATCTCCCACTTGTCCAAAACCGTAGCGTTCTCATCAAACAATCCCATCTTGACGGTCGTTCCGCCAATGTCCACTCCAAATGCGTACATGCCTCTTCTCCCTTTTATGCTTAAAATACGAAATCTATGCCACTATTGTCCGTTCTCAAAGAAATCCTCATCCTCTTCATCACGACGCTTTGCCAGGGACTGCTGTACCCTCGCATACAGCTCCTGCGCCGCATTGTAGCCCATCTTCTTCTGACGATGGTTGACTGCCGCTGACTCACAGATCACGGCCAGGTTCCGCCCGGGACGGATGGGAATGTTGTGGCAAACCACCTTGTTTCCAAGATATTCCGTATAATTCTCCTCCAGGCCAAGGCGGTCATAATCCTTATCCTTGTCCCAATCCTCCAGTCGAATGACAAGATCAATGCTCTGCGTATCCTTAACGGAGGAAGCACCGAACAGTGCCTTCACGTCGACAATGCCGATACCGCGCAGTTCAATAAAGTGCTTCGTAATGTCAGGCGCGGATCCGATCAAGGTATCATCACTTACCTTCCGAAGCTCCACGACGTCATCCGTCACCAGACGATGTCCACGTTTAATCAGCTCCAGCGCTGCCTCAGACTTACCGATGCCGCTCTCACCCGTGATCAGAACGCCCTCACCATAGACGTCCACGAGAACGCCATGCACGGAAATGCAGGGAGCAAGCTTTACGTTCAGCCAACGAATGATCTCTGCCATAAATGCAGAAGTCGATTTCTTCGTTACAAACACGGGAATCTTATGCTTATTTGCCATCTCCAGGAAAATGTCATCCGGCTTTAATTCCCTGCAAAAAACAACGCCCGGAATGGTCTCGTAGCTAAGGAGCTGATCATAAACCTCGCGCTTACGCTCGTCCGTCAGCCCTCCCATATAGGAATATTCCACAAATCCAATGATCTGCAGACGCGCAGCATCAAAATGCTCGAAATATCCGGCCATCTGCAATGCCGGCCTGTTGATGTCCGGCTGAGTTACTTTGATCTTACGAACGTCAATCTCCGGCGTCATGTTCTCCAACTTCATTTTCTCGATCACGCGAGTTAAACTTACGCTTGCCATAGCTTCCTCCCAATCCTAATCTATGATGGCTCAAATTGCTCCGTTTCTTCAAGGCTTTCGCAGTTCTGCGGTCTTTGAGCTTTGAAACCCTGTCATCATACTATCACACTCTTTGAAAATAGGCTAGTATTTCCTTTGCAACTTTTTCATTGAGCTCCGGAATTTCCGCGAGCTCCTCTACGGTGGCATTTTTGATTTCCTCCAGGCTCCCGAATTTCCGCATCAGAGCCTTTCTTCTTGCGGGCCCAATACCGGGAACCTCCTCCAGAACGGAACGCACCTGCGCCTTTCCGCGAAGGGACCTGTGATACTCAATGGCGAAGCGGTGTGCCTCGTCCTGCACCCTGGTGATCAGCTTAAAGCCCTCGGAATGCGTGTCAATGGGCATCTCCACATTATTAAAATAGAGCCCCCTCGTTCGGTGATTGTCATCCTTCACCATGCCACAGACAGGCACGTGCAGCCCGAGCTCGCCTAAAACCTCCAGCGCAATGTTGACCTGCCCACGTCCGCCGTCCATCATAAGCAAATCAGGAAACCTCGTAAAGCTTCCCAGCTTTTCATCCATGCCCTTCTCGCGAAGCTCCTTCGCCTCCTCCAGGCCATGCGTAAAGCGCCTTGTCAGCGCCTCCCGCATGCAGGCATAATCATCCGGGCCCGCCACGGTCTTCATGCGAAATTTCCTGTAATCGCTGGGCTTGGGCTTTCCCTTTTCAAAGACCACCATGGACGCCACGTTCTCAAAGCCATTCGTGTTCGAAATATCAAAAGCCTCCATCCGCTCAATTCCCTTGAGTCCCAAAATCGCCGCGATCTCCTTGACCGCGCCGATCGTCCGTCCTTCCTC
>SVFO01000046.1 GCA_015056795.1 Lachnospiraceae bacterium
CCGAGTGTCCGAGTAGCAAAGTGGCATACTCTAGATAAATCGCGATTTATCCAAATGATAGGACCCCTACAACCCCCTATTTGTAAAACAAAAGACATCGACAAACACCAATTTGCAAAAAGAAACCACATTTCAACTCAATGCAGATTACATGAAAATACATGGAGTTTTTAAATAATACACGTTATAATAATCGCATAGTTACGAAGTATACACCAAATCTTTCTGCACTACATAAGGAGGCAAATCCATGGAAACGCAAAAATTAGTTGCCCTGACCTTTGACGATGGTCCTTCCAACATTACGGAGCAGGTTCTTGACATTCTGGAAGCGGAAGGAATCGTTGGTTCCTTTTTCCTGATCGGCCAAAACGTGACCCCCGACAAAAAGCCAACGATGGAGCGCCAGTTAAGGCTGGGCTGTGAAATCTGCAATCATTCCTTCACGCACAATCCCATGAATGAGATGTCGCCCGAGGTCATCCGCGACGAAATCGCAAAAACCTCTGCCATCATCCGTGAAATGGTTGGCATTGAGACGAAATTTTTCCGTCCTCCGTACATCGCCCTGAGCGATACCATGTATGATAACATCGACATGCCCTTCATCTGCGGTCATGACAGCCGCGACTGGGATATGTCAACCTCCGCGCAGGATCGAATTGACCGCGTTTTGGCGCAGGTAACCGATGGTTCCCTTGTCCTCATGCATGACATGCAAAACAACGTGAAGACCCTTGAAGCCCTACCTGTCATCATCCATGAGCTCCGTGACAAAGGCTTCTCCTTCGTCACCACCAGCCAGATTTTCGAAGCCAAGGGGATCAACCCCCACGTTCCCCACAAACTCTGGTCAAACGTGTTTAACTGAGCAAAGCCATGCATACGCGAAATAGATGACAGCCGTCGAATGCTTGCATTCGTAAGGCTGTTTTCTATTTTGCGGATATATGGCGCAGCCATATACATGAGCAAACAGCCCTGCGCCAGCAGGGTAAAAGTTGCGAAGCAACGAGTTTGCGAATGGGCATGGCTTTTACCCACCAGCCTTGCGAATGGGCATGGCTTTTATCCTCTAGCTTTGCGAATGTGCATGGCTTTTATCCTCTAGCTTTGCGAATGTGCATGGCTTCCTCCTACGCAATAATACACGGCAATCCATGCTCCTCCAGCTGGATGTCGATCTCTATCATGTCATAGATCCCATGTTCAATAAAATACGAGAAAATCACGTCCGTCTTATCGCACGGCGACAGAGCATAACCAGCCCTCGCCAGCAAATCCCTCGTCTCATCCAAATTCAGCCTTGCCCCCACACAAAGGCACAATGCCGTCATCTTCTTCGGATGATAATCCGGATTCGCCTTGATTTTTGCAAACACCTTTTTATCAACGATCGCGCGTTTATACACCTCTGCATTGGTCATCCCCTTATTTTCAATCAGGTAGAGCAGGTATTGCTGATATGTATCTGACAGATGTGCCATTCTTTCATTCAATGCGGATTCATGTTTCTCAAAATCCCAATCCGCACTGACCTCATCGCAAATCTCATCCTCAAAAAACTGCGGGGCTTGCTCATAGCACTCCTCTTCTACATCATCAAAGCAAAACTCCGCGTACTCCCTTGACTCATCCTCCGAAGCCCTCGCTGCCCCAACTGTTGGTTCTTCCCGACGCTTCGGTGCCTGATCCATCTTCGGTTTCGCTGCCCTTGGTGCACTTTCGCTTGCCTTTTTCTCCCTAAACAGAATTTGGCGAAGTAATCCCGGCTCTTTTTCCTTGCTTATCTTTTGTTTATCCTGCGCTTGTTTCGTCTCAAGCTCTGCCATTAGCTTTGACGGTGCAGCATCTCTATCTTCTTTGGCCATTGGCATCGCCGCGGCTTTACCTGCCGCATCTGCCGGACTCATCGGCAAGGTATTTCTTTGAGCCTGCATCGACGGCAACACTGTCGAACGAAAGCTCGCGGCATTACTTGCCGCAGCACCCGCCATGAAATCCGTACCGACATATTCGCTTCGAAGCTTCTCCTCCACGTAATACCGGTCAATATAGGCTTCCAGATCGGGATAAAGCCTTCCCCCCAGCGCAGATGACGCCTCGTCGAACACCGTCAGGTAGACCATCATCTCATGGCCATCCAAAAACGCCCGAATCTCCTCCGCCGCGATGCCCAGAGCCTCCTCACGCGGATACCCATAGCTTCCCGTGGCAATCAGCGGAAATGCAATGGTTTGAAACCCCTGCTTCGCAGCAAGCTCCAGACTTTTCCGATAACAGGAGCGAAGCCTTTCCTCCTCGCCCTGATTTCCTCCCTGAAACCTAGGACTCACGGCATGAATGACATGCGCCGCCGGCAGCCCGTAACCGCCCGTCAGAAAGACCTCCCCCTCCGAAACGCCGCCGAATCTTTTTCGTTCCTCCAAAAGGGCTTCTCTTCCCGCCGCCTCATAAATCGCCGTCTCGCACCCCGCGCCCACGACAGGCTCAGGATTCGACGGGTTTACAATGGCATCCACCTGCATTTTCGTAATGTCATTTCGAACAATCTTAAAAGGCATCCTCGAGTCCCCCCTTCTGCACGTCAAAATACTGAAGCACCATCTTTACGACCCCTTCATAGCTGTTTTCCTGAAGAAGGTCTCCCTGCACGCTCCAGCCCTTATCCGCAACCTGCGCTGAAACCGTCTCCAGCTTTTGCGCAGGATGGCTGGCTGCCTCATAGCGCTTCCTACTGGCCTCCCGCGCTTCCTGACGGTCCTTTTGTACCAAATCGCTCACCTGCGGCTGCTCTTTATACATGGCAACGACGGAATCCTTATCCATCACACCGTAAAGTGCCTCCGCATAGGCATTGTTCATATAATAATAAATTTCATTGTAGCCCGCATAGCGGATCAGCGGATCCTCGCTCTGCGTACACGCCAAAAAAGCAATAAAATTCGCCTCATTTTCCTGATAATAGCCCTGATGGTGCGAAGCCTCATGCGCCAAAAGGAAGGGATAATACAGGTCATTACAGTAATAGTTCCAGGTGATCTCCATCGTATAGGGATAGGTATATCCCCCAATGTTCATCCACTCGAGGAAATCCGAGCAGAGCGCCCCCTTCATGGGCGGATAATAGCCCGATAGGAGCGGATATTCTCCCGCCTGCGCCTTCATGGCGGTAAAAACGGCCCGCGCCATCTCCTCGCGGTCATAAATCACGCTCCCGTTTTCATCCCGCAGCACTTCCTCCGCACAGGCATTCAGCTGATTCACGATATAATTCCTGACATTTTGCACCTCAAGGACATGATAGCCGCGCTCCGTTGCCCCCTTGACCTTTAAAATCGTGCCGCGGAACGGAAGAATCCAGTTCAGCGTGTAGACAAACAAGATCACCACCACGGTCATGAGAAGTCCCTTGCCAAATCCAGCCGAGAACTTCCGAAAACCCGCCCTCTTGCGCAAAAATGGCAAAAGAACGAATAAAACCACGCCAAAAAGGACTGCCAATGCCCCCGCATAGCCCAGAAGCTCCCCCAGCACAAACGGCATCCAGCCCGTCAGCATGCCAAGCAAATCACTAATCCAGCCATACACCGTCAGCTTATACCAATCACAAAAGCCCTTGCTGCAGCCCAGCAGATTCAAAACCGCGGTCGACCCTGAGAAAACCAGCAAAATCCTCCAATAGCCCCTGTCGCCTTTCCTGCCATTCAATCTCTGATCTTTCGCATGCTTTCCTGCTTCTTGCTTCTCTACTCCGTTGTTTTCTGTTCCCTGCTTTTCTGTTCCCTGCTTTTCCGTTCCCTGCTTTTCTATTCCCGACTCGTTCGTTCCCTGCCCGATTGTCTCATGTTTCTTTCGTACGTCCTCTGACATTTTGCTCCCCATACTGCCGTTTCTCCACAAGTAAAATCCCTACAGACTTATGTGCCATAGATATCTCCTCAGCTCAATCATTGCAAAAGCATATACACCATCAAGACATATCCATAGACTTACTTTAACTCCCATATCTTCAGTATATCGCATTTCCTCCCCGCTGTAAAAGTCCCCTCTAACAAAAAAATTGACAATTATTGGATTCCCTCCTCACTAACTAAGAAAAGACCGCCCTCTTCGAAAAGAGTGCGGTCCTTTTCTCGTAAAAGCTTCTAACAAAATTAGGGAAGCTGATAGAAACCAACCTTCTTATAAACCTTGCGCAGCGTCTTGTTTGCGATGTAGGATGCCTTCTGTGCGCCCTCCCTGTAGACATTCTCCAGATAGGTTTTATCTGCGATGAGTCTTTGTGCCTCCTCGCGAATCGGAGTTAATGCCTGAACGACGGCATCGCCTACGGCAGGCTTAAACACGCCATAGCCCTGACCTTCGAACTCCTTCTCAATCTCCTCATAGGTCTTCCCCGTGATGGTCGCATAAATGTTCATCAGGTTCGATACGCCGGGCTTGTTTTCCTTATCATAGCGCACGCATCTTTCCATATCGGAATCCGTCACGGCACGCTTAAACTTCTTCATGATGACATTCGGCTCGTCCATCAGGAATACGCAGCCGTCGGGTTCAGACTTAGACATCTTCGCGCCGGGGGTCGTCAGCCCGTAAATTCTCGCTCCAACCTTGCTGATGTAAGGCTCGGGAACACGGAATACGTCGCCGTAAATGTTGTTGAAGCGGATTGCAAGGTCTCTCGTCAGCTCCACGTGCTGCTTCTGGTCCTCGCCCACGGGAACGTAATGCGGCTGATAGAGCAAAATGTCTGCCGCCATCAGGGACGGGTAGGTAAACAGACCTGCGTTGATGTTATCCTTATGCTTCTCCGACTTATCCTTAAACTGCGTCATGCGGGAAAGCTCGCCGAACATGGTATAGCAGTCCAAAACCCAGCCAAGCTGTGCATGCGCAGGCACGTGGGACTGTAAAAACAGCGTGTTCTTCTCAGGATCCAGGCCGCACGCAATATACAGCGCCAGCATTTCAAACGAACGGCGGCGCAGCTCCTTCGGATCCTGACGCACCGTAATCGTGTGAAGATCCGCCATAAAATAATAGCAATCAAAATCATTGACACGGTCTGCCCAGTTCTTGATGGCTCCCAGATAATTTCCCAAATGCAGGTCGCCGCTAGGCTGAATGCCCGATAACATGATCTTCTTTTCCGTTTCCATCTTAAAACCTCCAACTCCTCATCTGCCCTTCATGTGAAACGCCTTTTCCTGTGCAAAATGTCCTTCTTTACACAAAATGCCATTCTTTACACAAAATGCCTTCCTTCGCATGAAACGCCTTGTTTCCATTATACACGATTGTTTAAATTTGTCATCCAAAAATTTCAAGGTTTTCCACAAATACTTGCCAGAACCTCAAGAAAATGCCACTTTCCTCGCCTTAACGCCTATATCATTCCAGGCGCACATGACATGAAGGCATAAAAAGAGGGTATGCGTCACGTCATCATGACACATACCCTTTTTGAAAACTGATTTTACAATCCCTTCTGTGATTCCTGTTTAACAGGTTGCTTTCTTCGCCGCGCCAGCAATCAGTGCAATTAATCCAATGAACACCAAAACCGGCACTGCCATAATGATTAGTTTGCATACCACAATCGCCACAAGGATCAAAGGCAGGAAGATGAATACCAGGGTCAATTTCGTCAAACCCCAGGTTGCCTTCAGGGCAAATTTCAGCAGCTTTCCAAAAACAACAAAGAATAAAATCACAAATGCCATCGTCAACATATTCCTCACCTCCGATAATTTCTAATTTCAAACGAAGCATATTTCATGAAATCGCTTCGCGATAAACTACTTCGTTTACTGATGAACTAAGTATACCTTAACACTGGCCAAAGATAAATCCTGCTCTTTTACGTGATGATATACTTTATCGTGCGAAAAACTGCATATTATGACATATATAGTTTATTTACATGGGCGACAACAATCGTGAACAACTCATAAGTTCGTGTACCTGTATGACCCATCCTACATTGTCCGTCTTACATTACCCTATCCTGCGCCATCCATCTGATACCGCCAGTCATGCGATGCCGGAATACCATTATCTGCCAGGAACCTCCATGATCTCACGGTATGCCTCCCGATAAATCTTATATCGCCCCTGCGAGGTAATATAGGCAAGCTTGTCATACAAGTCCTGACAGTCCTCGATGAGATTGACAATCCGTGGATTGTAATGGGTTCCGCTTCCCTCCTTCAGCTCAGCAAAAAGCTGCGCAAAATTCTTTCCCTTCGCATAGTTGCGGCCCAGGACGTCCGTTGCCGCATCCGTCGTATCCGCAATGGTAATGAGGTCAATACAAAAACGAATCGGCGAGGATAAATTGTCAAACTCCTCTGGATACCCCTCAGATCCGTCATAATATTTATGATGACCACGCATAATGTCAAAGTATGCCGCAAGAGCCTTGTCATTGCCGACGATCTGCGGTCCGAGCTCTGGGTGCTTTCGAATCAAACCAAACTCATGCCTGTCCAGCGCCCTGTTCTGACGATTGATCACGTCCGTAATATAACACTTTCCAGCATCATGCATCATGCCGCAGCGATAGGCGTAGGTGACAAGCTCCTCCGACCGCGTCGCAACCTCCTCCGCCGTCTTACATCCAAGGACTCCTATCCATTCCTCTGGCTGGCGATGAATGGATTTCGCTGCAATTTCCTGCGCGATTTTCGCCACCATCAGGCTGTGAATGTATGTAATGGGCTGACGGCGGATGATCAGCTTTAGCAGCACTTGAATTTTTTCATCCTCCGTCCGAAGATAGGGCTGCGCCACATGGAAAAACTCTGCCATCAGCGAGTTAATCATGTCCGTATGATATTGATACGGGATCGTAAAAATAAAATGGAGAGCATCCGAGAGGAAACGGTCCGCATAGGCCTGTTTCTCCTTCTCCGAAAAGCTCATGCGCCCTAAGAACTCGCAAAGATTTCCCGAAAGGTTCATGTAGGCAAACAGCGCCCCTACCTGCGCCTCGTCCGTCGGATTGGAAAAGTCGATTTGCGGTGTCTTTCCCTCTACCATGGAAAGCAGATACTCGATCATTTCCTGCTCCGTAAATTCCTTGCGCTCCAGCTTAAGCAAGGCTTCGGAGATCGGATCTAGAAACCCTTTCTCCGCCAGTTCCTGCATGTCGACATACAAGAAATCCTGCTTCCACAAAAGGGCTTCCTTCGGCAGCTCACCAGCGCTAAGCAGAAATGCCAGCGTCGTCAGACAGCATTCGGCATAATTACTTTCCAGCGCCTGCCAAACCTCTGGATTTGTATCCTTTAAGCCTGACACGATCTCCGTCCCTCGAAATTCCTGAAGCTCCCGCAGCACGGGATACGTATCCGCAAAATTCCCCAGATGAAAATGTCCCGTAAACATAATGAAATTGCGATAGCAACGGAGGAGACGAACCTTTGCACTTGCATCCAGCTCTGCAAAATGTTCCCTGCATGCGATCCCGCGACGATAGTAGGAAAGGGCTTCCCTGCCCTCTGCCTCCGTTCCCGCCAGGCGGTAAAAAATCGTGTGCTCCACCCCAATGATGCAAAGGGAGGTCACAAGCCTAGTATATTGCCTCTTTTTTTCAAAATATGGAATAATTACGTCTCCAATGCGGCTCATCACGGCATAGTCATGAATCTCTTCCCGATCCATCGTAAGCAAAAGATCATATAGGCAGTCCGCTTCCTCCTCGTTGGGCTCCTTTGGCAAGCGCACCTGAAATCCCATTAGGTTCCGCTCATTCTCCGCAAAAAGCTCTCTTATGGCAATCGAGCGCTCGGAAAGCAACCTTGCCCACTTGACGGGATCCTTCTCTTCAAAAAGACGATCCCCCCAGCTGTTCAAGGCTGCCAGATTCTCCCGATAGTAAGAGATAAATTGCTCCGTGATCTCTCTTGGCTTCATGGCAATCTTCCTTTCTCGTCAGGAAAGCTCTCCAGCATAAATCGTTAGGATACCTTATTTATGTGGAACAGCAGTGACTTATCATAATAGATTGGCCTATCCGATCCAACGCCAATGAAATCCTTCCCAAAAATGTCAAAGATGTTCGTAGCGACCTTGAATTCCGGCAGGCTACCCACGATCCTTTCTCCGTCATAGAGCAGGGAATGCTGGATCACCATGGTCATTTCCCCCTTCTCATTAAAGCCGCTGGAGGTAAAGTTCACGGGAATGACGCAGGGTCTCCCTCCCAGGAGCTCCTTTATCGTCTTCTCACTCCGCTTCACCTGAATGCTTAAGCCTCCAGGTCCAGGGATGTCTGAGAACTCGTGGTAAGCAGGGCCCGTATGAGGCACGTCATACTGCTTCGCCGTCTTTTTGTCCGCAAATCCCGTCTGAATCACGCCATTCTGAATCAAAACCAGCTCATCATTTGGCAGAACGCAGCCGTCGCCGTCCCAGAAGGGATTGAACCAAGCCTCCTGATCACTCACGACATGCGCGAGCGTAAAATCATCCGCAAAGAGCTTCTCTCCAACCTTTCCCGTCAGCAGGCTCGTCCCACGCGCAAGCTCCTCCGCATTGAGGCAGTTTGCAAGGAAGCCCGCCATGCTATAGTACTTCATGTTGAAAATAAGATCCTCGGGAAGCTCCGCCTTGACCTCATGCTTTGCCAAATAATCGTCCGCCATCTGGCGAAATACGGCTTCATCAAAGGTGCGCATGTTAAAGTCAAAGCCTCCGTCCGCAATGTTCTTGCTGTCCTCATGCTTATACATGACGGATACCCCCACGGAATAATCCTGTGAGCGATAATCCATGCCAAGGTCATTCACGGTTATTCTGTCATATTCCGTCCCCGTAAACTTTGCCTGACAGCGAAACTTCGGATAGGTTTCCCTGAGGTACTGCATGCAGCCATCCGCGATTTCACGAAGCTCTGCGTCCGAGAGCACCTTCTCCCGCTTATCGCGAGCGCGCATTCCCGTCTCCAGCGTAAAGGGATACGGGCGCTCTCTCACGAGGTTCTCCTCTGCCTTTCGATATCCCTCCTCGTCCTCCACCTTACCGATATGATAGTGAACCCCTACAATTCCATCCTGATATACCTTATGGGAGGTCTCGTAATTGCTCTCCTTGCTGAATGAATGGAGCTTGCCCTCCTCATAGGAAAAAATACTTTTATTTTGTGCCCAAGTGTCCTTTGCCTTCATCATCTCTATCACCATCCCCCTTAACTAAATGCCAGTCGCTTTATTAGAATACTTGGTCCCCCCGCAGATACGTTCACTCCCTGTCCCATTTTACCGCAGTTATAGGTGTCAAACAGTTCATAGTCCGTACCAACGCCCTCAATGTCAAACAGTGTCTGGAACACGCTTCCCGTAATCATATGTACGCGAACGGGCTCACACACCTTACCATCGCGAATGCGATAGCAAAGCGACGGATTCATGACAAAGGTGGAATTTCCGGTTCCGTTGTTTACGTCAACCACGTAAATTCCATCCTTCACGCCTGCAATCATGTCCTCAGGTTTATCCTTCCCGGCCTCCATATAGGTGTTGGTCATGCGGACGACTGGCTGGAAATGATAGTCCTGCGCCCTCGCATTCCCCGTCTTTGCTTCGCCCATGATGCTCGCAGATCTCGCGTCATGAAGGCGTCCCGTGAGAATGCCCTCCTTCATGAGATAGGTCTTACCTGCCTTCGTTCCCTCATCATCATAGGGAACATAGCCATGATTGGGAAGGTCGCCCATGTCGCAGATGGAAACCTTCTCCGACCCAACCTTCTTGCCCATCACCCATTCCTCGCGCAGCGTCTTGTCATTTAACATGAAATCCGCCTCGCTCTTATGACCAAAGCTCTCATGCGTAAACATCGCCGTCACAAAGGGCGAAAGTACGCACTCATACTCCCCAGGCGTGATGTCCACGGCATTTTTCGCATAGTCCAGATACTGCGCCTTCTTCTCCAAAATCTCTTTCTCGTGACCAAGAAGCTCGGGTACAGTCATGGTCGTATATCCCTTACCGCCATAATTGGTCACGCCATTCACGGTAAAGCCATAGAAAAAGTTCAAATTACATTGCTGCCGGTCCCACGCGATTTTTGCGCCCTTACTGCTGTAAAAGCGCTTGATGATATGCCTGCCGCCTACCCCGCAAAACCAAAAGCTTACGTCCTGATCCTCGGGATCCGCGCATTTCTCAACATACCCATCCATGATTTCCTTCCACTGCGCGCGGCTGACCTTTCTGAAGTCATTCTCTCCGCTATATAAAAACCGTTCCTCCTGATGAACCTCAAATTCCTTTACAATCTCGTTGTCTGCAATCTTTGGATTCGGCGTTGCCATCTCTGCCAAGGCATCCAGCTGTCCCTGAATTTCCTCCAGGGAATTCGTCGTGGCCGTATACCACAGATTGCCGTCAAACACGCGCACCATCGCGCCAATCTCCGCAGACTCCCCGTCATTTTTGAGCTCCCCATTTTCCATGCCAAGCCAAAGACTCTCACTTTCCTCAATCCTGACATCCGCATACAGATCCTTTGGAAACTTAAAATTGTACTCCATACCCTTCTCCTCTTTTCTACTAGTGCCACCAGTTGCCAGTTTCAAATCAGTTCTTGCATGCCCCTTTTACGGAAACTGCAAACCCTAATTTATAGTATACTCGCCGTTTTTCATTTTGAAAACCATAACATTCGCACGTTACGTGGGCTCATCGTTCAAAATGCCTTGGATATTGCCATATCTTCCATAATCCTTGCCAACTTTCCCCAAAAGCCTTGAAACCATGCGCGTTTCCTTATATAGTGGATACATACGACAAAAAGTTGGCAGTGAAAAGGAAATTTGAAATGAAAAAGAAAAGCTTAAAAAGACTGGGAATTCTGATGATCACGGGACTGCTCCTTGCAGGATGTGGAGCTCAGACCGCTTCAAACGTTACAAGCGCCTCTGAGAGCACGCTGCAAGAAGGCAAAAACGATCAAGACACGGAGGATGGCACCTCCGCCGGCGATCAGAATCCAGCTTCAGAACAAAAGGAGGAGAATACCATGCCAAACAACCCGATCGACGAGGCAATTGCTTTAGAGACTTCTAAGGTGGACGATGCACCCGTAGAAGCCACCACGGAGGAGGAGCGCATTCCCACCGCTGAAATCAGTGACAAGATTCCCATCAAATACATCAATCTGCGCGTGACCGATTGTGGCAAGATCGAGAAAATCACCTACACCTCCTATGATTATTTCGGAGACGGCGGCGAGGTAGAAAAGGCGGCGAACATATACCTTCCTGCAGGCTATGACCCTGCAAAGCAGTATAACGTGCTCTATCTGATGCACGGCATCGGCGGTGATGAGAATGAATGGGGCATGACGGGAAGCACCTCCCGCGTAAAATGCATCATGGACAACCTGAGCTACTACGGCGACATCGAGTCCTTTATCGTTGTTACACCTAACGGCCGCTCCGCTGCAAACCATGCGGCCAATGGTTCCGACTTCAATTCCTTTTATGTATTTGGTCAGGAGCTTCGAAATGACCTGATGCCTTATATCGAGAGCCATTATTCCACCTATGCCAGCGAGGCCCTTGCCAAGGCAGGTCTGGATGCGATCACGAACCAGACGGGCGATGCGGAGGCTGACAAGGCTGCCTATGCTGCCCAGAAGGCCGGCGCCGACAAGGAAGCCATAAACAAGGCCCTGCAGGATTCCCGTGACCATCGTGCCATGGCCGGACTTTCCATGGGCGGCATGCAGACCATCAACATCGGTATCGGTGAGTGTGTTGACCTGATCAGCTACTTCGGCGCATTCTCTGCGGCTCCGACCAGCAATCCCGCTGCCAAGACGAATGGCATTTTGAAGGATAACACCTATCCGATCCATTATTTCTATAACATTTGCGGCACTGAGGATGGCATTGCCTACGCCAGCGCATCCGCCGCCGCAAAGACTCTTCCCATCGTCTGCGATCAGTTCGTGGACGGCGAAAACTTTATGTGGCAGGAGCTTCCCGGCAACCACGATTTCAACATCTGGTACCTTGGCTTCTACAATTTCGCACAGATCGCATTTAAATAAGCAACTTATTGTCACACTCGGGGCTAGGTTTGGATCATCTTTCTGGTAGACTTTAGACCCAGAAAGATGATCCAAACCTTCCCCTCGAGGATATGGAAAGCTTAACTTGATTCAAGATCATAAAACAAAGGCGGCTCCAAAAGGAGTCGCCTCATTTTTTCTTATTTCTTTAGTAAATCCTTAAGAATGAAGTAGGTTTCGTCATATAGCTTCTTTCTTCCGTATTTCAAGAGGTAGGAGAGGTCTTGGTAGGTTGCGGGATCGTCAAAGAGCTGCGCCACATCGGGGGAATAGCGGGTTCCTGCTCCCGTTTTTAGTTCCTCATGAAAGTCCGCCAATGTTTTACCCTGACGATAGCTTCTTCCTACACTGTCCGTCGCCGCATCCAAGCTATCCGCAACGGAAACAATATCAATGATTATCTTATACGGGCTATGGATTACGTCAAAATGCTCTGGATATCCCTGACTGCCATCATACCAAACATGGTGTCCCCGAATGACGTCAACATAAGCCTTCGTCGTTTCAAAACGACTGGCCAGCTCCGCTCCCTTTTCAGGGTGGCTTCGAAGAAGAACATACTCCGAGTCCAAAAGTCTTCGGCCATACATCGCAATCGTATCCAAGACATAGAGCTTTCCAATGTCATGATACAAAGCCGCATGCCACGCATAATCCAAAATGGTATTCTTATTCTCCAATACGTCTTCCACGGTTTCGCATCCAGGGAAGCCACAAAAAACGGCAGGCTTCACGGACAGAAGATGCCTTGTCAGACAAAGGCTGAGCTTTGCCACCATGTAGGAATGAATATAGGTGGGCGGATGCATGGCGGCCATGGAATAAATACAGTAATTGCGCATGCGGAATCCGCCTGGAAGCTCCTCAAAATATTCCAAAAAGCTGGATAACATATTTACGTAGGAAGCGAAATCCTCCCGTTTCGGC
This sequence comes from Lachnospiraceae bacterium, assembly GCA_015056795.1. GTDB lineage: Bacteria > Bacillota > Clostridia > Lachnospirales > Lachnospiraceae > Acetatifactor. The sequence continues at coordinate 13,012 of SVFO01000046.1, forward strand.
GATCTGTGAAGATATCCCAAGATGTCACGGGGAATCGTGTATAAAAGCTCTTCCAACTGTTGCGACAGTCTTCTCGGATCCCTCTTATTGATCCCACTAAGAACAACAAATAACGCCTTCGCATAGCCAAGGTTTAAACTCGTCCCCGCATAGGAATAATCCGATTCCTCTCGCGCCTCATAATACTCCACGACCTCCTGGATGCAACGATCCAGCTCCGGACTATCCACGCGATACGCGGCATACAGTACGATTTGATGAACAGCCGATTCATAGAGCACCGTCCCGACAAATTCAGGGTCCTGCCTCCATCTTTCTTCGATCTGAAATGCACAGGAATACGCTTCCGCATAAAGCTCGTTCGAAATTCCCTCCAAAAAGCTAAGTGCGCCAATGTAGACCGTGACGTAAAACTTCGCCTTTTCCAAAAACCCTTCCGATAATAGCCCCGTATAGAAGGGATCCTCCAAAACGGAGGCTACGGAATCCAGCATATCCTTTTGCCGCGTGGCCAATTCCAGATTCTCATTTCCCGAAGCATTGGGCCTGGTATTTAACATCGCCGTGCCATTGATGACCATCATGACCAAGTTTTCCCTTGCTTCCTCGGAAAGCCTTGAGAAATAACTTTTGCTCAAAAAGACCAGTGCCTCCTCGTAATAGACAAGTCCGTCATCTAACAGCTTTTTCCATTCCGTCGGATTGCTTCGCCCGCTATAGGTCAGTCTCGCATAGGCCACGTCAAGCCGACGCTGTAATAACCTGATTTGCGTCTCCGCATTCTCTTCGTTCCCGTTTTGAGCGTCCAAACGAAGGTCCTCTTCCTGATAAAGACAATCGTCGATCAGTTCCGAAAGATGCAGGTCGATTTCCATCGACATTTCTCCATCCACCAAGAGAGTGCTCAGTTCCCTGAGTCTGTCCACCTCCTGATCGCTCAAGGGCCGATCCAGTTTCAGAAGCGGAAACAGAATCTCCTCGAGCATCCTTCGGTTTTCCAATGCATATTCGCCGATGATCCGGAAATTCTCCAGCAAAAGCCGGCTATAATCATCCGCCTCCTTGATGTCATCCAAGGAAGGCGTGGAAAGAAGACGCACCTTCTGCATGCGTTTTACGTAAGCGGTAAACTGATCCTTTAATTCTACTTCCATGAAGTGATCACACTCCCTTTCGACATGTCCTCTCTTCGGGCTGAAAATCTCTTCACCTTCTGTAGCTTTGGTGAACAAACCACGGATTTGCGACTCAGATATCCTTATGATGAAACTGCTTTTTCCCGGAGACATAATCTCCGACCAGCTGTCCCTCGCCGATCAGGCGGTACTTGTAGGTAACTAGCCCCTCAAGACCAACCGGGCCTCTCGCATGAAGCTTGCCCGTGCTGACGCCAACCTCCGCGCCAAAGCCATAGCGGAAGCCATCCGCAAAGCGCGTGGAGCAGTTGCGATAAACGCCTGCGGAGTCCACCATCTGCAGGAAATACTCTGCTGCCGCATCATCCTCCGTGAGAATGCAGTCCGTATGATGGGAACCAAACTTATTAATATGGTCTGCCGCCTCAGCAACGTCATCTACTAGCTTCAAGGAAATGATCAGGTCGGTGTACTCCGTTGCGAAATCATCCTCACCCATGATCTCCACTTCATACCGTTTTTCAAGAGGTTCCTGCACGTCGCCTACAGAATTTGCTTCCTGACTCGCGCACACATTCCCCCGCGCTTCGCCAAAGCACCCCTTCGCCAGCAACCCCTTCACAAGCTCCGCCACTTCCTGCGTTCCACGAAGCATCACACCCTTTTCGGTCAGTGCCTGCAAAACTACAGGCAGCGCCGTATCAGCAATCTTGCGGTTTACCAGCAACGTCTCCACGGCGTTACATACCGCGGGATACTGCGTCTTTGCGTCCACGATGACGGGAACGGACTTTGCAAGGTCTGCCCTCTCATCCAGATAAATATGGCAAATCCCGGCAGCATGCCCCATCACGGGAATGTTCGTATTGTCCATGATATATTGCACAAACTGATTAGACCCTCTCGGGATCAGAAGGTCTACGTCCCCCTGACACTTTAAAAGCTCATCAATCTCATTGTGAAGCTCAACCTGCAGAAGGCAGCTCTCGGGAAGCCCCGCCGCCACGGCCGCGCCGTGCACCAGCCCAAACAAAATCTTATTTGTTCTAGCCGTCTCCTTGCCGCCCTTTAGAATCGCACAGTTTCCGCTCTTTATGCAAAGCGCGGAAATCTGAATCAGCGCATCGGGACGCGCCTCAAAGATCACTCCAATGACGCCGATCGGAACAGAAACTCGCTCCAGCACAAGCCCTTCGTCCAGCTCTCTTTTTAACGTTACCTTACCTACGGGATCCGTAAGACCAATCATCTGCCGAATGCCCGCAATGGCATCCCGCAGCTTATTCTCATCAAATTTCAGGCGCTTTACCACGGCCTTCGCAACGCCCGTTTCCTCTGCCGCCTGCACGTCCAACGCATTCTCGCGAAAGATCGCGTCACGATTTTCCTCTAACGTCTCTATGATTTTTTGAAGCGCCGCATTCCTCATCTCCTCGGATGCAGCCGCCATGTGCGGCGCCGCCAGCTTCATCTTTCTTGCTTCTTCCCTTACGACCATGCCTGCCCTGCTCCTTTCTTAATTAAATCGCTTCGCGATACTTGGCTTCTTTTATAACTAAATCGCCTCGCTCCATTTCGCTGATTAAATCGCTTCGCGATGGTTAGCTTTACGATATTTCTTGCTTAAAAATTAAATTTAGTATAATATCTACGCTTGCATTTGTCTACCAATTTCAGCAAACATTCCTGCCCAACCCATTCTTATGTTTGATTTACCAAAATACCCCCTGCATTCTCATGGAATACAAGGGGCAACTTTATCATTTCATCATTTGTATCTTACCAGACTCTCGCTTTTACCTTCTGATGTCAAAAACTATGTGCTAACATGGAATATTGCATGCATCGCCATTTGTTTTTATCTGCATTTCAGCCTTTGCCGCCTGATACTCCTCCTTGGCAATGCTAAGGGCCTGACATGCCTTCTCCTCCGTCCAGTTCATGTTTTTCATAAGCATGGTAACATGAACGCATATGTTCTGATTTCTCTCCTGCCTAGTTCCCTCTTCGAAGCCTTGCTCTATTCCTTGTTCTATTCCTTGTTCTATTCCCTGTTCTATTCCCTGCTCTATTCCCTGCTCTATTCCCTGCTCCATTCCTTTGTTAAATCCATCATCATACATTTGATCGATCCAATCTCCAACAACACTCATTTCTTTATCCTCCTTCTCGTCTTCGTTTTCTTTTTCTGCCTGTTTGATAAGACTCTTGCTGTGAAGTAATTCACCCAAGGCCGCCCATCCGGTTCTCCCCAAATGCTTTCCTTTTTGAACTGCAAAGTTTCGAAACGCATCCCTGTCGTTTTTTCGTCTCAGTAGTCCCACCAGCGTTCCAAGATCCGTCTGAAATGCCTCTTCGTTTTCCATATGCGCCATGTTAATTACCCTGATTGGATATTTCGGAACCGTTTCACGCATTTCTTCCGCCCCTGTAAAATCCATGACGTCCCAAAGGCTTTTCCCTCCTTCCCATCCCTTCTCGTCCCAGCAAAGAACCAGCGTTGACACGGGACGCACCCTGTCATCCTTGGTGAAATAGTAATAATACGCTCCGAGCCGCCCCATCTTCCTTAACTGTTTTGCCGTAACGCGATTTCTTGCCTCAATCTCCCTGACCTGCTTTAGATATGCCAGGGCTTCCTCATGAAAAATCCGCACAGGCATGCTGAAATCCGTCTTGTCATTGTTTTCCAAAACCAGGATTCCCAAATCATTTCCGTCTCGCGTCCTCTTCATGACCATGTCCGCGATTCGTTCTTCCTCCACGCTTCCCGTTACCGCCGTAAATACGGAATTGACCTCATGCAGCTCCTCCGCCTTGATGACTTGCCGCCCTTTGTAGACGACGGCGTTCCACGCGTCAGCAAATTTCCTCGGATCCTCAAAATAGTTTTTTAGGCTCTTGTCCTCTTTGCCCATAAACAAAAATCCTCCTCCCTGCGCCCTTGCGCTGATACAATTGCAGGAGCACGGGAGCGGCCATTTTTCCGCAGTGCGTATGTTTTGCAGAGAGAACATATAACAAAGCTTCTAAAAGCCCTTGATACACGCACAAGTCAAATAAAAAGCACGCAAAATATCCCTCTCCCAGGTCCTGTCTCAATGGAAAATTGGCCGAACTGCCAATTAGAAGTGAATGGAAAGCCTCCTCTGATGGGTCGCCCTCCAGATAAGTCATATTATAAGCCAACGCCGGAAACATGTCAATAGTCTGCCACATTTCCGGCGTTTTCACGGCTACGCCTTCTTCCCGGTCAGGTAATACACGGCCAGCGCCGTTCTGTGCGAGAGATTCTCCTTCGATAGAATCGTTGTAATATAGTTCTTCACGGTTCCCTCAGAAATATAAAGTCTCGCCGCGATCTCTTTATTGGAAAGTCCGTCCGCAACGGCCTGAATGATCTCCAGCTCCCTCTCGGAATACCCCGACGGATCGAATCCATTCCCAAGCTCCCTGCCACCCGCAAGCGAACACTTCGCGAGCGACTCCAGGATCTTCTCCTCCATGACACCCGTTCCCTGATGTACGGACTTGATCATTTGCTTTAAGTGCTCCGGCGTGTGATTCTTAATCAGGTATCCCTTTGCACCGTTCTGCAGAGCCTTTTGCACAAGCACGTCGTCATCAAAGGTCGTCAGAATCAATACCTTCCCGAGATTCTTTTCCACGATCTGCTTTGTGGCCTCAATCCCGTCCATCTCCGGCATCTGGATATCCATCAGAATCACGTCGGGATGTTTCTCCTCCGCCAGCTGTACGGCCTCCCGCCCATTCGAAGCACAGCCCAGCACCTCAAAATCATCATCCACCTCCAGGATAATCTTCATCCCATCCCGCACAAAATCACTATCATCCGCAATAATTACCCTAATCCTCTCCATAACAACACCCCTTCTTCATTCCCTTCCCTGCTGCCGTTTTTCCCCCAGTACCTCGAGAAAATCCCTGAAATCCTCAGCTCCATTCCTTCCCTGCTACCGTTTCACTCTCACGTACCTCGAGGGGATGGTTGGGATCCTCTTTCCTTAGCGTGCCCTACGGCACGTCCCTCGCTTCGTTCGGGATCGCAAGCATAGCTTGCGACGTGGTCTAAAGCCTACTAGAAAGAGGATCCCAACCACAGCCCCGAGTCCTTCAACGAAACGGTAGCAACATATTTACCGTGAAACCAGGCTGCGTTTCAAAGCTGATGGTCCCGCCTGCCTCTCGAACTCTCCTTCGCATTCCCGCGATTCCCATGCCCTCCTTGATCTCGCTACAGCCCTTCCCGTCATCCGCGATCGTGCAACGGATCATCTGATTCAATACGACAATCTTAATACTGATTTGCTTGCACTTTGCATATTTCATGGCATTGGTCACGGCCTCGAAAGCATTGTCCAATAGCACCTCCCAAGCCTTCTCAGGAACAAGTGACGTATCCCCCTCCGTCACCACCTCTGCTTCCACGCCCTTTTCATTACAATCCTCGCAAAGCTTATAAAGCTGCAAAAGCGCTAATTCCTTTTTCTCGGGTCTTTCCTTGCGCAGAATCGCCCGAATTTCATCCATGGAAATGCGAAGCTGATTAATCACCGCCTGGATCATGGCATCAGACTTTTCCGGATCCTTTTTCATCAAAACCTTAATGGCCTCCAGCTGATAGATTGATCCGTTAATGCCGTGTCCCAGCTTATCATGCAGGGTCTGCGAAAGTCTGGCACGATCCTCCAAAATCTGGTTCTCTGACTTTAAGAGGTTTTGCTGAAGCAAGGCCTTGGTCTCGTACTCCTTCTCGGACATGTCCTTTTTCAGGCGCTGCTCAAGCAACGTGTCCTCCATGGTCTGCTTACGATAGGAACGCACGACAAAATCATGCTGATAATAGCACGTCACGAGAAGCAGCATGACAATGCACCGCTCCGGAAGCTCCATGGGCATCTGCCTGGCAACCATGAGGAACGGAAAGACATAGAAAAAGGGCGCAATCTCAAATTGATCTCGCAGAAAGGACAGAATTTCGAAAACGATAAAGTAAAACATCAGGAAATACGCGTCTCCGCCCAGCACATTGATCAATGCCGCGACACAGCCGCCCAGCAGAAGAAGCGCTGCCCTCTTCCAGCCCTCCACGAGCTCCTTACACGCAATGAAACCAATAAAAAGCGCAAGAAGCAAAAGCATCGTTACCGACACTCCTGCTTCTTCCATTCGTATGGCCATTCCGTACAGGCTAAAGCCAAGCATCAGCACCATGCGGATCGCCAGAAAATAATTTTTTCTCGTATTACTGTTCAATCTTCTTCACCTTTAACCCCACGCCACCGAGGCTCAGAATGATAATTAAATACGCTGCCGTAATACATAGTACCACAAAATACCCTCTTTTGTCTCCCAGAAAAATTTGATCGACGCTATCCATGAACCACCGCTGCGGCATCACGTAAGAAACCGTCTTTACAAAACTGGAAGCATCATCCAGCGGGAAGTAAAGACCTGCCAGCATACAGGACAGGGACCAAATCGTAAATGCCATGAAATTCGCAGTCATCACCTCGCCGCTCAATATTCCAAGCAGAAGGCTTAAGGAATTGAAGATCAGGCCCATGAGAAATACCAGTCCCAAAAATGCAACCCTGCTTATGCCGAGCTGCTCCTGCCCGATGAAGAGCGTCAGTACTGCCAGCACGCCCGTGATCATGACGGAGACAATCGCAGAAACCACGAACTTTGATACAAAATACTTGAGATTACTGGTACCCGTCAGCTGAATTCGCGTCAGCACCTTGTGCTTCTCCTCCTCGATGGTCGTGTGTGCCACGATCACGCCGCAGAACACAAAGCATAGCGTCAGGAAGGAAAACGAATACCCCATGTGCGCCTTATGATTCACCTGCTCCTTGGTCAGCGTAGCAGACCCCTTTCTTGCCATGGATCGCAGGGTCTTTTCCGGATCCTCCGAATGAAATTTCTCTAACTCGCTTGCAAGCGCATCCCCCTCTTTTCCGGAAAGCTCCGCCATCGTCTTTGCCTCTGCCAGAAAGCCCTTGATTTCACGCTCAAAAATTTTAAAGCGCTCGTCCTCGGAAAGCAGATAAATCGTCATCCCCTTCGCAACGTCACCTGAAAGAACAGCCTCGTCAAAGCCTTCGGTAAGATAAAGGCCTGCCCCCATGCGATCCTCAAAGCCGCTTCTTGCCATGGCGGCGTCTGCGTCGCTCTTTGTAAACTCTGGCGTCTTCGCCCTGCAAATCAAAAACAGACCATCTTTTGCAAGATTCTCCAAAAACATTTCCGAAAGGGCACTTCCCGATGCATCATATACCTTGACGACGAACTCTCCCGACTTTCCGTAATAGGCAACCTTATCCTCCGCATGATACAGCTCCTTAATCTCTCGCACGGTCTCCTCGCGGAAAAAGGCGAGATCCTCATCCGTCTTCACATGCAGTATGGCAACGGAGAGCACTGGCATCGCCAGAAGAAAAAACCAAAACCCCTTATTGCGAAGCAGTAATTTCATACTCATTTTGACCAACTGCAGCATATCTAGCCTCTCTTTCTAACGGCACTTGCAAAGAGTGCGATCCCTGAACAACCAATTGCCATTGCTCCGCAGTAGAGCAGGGCGCTTACAAGATAATCACTGTGTCCCATGCAGGACAGCTCAATCATGGCGCGATTTCCGTGATAGATGGGGGAAAGCGCCTTGATGCTTTGGGATATGGTAGAGAACATATAGGTTTCAAAGCTTCCGCCGAGGAACCCCCAGATCCATACCACGGCAAAGGAAATGATAATCGAAAGCACCATACTGTCCGTGATCGAATAGAGCATCAGCTCAAATGCGGAGGCCGCGAGGATCATAAAGATCATCAGGATCGCGCTGAGAAGCAGCTGGTTTCCCCAATGGACATTCAGAAACAGCGCTGCAATCACGGCAGCGATTCCCTCACAGATGATTACCACCAAAAACATGGGAAGAAGCCTTGTCAGATAAATTTGCAGTCGCGACAGTCCCGCCACCTGATACTTTTTCGTGATGCCATATTTCTTTTCATTTCCTAGGATCCCGGCTGCGCAGACCAGCGCACACCAGCCAAAATAGATGATCTCAATAATTCCGTAATAATCCCTCGAATCAATGGCTGGCATAAAATTCGGATGCTCAATCTCCAAGGAGATCTCCGGATCCTCGCTGCCCTTCGCAATCGCTTCCATGTCCACGGTCTGGCCGCTCGCCATGGCGCTCATCACCCGCAGCTTTCCGCGGTCAAGCTCCTCCACAAAGGTATTCAGGAGATACTCCAGGGTCTGCCCCTCCACTTTCGCGTCCTCTCTTGTCCAGACAAGGTATGTCTCGTCATGAAATTCGACAAACCCTGTTAGGTCATAGCGATCCATCCATTCCTTCGCATCCCCCTCCTGAAACTCCTTGAGCGTTATATCCGCCTCCTTTGCGACTTCCACCAGTGCCTCTTCGTAGGGAGCATAAAAGCTCTCCGCTGACATTACATAGCCCACCTCGAAGGGTTCCTTCTTTTCATAGGACTGCATCAGAGAAGAAAAGGCATTGGATAAAATGGCCAGCACTCCCAGCGGCGCAACGATGAATAACAAGATGTTCGCCGGGCTTCGGAGCATTAATTTCATGTTGTTTTTGATCAAATATCGAATCATTTTTCCAAGTCATCCTTTCAAAATACATTTACGATGCCTTCGCCAGGACCCCTCGTGCCTTGGCATAACGCCTTCGCCCGCATCCTAATAGTCTCTCAGCTTCTTGCCCGTGAGCGTCAGGAAGACCTCCTCCAGCGAAATGTCCTCCGCATCCTTCGTTACCAGCTTTTTCAGCTCCTGGCTCGTTCCGCAGGCGATGATCCTTCCATTGTCCATGATCGCGATCCTCGTACAAATGGCCTCAACCTCTTCCATGTAATGGCTCGTGTAGATGACCGTCGCGCCATTTTGATTGGATTCCTTGATCTTACTGAGGATGAAATTTCTTGACTGCGGATCGATGCCGACCGTCGGCTCATCGAAAATCAAAAGCTCCGGATGATGCCCAATCGCGCAGGCGATGTTGAGCCTTCGCTTCATGCCGCCCGAGAAGCTCTTAGCATAATCATTTCTGCGTTCCGAAAGCCCTACGTACTCGAGCGACTCATCAATCGCCGTCTTTAGCTCCGCGCCCCGAATCCCATAGAGCGAGGTAAAGAGCTCCACGTTCTCCCAAGCCTTTAGGTTCCCATGAATGGCAAGATCCTGCGGAATATATCCGAGCTTCTTCACCAGCTCCTTTCGATGCTTCCGAAAGTCCTTTCCCATGAATTCCACGCTGCCGAGCGTTGGCTTTACGATGTCGCAGATCATATTCATGGTCGTGCTCTTTCCCGCGCCATTTGGCCCCAGCAGCCCGAACACCTCGCCCCTCTTGATCTCTAAATTCAGGTTGTCAACAACCACCCGATTGTCATATTTCTTTGTCAGATCCTTTGTCCTTAAAATGATGTTTTCGCTCATCTTACCATCTCCCATGTTTTCGGCAGCCTCCTTACTTTCGGCTTGCCCGGTTGCTTTGTTTTCTCTTACGATATCATCCTATCAGCTCCTTACAAGCTTTTGAAGTGAAAAAAGAAATGATTTCAACATGACAAAAGTCATGTTAAAACCATTTCTTCTCGTTTCTTTTTTCCTATCTATCCAGTTATTCGCCGTCGTGAATCACGATTCTTTCCTGTCCATAAGGATCTGCATAGGCTTCACCGCTGATGCTTCCCTGCAGGGTATCCGTGATATAATCGATCAATACCTGAACATCGAGCTTCATCTCCTCGGCTAAGATCTCTGCATCCTTAAATACCGTGTAGCCATCGCCTCCCTGTCGCAATGTATATTGAATACCCGCAACCACATAGGTTTTCTTCGGATTAAGCTCTTCATCTCCGACCCAAGCCTTGGTAACACGGCGCTTGCCCCGAATACCAGCGAGCATGCCATTTTCATCCACGATACAGCCACTCGGAATCGTGGCGTCGACCTCAAACCGCATGCCCGATACCTGAAGGAATCCACCGAACTCGTCAGGAATGGCATGTACGCTCCATTCCAAAGCATCCAAAATCTGCTGTCCCGTCGCGCGGATCATGCAAATCTGGTTGCCGAAGGGATGTACCTTGACCAGATTTCCATAGGTAATGTCCCCAGCTGCGAGGTTCGCACGAACTCCTCCGCCATTGACCATGGCAATGTCAGCACCTGAAACGGCACGAATGGCATCCGCACAAAAATCTCCAAGATTGGTTTCTGCACGACGCACCATACGTATGGGATTTCCCTTGGAATCCGTTGCCTGTGGATCATAAATAGTCAGCACGTAATCACTATCTGCAATCTTTCTGTCAAGCAACTCCTGAACGTCAGCCATGGCTTCCGCAACCATGTCTTCTACGGGATTCTCGAGTCCTAACAGCTCCGGCACGCTGACGGAGCTTGTCCAGTTCCAAATTCCCGTGTCAGTAATAGTCTTATCCGCAGAAATATGACTGTAACCGATACCCGTAAGCTTTGTGCCGCAGGCAGAACGAATCACTGCCTCGCCGTCCTTATTCTTCATTTTTATCTGTTCTGCATCATGGCTATGTCCATCTAGCACAACGTCAATGCCGTTCGTATTCTCGATGACCTCCGCATAGGTCCAAGGACTATCCTCCGCATTCATGCCAAGATGCGCCAAAAGATACACCAGGTCAGCACCCTTCGCACGGGCATCATCCACCGCCTTCTGTACGGCTGCATAAAGCTTTTCACCCGTCGCATCCCTCAAAAAGCCATAGACATATTCCCCTGTTTCATCCTGAAAATACTTCGGCGTGGACTGCGTGATCGTACTTGGCGTCGTCACGCCTACAAATGCAATTTTCATCCCAGCCACCTCTTTGATGACATAGGGATCGAATAGCGGCGTTTCCTTATAATTCAGGTTACAGCTCACATAAGAAAATTCCGCCTTTTTTGATAGCTCCAGGAAGCGCTCCACGCCGTAATCAAACTCATGATTTCCAGGGATTGCCACGTCATATTTCAGTGCATTCATCATGTCTATGATCGCCTCACCCTTGGTCAGCAATCCGAGTAGCTCGCCCTGAATGGCATCTCCATCATCCACAAGGATCGTTTCATAGCCCTGTGCTTCCAGAGTCTCACGAATCTGATAAAGCCCTGCGTAGCCGAAGCCCTGATCAACGCCGCAGTGCACGTCGCTCGTATACAGGACATAGATTTCACCGTTCTTTTCTACGGCTTGCGCCTTGTCCTGTTCTCCATCCTGTCCGCTGATAACGCCTGCTTCTCCGCTTTGTCCTCCTGCTCCATTGTCCTCAGTGCCGTCCGTCGCTTCCGCGGTTCCATTCTTTGCCGCGTCACCTTCGGCTCCTTTGTCCGCCGTACTCTGCTGCGCTGACGCATCCTCCACCGTACTCTCCACGGAAGACCCGTCCGCAGGCACATTTTGACCATCCGTAGAACAGCCCGCCAGCGTCACCGCCGTCAAAATCGCCGCAAACCATACCAAAATTCTTTTCTTTTTCATTTGCGTGCTCCTTTTTAGTCTTTCTTACATGGGTGCTCCATGCTTTTTTATGTCATTTGTATTGCACACTACACAAACTGGTCATGCTTCTTTTTATCGTGGTACTTCTCCAGAATGGGGGCAATCACGTTCACGATCAGCTTCATGTCCAAATTAAAGAAATAGATACAAAACAGTAATAAGAATAAGGCAACAATTACTGCTAAAACGATTAAAATGATATGAAAAATCATCTTCTATGCTCCTTATATTTTTATAATCACAAACTCGACAAACTGAAAGCTGTCGATTTCCCTGCTTCCAATCAACAAACCAGAAGTTGCCGATTTTTTTCCGGTTTCGATCCATGCTTTGTCGAAAGGCAACTTGTCGCCGCCCCACACCTTGTTTATGTTGCCTTTTCTCTTGATTCTTCCTCAAAAGGCAACCCAGCGCCACCCTGCGCCTTATTTAAGTTGCCTTTCCTCTTGATTCTTCCTCAAAAGGCAACCCAGCACCGCCCCGCGTCTTGTTTATGTTGCCTTTCCTCTT
>SVFO01000003.1:0-78886 GCA_015056795.1 Lachnospiraceae bacterium
GAAAATGGTTGAAATATAAAAAAACTCTTGCAAAACCCAAATGTTCGTGTTATAATTTCATTCGTCGGTGCAAATCGATCTAATATAGGGGAATAGTACAGCGGTAGTGCGGCGGTCTCCAAAACCGTTAACGGGGGTTCGATCCCCTCTTCCCCTGCTCACAAAAACCTCGAAAACCTAGCAAACAAGGTTTTCGAGGTTTTCTTTTCAAATACCACCATTCGCGTACCCGTATTCCATAGGAATGGGGATCCTGTCCTCCCCCTCAAGAAGAAACAGCGGATCCTTTGCATGATTTATCTGCCAGTTTTCAGCAAAAAACAGACACTTGATCTCCAAAACGGTGAGCGGCCTGCCCTTTTTGATCTGCCAGCTTCTTTCTACAAGCCGGCATTTTCCGATTGACTCATCCGCCAGCATCTCTCTGTCGGAATACACCGTCCAACGGATTCCTGCGTATTCAATCTTGGAGCCACGCTCATAAGGAATTCTGTCGAAGATCATGACGGGGCGGACGTCATATTCATCATAATATGCCTCAGTCCCGGCCTTCTCGATCCATTCAGGAGACGCGCCCATGAATTCTGCCTTCATGTCTGTCCCCGCGGCCATCCAGATAAAGTCAGTATCCGAGAGGACGTCCCTGTTCATTTCATACACAAACTTACTCATTAACATAATTCCTACAATTCTCATATTCTTGGCTCCTCTTTATTGGCGCATGTATTGTCATTTTTCTTATGTTTCGGTTTTTTCGTTTATTTCGTTTTGCCATCAGTTATTTTGTCTTTTATTGCATGTTTCTCTTTATAGCGTCGGTGTCTTCCCCCGCTGCAGATCCTCCGCCGCCTTCAAAAGAACCTCCGTATCCATTTCCGATACCACGCACGCCAAGGGATGATACACCTCCCGGCCACGGCAGACGCCCCAATATGGAAGGTCATCCGGAATGTCTAAACCAAACAGCAGCTGATAGTCCAAACCTTTTTCCTTCAGGAATGGTTCCAGCTCGTCCAGCGACAGTACCGGAACGACGGTGTAGGTCTTTCCATCGTCCACGGGCGCCGGTTGCCACTTCCTTAGGATCTTGTCAGGCTTGGGCTCTCCCGGCTCCTGATAAACAGTTTCAAAGCTTGGTTTAGAATCACTGATCTCAACATAGACCATTTTATCCCTGTCATAATCCCAGTGAGGATCCTTAAAATACTGATTCATCAAGTTCAGGCGCTCTTGCGCTTCGGCTTCCCACTGCTTCCGCGTTAGCACTGGTCTTACAAGTCTTAGGTATTCCTCATACTTAGGAAGCCTGCGATCCTCGATGGTGTTAAATTCATACTCCTCTCTCTCAACATAGATTCGGCGGTCGTATCCCCAGCTTCTGTCAACATATCTCCACCTAAGCCTTTCCTTCAGGCGATCCGGCTTTATCAGCTCCGAGCTCAGCTCATCGCAGCACTCCTTAAAAAACCACAGAAGGAAGTCCTCCTCGTCCTTCGCCTCGTAAACCTTCCCCATGGCGTCTCCATGATGGTATTCACGAATGATCTTCAGGTCATCACGGTAGAAAGAGGTAAAAACTTCGCATCCGTCAAGCATTTCGTCCGTAACTCTCTCGGGCAAGTGTTCCCTGATCCATTTTTTGTCCGGATGATATCTTTCCCACATTTCTGATGTCTCCCTTCCGTTTTCTTATGTTTATCATATTATCATATTGATATTATGTCAAGCTTTTTTGTCATATCCTTCTATGTTTTTATTCGAGTAGGGAAATAGTCCCTACGCTATTGTCGCGTTAGCCGTCAAATGTTTGCCCATACAAGCAGGGCAAACGCCTGTCGGCCGTATCGCGCATAAAAAAGGGGCCATGAAGGCCCCTAAATTACTGTCAAGCAATTCCCATGCCCGGCGCAAGATCGGAAGCTTGCGGTTAGCCCTCCGTCTTTTCAGCAATTTTCTTTTTGTCCTTGCGCTTCTTTAAGATAACTACCAATACGGTGACAAGAATGCTCACGGCAAGGACGCCCGCGCCGATGAGAAGCGCCTGAAAGAACATGGCTTCCTCGTTCATCTCCTTCGCGGCTTCCGCGCCGGATCTCTCCGCCAGTTCAAAGAATTCCATGGAGCGGCCGAAGGAATACTTACGAAAGTACAGCCAGCCAATGATGCCTTCATACGCAGCAACCACGCCATCCCAGAGGAGAAGGTTGCCTATGATGCGACTCTTTTTCATTTTGGGCTTTTTGAGGAAGATGATCGAATAGAGGGTCCATGCAAGGCTTCCCGCAAGAGCAATTAGCAGCGGCAAATAACGCACCCATAAAGGCTGTGATACGCCGCCCTCCGCGAACTCAACACCCTCATCTCCCTTGCTCCTTCGCTCCCCAAAAGGAGAAATAAAGACAATGTCCACCTTGCCCACGTCAAAGGTAAAGTGCACCGTCAGATCCTGCTGCGAAGGCAGATTGGTGATGACGGAGGTTGTTGTCTCCGCCAGCACTCGGCTGCCATATGCCATGATGAGCAGGAGAAAGAGTGACATGCATAGCCATGTCTTGATTTTTTGAATGCTTTTCACTGTTTTCATCTGTATATGCCCTACCCGTTAATTGTTCCGTGTTCGCTGCCAAGGTTTCCGTTCGCGTCGATAAAGTAGAAGCCTCTGGCGTTGCGGCCGCCTGCGTTATTGTTCTGTTGACCTTGGCCTGATGCCACCGGAGAATTTCACGGGCATCCAGAGATGTCCTCCTTTTCGTCCTTATCCCGTGCGAAGGTGATCACGGCATTACGCAGGTCATTCATTGCCCCGCTCCTACTGCCTGATATGTCGCAGAGAAGAAGGATTTTGGACTGAGTATATTCTTGCTCTCCCGGGAACTGCAGATGGCTTTACTAAAGTAGACATCCGTCGTCGCTTCATCCGGACCAGCCTCCTCTTCGAGTGCCTGAAGGAGCAAAATCTTGA
This sequence comes from Lachnospiraceae bacterium, assembly GCA_015056795.1. Classification (GTDB taxonomy): domain Bacteria; phylum Bacillota; class Clostridia; order Lachnospirales; family Lachnospiraceae; genus Acetatifactor. The sequence goes on from SVFO01000003.1 coordinate 2,963, forward strand.
TCTTACCTAGAACAGGCTCGTTGAGCTGATTGGCAAAGGCCTCGAAATCCCAATCCAACCTGCAAATATGCATTCACGTCCATTCTCCCCTCCAAATCAATGTCCGTCGGATTTCAAAACCACTAAAATCCTAACATTACCGGTATTCTCTGTCAATATTCATTCGGCAGTTCCCTTGAATCGTTTTTATGCAACAAAAAAGGTGGTCTTCAACCACCCTTTCATCACTCTTGCATGCTGATTATTTTAAGATGAGCTTTATTCTGCCTTGCCAACTTGTCCCACATACAATATTCTTCATTCTCTTACACCTTGGACACAAACCTGGATACATTTCATATTCACAATCCTTCGGTGAAAGATTCATATGGTACACTTCATTGATACAACTCCTACATATGTAATTGCCAAAGCGGTTTCTAATTTTTTTTGTCGTAGTCATAGCAGGTTCCTTCCGTTTGGTGCAAATGCCAGTACACTTTCCATTAAGATGATAATTATCATTTAAAGTATGCACATTTCACTTTGTTTGTCAATAAAAAAATTAAAAATAACTTGCATTTTCCTGTAAATAACTTGTTTTTCTTGTCATCTTGATCCATGTATGTTACAATACCCATGTAATGTGAAAATGTTACAATACCCATAATACCCATATCTTACCGTACCTGAGTGCATGCCTACATGTCTAACCATATCATGCATGAAAGCTACGGTAACCGATAGGCAAAGGAGCTCCTTAACATGAATGTCACGGAATGCGTAGAAAAAAGTATTTATATTGTAAATGAATACTATGATAATAACATTGAGCCATATTTTGATTACATGGCTGATAACGTGATCTGGCACGGGCCTGCAATCGGGCAGCATATCGTAGGAAAAGCAAATATGCGCAAGGCGTGGGAGCAATCGCCAAATCCACTGACCTTCTCTATCGGCGACATTGAAGCACAGTATATTCAGCTTTCTCCGACCTCCTGCGAGGTAATGCTGATGTTTGTAGTGACTACACATTACCCAAACGGAGACAATATTCCATTATTCCAGCGCATTCAGCTCAGTTGGGCAGAAATCACGATTGTCGATGAGAATAAGCACAAGGAGCGAGTACCTAGAATGCTGATGATCCACATTTCCAATCCTGGTGAACAGCACAGTGCTGACACGATTTATCCCGAACATTATAATGAAGTTTACAAACAAGCTCAAAAGCCGGTGCAGGAGCCCAGGATCAGCCTGCGCGGAACGGATAATGCTTTCTATGTTATCGCAGTAAGCTCTGTCATCTGGGCACAAACGACACCTGATCAGCATTGTATTATGCATCTCCGAAACAGAACGCTGAAAGTCAAGGGTTCTCTTTCTGAAATCGAAGAGCTGACAAAGGGACTACTGGTTCGAATCCATTCCGGTTATTTGGTCAATCCGCTTGACGTAATATCCGTCTGGCGCTTCAAGGTCTCGCTATCAGACGGTACGGTACTTCCGATCCCTGAGAAAAAATATACCATGATAAAAAAGCTGCTTATGAGTTATAAAGCTTCCACCTAAAACAAACGAAGGCGACGTGCTTAGCACGCCGCCTTTCGCATTGAAATCTAATTATCACATTACTTCACGAAATGGAACTTATTTCTTCTTCTTAGCTGCTGCCTTCTTAGGCTTGGTGTTAACCTTCTCCTTCAGAGCCTTACCAGCCTTGAAAGCGGGAAGAGTAGCTGCTGCGATCTTAACGGTATCGCCAGTCTGAGGATTACGTCCGGTACGAGCCTTTCTCTCGCTGGTCTGGAAAGTACCAAAACCGATCAACTGAACTTTTTCTTTCTTCTGAAGCTCGTCACCGATTACTTCGAATACTGCTTCTACTGCTGCGGCTGCGTCCTTCTTGGTAATCTCAGCCTTTGCTGCTACTGCTGCTACAAGTTCTGTCTTGTTCATAATGGATCTCCTTCCTTCTTTTGCCTATTTCGAGCACCTTGTGCCCAGCAATCCTTTTTCTAAAAGGCTTAGGCCTTTCTAAATAACAGCATAACAAATTAAAATGATTTTATCAATATAAATCATCAAAAAAATCCATATTTTTTGCGATATTTTTAAGATTTTTTACGATTTTTCGCGAATTTTAGCACTCAACGCACCTTAACCTTCGCTAAACACAGATTCATCTTGCGTTCATCGCCATAAAATTGGACAAGTCCCTTTGCAATGGCGCTTTTTAACGTATACTTTTTTTCACACAATTCCACCACTACGGAGCTGGGAACAATGAGAAGACAGTCTCTGTCATAATAGTCATAGGGCTCCACGCAGATATGTCTTTCTGCTATTTCCACATAGAAAATACCCTCGCCCTCACCTGTAACGTTTACCTGAATGGCAACATGTTCCAGAACCTTCCTGGCATCAGCGTTTTCAAATACTCCTCTAACCTTATCCACCAAATCCATGTACGTCATGTTGTCCACCTCCTCTTTAGCCACTGATATAATCTAAAGCATCCGTAACGGATGAAATTCCGATCACTTTCATTTTTCCTGCATGCTCTGTTCTACAATCACTTAAATTTCCTTTGGGCATCAGGCATAGCTCAAATCCAAGCTTTTCTGCCTCCGCCACGCGTTGCGACGCCTGACTTACGGCTCGCACCTCACCAGACAGGCCAACCTCGCCAAAGGCAATCAGCTTCGCTGGCAACGGCCGGTTACGGAAGCTTGAAACGATTGCCAAAACAATTGCAAGATCAATCGCAGGCTCTACGACCTTTAAGCCTCCCGTAATATTGACATAAGCATCACAGCCTGACAGCTGTACACCAGATCGCTTTTCCAGCACGGCCATCAAAAGGTTCACGCGATTAAAATCCGTTCCCGTGGTCTGTCTTCTTGGGATGCCAAAGTTACTCTGGCACACAAGTCCTTGTATTTCAATGAGCAGCGGCCTCGTTCCCTCCAAGGAACAGGTCACAATCGAACCGCTGGCATTTTCTGGTCTTCCGGAAAGCATGTATTCCGAGGGATTTTTGACCTCCTCCAGTCCGCTCTCCCGCATCTCAAAAACACCGATTTCATTCGTAGAACCAAAACGATTCTTAACACTGCGCAAAATGCGGTAGGATGCATGCCTGTCCCCCTCAAAGTACAGCACGGTGTCCACCATGTGCTCCAGCACTCTAGGGCCGGCAACGGTTCCTTCCTTGGTCACGTGACCGACGATAAAAATAGAAACCAACAGGCCCTTTGCCAGCTGCAACAGGGTCGCCGTAGCCTCACGCACCTGTGATACGCTTCCAGGCGCTGAAGATACGCTTTCCGAATACATGGTCTGAATGGAATCAATGACCACGATCTCAGGCTTCTGTCTCCGTATGATTTCCGTTATCGCATCAAGTGACGTCTCACATAATAATAACACGTTTTTGGAAAAATTGCCAAGTCTGTCCGCGCGCATTTTGATCTGCACCTGGGATTCCTCGCCCGAGACATAGAGCACCTTATGTCCCGCAGCTGCAACTGCCTGACAGGTCTGTAAAAGCAGCGTCGATTTTCCAATGCCAGGATCACCGCCTACTAGCGTAAGCGAGCCCTGCACGATGCCTCCACCCAGAACCCTGTCAAGCTCTGCGATGCCCGTGAGAACCTTATCCTGCTCGCGTATGGTCACCTCCGACAGAACGCAAACCTCTGCATCGGAAGTCTGACGGCGAAGCTGTCCTCCGCCATTTTGCAGCTTTGACCGATCAACAATCTCCTCCACCATCGTGTTCCATGCCTTGCAGCCCGGACATTGTCCCATCCATTTTGCAGACTCATAGCCACAACTTTGGCAGAAAAAGACGCTGGTCATTTTTCCCTTTGCCATGTTCCCCTGCTTACCGCCTTCCCTTTTGCCTTACTGTCTTACGATCTTTACCTGTACCTGATCTGCGGCAGCCAGCTCTACGGAAAGGGAAAGCTTTCCGCCGAGTCCCGTGTTCATGATGCCGATACTCTCGCCATCCACAAATACCTCATAATTCGTGTCATCCATCAGTCCGATGGTAATCTGTGCATCCTTATCACCCTCTACGGTAAAGGCAACCTGATCCTCACCCTCTACGAAGGAGGTTACACTGGTTCCAGGAACGGATTCATATAAGAAGCCGCCGTTCTTCTCCAGCTTGGTGATCTCGTTATAGGTCTTTACCTTCAGCAGATCTCCGCCGTGCTTGAAGTCCTCGAGCTTTGCCTTCGCATTCAGCTTGTGATTACCAAAGCTAATGCCACCATTTTCCTCACTGCGGATCAATTCCTCAACTACTGCCATTTTTTCATCCTCCTAGTATTTTCTGGCCTTATGTTATTTTTTTATTCCTCTTTTGATTCCTTAACATTCATTTGTCTGACGGATGAAGCTATTTCTTGACCTGAAATGTCACCTTGTCGCCCTTAAAGCCTGCACTTACGACGTCGCCAGGCTGCACTCGCTTTGACAGAATCTCCTCTGCCAGCGCATCCTCCACAACCGTCTGGATGGCTCTCTTCAAGGGTCTCGCACCCATCTTGGCATCGGAGTACTTGGTCACCAAATGCTCCTTCAGCGCGGGCGTGAGCGTCAGGTGAATGTCCATCTGTGCCTCACAGCGCTTCGTCAAATTCTTTGCAAGAAGGTTTACGATCTCCTTCATGTTATCATTGTTCAGCTGATGGAAGACAATAATCTCATCAATACGGTTGATGAACTCAGGCTTAAAGCTCTTCTTGACCTCTTCCATCACGGCGGATTTCATCCGCTCATAATCCTTCTTCTCATTCTTTTCCGCCGCGAAGCCGAGATTCTTGGGATCTACGATTCTCTGCGCTCCTGCGTTGGAGGTCATGATCAGAATGGTATTCTTAAAGCTTACCTTGCGGCCCTTGGAATCCGTAATGTGACCATCATCCAGCACCTGCAACAAAATATTGAACACATCGGGATGCGCCTTCTCGATCTCATCAAAGAGCACTACGGAATATGGGTTTCTGCGAACCTTTTCCGAGAGCTGACCACCCTCGTCAAAGCCCACGTAGCCAGGCGGGGAACCAATCATCTTAGAGACGGAGTGTCCCTCCATATACTCCGACATGTCCACGCGAATCATGGCATCCTCAGAGCCAAACATTGCCTCAGCCAGAGCCTTCGACAGCTCCGTCTTTCCGACGCCAGTCGGTCCAAGGAAGAAGAAGGATCCAATGGGGCGGTTGGGATCTTTTAGTCCAACCCTGCCTCTTCTCATGGCCTTCGCCACGGCATTGACCGCCTCCTCCTGTCCAATCACGCGCTTATGAAGAATGCTCTCAAGCTTTAAGAGCTTCTCGCTCTCCTTCTCTGCGAGCTTTGTCACTGGAATCTTCGTCCAGGTGGATACCACCCTCGCGATATCCTCCTCGCTCACCTCGTAGCGCTTTTCCTTCTCCTGATCCTCTCTGCGTGCCACAAGCTTATCATACTTCTTTAACAGATCCGCCTGCTGCTGCTTGAGCTCTGCAGCCTGCGTAAAGATCTCCATGCGGATGGAACGCTCAATCTGCTGATCCTTCTTCTTAATCTCAGCAAGGAGTTCCTTCTCCTTCTGTGGAATCTCCATCATTTGCAGTCTTGCACTCGCCGCTGCCTCATCAATCAGGTCAATGGCCTTGTCCGGAAGATTTCGGTCATTGATATAGCGCTCTGACAGCTTCACGGCTGCCTCAACGGCCTCCTTTGTGATGGTCACGCGATGATGCTCCTCATAGCGCCCCTTGATGCCCTCCAGAATCTGGATGGCCTCCTCCTGCGTCGGTTCCTCGACATTGACGGGCTGGAATCTGCGCTCCAAAGCTGCATCCTTCTCCACATATTTCCGATACTCCGAAATCGTCGTGGCACCAATCATCTGCAGCTCACCCCTTGCCAGGGAAGGCTTTAGAATGTTGGAGGCGTCGATGGCGCCCTCTGCGCCGCCTGCTCCGATCAATGTGTGAATCTCGTCCAAAAACAGTACGATGTTACCATCGTCAATGACTTCCTTGATGACCTTTTTAATTCTTTCCTCGAATTCACCGCGGTACTTACTTCCTGCGACCATGCCAGAAAGATCCAAGGTCAAAACGCGCTTGTTCTGCACCGTAAATGGCACGTCACCTGATACAATACGAAGTGCAAGTCCCTCGACCACGGAGGTCTTTCCAACGCCAGGCTCGCCAATCAGGCAGGGGTTATTCTTCGTGCGGCGGCTCAAAATCTGAATCACCCTGCGAATCTCATCCTCCCTGCCGATGACGGGATCCAGCTTTCCCTCCCGTGCCAGCGCCGTAAGGTCACGGCTATATTGCTCCAAGGTAGAGGTCTTACCCCTTCCCTGATTCTTTCGTCCTAAATCCTCTTTGTACAGATTGCCATCCTGTCCAATGGCCTGCAGGGTCTCCACATAAACCTTCTGAAGGTTCACGTTCATGGCATTCATCAACCTGACTGCCACATTCTCTCCCTCTTTGATGATCGCAAGCAGTAGATGCTCCGTTCCGGCTTCCTTCTGTCCAAAGCGCTTTGCCTGCGTCTGTGCTTCCTCTAAAATCCTCTGAGCCCTTGGGGAGTATCCCTCACGATCCCGAACTGGCGTACCATTCTCAAAGGCAATCAGCTCGCGAATCATGTCCAAAAGACGATCTAATTCAACGCCATTCTCCGAAAGCACCTTTGCGGCAACGCCAGTTCCCTCTTCCAGAAGGCCTGCCAAAATGTGCTCCGTTCCGATATAGCCCTGATTTAAGCTCCCTGCGCGTTTCGCCGCAAGGGAAAGGGCTGTTCTTGCTTTTTCCGTAAAAAACTGTGATTGCATTCCTTATCTCTCCATCCCGTCATAGATCTCGTCAACCAAATTGTGTATTTCTTCTCTAGGAACATTCTTACAATAGCTCTTTGCTAAGATAACCTGTAGCTCTCTTCGGATTTCCTCCATGAGCAGCGCCTGATTGGCATCCACGGCGATCACCGCGCCCTTGCGGCGGTCCACCTTGACATACCCCTCCTGTTTTAGAAGCGTATATGCCTTATTTACAGTATGCATGTTTATGCCAATAATATCCGCCAAACTTCTCACGCTTGGCAGGGATTCCCCCTCATGAAACTGATCCGTGGCGATGCCAAGAATGATTTGGTTGCGAAGCTGCAGGTATAATGCTTCGTCACTGTTAAAATCAATCTCAATAAACATGATGGGGCCTCCTTTCTGAATGTAATCGCTTAGAAATATTAACACACGACTTATAATTAACACTCGGATTTTATTAACACTCGATTTTTAATTAACACTCGATTTTTAATTAACACTCGAATTGCTTCGTTGCTTCGCAACTCTCGCAATTCTAAAAACATTCGACATCCGCTGATTTGCTGCGCAAATCGCTACTGTCTCATGTTTTTGCGGGTCTCAAGGCATTCCAGTTCCTTTCGTGCAAGCACGAGGAACTGGATGCTTTGATCCCCTGTGTTAATAATCATATAACAGCAAAGGGGCAGTGTCAACCTGCCCCTTCGAAAGTTTATAACTATTTTAGATTATTTTCAGTTTCCGATCATTCGTCGCTGTCCCAATTGAGGAACTCGTATTCCATGTCGTCGTTATCCTGCACGAAATTCTTAGGACGATTGGGTGCTGCCTGAGGCTGGCCTTGAGGTCCATTCACTGGTCTCTGCTGAGGCTGACCGCCCATAGGTCTCTGTCCCTGTGCATCCATGGGTCTCTGTCCCGGCTGACCATTCATAGGTCTCTGGCCCTGTGCGTCCATGGGTCTCTGTCCCGGCTGACCATTCATTGGTCTCTGACCCTGTCCGTCTACCGGTCTCTGCTGAGGCTGGCCGCCCATAGGTCTCTGGCCCTGTGCGTCTACCGGTCTCTGTCCCGGCTGACCGTTCATAGGTCTCTGACCCTGTGCGTCAGCGGGTCTCTGTCCAGGCTGACCATTCGGTCTCTGGCCCTGCTGTGCACCTGCGGGTCTCTGACCCTGCTGTGCACCTGCAGGTCTCTGGCCAGGCTGACCATTCGGTCTCTGACCAGGCTGGCGATTGCCAGTGCTTCTCTGACCATTCGCGGGGCGTCCGTCTTCTCTGCTGCGTCCCTCTAAGCCATCTCTAATTGCAGGCTTTTCTCTGCCATTCGCCTGATTTCTAGCGGGTCTGTCAGAGGTACGTCTCGGGGTGTTGTTCTCGATGGAAGCGATGAATGCTGCTTCCTTTGCTTCCTTCAGTCTGTAGAACAGGTATCCTGCTCCGCCACATGCGAGTACTGCAACGATGATGAAGAAGATCAACCAACCCTTTCTGGATTTTGCTTTCTTATTCGCTGCTTCATACAGAGACTTATATTCATTTGCAGCGCTGAACAGCTGCTCAATCTTGTACTGCTCGTTCTTCTCGAGATCCTGGATCCACCACTCCTCATTGATCAGCTTCGTCTCATAACGCTTGCTGGGAGTTACGGTTTCCGTATCCTTCTTCGGCTCAGTATCGTCGGGAATCGTGGGATCGTTATCTACGGGCGTCGAGGTCTCGGTACCAGTAGAATCAATGGGTCTGATCTCACCGGAAATGACCAGATAATCACTGCGGATGTAACCAACCTTTTCGGAACCTTCCACCATTAATCTTACCTGATACCAGGTCTTCTTGTCTTCGCCGACAACCTTACCGATAACCGTTACATCCGTTCCCTTAGCCACGGTTGCCAGAATGTTGTTGCTGGTCGTCGTAGAGGCGCTGGTACGAACTCTTACGGTATTGCTGCCTGCAACGGTCGCGCCAACGGGCGTTACTTCTTCTACGACTCCACTGCTTCCGCCATCGGAAACTCCAGTATTCGTAGTGCCTTTGGTAATCAGGTCGGAACGAATGTAACCCTTATCGCTTCCCACCGTGACTGCATACCACTTTTTTCCGTCTCCGTCCTTGCCGTCTACCAAATCGCCAAGCTCAACCGTCGTTCCCTTTTCCAGCTTCTTTACCAAATCACCATTCTTGCTGGGTGTCTTACGCATGTTTACGCCTGTATTGGTCGTACCTGACTCTGCATGAACCACGGTTCTAAAACCTTCTGCAAAGATCACAAGCGCGAACGCAAACGCAATCATCGTTATTACCTTTCGCCAAACTTTCATCCCTTGTGCTTTCCCCGCCATCTTTATCAGCCTTCCTTCCTCATATTCTATCTTTTTGCCTAACTCACGTCAGGCTTCGTATTTCCTAATCCCCTTTTTGTCATTGGCTTATGCTTCGTCGATCGCCTTGCCAATGTCCGTTCTCATATACTTATTCTCGAAGTCTACCCATTTCGTGGCCTCATAGGCCTTAGCACGAGCTTCCTTCAGCGTAGCGCCCTTGGCCGTTACGCCAAGCACTCTGCCTCCATTGGTCACTACTCTTCCCTGATCATCGAACTTACTGCCGGCATGGAAGCAATAATAATCCTCCTTGCCTTCAAAGTTCTCCAGGCCCTTGATCTCAAAGCCTTTTTTGTAGGAAACAGGATATCCGTCGGAGGCAAGCACTACACAAACAGCTGCCTTATCCTCAAATTCCAGCTCCACCTTGTCGAGCGTTCCGTCGATGCAGGCATCCACAACGTCCATGATGTCATTCTTCATGCGGCAGAGCACCACCTGTGCCTCAGGATCACCGAATCTTGCATTGAACTCCAATACTCTCGGTCCCTTCGGTGTCAGCATTAAGCCAAAGAAAATGACGCCCTTGAAGGGTCTTCCCTCTGCTGCCATGGCATCCACGGTCGCCTGATAAATGTACTTCTTACAGAAATCATCCACCTCTGCGGTATAGAACGGGCTGGGAGAAAAGTTTCCCATGCCTCCGGTATTCAGTCCCTGATCACCGTCCTTCGCTCTCTTATGATCCTGTGCGGAGCTCATGATGCGAATGGTCTTTCCATCCACGAAGGACAGCACGGAAACCTCTCTGCCAGTCATGAATTCCTCAATGACCATGCGGTTTCCAGCACTTCCAAAGTGCTTATCCATCATGATTTCCTTCACGCCAGCCTTTGCCTCTTCGAGGTTGTTGCAGATCAGAACACCCTTGCCGAGTGCAAGTCCGTCTGCCTTCAAAACAATGGGCATGTCCGCCGTCTCTAAGTATTTCAGTGCTTTTTCGGGATCATCGAAGGTCTCGTAAGCAGCCGTCGGAATGTTGTATTTCTTCATCAAATCCTTTGAGAAGGCCTTGCTTCCCTCCAGAATTGCCGCTGCCTTGTTTGGTCCAAATGCGCGAAGTCCGTTTGCCTCCAGCACATCCACCAAACCGCCTACCAAAGGATCATCGGGTGCTACAAACACCAGATCCACGGCCTTTTCCTTTGCATAGGCCACAATCTTGTCAAACTCCATGACGCCGATGGAGGGCTCGCATTCTGCGATCTGTGCAATTCCTGCATTTCCAGGAACACAGTATAACTTCTCCACCCGTTTACTCTTCTTCATGCTGACTGCGATCGCATGCTCGCGTCCGCCGCCACCCACGATTAGTACCTTCATCCTTCCACCTCACTTCAATTCTTCTCGTTATGCCTTTTTGCGTACATGTCCGTCCACAATGGTAAGTCTTCCGTTTGCCACGTCGTCAATGGCCTGTGGCAGTAAGATCCATTCTGCCTGCTCCATCACCCTTCTTTGCAGGATTTCCGGCGTATCACCGTCCTCCACCATAACTGCCTTCTGCGCAATAATGGGGCCCTCGTCCATGCCCTCGTTCACGAAATGTACCGTGGCGCCCGTCACCTTCACGCCCCTTGCCAGCACCTTCTCATGTACCTTCAGTCCATAATAGCCCACGCCGCAGAACGAAGGAATCAGCGAAGGATGAATGTTGACAATCCTGTTGGAGAACTTTGCAACCATCTGCTCAGGAATCTTCACAAGGAAGCCTGCCAAAACAACCAGATCAGGTGCAAGCTCGCACATCTTTGCCGTAAACGCCTCGTTAAATGCCGCCCTGTCAGGATATTCCTTCGGGGACATGCAAATCCCGGGAACGCCATATTTTGCAGCTCTGTCCAACGCCTTCACGCCAGGATTGTTGCTGATGACTGCAAGAATCTGCGTATTTGTAATCTTTCCTGCGTCAATGGCATCCATGATGGCCTGCAGGTTTGTTCCGCCTCCGGATACGCAAACAACGATCTTTAGCATATGGTCACGCCCTTTTCTCCTGCAACGCAGGTACCAACAAGATAAGCCTCCTCGCCTGCTGCCTTTAAGGCTGCGATGGTCTTCTCTGCATCAGCCGCATCCACTGCAAGCACCATGCCAAGGCCCATGTTGTAGGTGTTGTACATCATTTCCTCAGCGATGTCGCCCGTCTTCTGCAAAAGCTTGAAGATGGCAGGAACCTCGTAGCTGTCCTTCTTCACCTCAGCGCGGATGCCATCGGGAAGCATTCTCGGAATGTTCTCGTAGAAGCCGCCGCCAGTGATGTGACTACAGCCCTTGATGGTCACGCCTGCATCCTTTACGGACTTCAGAGCCTTTACATAGATTCTAGTGGGAACGATCAGTGCCTCGCCCAGAGTTTTGCCCAGCTCATCATAATAGGTGTCAAGGCTTTCCTTCGTCATCTCAAAGACCTTTCTCACCAGGGAGAAGCCATTGGAGTGAACGCCAGAGGAAGCAATGCCAACCAGCGCGTCGCCAGCCTTGATCTTAGAGCCATCGATGATGTCCTTTGCATCAGCCACGCCAACGGTAAAGCCTGCAAGGTCATATTCATCCTCGGGCATCAGACCAGGATGCTCTGCGGTCTCTCCGCCGATCAGTGCACAGCCAGCCTGCTTACAGCCTTCTGCAACGCCCTTTACGATCTCAGCGATCTTTTCGGGATAGTTCTTGCCACAGGCAATATAGTCTAAGAAAAACAGGGGCTCGCCGCCTGCACATGCCACGTCGTTTACGCACATTGCCACGCAGTCGATGCCGACAGTATCATGCTTGTCCATAAGGAACGCCAGCTTGATCTTCGTTCCTACGCCGTCCGTTCCGGACAGGAGTACAGGATTTTCCATTCCCTTGAAATTTGCCATGGAGAAGGCTCCTGAGAATCCGCCAAGACCTCCCATTACTTCGGGACGCAAGGTCTCCTTTACGTGCTTCTTCATCAGCTCCACTGACTTGTAACCGGCTTCAATGTCTACGCCTGCTTTCTTGTAATCCATGTTTTTCCTCTCATTCTGCCGCTGGTTGCGGCTATGTATGGTTTGTTATGGTAAAGCCTCGGGGCTGGCTTGGAGCATTCTCTCAGGCACGTTCGCACTATGGGTCCAGCCAGCACGCGCAGAAGGCATCCTCCCACTACGCGGGTCCCTCCTTCAGCTATGGTAGCGGTACTAAGTCCCCTCATGTGTTGTCCGTACTTTGTACGTCCATCACATGATACGTGGCCTAAGTACCGACGCTTGGGACACATGCCTGAGAGAACACATCCAAGCCTCCCCTCGAGGTTCCTACAATTCCGAATATACATTTGCAATGCACAAACCATTACATTTTCAAGATGAATAATTCGTCATCCGAAAAATATGGTTTTCTAACTTAATTTTCACATGGATTACTTCTCCATGTATTTTTTATAGCCCAATTCTTGAAGCTTCTCATCCTTGGCCACAACCTGGTTCTTCAGCTTTTCTGAATAAGCTTTCAGTTTTTTTAGGAGCGCGGGATCTGAGGTTGCGAGGATCTTGGCTGCGAGGAGTCCTGCATTCGCACCACCGTTAATGGCAACGGTTGCCACGGGGATGCCAGAGGGCATCTGTACGATGGAGTAGAGGGAATCTCTGCCGCCAAGGGACGTCGTATGCATGGGAATGCCAATGACGGGCATGGGGAAGATTGCCGCGCACATGCCGGGCAGATGTGCTGCCATGCCAGCTCCTGCAATAATTACCTTGAAGCCCTTCTTCTCTGCGCTCTTCGCATATTCAAAAAATACGTCCGGTTCTCTGTGAGCGCTGATGATGGTCATCTCGTAAGGAACGCCAAGCTCCTCAAGGATGTCAGCTGCCTTTGCCATGATGGGCATGTCTGAATCGCTTCCCATCACAATGCCAACCTTTGCCGGCTCTGTCTTTTTTACGGTCTCTTTTTTGGCCGCAGTCTTGCTCTTTGCAATCGCCATTTCCGCATTTCCTCCTCATTTCAGTTCTGCCTGTCCGCACGGGCTTTTTTCACCCGAACGGGAGTAACGACTAGATAAGCCACTTCCAAACACAACTGTCCACAATATCTAGTCAATAGTTTACTAGAAATGCGGACAGTATGCAAGGTCATTTTCAAGAATTTTAATTAAGATTCTCTTAAGATCAGTTCAAAAATGCCTGATTGAGTTCTTCGGTCCCTGGAAGGACAAAACTTCCCTCCAAAATGATGGGGATTCGCTCCCCGTTTGCCTTAACGGCCGTCAACTCACCAAGCTCGTTGTAAGGGATGGTGATGTCCGTATGGCAATTGAAATATGCCTTCGAAGGGTCCGTTTTGCGAAGGATCGACTTCTCGTTGTCCCTTGCAACGATCTCCTTGCCATCCGGATTAAACACCTTAACTTCCTCCGCATGGGAGTAGCAGGTGTCACCCACCGCAAAATGGGGGCCAGTCTTCTCCGCAATCAGGATGGGAAGCTTGGCCTGTACGCCGTATTTTCTTGCCACAGTGTAGGCCGTCGTGTTCGTTCCGATGGCAAACTCCCCGATGGGCAGGGTCTTATGCTTAAAGAGAACATTGTCCCTGATAAAGTCCAGATTCTCCTGCTCCGTCTCAAAATTGCTACAGGAATATTCCGCAATCATGCCGTCCTCAAAGCGAATGGAGAGATCACGATACTCCAATCCCGAGAGGAAGACGCGGCTGACATTTAAGATACCATTCGTGCCCTGCAGCACGGGGGAGGTGAATACCTCGCCGACGGGAATGTTCACGTCAGCCACACAGTTCTCGAAAATCGACTGCTTCGAAGGATCCGTCAGCTTGTAGAGGTTGACGCGTAGATCCGTCTTGTTTCCGTTCATGCCCTTGACCTCGCAGTAATCCGCCTGGTCAAGTGCGGCGATCATGGTCGCCTGAATGTTCTGATAGGTCTTATAATTCAAGGTGTTGATCCGAATGATCTCCTCAAAGAATTTCCCGTAGGTCTCCTCGGAAGCATCTGGCAGGGCCTCGCGAATCTCAGGAAGCGGGAAGGCAATGATGGTAAAGCTTCTCTCCTCCTCGTTGATGTACTCCATCTGGATCTGACGCATTTTCATGCGATATTCCACCTGCTCCGTGTTTTGTTCCTCCGTCAGCTTCGCCGCCTCTGGCTTGAACACGGGATCAAAGTCCTTCTCGCCAAAGGTTTCTACCACGGCCGGTCCCGCATAGCCTCTCGCCAGGTCCTTGCGCGCTTCAAACGCCGTCCTCGTCACCTCAAGACCTCTCTGACGCAGCGCCTTGTCAACAAAGAGCGCATGATCCTCCCTGTGGTCAAATTCATATTGACGGTTCGGACTTGTGGAAAAGCCGCTGCCTCCGCCATACCAATAGCCCCAGGACTGATCCCTTGCAACTGCCTCAAGACCGATCTTCTTTAGATTCTCCACGGCACGCTTCATCATGCGCTCAAAACCGATGGGGAAGATGAGCTCCGCCGTCTTTTTCTTGCTCAGATCCTTTCCTGCAACCTCAAAGCCAATGCGATAGCCCTCGGTATAGGTATCTGCCATCGTTGCGATGGTCTCCTCTGGCTGCTTTAGCAGGAAATCCGCAATCTGCAGCTCATTTTCGCTGACATACTGACCATAGGCATAGAGATAACGCAGGTCAGACAAATCAGCCGACGCTAACACTCGTAGCGTCGCTGATGCGCCAGGCACTACCATCTGATCGATGACGCTTTGCTTTCCAAAATCCGAATAATCACTGACAAACCAATACAGAATCTGCTGAATGGTCGCGGGAGCAGGAAGCTTTTTCTCCTCGCGAATGCTATCTGCAAAAGCTCCGTAAACTTCAAGGAAGAGCTCCTCACGAATCACCAAATCCTCGAGCTGTCCCACATAGCAAAAGCGTGCGCACGCCATGATTTCCACGTGAAGGAAGCTAAGGAGCTTACCGAGCTCCTCTCCCAGAGTCTTGACCGCATAGGTCGGATTACCAAAGCAGGTCTCATAATGCTCAGGAAGCACGTCCGCATACAGCGCCTGATTGCGCTTGCCCAGCTCCTCAAGGCTTGCCTTCTGAAGGCCGCCCTCCGCCAAAAAACTTTTATTATCATTTACCAGCATCAGCTGCGCTGCCATGCGGCGAAAATACTCGTCAAAGTTCTTCGCCTCTTGGGTGCTGCCTCCCGCGGTTCCAGACTCTAATGCTCCAATCTCCAGAGTGCTGACCTCCAAGCCTTCTTCCACAACCTGTGCGACACGCTCCGCCGCCAGTTCAAACCGTTCTTCCAATAATTCCATACTAACTTCCATTCTTTATATACACCTTTCGATCTGTATTACTATCTTCCTTACCACCTAAGCAAGCCTCCTGCACCCTAGGTGGTACCCCCTTAAAATCCCTCGTTTAATACCATGTCACGCATGCAGTCCCCAAGAAAACAAAAGCGCAACGCCAATCAAAACAAGCAGATTCAAAATCGTCCCGACCCAGCTGAGCACGTAAAAGCTGTCGCGATCTCGGAAGGACAGGATGCTGAGGATCTCACCCGTCAGGGAAAAAATCACAGCAAGCAGCCCCGTCAGTCCAAAGCCAGGCCTTGTCCCGCCCTGCTCCTTGAAGGAGAGATAAATCACGGCACAAATTCCGAACAGACTGATGACTCCCAGTGCAATCGCAAAGATTGCCTTCTCTGGATGTCTTTTGTTTGTAAACTTATAGCTTCTGCCAATTCGCGCGGCAGATCTCTTTTTCCCGCTCCTGTTACGCATGCCAAGCTCCATTCCCTAACACGGACAAAGGCATTTCCCTGTCTTTGGGAAAATGCCTTTGTATCAGCCTTAAAACGTAAGGTTCGACCTTCTGTTGATCAATTTGAACCCACTGATCAGTAGTAAAACTCCTGAAGCAACGCCTACTACTACCATGAGTACCCCTAATACAATGTTCAGTGCGCCTGCGCCGCCCATCGTCTTATACACTTTTTCTTCCATGCCATGCTCCTCCTTCTCACAGATCGTTGTCAGTTCTTGCAGCCGTACTGCTCATAATAGGCATCCAGTGCCTTCTTGATCTCATCATCAATGTAAATCTTTCCCTGATAAGGCTTGTTGTACAGGTACTCCGTCACTTCTGCCATGTCCACGATGGCATTGGCGTCAAAACCGTACTTCTCCTTGATCTCCTCCAGCGCGCTCTTCTCGCCGCCAAGACCTACCTCCATGCGGTTTAAGGATACCATCAGACCAATGATCTCCACGTTCGCCGCACCCTTTACCTTCGGAACCGTCTCCTCCATGGATTTACCGGAGGTCGTCACGTCCTCAATCATGACCACGCGGTCGCCGTCCTTGGGCTTGCTTCCAAGGAAGCTTCCCTTGTCGGCGCCGTGATCCTTCTCCTCCTTGCGGTCGGAGCAATAACGGATCTCCTTGCCATAAAGCTTGCTGAATGCAATCGAGGTTGCCACGCTGATGGGAATTCCCTTATAGGCAGGTCCAAACAACAGGTCAAAATCATCACCATACTTGTCATGAATCGCCTTCGCGTAATACTCGCCCAGCTTCATCAGCTGACTGCCCGTCACGTATCCGCCGGCATTCATAAAAAACGGGGACTTTCTTCCGCTCTTGAGCGTAAACTCGCCGAACTTCAAAACCCCGCAATCTACCATAAACTCAATAAACTCCTGCTTATACTGCTCCACGTATCTCTCCTCCGATCTCCATACCGTCCGCGACCTTCCTCGCCACTTCCTTACCTAGCTTACCATAAACATTACCTCATTTCAAGCCTAATTCAGCTTACCTAACAGTCATTTGATATATTTACAGTTTTTCCTTTAACATGATGATTATCGATCATCCATATACCCGAGGGGCTGTTTGAATGTTCTCTCTCAGGCATGTGTCCCAAGCGTCGGTACTTAGGCGGCGTATTTTGACGCCTTAGTACCGCTACGCTGGACCCATAGTGCGAACGTGCCTGAGAGAGAATATCAAACATAGCCCTGAGTTCTGCAGATATAATCATTTTAAATAATCAAATGGCGCCACGAGGGCGCCATCCGATTGGAAAGAGTTTTATGAAATCTTGAAGAGTAAATGTGTTTGTTGGCGCCTATGCGATGTCCTCCATCTGCGCCGTGTACAGGCGATAGTAATATCCCTTCTTCGCCATCAGTTCCATATGCGTTCCGCACTCCACGATGCCGCCCTGATCAACGTACATGATCTTGTCACAGTTCTTAATCGTGGACAGGCGGTGCGCGATAATAAAGCTTGTTCTGCCCTTCAGCATCGCGTTCAGGCCCTGCTGCAGCGCACGCTCCGTCTGAACGTCAATGCTGGAGGTTGCCTCATCCAAAACAAGGATGGAGGGATTCGACAACAGCGTTCTCGCAAAGGAAATCAGCTGCTTCTGACCCTGAGACAACAGGGAGCCGCGCTCCTTAACCTCGGTCTTATAGGCATCCGGGAAGCGCTGAATAAATTCATCCGCGCAAACTAACTTACTGGCTTCCTTAATCTCCTCCTCCGTGGCATCAAGCTTACCGTAGCGGATGTTGTCCTCGATGGTGCCAGAGAAAATGAAGCTATCCTGTAGCATGATACCCATCTGGGATCTCAGGGACTTCAGCGTCACCTTCGAAATGTCCTGACCATCAATGAGCACCTTGCCGCCATTGAGGTTATAGAATCTGGAAATCAGGTTGACGATGGTACTCTTGCCCGCGCCAGTCGGTCCAACCAGTGCCACGCTCTCGCCAGGTTCTACGGAGAAGGAAAGGTCCTTTAAGACGGGCTTTCCTGCCTCATAGCTGAAATCTACGTGCTCGAAGGTCACCTGTCCCTTGATGGGAGGCATCTCCGTTGCACCCTCCTCGTCCGCAACCTTCACGGGCTCGTCGAGGGTTTCAAAAATACGCTCCAGATAAGCGATGTTATTCAGGAAGTTGTTGAAAATGTTGCCAAGGCTCATGATGGGCTGCCAAAATCTCGACGCATAGGAGGAGATGGCAAAGATCACGCCAAGGCTGGTATTTTCGCCAAACACCACCAATCCAAAGATGAAAATGGCAGCGCGCACGAAAACGGAAATGCTGTCAATGCCAGGCCAGACAAGGTTATTGTAGCTCACGGCCTGCATCCATGTCTTACGGCAGTTGTCAGAAAGCGTCTCAAAGGTCTGCGCGTTCTCCTCTTCCCTTGCGAAGATCTGCGTGATTCTGGCACCAACGATGTTCTCCTGAAGGTAAGCATTCAGGTTCGAGTTCTTATTCGAAACCATCTGCCATGCCTTTCTCTGCTTCTGCTTAATCCAGAACAGGAACACCATCAGGATGGGCACGCCCGCCAAAACAACCAGGGAGAGCTTTACGTCCGTCAGCAGCATAAATACCACGATAAAGATCAGGTTCATGCTCTCGAGAACGACATTGATCAGTCCGTTGGAAAGCATGTCGGACACGGAGTTAACATAGTTTACCACGCGGATCAAAATCTTGCCGTGCGGTCTGTCATCATAATACTGGAACGAGAGCTTTTGCAGGTGCTCAAACACGTCCTTACGGATGTCATAAATGATCTTTTGGCTGACGCCGACCATGATTCTGGAACGAATCGTGGTGAAGGTCACACCGATGACAAAGGTCAAAATCAAGAGTCCTGCCAGCAGATAGAGCTGGTTGGTATCCTTGTTGGGAATGGCATTGTCGAGTGCGTACTGCGTCAGCTTCGGCGAGAACAGTCCCATGATGCCGCCGACGGCACTAAGGAGCAGCGCGAACAGCATCTTTCCCGTGTACTTTTTGATATAAACGGAGGCTCTGATGAGATGTTTAAACTCAAAGGGAGTTTCCAGTATTTCGTCTTCCTTATAGGTATTTCTTCTTGCCATTACTGTTCTCCCCCCTTTCCATCCTCTACTTTTCCTGTGTGATAGGATTTTGCCATGCCCTCGGCCATGGCCTCGGCATGTTCTGCGAGGCTTTCCTTTGTGAGACTTGCCACCTCAGAACGAATCACGGCATCCTCACCCATCTGAAGCTTTACAAGGCTTGCATAGTAGCCATCCTGTGCCACCAGCTCGTCATGCGTACCGCTCTCGGCGATCCTTCCGTCCTGAATGACAAGAATCTTGTCTGCGGACTTCGTGGTCGAAATTCTCTGGGCAATGATAATCTTGGTGCAGGGGAAATCCAGTGACTTTAGGCTGTGCTGGATCTGCTTCTCCGTCTCCATGTCGACTGCGGAGGTCGTATCATCCAAAATTAGGATGGAAGGCTTCACCGCAAGGGCTCTCGCGAGGGAGATTCTCTGCTTTTGTCCGCCGCTAAGGCCTACGCCTCGTTCACCGACAATGGTCTGATAGCGCTCTGGCATCTTCGCAATGAAGTCTGCCGCTGCGGAATATCTTGCAAACTTTTCTACGTCCTCCTTCGAAAGCTCGGAATCACCGTAGGCAATGTTGCTGTCAATCGTGTCTGAATACAGAAGCACGTCCTGCGTTGCCAGTCCAATGCTCTTTCGAAGCTGATGGAGCTTATACTTTCGAACGTCCACGCCGTCCACGTAGACATGGCCCTCCGTGGGTTCAAAGAATCTCGGGATCAGGTGGATCAGCGTCGTCTTGCCGCAGCCCGTCTCACCCATGATGGCAACGGTCTGACCAGGCTCTACCGTGAAGCTTACGTCATGCAATACGGGATACTTGCCGTCAGCATAACGGAAGCTCACGTTCTTAAACTCAACCTTGCCCTGCAGACGATCAGGATGATCAATGGCGTCAGGCAGGTCAACGATCTCAGGCTCTGAATAATAAATCTCCATGACCTTATAGGAGGCTGCGGAGAAGCGCTGGAACTCGTTCATGATGTTTCCCAGCATTCTCATGGGGTTCGCAATGGCCCAGATCAAACCAGAAAATGCCACGTACTGACCCATGGTGATCTGCTCCTTCATGATGAAGATGCCGCCCACGACAAGGAGCACAATCGGCATCAGGTTTGCAAAGGCCTCCACGTAAGGGAAGTATGTCAGCCAGGTCATGGCCGTCTTACGGTTCATCTGCATGTAGTCCTGATTGCACTTGTCGAACTTATCAATCTCGTAATCCTCGCGGGCAAAGGCCTTGACCACGCGGTTTCCGGAGATATTCTCCTGCGCCGCCGTGTTCATCTGTGCCATCTTCTCACGGAGCTCCCGATGTCTCGGGCCAACCTTATTCTTAAACAGAATGACGATGATCAGGATAAAGGGTGCAATGGCAAACAGGCAAAGCGTCAGCTTCCAGTTCATGTACGTGAAGTAAATGGCCACGGCGATCATCAGGGAGAGGGACTCCACGATGGTTCGAATGACCCATGCGATCATGTGACGAATCGCATCAAGGTCTCCCGTCACGCGGGTCATCAGGTCACCCGTGCGGTACTTGCCGTAGAAATTCATGTCCTGCGTCTCAATTTTGCGAAACAAATGATTTCTGATTCGATAGAGGACCTTCTGGGACACCATCTCCGAACCCATACAGGTCAGGTACACGATGGTCGTACGAAGAAGCGTCAACAAAATCATGGTGACGATCAGCTTGTACAGCATATCCTTGTGGTTTATAAGGTTTTCCCTCGCCTCCTCACCAATCAGGAATTCATCCAGAATTCTCTGCGTAAAGTGCGGAACCACAAGCTGCAGCGCGTTATAGCTGACTGCGCCAATCAGCGTGATCACATAAAGGAGCTTGTACCCCTTCATGTTTTCAAAAATAAATTGAATCTTTGAATGATGCTCTCTCTCCATCTTTGACGATATACGCCTCCTAAGTCGTAAAAAAGGTTAATTGTTCAGTTACTAACATTTTTCTTATACCCATTGTAGTCTGACGAAGGAAAAAAAGAAATGTAGAAAATTGTGGCCTGAATGTACTATATTGACATTTCCCCCTCTCCATGTTAGAATGCACCTAGTTAAGCTTTTTGAAAGTCTTACGATGCATTAAAATGATTATTGAAATATTTCCCAAAGCGCCTTATTTCTTAGGGAAATAACTAATTTTATAAGTTGGTTTCTTAAAACCGAAATAGCGCATCCGCGCTGGCTTGTGAAACGGTCAATAAGAGTACGCAGATTTTTTTTGCAGGAAAGACTCTCGAAAGCCCTATCCAGAAACATTGCATATGGCATGCACGCTTTATCAGAGGAAGAAATTCCCCTCGCGCGCCTAAGTTTTTGAAGAAAAAAACAAGCCCGTCACGGATTTGCGCCGTGACGGGTTTTTATTTGAAAGCTAGAAAGGTACTACTTATCATGAATCAGACAAAACTTGACCAGACAAAAGCACCCATCTATGAAGCCTTGGAGAGATTTCGTCAGGCACGCGTCGTACCCTTCGACGTTCCCGGCCATAAGCATGGTCGTGGCAACCCAGAGCTTGCGGCATTTCTTGGGCAGCAATGCGTCGGTGTTGACGTAAATAGCATGAAACCCTTGGACAACCTCTGCCATCCCGTCTCCGTCATCCGTGAGGCGGAAATGCTTGCAGCAGATGCCTTTGGCGCTGCGGAGGCCTTTTTGATGGTGGGCGGCACGACAAGTGCGGTACAGAGCATGGTTCTGACGGCGACGAAGCGCGGTCAGGAAATCATCCTGCCCAGAAACGTCCATCGCAGCGTCATCAACGCCCTCGTATTAAATGGTGCGATCCCCGTTTACGTAAATCCCGAGGTGGACAAGCGTCTTGGCATCTCCCTTGGCATGAAGCGCGAACAGGTTGCAAAGGCCATCAAGGAGCATCCGAATGCCGTTGCCGTTCTGGTCAACAACCCGACCTATTATGGTATTTGTAGTGATTTGAAGGCGATCGTGGACATGGCGCATCAGGCAGGCATGCTCTGCCTTGCGGATGAAGCCCATGGCACGCATTTCTATTTTGGAAACAATTTCCCTCTCTCCGCCATGGCGGCAGGGGCAGACATGGCAGCCGTCTCCATGCATAAGAGCGGCGGAAGTCTCACTCAGTCAAGCTTCTTCCTGATTGGTCCCCAGGTGCATGCGGGCTATGCCCGTCAGATCATCAATCTGACGCAGACCACCAGCGGAAGCTATCTCTTGATGAGCAGCCTCGACATCAGCCGCAGAAAGCTTGCACTGCATGGCCGCGAAATCTTTACACAGGTCAAGGATCTTGCGGAGTATGCGCGAAATGAGGTCAATGCCATCGGCGACTACTACGCCTTCGGCAGAGAGCTTGTCAACGGTGACAGCATTTATGATTTTGATCCCACGAAGCTCAGCGTACACACGCTCGACATCGGCATGGCCGGCATTGAGGTGTATGACGCCCTGCGAGATGATTATGACATTCAGATTGAGTTTGGTGATTTGGGCAACATTCTTGCCTACCTCTCCATTGGTGACCGCTTCCAGGAGGTGGAGCGTCTCTGCTCCGCTCTCGCTGAGATTCGCAGACTGAATAAGCGCTCCAAGAGCGGCTTGCTCACGCAGGAATACATTGATCCCATTGTCGTTGCCTCCCCGCAGGAAGCATTCTATGCGGAGAAGGAAAGCCTTCCGATCGACCAGACGGTTGGCAGGGTCTGCAGCGAGTTCGTGATGTGCTATCCTCCTGGAATCCCTATTTTGGCTCCTGGAGAAAAAATCACGGCCGACATCCTGCGCTACATTCAATATGCGCATGAGAAGGGCTGCCAGATGACGGGACCCGAGGATCCCACCATTCAAAATTTGAATGTGTTGAAATAGGAAAGTCACAGGAAAGTCTCTTCGTGATTGTAAATGTAATATTTTAAATATGACAAGCTAATCTGCGGATGGAAATCGCGTTCTACCTCTTCTATTGGCGAGGCGGACATCTGAAAACAACAAATGTTGAGAAAAACCAAGAAATCGCTGCTTTTATAAGGCGAAAACAGAAGAAAGAACAACGAAAATAAAGAAATAGACAGTTTTCGTTGATCCATTCAAGCAAATAAAGAAAAACGGACAACGAAATCAAAGGAAAACGCTTCTTTCGTTGTCCTGTCAAATTGATTAAGAAGATTTAGTATCGAAAACCGAGAAAATATGGAAAACAATCCCAGAGTTGCCAGAATTGTAGGGTACGGGGATCGGTTAGTTGATCAATTCATTGTATCTAAGGGATGATTATGAAAAAAATTAAGATTATCATCGGTTGCTTAGTGTTATCAATGATGCTTTCATCCTGTAGTGATCAGGGGAGCTTCGAGGATGATGCTACCACGGTTTTGCCTTGGGAGGAAGCTTCGATCTCCACGGTGGAAAGCTCTGAAAGCACGGAAAGTTCAGAAAGCATAGAAAGCTCAAAAAGCATAGAAAGCGCAGAAAGCTCAGAGACATTTGTCACGTCGGCGGAACCATCCATGTCGACGGAGGAAGAACACACGGAGTTTGATCCCTATTATGAATCAACCTCCGGGGAAGATTATTTTCATCAGGATGGCTACCCCGCTCCTGAGGATTGGCCGGAGCGCTACCCTCATGGTTCTGCCGGAAAGCTGGAGGGCACCATCGCCGTGATTTCCATTTTTGCGGATGACCAATATGGAACCTGGGACGTCACCGATCAGAAAAATCGTGCAAGAAATGGCCGTGTATATTATGACCTCAGGCTGGCTTGCGATTATCTGACGACGGAAAGCGCGAAATATGATAAGACCGTTAACTTTGAATGGGACTGGATGGAGCATTCCGAGCTCTGCTACGAAGCGGACTTTGAGGAGGCGAATCTTGCCAATGTATTGTATGACTATGGCACCATTGACCAGATGGTTTGGTCCTTCATTGAGGAAAATGTTGACAGTGAGGGCATTCGCAAGCGTTATCATGCTGACAGCGTCATTTACATGGTGTATGCAAACTCTCCCGCTGACCTGAACGGTCCTTCCTGTACCAGAAATTTCTATGCGGGGATGGAGTATCCCTACGAGATCTGTTACATTCAAATGAACCAGAATAATCGCGAAACGCCTCCGTCCGTATTTGCACACGAAATGCTCCATACCTTTGGTGCGCCGGACATCTATTGGACGGATATTTACACCAACTATCGTCTGGAATACGGCATCACAAAGGATTATGTCAAGCAGATGGAACGAGAAGGTCTCAATGACCTTATGCGAATTACCTGGGATCCCAAAACTGGAAATTATTTATATCATAGCATTGCGCAGGAAATTACGGATATTACCGCATATTACGTCGGTCTGACGGATGAAAGTGAAACCGTGACAAAATGGGGATTTCAAAAAAGTCAGCATGACGAATGACGGTCTCATGGCGATTTGCAAAGCAATCTGAGTTATGAAATACCCCATTGCGAAATAATACGGAGGAATGGAATCATGGAATTATGGTTTAGTGAATTACATACCCCTGACGTAAAATTCAGTCTTCGGGTAAATAAGCAATTATATGGAAAGCAAAGCGATTATCAGAGAATTGACGTGTTGGACACGCCAGAGTTTGGCCGAGTGCTGGTGCTTGACGGCAACATCATGCTGACGGAGCGCGATGAATTTATCTACGACGAAATGATCGTTCACGTGCCCATGGCCGTGCACCCTTCCATCAAAAACGTGCTCGTGATTGGTGCAGGTGATGGCGGCGTTGTTCGCGAGCTTACCCGCTTCGATCAGGTAGAGAATATTGACCTCGTTGAGATGGATGAGCAGGTAGTTGAGGTTTGTAGACAATTCCTGCCCGGGAATGCCTGCCGACTGGATGATAAGCGTGTCAACATCTTCTTCGAGAATGGTCTGAAATTCCTGCGTCGCTGCGAGGATAAATATGACCTGATCATCGTGGACTCCAACGATCCGTTCGGTCCCTCCGAAGGTCTCTTTACCAAGGAGTTCTACGGCAACTGCTACAAGGCGCTCAAGGAGGACGGCATCATGGTTAACCAGCAGGGCAGCCCCTTCTATGCGGAGGATGCTGAGGCCATGAAGAGAAGCCACAAGCGCATCGCCTCCACCTTCCCGATCAGCCGTGTCTATCAGGCACATATTCCGACCTACGCTGCAGGCTACTGGCTGTTTGGTTTTGCCAGCAAGAAGTACCACCCCATCGATGACATGGATGCAGATCGTTGGACAAGCCTGCATCTTCGCACGAAATATTACACCACGCGCCTTCACAAGGGAGCATTCTACCTGCCGGCCTTTCTGGAAGAAATGCTGAAAGAGGTTGAGTAGGACTTAGAGGCCTCGGGGCTTGAAAAAGTTGTAAAACGATAGAACAGATTGTTAAAGAGGTATCCGTATGCTGTATCCTAACGTAGAAACATTTTTAGCATGTAATGCTGACTATGAAAATGCAGAGTTAGTATTATTCGGGGCGCCGTTTGATTCAACGACGAGCTATCGTCCAGGAACGAGGTTTGGTCCGTCTGCGATTCGCCATGAGAGCTTTGGCATCGAGACCTACAGCCCCTATCAGGATAAGGATTTAGCGGATTATGCCATCTTCGACAGCGGGGATTTGGAGCTGTGCTTCGGAAGTAGCGAGGTAGCCTTAAAGGATATTGAGGAACGAGCCGATATTATATTTAAGGACGGTAAATTTCCGTTGATGATTGGCGGTGAGCATCTGGTAACGCTGGGTACGGTTCGCGCGGCAGCCAAGCGCTATCCCGATTTACATATCATTCACTTTGATGCACACGCAGACCTTCGAGAAGAATATCTCGGCGTACCCTTAAGCCACGCCTGCGTCCTTCGAAGATGTCATGATCTTCTCGGAGACGGTCGCATCCATCAGTTTTGCATCCGCAGCGGCGAGCGCGAGGAATTCCGCTTTGCAGCGGGGCATACGGACATGCATAAGTTCAGCTTTGATGGTCTCGCTGAGACGATCGCTGACCTAAAGGAAAAGAATGTGCCGATTTATTTCACGATTGACTTAGATTGCTTGGATCCTGGATTCTTCCCTGGCACGGGAACGCCCGAGGCTGGCGGTGTGAGCTTCCCTGAGCTCTTAAATGCGATTCTGACGGTCACGCAGGGCAACGTCATCGCGGCAGACATCAACGAGCTTGCACCGAACCTTGATCAGAGCGGCGCTTCTACTGCCCTCGCCTGCAAGGTCACCCGCGAACTGATGCTGGCCATCTGCAAAAAAGAGCTTTCTTCGGATTCCGCAGAGGATAACACCTCCAAGGAAGACACGGATGAAAGCTGCGGAGATCTCCTGCTTTATACGGGCTTTGATTTTGGAGAAGCCTAAGAAAAGGAAAGTTATCAAATTTAGAATACATGCCATGTTTTGGCGGAAAGAGAGGTATTGCGAGAAAATGAGCAGAGTTTTAATCATTGGCTGCGGCGGCGTTGCCAGCGTTGCAATCAGCAAATGCTGCCAGATTCCCGAGGTATTTCAGGAAATCTGCATCGCCAGTCGTACCAAATCCAAATGTGACGCTTTGGCTGCAAAGTTAACGCCAAAGACGACCACAAAGATCACCACGGCACAGGTAGATGCTGATGACGTGAATCAGCTGATCGACCTGATTAACGGTTACAAGCCAGACCTGGTGATGAACATTGCACTCCCCTATCAGGACTTAACCATCATGGATGCCTGCCTTGCCTGCAAGGTGAATTACATGGATACGGCAAATTATGAGCCCGAGAACACGGATGATCCCGAGTGGCGTGCCATCTATGAGAAGCGTTGTAAAGAGGCTGGCTTCTCTGCATACTTCGATTATAGCTGGCAGTGGGCTTATCAGGAGAAATTCAAGGAGGCTGGACTTACTGCCCTGCTCGGCTGCGGCTTCGATCCTGGTGTCACCCAGGCTTATGTTGCCTACGCAAAGAAGCACGAGTTCGATACCATTGACACGATTGACATCTTGGACTGCAACGGCGGCGACCACGGTTATCCCTTCGCCACCAACTTCAACCCTGAGATCAATCTTCGCGAGGTCAGCGCTCCTGGCAGCTATTGGGAGGACGGC
Organism: Lachnospiraceae bacterium; assembly: GCA_015056795.1. Lineage (GTDB taxonomy): Bacteria > Bacillota > Clostridia > Lachnospirales > Lachnospiraceae > Acetatifactor. Next base: position 30,139 of record SVFO01000003.1, read on the forward strand.
CACTGGATCGAGATCCCTGCCATGAGCATCAAGCGCGAATACAATTTTGATCAGGTTGGCGACAAGGACATGTATCTGCTTCATCACGAGGAGATCGAGAGCATCGCAAAGAATCTCCCCGAGGTTAAGCGCATTCGTTTCTTCATGACCTTTGGTCAGAGCTATCTGACTCACATGAAGTGCTTAGAGAATGTCGGTATGCTTTCCACGACGCCGATCAATTTCGAGGGTAAGGAGATCGTTCCCATCCAGTTCTTAAAGGCACTCCTGCCCGATCCCGCCTCCCTCGGTCCCCGCACGAAGGGTAAGACCAACATTGGCTGCATCTTCACGGGCAAGAAGGACGGCAAGGAAAAGACCTTTTATATTTACAACGTATGTGATCACGAAAGCTGCTACAAGGAAGTGGAAAGTCAGGCAATCAGTTACACCACGGGTGTTCCCGCAACCTGCGGCGCGCTGATGCTGCTCACTGGTAAATGGGCCATTACCGGTGTTCACACGGTCGAGGAATTCGATCCCGATCCCTTCCTGGACGCATTAGATAAATACGGACTGCCCCGGAGCATTAGCACTTCTCCGGTGCTGGTGGACTAAATGGCAGGCGTATTTGACAGACTGAGCGAGGAAGCTGTTGTAAAGGCCCTGCAAGAGCTCCCGACGCCCTGTTATGTATTAGATGAAAAAGTACTTAAGGAAAATGGAGAAATTCTCTCTGAGGTACAGGAGCACACTGGATGCAGAATCCTCCTTGCCCAGAAGGCCTTCTCCAACTATGACCTCTATCCTGCCCTGGCACCCTACCTTGCAGGTACGGAAGCCAGCGGACTTTTCGAGGCAAGACTTGGCCGCGAGGAAATGCCGGATAAGGAGGTTCACGTCTTCAGCACGGCCTACAAGGCCCGTGACATGGAAGCGCTCTTTAATTACGCTGATCACATTGTATTTAACTCTATCGGTCAGCTGGCAGTCTTCGGACCTGCCGCAAAATCCTCCGGCATGAGCCTTGGCCTTCGTATCAATCCTGAGTGCTCGACGCAGGAAGAAAGTCACTCCATCTATGATCCCTGCGCAACTGGCAGCCGTCTTGGCGTGACGCGTGCGCAGTGGGACAAGCTGATGACGCCTGACGTATATGCCCTGCTGGATGGTCTGCATTTCCATACGCTCTGCGAGCAGGATGCCTATGACCTCGAGACGACGCTCGTTGCCGTGGAAGAGAAATTCGGACAATTCCTGCCTGACATGAAATGGCTGAACATGGGCGGCGGTCATCACATTACGAGAAAGGGCTACGACATTCCCCGTCTGGAGAAGCTGATCAAGACCTATACGGACAAATATGACCTTCAGGTTTACTTAGAGCCCGGCGAGGCCTGCGCCCTGAATGCCGGTTATCTCATTACGACGGTGCTTGATGTCACGGAAAACAATAACGTTACAAACGTCATCATCGATGCGAGTGCCGCCTGTCACATGCCTGACGTCATCGAGATGCCCTATCGTCCTCCCCTGTATGGCGCCGGCGAGGCGGGTGAAAAGGCATTCCCTGTTCGCCTTGGCGGACCCTCGTGTCTGGCTGGCGACGTCATTGGAAACTACACCTTTGACCAAATGCCCCGCATCGGCGATCGCCTGATCTTCGGCGACATGGCCATCTACACGACCTGTAAGAACAACACCTTCAATGGCATGCCGCTTCCTGACGTGCACGTGCTCCATCCCGACAACACGGTAACCACGGTTGCCCGCTTTGGCTATCAGGACTTTAAGTATCGACTCGGAAGCTCATAATTATTTCAGCTACCTTTTATAGCATGATGTTGGGGTCAAAAGGCATTTTGGCCCCAACCAATGCTACGGATAGCTCCACCTTTTTGTAACTCTCGTAATCCTACAAACATTCGGAATCTGCTGAAATTCTTGAAAACCACCCTGTTTTTATTTAAATTTTCAGCATGTGTAACTGTAGTCAAAGAAAACGCAGTTACAATTACAAGCGTAATACAAAGCACAAATGACCCTAACTTCTTCATTTTTCTCTTTTCTGCCTATAGGCGCATCCATCATCATACCTTTTCTGGTATATGAAAATAAAATCTTTACATTTTACTCGCAATATCTAAATAATCTTTTCCATTGGTTTATCCTCCTTCCATAACTACAGTTTAATCTTTCGGCATTTTTTCAAACACCGATGCAACCCATTTATTATCATTCCAGAGATCCGGATTTTCGAGTTTTCTTTCTGCCAAATGTCCTGTCGTGATCGTGTCAAACCCGTCTGGCATTCCAAAATAGAAGTCCAGAATATCAATCTTCCCTCGCTTAAGTTCCACAAGGAATTGTCCTTTCATACCTGATCCATCATATTCAAACTGTAAAGTCACATAATAGACATCTCCACTCAGCTTTGAGCATGTTGCATTCTTGAATATATTATTAGCACCATAGTTTATGGCATTCAAATTTTCAGCCTCTTGCTTTTTCTCATACTCAATCATCCTTTCCGAAAACCTTTTCAGATTTGAGTTAGATATATACTGCTCCAAATTAATACTTGCTTCTTCCGCAATTGTACCATTAAAATCATTTATAAAACTGCTCAACTGTGTAACAATCTGTCTCTCCCTACTCTTTTCCATTTTGTTGACACCACATCCTACAAGAATGTTTCCCAAAACGATCATTACAACCATCATGCATATCAGCGAACTGCATCTTCTCTTATTATCAAAATTCTGAATATGTGCAAAACGCTCTTTTATCAGGTTTTTTCTTGTATATGTGATTATATAATTTGATACTTTATGACCTTCAATTGTGCCAAGAAGCGTTTCCATATATTTTTTTCGAGAATGCATGCTTTCTCCGGCTAACATGATTTCATCGCAACAGTTTTCCATATCAGCATCTGCATACTGCCATGCCCAGTATATTAACGGATTGAACCAATGTAATGATCTAGCCAACAGAAATAATGTCTTGATCCACAGATGTTTTTTACGATAATGGGTAAGCTCATGCTTTATAATAAGTCTTGCCTCCTCAGTTGAATAGTTTTCTCGCGGCAACAAAACAAAAGGATGGAGTAAACCAGCCAAACATGGACTTGGCAATTCTTTAAGAATAAGGACATTCAGCACCCTACCAACATTCTCATCATGACTAACCTTATTCATAACATTCTTTATCACATCGGAATCTGCCATCTTTCCCCAGCGTCTTATCTTCCTTCGAAAGAAAAAACATCCAATCCCCTCAAATATAAGGGATGCGAAAACGCCTAAAATCCAAATGTAAGAAACGATTTCAAGCAGTTGAACTAGATTCGGCAAAGCTGGTTTGTGGCCCCCAGTTTCTGATGCTACAGGCGAACTCACAGTAACAAAGCTTTCTCCGCCTATAATTTCTTCAGAACTATTAGTCAACAATCTTGACTGTTGATACAGCACTGAATCTTCCTTTGTACGAGCAGAAATAATACCTATTGGAAAACTCAAGAAGGCCGCAAGCAAAATCCAGAAAAAAAGACGGCCTTGGCCTTGATATCGATTCCAAAACTTTTTTCTAAATATCAGCCATGCACACAGAATTGCACTTGCTTCAACTGAGCATATAAAATAACAAACGAAAAACGAACAGATCATTTTTCACAGTCCTCTTCCAATTCATCAATCATTTTCCGTAAACTTGCTAAGTCTTCCTTACTAATGGCATTTCCGTGATATAAAGATACAACAAGGTCATAAATCGAATTATTAAAAAGTTTACCCAATATATCCGAACTTTCCTGCTTCTTATACGCTTCTTCATTCAAAAGTGCAGTATAATAATTCGTTCTCGTTGATCTGTCACAAATTACACAATTCTTTTCACATAACCTTGCAAGTATTGTCATCAATGTTGAAAGAGCCCAATGTCTCTTTCCATTCATTTTCTCAAGAATGTATGTCGAAGTCACGGGAACTTCCGCTTTCCAAAGTACCTGCATTATCTCCAATTCTGCATCTCCCAGCTTTTTCATGGTCCGAACATTCACCTCCAATAGAATCATCTCTACATAATATTATATTGTAATATAACATTATTCTTTCATGTATCATTATACGCTTGTATAACATTATATGTCAAGATTAAAATCATTAAAAAAATCCCAGGCCTTGTGTACCAGGGATTTTTTATCTAACACAAATTTTTATATTCAAAAACACTCTTATCTAGTCGCTTCTCATATTCGGCAGACAATGACTTGGCACATCGCACATCCTGTCCAGACCCTTGCCAGGCCATTACTAAGCCCTCGCTGCCAGCGCTCCGGTGATGTCCTCCTTCATGTCAAGGACTGCTGCCCTGGAAGCCTCCGCATAATTCGCCTCGCCATATTTCGCATACTTCTCCTGCTGGAAGGCTGCAATGATGCCACGGGAGGAATTGATGATGGCGCCAAGGCCGTCCTCGTTAAAGAAGTGAACAAGGTCTGCACCCTTTCCGCCCTGTGCTCCATAGCCGGGTACAAGGATGAAGGTCTTCGGCATCACTTTGCGAAGGAGCTTGCCCTGCTCGGGATAGGTTGCGCCTACCACGGCACCGACATAAGAATAGGAATCATCCATGCACTCCTCGCCCCATGCACGCACGTGCTCTCCAACGAGCTCATAGAGAGGCTTTCCATCGATCAGGCGATCCTGGAACTCTCCGCTGGAGGGATTCGAGGTCTTTACCAATACGAAAATGCCCTTCTTTTCTTCCTTACATACCTTGATGAAAGGCTTTACGCCGTCACTTCCAAGATACGGGTTCACGGTGACAAAATCCTCATCGAAGCCATAGAAGGAATTTGCCCCAACGCTTACCTTGCCAAGATGTCCAACCGCATAGGCCTCAGAGGTGGAACCGATGTCGCCGCGCTTGATGTCGCCGATCACGACAAGGCCCTTCTCCTTACAATAGTCCACGGTCTTCTTAAACGCCACGAGTCCCGGAATGCCAAACTGCTCATACATTGCAACCTGGGGCTTTACGGCTGGAACCAAATCATAGATGGCATCCACGATGCCCTTGTTATACTGCCAAATGGCCTCTGCTGCACCCTCTAAGGTTTCGCCAAACTCAGCAAACGCTGCCTTCTGAATCTGGGAGGGCACATACTTCATCATGGGGTCAAGTCCTACCACGATGGGTGCCTGGGTCTTTTGAATCTTCTCAATCAGTTTGTTAATCATGTTCTTTTTTCTCCTATGATGATTTCTCTATATCTTCCATATCAACCAAATGTCCTGTACCGATATATCAAGCTATGTTTCTTAATCATTTCTTGTTCGAGCCTGCTTTTCGGAAAAGTTTTTAACCCGCAATGACCGCCTTGATGGCTTCCTGAATGCGTCCCTTCACACACTCTGCGAGCTCCTTCGTGCTCATGTCCTTATACTCCTCATAGTAGATCGGTTCGAGGAAATAGATCCGTGCAGTCACCCGTCTTAAGCTGTTGAAATCAAAAGCCTTATAGGAATCTACAACAGCCACGGGCACAACTGGCACCTTCGACCAGTGCGCAGCCTTGAAGGCTCCTGGCAAAAACTCCTGCAAATTGTTTCCGTTGCGGTTATAGCCGCCCTCAGGGAAAATGATAAAGCGTCTGCCGTTTTTAACTTCATCGGCCATTTTTCGAATGCTTTTTAGCTGTTCGCGCAAATTATCCTTGTTAATTCGAATGCCGTCTAACACGTCAATAAACTCATTCGTCAAAATCATCTTTGAACGTTTCAGGTCCATGACAACGGAACAGGGCTCGTCATGTCCGTTAACTATGCCCAGCGCATCAAATTTTCCCTGATGGTTGGGATACATCAGGTATCCACCCTCCTTCGGCAAATTCTCCGTGCCGAAGCATTTCGTGATAATGCGCGCATTCCGCATGGTATATTTCACCATGTTTCTTGCAACGCCATAACGATATTTCTCACTATAGTCATCAGGATGCCTCATCATAAGCCTGATCTTAACAACATAATAGATAATCAGCGGTATGGAAATCAGAATCGCATAATAGTATCGAAGCATATGTCACCATAACCTTTCCTAGCGAAATTCTTCACCAAACTACCTTTCCCATATATAAATTATAATCGGAAAATGCCGTTCTTTCAACCATAAATTCATGTTGCAAAGCCCTGACGCACAAAAAAGTCCCTTGCGATCGACCCATTCGTCGCAAGGGGCTTTATGCTCTTTTCCTCTTATTTCAGGAAGCTTCCTATACGCAGGAAATCTTTACCTGCTCCGCATATTTTTGAATCTTAGGAGCTCCAACATACTTGGTAAAGTTCTCTCCGTTTACCTCAACCAGCGTCGGTGCCTGCATGATTCCATAGCGATTTGCCAGCTCCACATTCTCCATGGCATCGATCACAACATAAGGAATTCCCTCCAGATAGCTCTTAGCCAATACGCAGTTCGGGCAGGTCTTCGTAGTAAACAGATATCTTACGCCCTCAGGCTTCTCCACGTTGACGTCCACGTCCTGTTCAAAATTGGACAGGGTAACCACGCTGCTTACGGGGCGCTTCAGCTCGGACTTCTCAATGTCGTACTCGGTTCTGTTTGCATACTCCTGAAGCTTACCGTCATTCCAGTTCTGTACGGGACGATAGTAACCGGTAATGCGGCTGTAAACCTCGGTCTTTGCTCCGCAGTGAGGACAAATCTTCACTTCGCCTGCAAGATATCCATGCTCCTTACAGATGGAGTAGGTCGGGGACAGAGTGTAGTAAGGAAGCTTATAATTCTGTGCAATCGTACGAACCAAATTTGCCGCAGCCTTCCAGTCAGGGAGCTTCTCTCCAAGGAACGCATGGAATACGGTTCCGGAGGTATACAGCGTCTGCAGGTCATCCTGAATGTCAAGGGCATCAAAGATGTCCACGGTATAATCCACGGGCAGATGGGAGGAATTGGTGTAATAAGGGGTATCTCCCTCATGTCCCGCCGTTTTGATCATGGGATAACGCTTCTTGTCATGCTTTGCCAGACGATAGGTCGTGCTCTCTGCAGGCGTTGCCTCAAGATTGTAGAGGTCACCATACTGCTCCTGATAATCGGACAGACGGTTTCTCATGTGATTCAGCACTTCCTTGGTGAATTCCTGCGTTCTGGGATCGCTCATGTCAGCGCGCAGCCAATTGGCATTCAGACCAACCTCGTTCATGCCGATCAGGCCAATCGTTGAGAAATGATTGTCAAAGCTTCCAAGATATCTCTTGGTATAAGGGTACAGACCCTCGTCAAGGAGCTTACTGATGACGCCGCGCTTGATCTTCAGGGATCTTGCGGCAATATCCATCATACGGTCAAGTCTTGCATAGAACTCAGACTTATTGGCAGCCAAATAAGCGATTCTGGGCATGTTGATCGTAACAACGCCAACGCTTCCGGTGCTCTCTCCTGAACCAAAGAAACCGCCGGTCTTCTTGCGCAGCTCTCTAAGGTCAAGGCGAAGTCTGCAGCACATGGAACGCACGTCGGAGGGTGCCATGTCGGAGTTGATGTAATTGGAGAAATAAGGGGTACCGTACTTGGAGGTCATTTCGAATAAGAGACGATTGTTCTCCGTGTCGGACCAGTCAAAATCCTTCGTGATGGAATAGGTCGGAATCGGATACTGGAAGCCTCTGCCGTGGGAATCCCCCTCGATCATGGTCTCAATGAACGCCTTGTTCACCATATCCATTTCCTTCTTACAATCCTTATATTTAAAGTTCATCTCCTTGCCGCCAACGATGGCAGGAAGCTCCGCGAGATCCTCGGGAACCGTCCAGTCCAGGGTAATGTTGGAGAAGGGAGCCTGCGTACCCCAACGGCTGGGAGTATTTACGCCATAAATAAATGCCTCAATGCACTTCTTTACTTCAGAATAGCTTAAGTTGTCCACCTTGACAAAGGGTGCAAGATAGGTGTCAAAGGAGGAGAATGCCTGTGCGCCTGCCCACTCGTTCTGCATGATGCCAAGGAAGTTTACCATCTGGTTGCAGAGTACGGAGAGGTGCTTTGCGGGTGCGGAGGAAATCTTTCCGGTGATGCCGCCAAGGCCTTCCTTGATCAGTTGCTTTAAGGACCAGCCTGCACAATATCCAGTTAACATGGAAAGGTCATGAATGTGGATGTCCGCATTGCGGTGTGCCTCTGCGATCTCATCATCATAGATCTCAGAAAGCCAATAGTTTGCAGTTACTGCGCCAGAGTTGGAAAGAATCAGGCCACCTACGGAATAGGTTACCGTGGAATTCTCCTTTACGCGCCAGTCCTCTACCTTTACATAGCTGTTTACGACATCCTTATAGTCCAAAATGGTAGACTTCATGGCACGCATTTTCTCGCGCTGTCTGCGGTACAGGATGTAGGCTTTAGCTACCTCCTCGTAGCCTGCCTGGCCCAAAACCTTCTCCACGCTGTCCTGCACGTCCTCAATCTGAACGGCATTGTCCTTAATCTTCGACTGGAAATCAGCCGTCACGCGAAGCGCAAGTAAATCTACAATATCATTGTTGTAGCTCATCTCCGTCGCGTTAAATGCCTTCATAATCGCGTCATTGATCTTTGACAACGTAAAATCTGCTTTGGTCCCATCCCTCTTAACAATTTGCAACATCCTTCAATCCCTCCAATTGATTGACTCTTTGGTTATTTTTTTCGGGAAATCGCGTATTTCTGGCAATTCCCCAAAAGGCAATACTATTTTATCATTGATCGCTTGGGAATGTCAATGTATATCCACTATATATTGTGGGCAAATTTTTGTGCAAATCGAACATATTGTGTTTTTAATAGTCTGAATAAAACCGACAATTCAAAAAACGGACACCCAAATTCAGGCGTCCGTTTTCCATGTTTCATCATCCTTATGTTATGTCCCTTTGTCCTCGCAGACTTATTTCTAAGGCCCGGCCGATATTAGTTTCCTTCTTCCTGCCCGGCCGAATCTATAGCGAAGGATCCATCCCTTGTCGAAAGAAAGATTTGCTCCCTCAGGGCATCCTCATCCGTGGGATAAAGCTTTAGGTAGGTCTTCATACGCTCTGCCGCCTTCTGGAAATTCCCGAGGAACTCATATGCCACGATTTCATTATAGGAAAGAACCTGTTGCATCTCCTTATCATCCAAATTTAGGCCTGACCGAAAGGCTGCGAGCGCCATCTCATAATTGCCACGCTTCATCTCACAGATGCCTAGCTGATTATACATTTCAGCGCTGTCACCGTGCTTGTCCAGATAAGAGCGATAAACATTACATGCGTAGTTATAATCTCCGGTAGCCTCATAGGCCTTTCCGAGATACAGGCTGCTCTCCGCCTTCTCGTCCGACTTTGCGTCCTCAAGTTCAACATAGGCCTGCTGATAATTCTCCATAAAATAATAGATGCGGCCCTTGTCATAGGAGCTCAACGTCTTTGCGCCATTATCCAGCGCCGTCTGCAGATACTCCTGCCCCGCCGCCTTGTAGCCAAAGCGGGAGAATTTCTCATAGATGGTAAACAGTCGGTCATAATTCTTGGGATCCATGGACACGGCCTTGTCGAAATCTGCCTTTGCTTCATTGAACTGATCCAGCTGAAGCTCCACGCCGCCACGCAGATAATAAGCTTCCTTCTCCTGAGGCTTCAGGGCCAAAATGGAGTTGTAAACCTCCTTAGCCTCCTGATACTTTCCTGCACCCTCGTACGCCGACGCCAGATAGTAATTCAGGTCATAATCCACGTCCTGCAACAGGCCATTGCTCCCTGCCAATGCCTTCAGGAAGCACTCAATTGCCTCGTCGAACTTAGCCTGACCCAAATAGGCAATTCCCATGCCCCTGGCAATCAGCCTTGCATCCTCATTTTGTTCAGCGGCCTCCTCAAACGTATCCAGCGCCCCTTGGTAATCCATGCTCTCTATGAGATTCATGGCCTCCTTGATCTTCTCCGTTTTGCTGCCGCATCCGGAGGCAACCACGGCCATCATCAGCGCCAGGGCGAGGCAGATGCCTTTTCTCTTCCATCCGCGCATGCCTTGCTCCGTACCTTTCACGGCAAGCTGTGCCTGCCTCTTAAGTCTCGTTATAGATTCCTTACTTGGTCTCCTCAAGAACGGAGGTGCAGTGAGGACATCTAGTTGCATCAATGGCGATCTCCGACTTACAAAAAGGACACTTCTTGGTCGTGGGAGCCTTCGGTGCTTCGGGCTTCTTGCCAATGCTCATGGCCTTGTTCACTGCCTTTACAAGAATAAAGATCACAAGTGCGGTAATCAGGAAATTGATTACTGCGGTGATAAAGCTACCATATGCAAATACGGCTGCGCCTGCTTCCCTTGCTTCTGCAACGGAGGCAAAGGTCTGATCCGTCTTAGACAACAGGATAAACAGATTGCTGAAATCCGTGCCGCCAAATAGACCTAAAATAGGTGAAAGCAGGTCATTGTTTAACGACGTAACAATTGCCGTAAACGCGCCACCGATGATAACGCCGACTGCCATGTCCATTACGTTTCCGCGTAAAACAAACTTCTTAAACTCTGCAAAAAATCCCTTGTCCTTACTCATTTTCGCTCTCCTCCATTTTAACCAATGTTATTGTGAATGACAAAAACGCTTTGTTCGGGAATCTCCCGTACCTCCTGTTTATCATATCACAAACTATTTCCCACCTCAATATTTTTGTTGGAAAAAGCACATAAATTTCTATGCTTTGCGTCTTTCCAAAACGCTCCGTTTCGGGTATACTAATCATAGTGAAAGTCCCGTCAGGGAAGCCCGAAAGGAACGAGTACCATGCAACGCATTCTCACTGCCATCAAGGAAAACCGATTTGCCAACGTCTATCTGCTCTATGGCGAAGAACGGTATTTGAAAAAACAATATACGGACAAGCTTCGGAAGGCCCTTGCAGGCGATGATGAGATGAACGTGCATTTTTTTGAAGGCAAGGACATCGTTGTCGCGCAGATCATCGACCTTGCTGAGACCATGCCATTTCTGGCCGAGCGCCGCGTCATTTTTCTCTCTGACAGCGGCCTGTTCAAGTCCGGCGGGGAGCAGATGGCGGACTATCTCGCAGCGCCAAATGAAACGACCTTTTTTGTCTTTACGGAAAGCGAGGTTGACAAGCGCAGCAAGCTATTTAAGGCCGTATCCTCCAAGGGCTGTGCCGTGGAGTTTACGACGCAGGATGAAAATACCTTAAAGCGATGGGTTGCCTCCCTGCTGGCAAAGGAGGGCAAAAAAGTTACGGAAGCCACCGTCATGCTCTTTCTCTCCAAAACGGGAACGGACATGGAAAACATCCAGTCCGAATTAGAAAAGCTGATCTGCTATTGCATGGACAAGGATGTCGTGACCAGCGAGGACGTTGAGGCCATCTGCACCACAAGGCTGCAGGATCGCATTTTTGACATGGTGGAGGCCGTGACGAGACGCCAGACCACGAAGGCACTGGAGCTCTATTATGACCTCTTGGCATTAAAAGTTCAGCCCCTACAGATTCTCGCCATGCTGGCAAGGCAGTACAATCTCACCTATCAGGCAAAGGAGCTCAAAAAAAGAGGGCTGCCCGATCGGGAGATTGCCTCCAAGATCGGGGTTCCCCCCTTTGTTGTCGGAAAATACCTTTCGCAGGCTGGCCAGCAAAAGACCTCCGAGCTTCGAAGGGCCTTAGAGCAATGCGTACAGGCTGACCAAGACATTAAATCGGGCATCATCAATGATCGGATGGCCGTGGAAATCATCATCTCAGGCCAAGGTAATGCGTAACATAAAACACCCATGACAGTAGGTCCTCCTATTGCCATGGGTGCTTTTTCTTAGTATCTCCCAAAAAACGCTATTGATTCATCAAAGCCAAAAGTTTTTCAAAATCATAGCTGTGAATCCATTCCTTTTCTTTCTGCTCCAGATTGCCAGACACCTGTCCGTCAGTCGCTCCCACATTCGCCTGTTCCCATATTTCCCTGCGGTCAGACACGATGACGTCAGCCTTGGCAGGATCCGTTACCAGCTCCGTTGCCATCCACTCGAAGAAACGATAAACGTTCATCTTCTCCGTGACGTCAAAGTAATCCAACAGAAAGGCCAGGCTAGTCGTTCCAGCGACCGTGACGTGCGCGTCCCTGCTCAGGTTCAGCCAGACAAATTCCCGCTTCTCCAAATCAATGCCGAACAGATACGCAAACATGCCAGGGCAGTTCACGCGAAAGGCCGACTCTACGGTCTTCGGCTCATAGATCTCTCCAGAATCCAAAAGGTCCCGCTTCATAAAGCCCGCCGTACAGTAGCAGGTTTCAAAGTTAAAGCCAGAATAAACATTGTCGCAGAAAACGAGCTTGCGAATGGCGGGATATAGTTCATGAAACTTTTCCAGGTCGATGTCAAAATACTCGGAACCGCCGTTATATCCGCTAGTTTCATCACCAGAATAGGTGATTGCCCCAGACTGATTCATTGCCATGGTTCTCCAGGAGAACTCCGTCTGTAAGCCTTCCTCATCCATGCCGATGACGGACAGGTCGATGTCATCTACCTTCTCCCAATAGGTGAAGGCACGAAGCTTCTTTCCATCAGGGATGGGCAGCCTGCTGCCCTTGGCAAGGACGCCGATGCCGCCCTGTGCGGTTGCCTCCTGCAGCGGCAGCGCAATCTTCTTCATGGCCTCGTCAACATACACCTTCCCCAGCTTTCCGCGAAGGTTCCTTCGAAGGTTCTCCTCCACGAAGCGGCTGACGATTGCTGACTGGCCTCGGGAAATCATGGATTTCCTCCGCTTTACCTCCTTCGGCAGCTCCGCATGCACGCGCATGGTATTATGACGCACAAAGCGGAAGGCCCTTCCATGCTCCTCGCCCTTGCGCTCTCCCGCATAATGCAAAAACAGCTGCAACAGCATCAGGTTGTTCTTTGTCTCAAGATTGTGCAGGACAAAGGTCAGATCCTCCGGCTCCTCAATTCGGCTAATAATATAGTCCAGGTTGCGGAGCAGTGCCCCAGACCCCTTGCCTTCCTTCAGGGTCGAAACGGCGCCGCGAATGTTCCCCGAATTCATCAGCCTCTCAAAGGAAGCATAGACGGACTTGTTACCCTTTGTACGCATGTCTGCCAGGAACTCCCGTGCCTTCTCGCACTTTGGCTGATAATGCAGATGATGCAGCAAGCCGCACCAAACATCCTTCTTCTCATAGCAGGTGATGACGTCCACGTGAGAAATCGCAAACAGCTCGTCAATGACGCTCGTCAAAAACTTCCTGTCCTGATTTCGCAGATTCAGCTTTTTCAGCTCTTCCTTCCCGTATCCCACGAAATTGATTTCATCAAGCACCTTAATGACATCGGATAAATACAGAAACCTTGCAAAACGCAGGTCGCGAAGTGCTACCATCAGGCGAACCAGTGTGTTCTTGGAAGCGCACTGCTGCACCTTGTAACGATAGGTCTGAATATAATCGCAAACCATGGCAAACTGCATGTCGCTTAAGGGTCGGCTGGAGGCGAGCAAATTCCCGACATACTCTGCCAGCAGCTTGACTGCTGCCGCTTCCTCGATGATCGTAAACTCCTTGACCTCCACGTTCTCCTGGAATGCCATGCGCTCAAAGGTTTCCTCGAACAGGGAATGCCCTGGCTCAGAAAAATGTCCAAAGCCATAGGTGACCGTGTAATGCACCAGCTGGTCAAACAGTAGCTGATCCGCAGAAAGGTTCCTCACGCTCTCAGGAAAGCCCTGATAAAAAGGCGCGGGAACATTCTTCCCCAGCATCCCCGACGCGAATTCGATCATCTCCTTTTGGGCAAGCTCCTTGCCCTCCGTGATGGTAATGCCAAACAGGTTTGCCAGGGAAAACAGCGTCTCAAATACATGAGGCTCTTCGTTTTCCGCCAGGCCTGTCCCAGCACGTTCGCATACAAACATATGCTTTTGAAACAAATACTCCTTAAAAATCCTCTTCATTGCATCTCCTTATGATGCCCGCGATATTGCAACACATAATCCATGGTTGAGAAGTAAGCATTGCTAGCTGCGAGGCAAAAAGCGGCGAAATCGTCAGATTGCTGAAGTGCTCTACCAACTGAGCTACGGTCTCTTACGAGACTGGCGGGATTCGAACCCGCGACACCTTCCGTGACCAAGAAGTAAATCTGACTAGCTGCCAACCAAGTATTATTATAATCGCCGGCTCCTCATAAGTCAATGCAACTGCTGGTATACATTACAATCCAAACCTTCCCCTCGAGAAAGCGGAAAACTTTACTTAATGACCTTACACTTACCTTTGTTCTTTTAGGTACAGCTCTGCGCGGTTTTGAAGGATTTTGCAGACGCTTTCGAGATCCTTGTCACCGCTAAAATAGCCTTCTGCTTCCTCCATGAGCATCTCATAGATCACGCGCTGCGTCTTCGTCTCAGGGATGGCCGAATCGATCAGAAAGCGGAGCTGGTCCTTTTGCTCCTCCGGCAGATAATACAATTTCACGTCGGTTGGCATGCCGTTTGCATCCATTGTTCCAAAGTACATAAAAGCATCTTCCCATGCAAAGATATACTCATCCAGCAAATGTTGATATACGGAAAAGATTGCTTCTGTACTGCTGCTCTTCCCATAATCCGATTCGGGCCACCCGACCTGCAACAGCTCTCCAAGGGAATTGTAATACATGAGAAAATCAAAGGCCTCGGCCTGACAGTCTGACGTTGCAAGAATGCCCATGGGATAATAAAATCTGATAACGACTCGGTGTTCCCCATAGGGATCTGGCAAGCCCTGCAGCTTTGCATCCGCTTTTGCCATGGCCGTACATCGATAGCTCGCAAACCAGAATGGACCTCTTGCGATTTCATTCGAAGTATAGCCATTCTTCCATTCTCCCTTATGATGACTTCTCACCTCGCGATAGGTTTTTAGAAGCTCCCCAAACGCATCGGAGGTAAAATCAGCCCGTGCCGTCGCCTCATCATAGAAGGACAGAACCGCATCATACAAAAGGTTTTCGATCTGCCCGATTCCCTCCAGCTCCTGCTCCGTCAGATAATTGTCATACCACTTGAGATATTGCACGGTATCGCACCGTCCATCTGCAGCAACCTCCGTCCCGTCAGAGGGATAAAGCAACAATCGAAACCGCCCCGCCATTGCATACATTCCTTCGTCTCCGCTGATGCCAAGCACTTCCTTTGCCTTTGGAATAACATCATCCAGTGAGTAGGTATCCTGCTCTTCACAGAGCTGTAAAAGATCGGCCAAGAGATTCTTTTGCACAAAATTTGGCAGATCCGTCTGATCCTGAAACATGACAATGTCTGGACGATTCCCCTTTCCAAGATAGTCCTCCAGGCTCTCGCTGATTCGCTCGACCTTGATCATCACCTGATCACTCGTCTGGTTATATTTCTTCGCGTGAAATTCCACCGAATACGCACAATTTTTTGGAATGGCAACATAAACGATCCGCCTGCCGTCAGCTGCAAACTTTTCGCGTTCCTTTACGGTAAGCGCATTCTTGTCTGACGCATTCGCTTGAGAATCATCGGTCTCCTCATGAACCCTTAAATGATAGCGATATACCTTGTGCTCCTGATCATAGGGATCCATGGAGATGAGATTGATTTCTCCGTTCTCGCTTTGAAAATACTGGATTTGGGATGCCATCAGCTCCTGCCGATCAAGATCGACGATGGCCTCCTCCGCTTCCTTCCCTGCTTGAAATAAAGTAATCCTGTCATGATAAACAGCAGCAAAGCCCTCCGAAAGTGCAAATACCTTCATCAAGTCCTGCGGAAGCTCGCGTATAGCCTCTGCCTTCGCTTTCTTATCATCCAGTCTTACCAACAAGCTCCCGCTACCCGCATTCGGATTACGATAGACCGTGGCAAAAATCCCCTGCGATGACGCATACAATTCCTGTACCTGGCCCTCCAGCTTCACCTCTGCCGAAACCTTACCCGCTGCGTCCAGAAAGCTTACCTGGTCACCCACGGCGATCACATAGCCCTCCGGTAGTGCCAGGAGCTGCTCCTGCGATTCCAGCTGCTGAAAGCGATCGTCCAAGGAAATCTCCCCGCAAGGCTTTCCATTTTTATCAAACTCCATAATGCATGCGGTATCGCCAGCCACTAAGATAGAAAGCACCATTTCCCCTTCCCGCGTCAGACAGGAAAAATCCCGCACATACCCATCCTGCACTGTACAAAATGGTATCGCTTCCTTACCGTCATAGCCTTGATAATAAAATTGATACGCCAAGGCCAGCACCGTCTCATCGTCTTCTATGCCCTCCGGGTTGTTCCTTGAATTCTTCGCATTGCCTCCAGTAACAGCCTTCGAAGTCAATCCCGCTTCGCCCTCTTGTAAGATTTTTCCATCTTCGCTTGCACCCATGACAAAATAAAAGAATCCCTCTGACCCAAATTCCATCATATATGGGTTGGCATCCTCCGCGAGCTGATACTGCGTCGTCGTTCTGTCGTAGAGCGGTGCATCCTCTTTCTTCGCACTGGGGACCGCACCCATATCGGCGCTCTCCTGTCCCGTCCCCTCCTTTGTACCACAGCTCGTCATGAGGCAAAACATCCCTATCATCAAAAGGAAACGAAGAATCCCTAGGTTCCTTTGCTTCATCTTGCATTCCTCCCCAAATATTCTATATAAATCCATTTTTTATAATTTCTCTATCTTCATTTTACTACCTAGCCCTTTGGTTTCCACAAAAAAATTGTGAAGATTTCTTAATTTCAACCCAATCCTCCAAAAACATGATAAGATGAGTATAAATCAGCGGCATTGCATACTTGCCGTGAAGGATCTGATGAGGGAGAGATTTACGATATGTCAGAGCAAAGAGAAAAACAAATGGAAATACTGATCATTGAGGATGATGCAGACATTCGCGCTGCCGTTCGCATTCTGTTAGAGGAAGAAGGCTATCATGTCACGGAGGCCTCCTGCGGCGAGGAAGGAATCAAAAGAGTTACGGCATCGACGAACCTCATCATTCTTGATGTCATGATGCCTGGAAAGTCAGGCTATGAGACCTGCGAGGAGATTCGTCGCTTTTCCTATGTTCCCATCCTCTTTCTGACGGCGAAATCTAAGGAGAATGACAAGCTGCTTGGATTTCACGCCGGTGGCGATGATTATTTGGTAAAGCCCTTTTCCTTCTCCGAGCTCTCTGCCAGAGTAAAGGCCTTGCTTCGTCGCAGCAATGCTTATAATGCCCAGCTTCCTTCTGCCTCTGCAACGGAGGATTGGCTTTCCTTTGAGGACCTGCGCGTGCACAGCCAAATCAATCAAGTGACTATCAAAGGATCCATAGTCAACTTAACGGAGACGGAGTACGAAATTCTGCTTCTTCTCATGCAATATCCGACACGGGTATTCAGTATCCCAGACATTTACGAAAGCATATGGAAGGAGCCCTATAGAAACAGCTATTCCAATTCCGTCATGGTTCATATTCGAAATCTGCGGGCAAAGATCGAGCCAGATCCGCAGTCACCTAAATACATTCTCACCGTGTGGGGGAAAGGATATCGATTCGGAAATGTATAAAACAAATAGAATTTCCTTACAAGCAAAACTCCTGATCGCATTCTTTATCGGCATGCTCTTTGCCCTTGCGAGCTTTCTTCTCCTCTATTCCATTTCAAGAAAGCTACTGGATGATTACTTCACCACCTCCTCCTTCGTTATCGACAAGGAGCGTGAAGCCATGACCTCCTTACAGGAATATGTGGACGAAAACCAGATTCCTGCCACGGATTCCTGGGCGCTTCGAACCTGGGCCAATGAGAATGACATCACCATTTTCTCCGTGATTCGAAACAAAGTCTTATTTTATGACAACTCCTATACAGGAAATGCTCCACTTGCCGAGACGGATTCCCTGCAATCCTACAAAACCTGGCAATTCTTTTATCAGGTGAACTTTGCTGATGGCGTGGCAGATGTCTATATCCACAAGAATTTTCAGAAAAACTACTATCTGCTCGCCATCATGATTTCCGCTGGCATTAGCGCCTTCCTCTGGGCATTATTTCTCTTGGTGCTGACGAGTTCTAAGGTCAGATACCTGCGCCTTTTACACAAAGAGGTACTACTGATGCAACAAGGAGAGCTGAAGACGAGCTTCACAAAAAAGGGCAATGATGAGCTTTCAGACCTCTCCGATGCCTTGAATCAGCTGCGTAACGCCCTTTTTGAAAGTGAGACAAAGCGACGGACACAGCGGCAGGAGCAGGAAGCCTTGGTTCTTGGCATGGCACATGACCTTCGTACGCCGCTGACGGGCCTCCTTGGCTTCCTAGAGCTCTGCCGCCGGGAAGCCGTAAAGGTCACCGGTCCCCTGCCCCAGTATGTCGACAAGGTGATCAGCAAGACCTCACAAATCCGTGATCTGTCCGATAAACTCTTTGATTTTTTCCTTTCAAATGAAGAGTTGCCCTGCGTTTTGGAAGCCCCAGCCAACGCCGAATACCTCCTCAGCGATCATCTGTCAAGACTCTGCTCTGAGCTCGCCACCAGTGGCTTTACCATGGATTGTGACAGGCTCATCTGGTCCAAAGCGCAGCTCCAGATCAATGCTGATTTCCTAGGCCGCATCATCAATAACCTTATCTCCAACATTGAAAAATATGCAGATAAAAATCACCCTGTTTCGCTCTCCTGTCAGCTCTCACAAGACTTTTTTACGCTACAGGTGGCAAATCGGGTGAAGCATGATACGGAGCATGAAATTCAGGGCACGCGAATCGGCAATCATAATATGGTAAGAATGATGCAGAAAATGAGCGGACAGGCCAAAATGGAAACACAACATGGCAATTACATCGTAACCCTATCCTTCCCAATCGCGGTCCCGCAAACTTCTATCGAGTCCGCAACCATTTTCTCCAATTGATACAGGCGGCAACCTGACTACTCATCAAATCACCGCCCGATACTAACTTTACGTCTGTCGCAGGTTTTTCCTGCATCAATTTTTTTGATCATGAAATACCTCCTGTTTTAATTTCAGGCCTACCAGCACAATGAGAGCTGCCCCCTTTCTAGGCGAACAAGGAATTGTCAACGAGTTATGTGACTGATTGCTGGGTGACATGTTGTCTTGTTACGATATTGCTTTCTGGGTAACTAGTATTTCTTTTGTTATAATGATTGTAGCACGAAATCGAATAGCCTTACAGATACAAACAGCGCACCATACCTTAGGGTATCGTGCGCCGTCCGTCAAGTACCTCATTCACATATCTTTCCAAATAGGGATCCATCCCCCTGCTAAGACCATTTTCCCGAAGCAGTTCGAGAAGTATGGCGGCAATTCGCTCAGACAAAAGAACCGTGGCATCATTCAGATTCAGCCTGTCCGTGTCATAATTCCAAGACTTCCACGCGCCCACGTCCGTTCTCGATTTCGAAAGCATTTCCAGGAGCGGCGCAAGCCTCTCTCCACCCCTGATTTCCCTTAATGCATGATAGGTCCACTTGTAATAGGGTGCAGGAATCCTCTTTAGCAAGAAGAATAGCTGCATAGCCGCTTCCATTCCCCGAAGGCGGCAAAGGTCGGCCGCTACAATGTCACGCCTTACCATACAGCGCGCATAGTTGACCTGAAGGGCAGCCGAGTAGGCATGCATTTCCTCTGCAATTCTAACCCGCCAAGGTCTGTCCGGATAATAGGCCAAAAGCACCTTCCGAAAAGCACTGAATATGCCAAGGTCATCACGGAACACCTCTCCATTCACGGCAGTTGCAAGACAGGTCTTGTCATAGCGAAGCCAATCGTCATCCGAAAGATTTCCACTCTCCGCATCGCAGGGGGCTCCAAGAATATTACCATAAAAGTCATTGATCGCCATAACACCGCGTCTCGCCCGAAGCCTCTCGGAAAGGACGATCCCCTTTTTGTCAAGCAATTCATTGTAGGCTATGGACAAGGGAGAACCTATCTTTGCGAAATCCTCCTCCGTGATCCAAAGACATACGCCTGTCCCATAATCATGATCCTTCGAAAGTACATCGTCATATCCAAAGCAATCCGATCCCTCTCCGACAAGTCCCACGGCAATTCTTTTTTCATACTTAGGAAACAGCTCCCGTATCATGCCCCTCACATCTTCTTCATAAAATCTTCTGCTTCCTTCAAATGCCTTTTCCATGTCTTTTCCTCTTCCGTTCCGCGATCAAATACCCTCTTATCATATACCATTTTTCCATCTGATTCAATGAAAACAATTCTTCTCTACCTTTCGGCCAATGGAAAACACCTTCCTTTCATTTCAGGAAGGTGTTTTCAAAAAATCAATCTGTTAACAACCTAGAACGGATATGCCGCCCCATCATTCGTGATGAATCTAGGGCCATCAAAATCCTTCCATTTTTTATCAAATAATCCCTGCAAAATTCCTGCTGCTTCATAGGAGGAAAGCGGTGCAGGATTGTCCTCGCGTCCGTTCGTGCGTATCCAACCGGGATGAATGCAGAAAATGTTCACCTTACGTTCTTCCTTAAAGGTATTCACAAGATTCATTGTTGCCATATTCAGGGCAGCCTTCGCCATACCATAATCAATCATGTTCCTGCGATAGCACTTTGAAATACTACCTGCTTCCGATGAGACATTGATGATCAAAGCGTTATCATCGCACTGAACCAACAGGGGATAAAATGCCTTAATGACGCGCATGGGACCTACCGCCGTTACGTCAACCGTTCTGGCAATATAGTCAAGATTTGCGTCAAAGAATTCCTTGTCGCAGTCTGGCGAAACCGTCACTGCATTATTGATGATCAAATCCAGGTGATCCAGCTCCTCCGAAAGCTTCTTCGCCGCTGCGTTCACGGACTCTGTCACGCCAATGTCCATCGTCAAAATAATGAGCTTGTCCGCATACTGTTTCTGCAATTCCTCAAGCTCTGGTGAACTCTTTCTTACCGTTGCCACCACCCTGTCTCCTGCCTCCAGATAGCGCAGCACAAAGTTAAATCCTAACGCATAAGGTCTTCCCGTTCCCGTAATCATTACATTTCTTGCCATATTCCCACTCCTTTCCGATGACCTTTCGTCATACCTACAGTGTAACAAAAACGGGTGACTATTAGCCACCCGTTTCCCTACATCTGATATGCATTTTTCTTCTTTTTCCTGACATTATTTTGTACAGCCGTTTTGTCCACAATATGCGACCGCGTCCGCCTGGAAATGTAATCCATCAGGGCCGCCCACATGTGCAAAGTTTGTCTGGATGGATTTTCTCGGTTCCCCCTGCCGCCATAACGCCCTCCGTAGCTTTCGCGTCTTCCTTCTTGGGGGCAGGATAGCATTCCTCAATCTTATTTAGTATGGCCGTGCGCGTACCAAATAAGATAAGAATCTTAGAATTCACAATACTTTGCAGCTCCTCGGCCTTCTTGGGATCCATCAGATCATCCGTTACCACAAGCAACACGGAAGGATCATAGTCATCATAGGTGATAGGAATACAACAGTACTCTAGCATTTTCTCCCTTGGAATACAGCCCATCACCTTAGGACTCAGTTCAAAACGATCCACGTCGCAAATCGACAGATTCCAAATGGCAGACTTTGCCACGACAATTTGCTTCTCTGTCACGCAACCGTCCTTTAAGAGCAATTCTTCCAGCTACTACATATTTTCCTAACTATTATACTATATTTTTTGCAGAAAAGATATGTTAAGTTTTTATCTGGCATAAATGGTGATGGCTCCCGATTGATCGGTGCGAAGGATCGTGGTACCATCGTCAGAAAGGCGCTGCAGAAGCTCTGCATGTGGATGACCGTAAGAGTTCCTTCTTCCGCAGGATATGACCGTAAGTTCAGCATCGATTTGTTCTAAAAAGAGAGGCGAGGTTGCATATTTGGAACCATGATGCGCGCATTTTAGGACATCCACTTTATGGATACCTCTACCTTTTAATTCCGCGAGCAACTCCTTTTCGCCCTCCCCTTGCGTGTCACCCGTTAATAGGATCGTCAAGCTCCTTCCCTGTTTCTTTAGCTGTACTAAAAGACATAGTGATGCCTCATTTCCGTCCAACTCCGCAGGAGATATTAATTTTTGGGGATGCAATGTTAGGAAAGAGATCGCTTGTCCGTCCAAGCTGTCTCCTGCTTTTAATACATGGATTTGCATTTTTTTCATGCTTTTCGCAAGCTCCACTAAACTTGCCTCATTCTTTGAAACCTCAAATTTAGCTGCCTCGCCCTTCACGGCATCTAATGAATTTCTCCTTTCGTTTTCAGTCTCCATCTGCACAGACTTCGTTTCCTCATCAGTTGCTTCCTCTGAGTACATCCATGAGGGCAAATAAAGATGGTCAATTCTGATTTCTTCCTGCTCCGCCATTTGAAACAGCTCCTTCAATCCACTCACATGATCCCGATCACCATGAGACACAAAGATACCATCAATATGTCTGATGCCCTCATGCTTCAAATACGGAATAAGAATGTTCTTCCCGACTTCGTTTCTATTCGAGCTACCACAATCGTAAATCCATGTTTGACCATTGGAGAGTCTTAACAAAGCACAATCCCCTTGTCCCACGTCAAGAAAAACTGATCCCGTCATGTGCCTGGCAGGAAAAGCCATAATTAAAATTGGGAAAATGAGAAGCCCCCATGCCAACCACCATTTTCTGCCGATGCCGTTTCTTAACCAATGGATCAGCTTGTTTTTCCCTACCGGTCGTGCATTTACTTGGGTCCACACTCCTCTGTCATTTTCCTTCTTGCTTAAACTCCCGTCTAGCATGTATTCTCTTTTGCGAGCGAGCTTCCACAGGAGAATCAGTGCCATTGAAAGCAAAGCATAATATATCATCATTTGCCACTCCTTGGGACAACCTGGATTCCATGAGGAAAAGGGCAGTCCTCTTACCTGCACGCACAGCCATGTAAAGAACTTTAGAATGATGATGTCTACCGTTCCGAGAATCCCCAGCCCCGGGATCAGCATCGCCACTAGTCCAAAGAAAATCACCGGCCCCATGGCAGGAATGACTAGAAGATTTAGCAGCAGGGAATAGGTCGGCACTTCAAAATAAAAATACAAAGTCATTGGCAATGTGGCAAGGAAAACAGAAATGCCTGCTCGAATGCCCTCTTTCATCGCTTGAAGCAACGAAAGGAGCCCCTGTTTGATTCTAAAAATGATCTTTCTGCTAAGCTGCGGATCATCGCAGGGCGCAGGATGCTTAGTCGCGGCGCCATGGGTCTCCCAAATGGTGAGATTTCGCCCTGCTGTCTCCAAAACAGGCAGGACAACTCCGATGCCAAGAATGGAACCAAAGGAGAGCCAAAAGCCAGAATTCATGCCATAAGTCGGTACAAGAATCAGCATCCCACATGCCAAAACTGCCGTTGCCGTCAACAGGTCGTAGGTACGGCCCCAAAGGACAGCCAACATTCTTAACAGGAACATGCCAATGGCACGACATGCTGAGACACTCATTCCTGTCATGATTCCATAGAGAACCAAAACGCTTCCTGCGCAAAGTGCCGCGACATCCATTCTGACATAGAGTCTCCTGAGGAGCTGATACAGGCCCATGCCAAGTAATGTTACGTGAAGTCCCGAAATACTGAGCACGTGAACGATGCCACCATCCTGATATAATTCCCTAATTTGCGGGGAAAGCTCCGTTCGATCGCCGAGTAGCATCGTTCTAAGAATCCCCGCCTCTTCAATGGGAAACACCTGATCCAACCGCCTGCCAAAATAGCTTCTTAGGGAATCCAAGCCTTCCCGCAACCAACTGTATTTTTCGGAATTTGCAAGCAGGAGCACTCCCGTTAGCTTCCCGCCAATTTGCTTTCCCTGATAATACCTTGCATAGTTAAACTCGCCTGGGTTGGTGCTAACCTGAAAAAGCGAAAAAACTCCCTCCACAACAACCCTGCTACCAATTTGGGGCAAGGCTTCACCTGTCTCCTCTGCCAGAAAGCATTGGAGCTTTTCTGTTTTTAATTGACCTAGCTTGGAAATGATTTGCCGCGAAGCTGCGGCGTTTTGATCTGATTGAAGATCTTCAGAAGGATCCTCCGATGAAAGATCCGTCAAAATGAAATATTCCTTCTCTCCTTGCGTGCCTTTTTCGCACACCCGCCCAGAAAGGCGCACCATTTGCCCTTCCCAGGGGGGCTCCTCGGAGAGCGTCTGCTTCAGTCTGCCTGTCTGATCCGCCGCGCCGTTCCAAAACAAGTTCAGCACGGCCAAAATCGCCAAGGCAATACAGACCCAAAACAAGGGCCTCTTCATGCCACCCCTCCTCATTCATTTTTACCGACGCCCCAGATTGAAACTAACTCGATGGGAAGGGCTGGACAGTCTTTCTTTGGCGTGCCTTACGGCACGTCCCTCTCTTCGTTCGGGATCGCAAGCATAGCTTGCGACATGGTCAAATGGTTAGTAGAAAGACTGTCCAGTCCTCACCCCGAGTTATGCTTATTCCAGGGTCGTCACAATATCCATGTTTCTTTCGAACATTGCACTTCCAAAGATGTCGGGCACGTCGCCGTCCACCAGGATCTGCACGCGGTTTACGCCCTGCAGTTCCGTCAGGGAATTGACGATGGAATAGATCTCCACGTCCAAATTGACATTATTCACGACCGTCAGAAAATTGGAATCAAAGTTTACATAGCAGATGCCGTCCTTCGTCATAACACTCAGGATCTTTGTGTCGGGACTGATGGTCGCATACAAGCCGGCAATCTTGCCGCTTGGCCCCGCCAAAATCTCATCCACGACGAATCTCTCCAGCGAGGTATTCGTAGAATAAAACTTCTCACGATAGGCCGCGATCAGCTTGTCTCCCGACTCATTGGCAAAATAGAGCTTTACGCGAATCTGATCGTAGGAATTGATTTCACTTCCGTCGTTATAAATGAACTGTCCTTCCGTCATCCAGCCCACGGGATCGCCCGCGCCGTCAACCAGCTGATTTCCATTCACTAAAATTTGCACTCGGTTGACACCGTCCGCCTGAATTAGAGTTCGAACGATGGCTGCCCGCACAAGAACCTCGGTCGTGGAGCTGAGCTTGGAATAATTATCATCCATGTTGAGGACAAGACTTCCCTCCTGATACTCCACGCCAAGCACGTTAAAGCCCATGGCAAGGGGCGATTTGTACGCGGGCTTTTCAAAAACGGCTGCAAGATAAGACATCAGCGTTTTAACCTGCTCCTCCGTGGAGCCGACAGGCTTTTCATATTCATGGGTTTCGACCTTCGTCTCCATGCTCGAAACATAGTACACCTGCACCGTGGGACCATTCGGTTTTTGTTCCTCACCACAGGAAGAAAGCACGCAAAGAACGCCTGCCAAAAGCAGGAGGACAAAGCACCATAGCATTCCTTTCTTTTCTTCTTGCAGCTCGAAAACCATTTTATCCCTCCAGGTCACTTTCCCATCGCATTTCCTTCGTGTTTTTCGCTTTTCTTCGTTTTCCCTTCGCGTTTCCTTCGTGTTTTTCGCTTTTCTTCGTTTTCCCTTCGCGTTTCCTTCGTGTTTTTCGCTTTTCTTCGTTTTCCCTTCGCGTTTCCTACTTACGATTCCACGCTCGCCTTAGTATCCCTGTCACTGCCTCGCTTTTTACTGGTGATGTAATTCAACGGAATCTTCACCGTAAAGGTGCTACCCTCGCCGAGCTTACTGCTCACGGTGATGGAGCCCCTATGTAGCAAAACTGCACTCTTCGTAATGGCAAGTCCCAGTCCCGTTCCGCCCATCTCACGCGAATGTGATTTATCTGCGCGGTAAAATCTCTCGTAAATATGCGGCAGATCCTGCTCTGGAATACCTAAGCCAGAATCGCTGACCTGCAGCGTAAAATACTGATGATCCGCATCAAGAACAACCTTCACCCAGCCATGCTCCTGATTGTATTTGATGGCATTCTCCACAAGGTTTGTCATGATCAGCGTCATCTTCACCTCATCCACCTCAGCGGTG
This sequence comes from Lachnospiraceae bacterium, assembly GCA_015056795.1. Taxonomy (GTDB): domain Bacteria; phylum Bacillota; class Clostridia; order Lachnospirales; family Lachnospiraceae; genus Acetatifactor. The sequence continues at coordinate 56,136 of SVFO01000003.1, forward strand.
ACGGGACGATTGCTCTCAAAGGTAACCTCAATGTCCTTTTTCCTTGCAATGGGGCGAAGGCGCTTTAACGTCAGCTCCGCTAAATCATTAATGCTGAGCGCTACGACGTTCAATTCCTGATCGGTTTTATCCATCTTCACCAAAGACAAAAGATCCGTGATGATATGATTCTCTCGGTCAATCTCTGAAACCATGTCCGTCATAAATTCCCGATAAAGCTCCGCAGGCACGTCCTGCTGTGTCAGCAGGGAATCCGCCAGCACCTTCAGCGAAGCCATGGGCGTCCTCAGCTCATGCGAAACGTTGGCCACGAATTCCTGCCGCGAAGCATTCAGGGCATTCATCCTGCCAAGCAGGTCATTAAAGGCATCCACGATTTGCTCGGTCTCAGCGTAGTCCGGCACGGAGATGGCCTTTTCGCTGGTGCCCTCCTTTACCTTGCGGATCTCCGCGGAAATCTTACCGAAGGGCCTCGTCAGAACTCCTGAAAGCAATACGGATGCGACAACAATGCCCATGATCATGAGAATCTCCAGCATAATGGCGTTTCGGTTCATGATGTTAATCATGTCAACGATGGTCTCATCCGATACGCTGGTCAGCATAACGCCAACGATGCTCGACTTTCCGTCCACGCCCGTAGAGGTAATGGGAATCGTCATTTCTATGTATCCGTTTTCCGTGTCATAATGGGACGTATTCTCCCCCAGGAAGCACTTGATTACCTCTTCGGAAATCATGGTTTTTCCTTCACTGATCCCATAGGTGTCCTTGATAACCTTGCAGCTTTTTCCGATGATCATGACGCGGCCGCCATAGAGGTTGGAGATGGTCTCCAGCTCACCATTGATTCCCTGTCTCGAGGCAATCATGGATGGCTCCTGCAGGCGGTAGGTCGAAAAATAATTATTACTGATGAGGTGCTTCGCCACGATGAGCAGCTGGTTCTTTACCGTCTCCGTTCGCTGTGCCACGGCGCGGCTCTCATAGGTCGCCATGATGGCATGGCGCATGAGCGCACTGGTCAAGATGCCCACCACCAAGACAAGAAGACAGATTCTCGCTCGGAAGCTGCGCAGAAAAAGAGCCTGTTTGAAATTGATTTTAATATCCTCTGGCAGCTTCACCATCCGTCTCTCCCACTAACTTTCTTTACGCCTGAAAATAATATCCAACGCCCCACTTCGTTCTGACATAATGAGGCTCGCTCGGGTTCTCCTCGATCTTTTCGCGAAGTCTTCTGACATGGACGTCCACGGTCCTGACGTCGCCTGGGTAATCCGCACCCCAGATCAGCTTCAGCAGATTCTCTCTCCCGTATACCTTTCCAGGATTCAGCATGAGGAGCTCCAGCACCTCAAATTCCTTTGCCGTCAATCCAATCTCCGTTCCTGCTATGTAGGCGCGGCGGCCCTCACAATCCAAATGCACGTCGCCGCCGTCAATGACCTTGCTCTGACTTGCATCGGCATTTTTATTGTCCACGCGGCGCATGATCGCCTTGATTCTTGCCTTTACCTCAAGAATGTTAAAGGGTTTGGTAATGTAATCGTCAGCGCCATACTCCAGGCCGAGAATCTTGTCCATGTCCTCTCCCCTGGCCGTCAGCATGATCACTGGCACGTCCGAAAACTCACGAATTTGCTGGCAGACCTCAAAGCCGCCGATCTTTGGAAGCATGACATCCAACAAAATAATGTCATACTGGTTATTTCGCGCCAGCTCCAATGCCTCTTCTCCGTCATAGGCACAGTCCACCGCCATGCCGTCCTGCTCTAAGCTAAAGCGAATTCCCTTCACAATCAGTTTTTCATCATCAACGACCAAAACCTTTCTGTCTGCCATTTTCCTCTACCTCTCACCTTTCCTCTATTTCCGAACCATGACCAAATCTCGAATCTTCTCGTATGTGGCTTCCTTGATGCCAGGAACCTCCATGAGCTCCTCTACCTTGGTAAACCCTCCGTGCTCCTTACGGTACTTCAGGATCTCCTTCGCGCGCGTCTCCCCAATACCAGGCAGCGTACAGAGCATCGCTTCGTCCGCCGTATTAAGATCCACTAGAGAACCTGCCTCCTCCGTTCTCGGAAGCGCTTCGCCCACCTTGGGAAAATAGAGCTGTTGTCCGTCCTGCAAAAATCCCGCCAGATTGACATAGGTCTGATCCGCGTCCTCCGTAAAACCACCGGCCAGCTCCAGGGCATCAAAGGCCCTGCTATCCTTGGGAAGCTCCTTGACGCCAGGCTCCCTGACGGCTCCGCAGACATGGACGTAAATTTTTTCCTCTGCGCTCCCCTCGGCAGTTAGCGTTGCCACCTGTATCGACCCTTCGGCATCTTGACCGTCATCCTCGTTTTGCTGCTTTTCCTGAATGGCGCCTTCCTCTCCAGCCGCGGAATAGGAAAGCGTCAGCGCCTTGTCCGTCTGACACGCCGCAAGCATACAGGTCATAAAAATGCACGCAAACAGCACGGCCATGGACTTCTTCGCCAAAAAGCCCTGACCCCGCTGTAAATATGGTACCCTTCTGTTCCTGTTTCCTCCCATAAATCCAACCCTTTGTCCGCACTACGCGCACTCGTCAAATGTATGGGACGCCGTTTTGTCGATAAAAATATTGTAAGCGAAAATGCCCTCCTGTGCAAGACCCTATTTCCACTTAAACACAATGATTCCAAGGATGGCGATGCCCATGCCTATGGCCTTGCGCCACTCAAAGGGCTGCTTTTCCACCTGAAATACTCCCAAAAGCTCCATGCCATAGGCAACGGCCAGCTGCGATACCACGATCAAAAGAACTGCCTTAGCTGGGCCAAGCATGTCCATGCTCTTGATCACTGTAAAGGTGATCAGCGCTCCCATGACACCGCCAAGCAGCATATACTTCGGCTCGACGGAGAACACCTTGAGAAAGCTTCCTCGCTCCATGCCAAACCATGCACCAATACAGACGATAAATGCCGTCAGCTGGACAAAGGCGCTTGCAGACCAGATACCCGAGACCTTCGTTACCTGTGTGTTAAAAACCCCCTGAATGCTCATCAGCGCACCAGAAAGCATTGCAATCAAAAAACCAGCCATTGCATACTCCTCCTTTTTCTAGGATCAGTATGCCCTGCCTGGTTCTTAATTATTCCTTTTCTTGCAAAGTCTAGCTCTTGATAAGATTTTGAAATGTTTACTCTTCGCCGATCTGCGTAGAAATCTGGCGCTCTAGTTCTCTTAACAGCGGCAGCACCTCTTCACCGCTCCAAACCTTTGCAAACAATGCTTCCAGCTGCAACCAGAGGTTTCCGATTTCCATGATCTTCGGAAGGGAAATGCTGTCGGAATATTGATTCGAGAAGATCGTAAGCAAACGATCATCCCTGCTTGCCTGAAAGGCCGTCGCCATTTTCCCTGCCTTCGGATAAAGCTCCTTGCTGCAGGTTCTGGTGACATATTCTGCAAAGCGGTTTGCCAAATCCTTATGCTCTGAAAAGCCATTGACTGCCATGGCATTGGTCACGGAAAGCGTACGACTCTTTAAGGTCTCACTGATGTCGGGAAGCCTTGCAACGCCATAGTCATACAGGAAGGTGCCTTCGTTTTTTGCCTCCTCCAGCTGTCTGACAATATCCGTCGTTCCGATGGTGAAAACCAGCCTGCCCTCGATGAAATCCTGCAGACAGATGTCGCTGCTCGCATTGTCAGGCTCGATAAAGAAAAACTGATTCAGCGTCTGATAGGTGCTTAGGCACTCCATGGTCTCGTCACTGTAGATGTCAACATTGGTGCTGTCATCTCCGCATTCCCCGCCGACATTCAGGTAATTACCAATGATCCAGTAATTATAAAAGATGTCTGACACGTCCCATTTCATGACACCATCCACGCCCTCAGGCGCATCAAACGTATTTGCAAACATTAATAGTCCTTCTACCGTCAGAGGAATGCCGTTCTCCCCGACGCAGTTCTCCGACCAGTCACCAGACTCGTCCTCGTCCTCTGTGACGCCCTGCGCAGCCAGAGCCTCACGGTCTGCCTGCTGTCTGACCCACATGTCCAAATAGTCCTTATTGTAAACCAAAATACTGGTTTCATAATAGAACGGATAGGCCACCATTTTCAGGTTATAGGTCACGGCGGAAAGCGCCGTCAACGGATACCAAGCCTCATTGACCATCCCTGATTCATTCTGAATTTCCGTTGCCAGTCCTGACAGATATGCCTGTCCCAGCTCGTCATTGTTGATGACATAGGCATCGGGCATTTGCTTGTCATGCACCATTGTGGCCTCGTAGACATCCTCCAGGAAATTGTAGGTGTTCTTCAAAACGGGGATTACCCTGACACCCTCTGCCTCGCCGAAGCTTACGGCAGCGCTGCTCAAATAGCTTTCCAGCGCGGGATCCTCATACCAGACATAAATCGTCTCCTTTTTGCTGGTCCAGATGGGCTCTTCCTCCTGCCCTGACTGATTCGGGAATTGCACCTCGCCCTTCCCTCCCAGGATGACAAGTGACAACATAATAATGGTCAGAAGAATGGAAATCAATCTTCTAGATTCTCGCATGAATTATTCCTCGATACATTCTTCTAAGATTTCGATCATTTGATCAACGTCCTTCTCGGTGATTACCAGAGCAGGCACAAAACGAATGATGTTGGGACCTGCGTTGATCAAGAGCAGACCCTTCTCCAGTGCGCGGTTAATGATGGGACCGACGGGCTGTTCAAACAGAAGGCCCTGCATCAGTCCAATACCGCGATGCTCCTTGATGCAGGAATGACGGTTCATTACCTCTAAGAGCTTTTTCTCAAGGTAAGGCGCCACGCGATTGACGTTCTCCAAAACGCCAAGCTTCTCGTACTGATCAAATACGGCAACGGTTGCGGCACATGCCAAAGGATTGCCGCCGTAGGTCGTGCCATGATCGCCAGCCACGAGGGAATTCTGACCAACCTTCTCCGTCATCATGAAGGCACCCATGGGCACGCCACAGGACAATGCCTTTGCACTCGTCATGACGTCGGGCTTGATGCCATAGCGCTGCCATGCAAACATGGTTCCGGTACGGCCCATGCCGCACTGAATCTCATCCAGCATCATGAGAATGTCCTTCTCGTCACAGATCTTACGGATTCCCTCAAGGAATTCCTTCGTTGCGGGCGTCAGTCCTCCTTCGCCCTGAACAGTCTCCAACAAAATGGCACAGGTCTTATCATTTACCTGATCCAATACGCTCTGCAAATCGTTCATTTGCGCAAAGCGAATGTTGCCGATCATAGGCTCAAATGCATCACGATAATGGCTGTTGCCCGTCACGGAGAGCGCGCCCATGGTGCGTCCATGGAAGGAATGCTCTAACGCGATGATCTGATGATCCGTCCTGCCGTCCTTTAAGAAGGCGTACTTACGCGCCGTCTTGATGGCACCCTCAATGGCCTCGGCACCAGAATTGGTGAAGAACACGCGATCCATGCCAGATGCTGCCTTCAGCTTTTTTGCTGCCTCAATGGCAGGCATGTTGTAATAGTAATTGGAGGTGTGGATCAGCTTGTCGATTTGATTTTTCAGCGCATCATTATATGCCTTGTTTCCATAGCCCAGCGCGAACACGGCAATGCCAGCCAAAAAATCCAAATATTCCTTACCATTAATGTCATAGAGATGTACGCCCTCGCCCTTGTCGAGAACGATCTGAAAACGATTATAGGTGTGAAGAAGCAGACTTTCCGCCTCGTCAATATATGCTTTCATGTCCATACTGCTTTCCTCCTTTTGAGAAAATTCATGCCATCAATCTCTTGCCTGTAAAAAGATTGACATACCTAACGTTCCAAGTCATATCCACAAAAACTAAGATAGCATCAAGCCCTTTGCCTCGTTGCAACCCATTTTAATGTTTAGGCACTGCATGGCAGCACCAGAAGCACCCTTACCCAAATTATCGAATCTGGCCGTAACAAGAATGCGGTCATCATTCCCTGTCACATAAATCTGTGCGTCGTCCTTTCCTGACATTGCATTTGCTGCGAAGAAGCCATTTCCCTCTGCCTCACTGCCAAACGGCATCACCTTGATAAACTGCTCGCCGTCATAGTACGCTGCATATCTCTTCTGCAGCTCTTCAGGTGTCACCTTCTCCTTGAGAAGGTGCGTGTAAAGGGGAAGTGAAACAATCATTCCACTGTAATAATCATCAACAACAGGGGTGAACAAGGGCTCTCTGTCAAGACCGGAGATCAGCTTCATTTCCTTCAGGTGCTTATGCTGCTGCGTGAGCGCATATTCTCTCGGAGCAAAAAGATCCTGTGTCTTTGCATCGGACTCATAAACCGCAATGGCCTTCTTGCCTGCTCCGCTGTAGCCGGAAAGTGCCGTCACGTAAACAGGATAATCTGTTCCCATGATTCCCATTTTTACCAGCGGATATACCATCATCATGAAGCCAGACGCATAGCATCCAGGAACGGCAATTCTCTTGCTGTTTTTAATCTTGTCACGGAAGTCCTTACTCAGCTCAGGAAAACCATAAGCCCACGCAGGATTGGTTCTATGTGCCGTGGAGGTATCAATGATGCATACGTGATCATTGTCAGGATTAATCAAACTTACCGCTTCGATGGCAGCTGCATCAGGAAGACAAAGGAAAGCAACATCCGCAGAATTAATCAGCTTTCTTCTCTCCTCAGGATCCTTTCTGAGCTCTGGATCAATTGTCAAAAGCTCCACGTCATCTCTGACAGCCATGCGCTCGTTAATGCGCAGTCCCGTTGTTCCTTCACTACCGTCAATAAATATCTTGATACTCACGTCATTTCCCTCCTAAGTCAAATCATCACCGCAAATCCACGCGTTGCAAATCTCTGACAACACATTGGATTTACCGCTCAGGTGCGCTTTCGCCGCTCAACAACAGGATTACGGCTCCACGTTCTCATCATCAGAAATAATTGCCGTGCCAACGCCCTTTCTCGTAAAGATCTCAAGGAGCAGGCAGTGCGGAATTCTTCCGTCCAAAATATGCACGCGGTTAACGCCATTCTTGATGGCTGAGGTGCAGTTTGCAAGCTTAGGAAGCATGCCACCGCCAATGTAGCCGCCATTGATCAGCTCATCAGCCTCCGTTGCAGTCAGTCTGCCGATGAAGGAGGACTTATCATTAAAGTCACGGTACAGGCCCTCAACGTCCGTGAGGAATACCAGCTTGTCAGCGCCAACTGCCTTTGCGATTGCGCAGGCTGCGTCATCTGCGTTGATGTTATAGGTCTGGAACTGATCGTCCAGACCGATGGGTGCCACGATGGGAAGGAAATCCTTCTCCAGCATGTCGTAAAGCACCTTGGGATCTACCTTCGTAATATCGCCTACGAAGCCGATGTCCTGTCCGTCAGAATACTTCTTCTCTACCTGAAGCAGACCACCGTCCTTACCGCTGATGCCGACTGCCTTAACGCCAAGCTCCTGCACCATAGTCACGAGCTGCTTGTTCACCTTGCCAAGCACCATCTCAGCGATCTCCATGGTCTCTGCATCGGTCACGCGAAGGCCGTTCACAAACTTCGCTTCCTTGCCGACCTTGCCAACCCATCTGCTGATCTCCTTGCCGCCGCCATGAACAATGATGGGCTTAAAGCCAACCAGCTTCAGGAGCGTTACGTCCTTAATGACATTCTTCTGCAACTCCTCGTTGCTCATGGCACTTCCGCCATACTTTACAACGATGATCTTTCGATTGAACTTTTGAATATAAGGCAGCGCCTCAATCAGCACCTCCGCCTTCTGCAAAACCTGCTCCATATCCTTTTCCATGTCGTCTATCCTCTCCATTTCAAATTAATTAACCATGTAAAGCGCTCCATATTCTCTCGGGTGAAAGTTAAGATTGCCCTTTCATAGCGTGCCCTGCGGCACGTCCCTCTCTTCGTTCGGGATCGCAAGCAAAGCTTGCGACATGATCATCACAAGCCAACCTCAGCTACGATTACTCCCACATCGTAAAATTCATCCCGAATATAGCATTCCTTATCCTCGAGGGGAAGGTTGGGATAGTCTTTCCGGGTTCAAAGGTTAGCGGAAAGACTATCCCAACCTCGCCCCGAGACTTTCTAGCTTCTGTAGTCTGCGTTAATCTTGACATAATCGTAGCTGAGGTCACATCCCCATGCGGTTGCCTCCTGGTCCCCAGCGTGCATGTCAACATACACCGTCACCTCAGGTGCGGACAAAAGCTCCGTCGCCTCTTCTTCGCTATAGCCTAAAGGCGCACCGTCGCCAAAGACCTGAATGCGCTTGCCATTTCCCTCGAAGAACAGATCTACCTTATCGGGATCAAACTGTACGCCGCTGTAACCCAGCGCGCAAAGGAAACGTCCAAAATTGCAATCATGTCCAAAGATCGCCGCCTTGCTTAAGGAGGAGCAAATCACGGACTTTGCAAGAATTCTTGCATTCTGCTTCGTGTCAGCATTTACAACCTTTGTCTCGAACAGACAGGTTGCACCCTCGCCATCTCCCGCCATCTTTCTGGCAAGGAACTTTGTTACGTAATTCAGCGCTTCACAAAACTCTTCGTAATCAGCACCATCTGCCTGAATCTCTGCATTGTCAGCCAAACCATTTGCCAACACCAGCAGCGTATCATTCGTGGAGGTATCACCGTCCACGCTGATCATGTTAAAGGAATCTACGACAGCGGCGCTCACGGCCTTCTGAAGCAGCTCCTTAGAAATCTTTACGTCCGTGGAAACATAGCCAAGCATCGTGCACATGTTGGGATGAATCATGCCAGAGCCCTTACACATCGCACCCATCACGGCCTTCTTGCCGCCAACCCTGAATTCTACGGCGATCTGCTTATGTACGGTATCCGTGGTCATAATGGCCTTTGCCGCTTCCAGTCCAGCCTCCAGCGTTCCTGCCTTTGCTGCAACGAGCTTTTCGATACCAGCCTCCAGACGATCCACGGGCATCTGCATACCGATGACACCCGTCGAGCCAATCAAAACGGCCGTCTCAGGAATTCCCAGAAGCTTGCCTGCACATTTCGCCTCTGCCTCACAGGCATCCATGCCCTGCTTTCCCGTACATGCATTTGCAATACCAGAGTTTACTACGACGGCCTGTACAAAGGGAGCCGTCTCCACTAATTTTTTATCCCAAAGCACCGGCGCTGCCTTGACAACATTGCTTGTAAAGGTTCCGGCCACCTGACAGGGAGCCGTCGAATAAACCAGCGCCATGTCCTTACGATTTTTATACTTTACGCCAGCCTCAACGCCAGCTGCCTCAAAGCCCTGCGGTGCGGTGATGCCGCCCTCTATGACCTTCAAATTCTTTTCCATCTTTCCTCATCCTTTCCTGCTATCCATTCCTGTCATTGACCCTTTTAGAGATCATCAGCTTACGAAGTTATATTCCTTATTTCTCTCGTCTTCGTCTCCAGTGGTTGGCGGTGATTACCATTTCCTCCTGTGCATCAGGATACTTCTTGAAGACTGCCAAGAATTCATCAAAATGTGCCACAAAAATATCTACCAGCTCAGGATCGAACTGTCTGCCCTTTTGAGAAATAATCTGGCGCTTTGCCTCCTCCGGCGTCCAAGGCTTCTTGTAAGGTCTTGAGGACACCAGCGCGTCAAATACGTCCGCAATGGCAACACATCTCGCATTGAAATCAATCTCCTCGCCCTTGATGCCAAGGTATCCCTTGCCGTCATATCGCTCATGATGCTGCAGTGCGATGGCCTTCGCAATCTCCATCAGTTCGCCCGTCGAATTTTCAAACATCTTTTCTCCGTAGTAGACGTGGCGCTTCATGATTTCGTACTCGTCATCCGTCAGTCTTGCAGGCTTCTCCTGCACCTCTACGGGAACGTAAAGCTTACCGACGTCATGCATCATTGCCGCCGTTGATACCATCCATACCATCTCAGGGCTCATGCCCCAGGCGGTACAGAGGATTCTCGTATATTCCGAAACTCTTCGGACGTGACCTCCCGTCTCCTGCGACTGTAGCTCAATGACCTTTGTCAAGGACTCAATCAGCATCTGCTCATTTGCTACCAGCTCATTATTCTTCCTTACCAAATCACGAATCAGCTTCTGAATTCGTTCGGTGATGCCATAGCAAAGAACTGCAATGCTTAAAAATTCAATCAATCTCGGAATGATGCCATAGTATACAACCCTATGCATTGTCTGCAAAGGCTCATCCGAAAGATATCTGACGTAATAAGCGCTAAGATGAGCGATGATGATGACGGGAACGGAAATGGCTTCCGTATAGATGACGTCCCGCTTATCACAGTAGAGACACGCCATTACCGTCGGGAAGATCAGCATGATCACCACGTGATAGGAAAAGTAGGTATACAAAATACCGCACATGACGACGGTCATGGTCAAAAAGACATATCTCATTCCAGGGCTGTCCATGTGTAAGAAATCATAATACAGCGTTGGGATGAACATGACAATCACACAGCCAACCAGCGGCGGGTACGCATGCGAGTCCAGTGCAAATACGCCCGTTGCGTTCAGAATGATCACAAGGATCATCAATAGCGCGCCGATCCTGCAGACCGTTGCCATGGTCTTATTCACGTCTCTTTGGAAATCATCCATCAGATATTTGGAAAAATTCATAAATACTCCTGCTTCTTTTGAGTCGCAAATAGGTTCCTTCAGGTTACTTGTTAAACGCCGTAATGTTTGCCTCGTTTAACGTAAAATCATAGTAATTCAAATCCAGTCGTTTCGTCCAGCCGATGCAATTCCAGAAGGCATTTCCCACGTCATTTTTCGTGAAGGCGATCAGGCTGACCTTGTTGATCTCCTCAGCCTTCAATGCATTCATGCAATAAACTACCATTGCCTTTCCAATCCCCAATCGGCGATAATCCTCGCGCACGCAAACGTGATACAAACATCCGCGTCTTCCGTCATGCCCGCAAAGGATACCGCCCACGATGGAACCATCCTCTGCCACGGCAACGACGCTGGTCGAGGGATTTCTTTTCAGAAAACGCTCCACGCCGATCCGCGAATCATCAATGCTGCGGATGCCAAAGCCGTGGATTGTCATCCACAGGGCATGCAAGCCTTCATAATCATCAATTGTCATTGGCTTAATTTCGTACTTTTTCATCTTTGTCATCTTCACTTCTCCAGGCGCTCCCGAGGGATGCGGACTATATTTTTAAAAATCAAAAACAAAGGCATCTGTCACAACGCCTAGAAGTACTATACCACTTTTTGCATAAAAGTCCAGTACTTTTTCTGTTTTATGCAAATTATTCCGTCTTTATTGCATATTTATTCATTTTTAATGAAATATACAGTCAAAATACGCATAATATTCGATATTGACTCATTACCCATTATCATAGCATCTTTTCCCTATTTCGTAAATTGTTTTTTCTTCTTCTTTAAAAATACGTAAAAAATCGCCACAGACTCTCGTCCATGGCGATTTTGTATTGGCATTTATGTGCAAAACTTCGCAAAATTACAGATCCAACAGATCGATGCCCTGCTCCTTGAGCTTCATGGCACGAACCTTGCAGGAAAGGCCAAACAAATTGATGAAGCCCTCTGCATCATGATGATCATAGAGATCACCAGTCGTGAAGGAAGCGATCTTCTCATTGTACAGGGTGTAAGGAGAGGTGGTGCCAGCCTTGATGATGTTGCCCTTGTAAAGCTTGAACTTCACTTCACCAGTCACGTACTTCTGGGTCTCCTCGATGAATGCCTGCTCCGCCTGACGAAGAGGGGTGAACCACTTTCCTTCGTAAACAAGGCTTGCGAAACGGCTGCCCATTTCCTTCTTCATTGCATAGGTGTCACGGTCAAGGATGAGCTCCTCCAGCTGCTGATGAGCCTCCATCAGAATTGTTCCGCCAGGAGTCTCATAAACGCCACGGCTCTTCATGCCAACAACACGGTTCTCAACAATATCGATGATGCCGATGCCGTGCTTTCCGCCGAGCTCGTTGAGCTTATGGATGATGTCAGAAACCTTCATCTTCTCGCCGTTAACGGAGGTAGGTACGCCCTTTTCAAAGGTCATGGTAACATACTCGCCCTGCTCGGGAGCCTTCTCAGGAGTGGTTCCCAGAACCAAAAGATGATCATAGTTAGGCTCGTTTGCGGGATCCTCAAGCTCGAGGCCCTCATGGCTGATGTGCCAAATGTTACGGTCACGGCTGTAGGAAGAGTCTGCGGAGAAGGGCAGGTTGATGCCATGTGCCTTGCAGTACTCGATCTCGGACTCACGGGAATCCATGGTCCACTTGTCATTTCTCCATGCAGCAATGATCTTTATGTCGGGAGCAAGTGCCTTGATGCCAAGCTCGAAACGAATCTGGTCATTACCCTTACCGGTAGCGCCATGGCAAATTGCGGTAGCGCCCTCCTTGCGGGCGATCTCAACCAGCTTCTTTGCGATCAGGGGACGAGCCATGGAGGTACCAAGCAAGTACTTGTTCTCATAGATCGCATTCGCCTGTACGCAGGGAACGATATACTCATCGCAGAACTCGTCAACCACGTTCTCGATATACAGCTTGGAAGCGCCGCAGAACTTTGCTCTCTCTTCCAGACCGTCAAGCTCCTCTGCCTGTCCGCAGTCAACGCAGACACAGATCACTTCATAATCAAAATTCTCCTTGAGCCAGGGGATGATGGCGGTGGTGTCAAGTCCGCCGGAATAAGCAAGAATGACTTTCTCTTTCATAAAATAAAACCTCCTTATGGGCATGTCATTTTCAAATCTGAAACCACTATACAACATGTCGCGCCGAAAAGCAAGAATAATATTAACAAAAAACATAGAATTAATGGATATTTATTCATTTAATTTTTCATATAGTTGTATATGCATTGAATATTGTGCATATTTATGCACTTCTTCCGCAACATTACCGTCATTGCGGCGATATTGTAAGGATGCGTAAAACTCTCGCTTGCTATTTTGAAGAACTTGCCGCATAATGAACTTATAGCTCGATTGTTGCTCTATTTACGTCTTTGATAATTGTATTATGTCTAATTTATAATTCATTACTTGTTTTTGGTGGGAGGTTTTATGAATGTTCAAGTGCTGTGTATTCTTTTCGTTTATTTACTGATCATAAACATTATAGCCTTTGCCCTGATGAGAGCAGACAAGAAAAGGGCACGTGCGAACGCTTGGCGCATTCCTGAAAAAACCTTATTCCTCTCTGCCATCCTTGGTGGAAGCATCGGTGCAATCGTTGGGATGCAGGTATTCCGTCACAAGACAAAGCATTGGTATTTCAAGTATGGAATGCCCGCAATTCTGATCCTACAGATTCTTGCCGTCGCCGTATTCTGGTATATCATTTGGTATCCAGCTTATAAACCTTTCTAGGCGTTTGTTTTTTTTCTTTGACATTGGTTTTCAGCAGTCTGTATTCAGATGATGAGGTGAATGGACATGCACGTAGCAATTTGTGATGACAACGGTGCAGATCGAAAGCAGATGGAACGTCTCTTAAAAAGAGAGTCGGACAAGCGTGCGGCCACGACTGGCGTTCTCTATATTGATTCCTTCGGAAACATGGATGCGCTGCTTACAAATGCGCTGATGTATGATGTCTTTTATGTCGACATGTGCATGACGCCTGGCGTCACCGTTCAGGACATTATTGAAGGTCTGGCAAAAAAGGGCAGCTCCGCTCCCGTCGTGCTCTGCTGTTCCAAGATCAATTATCGCGAGCAAACCTTCCCTAAAAATGTTTTCTTTCTCGACAAGGCGATCAAGGCCAGCGAGCTTTCGGAAAGCATCGACCATGCCTTAGAGCTAAAGGATGCAGCGCCTTCCGTCATAGAGCTTCGAGATGAGGACGGAACCATTTATGTCACGGAGGATGAAATCCTCTATGCCACGGCTAAGGGTGCTTCCATTCAGATCACCCTGACAAACGGCAGAACGAAACACATGCGCACGGATTTATACAATCTCTATTCCCAGTGGGCTGCCGCTCATGATTGCTTTCTTCCTCCCACTGGACACTTTCTCTTAAATTGCAATCACATTCAAAAGCTCGGCCTGCTCAGCGCCACGATGTCAGACGGAAAAAGCTTTCTTCTCTCCCGCTCTGCCCGCGCCTATGCAGAGGCTCTGATGCCTGACTCCGAGGAATAAAAATCATCCCAACGCATAACGATAGGGATGATTTTATGTTTCAAAACTATCATTGCACAACTACAGGAGACTTCCATGATCGCCTTACAGATTACTTCCATGAAACAATTTATGAATGAGCTTCTTGTCGGGGATGCCTTCGACATTTTCCTGTTGGAGGAAGCAACGCTGTCCACGGCAATCACGACGACAATTGATGGTCACGTCAACGTGGACTTCTATCCCATTGCCGAGCGCACGCCAGAGCTCCTCCCCTATGAATACCAGCCCTGGAGCGAAATCAAGAGCCTGTGCTTTACCCTCATCAAGGGAAAGCGCACGCCCCTGTATTTCAAATTTGTCTTGCAGTTAAAGCCCGACAAGATGAAGGCCATGCTGGAAAAGGAAAAGCTCTCCCTGAAGGAGGCCCCCTTAAAATCTTTGGTCCTGACCATCAAATATGATGGCGGAAGGGCCGTGCTGACCACGGGCTCCTCCTACCAGACCTTCGTCATGGACAAGACCGCCGACGTCGTCTGGGATCGGCAACTCAGTAAATACCTTGCCATGAAGGGCATCCAATTCGAAATCATGTAATCCGGTCACAGAAAAACCCCCTCATCAGGGGGTTTTCTTTATTCCGTGATACGTGCCGCTTCGACATCCTCATAGTAATTCTCCTGCAGGATATAAGCGCTGAACTGATACTGATCCTTTACTTCCTGTTGCTTTTGCTTCAGGTAATCCTCCTGCTGATCCTTCGGAACAATATAATTGCCCTGTTCGTCCTTCTGCCAGATGGTCTCCTTCGTCTTACGATTATAGATCACGCCGTCCGTCACAAAGCTTCTGTCATTGAAAATGACCATTCCCTCCTGATCGGAGAAAATATCCTTGCCTGCATACATTCTGGAATCGTAATCCATGCCAAGCAGATTCAAAATCGTAGGCAACAAATCCACGGAACAGCAGGGCTTATTCACTACGACAAGATCATCCTCAAAGGCAACGTTCCACATGATCAGGTTATTGCGGAACAAATCCTTTCCGTAGGAGAGGCTCTTTCCTGCAAGCTCCTCATACTCCTCCGTCGTCATGGCATAGGGATAATGATCCGCGCTCATGACGATCAAGGTTTTCTCAAGCTGCCCCGCTTCCTTTAACTGCTCAAGCATGTATTCCAGTGCCTTGTCCAGTTCTATGTGGCAGGCAATATAGGCCTGTCCATTCTCCGAAAGGGGAAGCTCCTTCACGGCATCCTTGTTCTTTGCCGACATGGAATTGCCTCGGAAGTTGTAATTCATGTGACCGGATACCGTCATATAGTAAACGAAAAATCTCTCGTCATGTACATATTCCGGCATCGTGCTGACCATCATCTCATAATCCGAAGCGGGCCAACGGTTTGCCCCCTCCATCTGGAAGACATACTGGCCATATTCCGCCTCGTTTAGGTCGCCCAGCTTACACGCCTTGAAAAGATATCCCAAATTGGGATGTGTCTTGTGTCTGTCGTAGTAGGACAAGCTGTTGTTGTGATAAGCCCTGCTCTGAATGCCGGAGCGATTGAAAAATCCGGCCAGAGTATATGGCATGTAATCATCTGCACTCTTTCTCATGCTGAACTGACCGTCGGGGATCAGTCCCGTGTTATTTACATACTCGCCATCACTGGTACTGGTCTGCCAAAGCGGCACATAATAATTATTGAATACAAAGCCTGTATGAATCATGTGGAACAGGGTCGGCGTAATGTCCTCACGCACGGCATAGGGGGAAAAGCCCTCCGCCGTCAGGAAAATGACATTGTACCCCTCAAAAATACCCGTGTATTCGTTCGTCATGGTCGGCTCGATATTCAAAATGTAATCTGCCAGCCAGGACTGCTTTTTATTGTCCGCCATGGTAAGGAGCGCTTCCTGATCCAGGGCAAAGACATGGGGCTTTGGCACGAATACCTCTGGCTCTGGAGTAGCATCGGGATCAATCTCCTCCCCGCCGCCATTCGGATCATCCACTCCGCCCTGATTGGTGCTGGGCGTAATCGTCTGGCCGCCATTCGGGTCGCTTTGTCCCTGATTGCCTTCCTGACCATTTCCCTTCCCGCTAGGATTTGCCTGATCATTCTTTGCGGAATCCTTTTCCTTTGCCTTCTTTTTTGCCTTGTACTGTGCATTTTCTATCAGCGTCTGAATACTGAGCACCGTATCCCGCTGCAGGGTGGGATGCACGCCAAGCTCCTCCGAGACGGTCAAGGGATCAAAAAATTCCGTGTAATTCTCATAATAATGTGCCTCAGCAGCCTTTCCCACTGCCATGTCAATGATGCAGGCAAAAAAGCAAACCACAACGGCAACAAGACACCTCATAAAGGTCATCGAGTTCATCGTCGGCAGCTTAAATTTCTTCTTGTGCAGCAGCACGCAAAGAACCACGCCAGGAGCCACGATCAGCAGGTTAAAAGGTAACACCTGATAGAAGCCAAGAAGCGCTTCTCTCCAATAATTCGTCAGCGCATCCTGTCCCCCGCGGAAGACCGCCTCCCAAAGCATGGGTTGCTTAAATATGTGGAGGTAGGTGATTTGAGCACCCGTCCAGAAGATGGACCACCACATGAAAATTTGAAATAATATTTTTTTCAGCTTTGGCTTTGCCAGCATGACCAATAGCGTCTCCACGGACGCCCATGTCATTACGACAAAAATCGTGAAAAGCGGATTGCTAAATTTCATGCCAAATCCGCTGACATGATAGATGAACTCCAACCACAGAAACAAACCAGAAATTGTTAACCAATAAACTAACATTGTATTTTACCTACGTCATTTGTAATTAGATTACTTTTTCATCTTTGATCGGAAAAGAAGGCTCGCCAGATATCCAAAAATCAAGGCCGCTGACGTTCCAACCGCCCCAGCACGAAATCCGCCAGCAAACAGTCCCAGCGTCCCCTGCTCTTCCACGGCCTCTCTCACACCCTTCATCAGGACGTTTCCAAAGCCCAGAAGCGGCACACTGGCACCCGCGCCTGCAAATTCCAAAAAGGGTTCATAGACTCCGATGGCACTTAGTACGACACCACTGACCACCAACAGCACCATAATTCTACCCGGCATCAGCTTCGTCTTCTCCATCAAAAGCTGTACCATGGCGCAAATCAGCCCACCAACCCAAAATGCATGGATATAATCCATTCCTCGCAGACCTCCTTTCTCATCACAAATAGGACTCGAAAACAGTATCTGCAAATTCTCCCTGAATATACCCTATTGGCCCGCTAATTAAACCTCAGCGATAACCTCAACCTCGCAAAGCACGTTCTTCGGCAGCGTCTTAACGGCAACACAGCTTCTCGCAGGCTTCTCCGTAAAGTACTTCGCATATACCTCGTTAAAGGTTGCAAAATCATTCATGTCCGCAAGGAAGCAGGTCGTCTTGACTACCTTCTCATAGCTCGTTCCAGCAGCCTCCAACAGAGCTCCGATATTCTTCATTACCTGCTCTGCCTGAGCAACAATGTCAGTGCCCTCAATCTGTCCATTTGCAGGATTGATGGGGATCTGACCAGATGCAAAAAAGAGATTTCCCGTAAGAATTCCCTGAGAATAAGGTCCGATGGCTGCAGGTGCTTTTTCAGTTGAAATCTTCTTCATATTCGTTTTTCCTTTCTAAATTAAATCGCTTCATTTCGCAGTTTAAATCGCTTCGCAATATTTTTTATGCTACAGGTGGTTCGTCAAACTCTACCGTAACATAGAATCCTCTCGGATTCTCCTCCACGCTCTTCACAATCCCCTCATGCGACTTCAGGCGGTTGCGAAAGGGAATGTTCGGCGACATGGCAAGCGAAGGGTCAATGGTATAGTAATAGTTGCTGGGGAGCACGCCCTCCGTCACCGTAACCTTCTGACCGGCCTCAACCAACCCTGGACGCTCCATCTTAAATTCCATTTCTCGCATCGTCCTGCCTCCCGCATTTCGATTGTATGTATTTGGGGCATGCTCCCATTTTCAGGGCTTCACGCCTCCACAGCATATTTTATCAGTATGCCTTCTTTTTTACAAGGGAAAAAAACGTCTTTCCCTCGGAAATTATTTACCTATTCCTTCCAGTACAATGGCATGGCAGATGGCAGGCACCGTCTTCCCCTCATTGTAACTCGTTTTTGAGAGCAGTGCTCCCGTCGGAAGAAATAGGATTCTCTTCCAAAAGCCTTCCTCCAATTGCTTTAACAAATACGCAGATAGCGTTGCCGCACAGCACCCACAGCCGCTTCCGCCCGCATGCACGTCCTGCGTCTCCGCATCATAGATAAGCATACCACAGTCTAAATGCTTTTCTGACAAGTCGATCCCCTTTTTCGACAAAATATCCAAAAGTGCCTGCCTTCCAACGCTTCCTAGGTCTCCCGTCACAATATGATCATAACTTTCGGGCCCACAACCCCAATCCGCGAAATGCTGTAATAAGGTCGATGCGGCGGCTGGTGCCATGCACGCCCCCATGTTCATGGAATCCTTGAGACCATAATCCACAATCTTACCAACCGTCATTCCACAAATCCTAGCCCTTGGCCTTCTGCTCATCCCATCGCTTCCCTCCGCATCTAAGGATCGTTTTAGAATAAATGCGCCGCTTCCCGTCACTGTCCAGCTTGCAGAAAGTGGCCTCTGATTTCCATACTCCAGAGGGAATCGAAATTCTCTCTCCGCACTGGCAAAATGACTGGAGGTGACACATGCAACCATGTCCGCAAAGCCTCCAGCAATGGTTAAGGCCCCAAGCGTCAACGCCTCCCCGCAGGTTGAACAGGCGCCGTACAGCCCAAACAACGGAATGCCAAACTCACTTACCCCAAAGGAGCTGGCAATGGACTGTCCTAAAAGGTCCCCCGCATACAAAAATCGAAGCTCCTCGGCTTGCACGCCTGCCTTTTTCATGGCCTCCGAGAGTGCCTCCTTTTGCAGATTACTTTCCGCTTCCTCCCATGTCTTGGCACCAAAGTGATCCTCCTTCCCCACAATGTCAAACAACGCCCCCAACGGGCCCTGTCCTTCCTTTGTTCCTACCACGCTCGCGCTGGCAATAATATCTACGGGCTCCTTTAGCCGAATGCTCGCCTTCCCCAAACCTTGCTCCATCTCTTACCTCCCAAGATTCCTTGTTTTCCATTATTTTTCTCATCTTTTCGAAATCTATACCGAGCTAGCAAACCCAGGCGATTGATGGCAACAAAAAAGTGCCATGGGAATATCCCATGACACTTGTCATTTGATTCTTATTCTTCGGAATCACCAGATACGGTTCCGTCAGAAACAACCGTTACATATTTTGTTACGACATAAAGCACAAGTCCGTTGAATTCCACTCTAGACCATCCAGAATCCTTACTGATACCAGTTCTCTTAGCGGTCAAACCAGATTTCAATTGGGCACTGATGGTCGACTTACCCTGCGTCGTACTAGGCTCCGTACGAAGGTTTACGTATTCCTGCGTTGCAACGGTAACGATATCTTCACAATCCTTAAAGGTAATGATATAACCATCCGCCGTTGTCACCCTGTTGTCAGGATTGGAGGGTGCTTCTGCCTTATAATTCTTGTCCGTCGTAAGGTAATAGCTAATGATAAAGCATTCACCGCCATTAAAGATAACCCTGGACCAGCCTGTCTCCTTATTGATACCCGTGCGCCTTAAGACCTGACCATTTCGAAGCTGACCAGCAATCGTAATGATACCTTCCGTATCAGGCTGAATACGAATGATCGCGGCATCCTTTGCCGTAACCTCCTCGTCCACTGCCTCGAATACCATGTCCGTATCACCATTGATGGGATCAATTTCTATCTCCGTGTCATTGGACTGCGCATGGGATAGCTCTTCCTCTGCAACTAAGGTCTCAGACCAAGAAGGCGAAACCTGAACCTGCATGTTTCCGATCTGTGCTCTCGGCTCCTTATGCGTTACCTTCCATACGATGGTACAAATCAAAGCTGCAACCGCCATCATGACGACGAAGGTAATCAGCATGGTTAAAATCCCACCCTGATCCTCTTCCAAATCAGCATATTTATCAACTTTTCCCTTAACTGTTTTGGGCATTCCTGCCTCCTATTCCATTTTCATGACATACTGCCACGAAATATTTTACAACGGAATTATACCATTAAATGTGTATAAGAGCAAGTAAAAAAAGCGAGAAGGTCGCTTTGCGCGTATCTTCCCGCCTTTTCCCATCGATTTATTTCGCCAACAGCATCATAATGTCATTGCTGCGGGTAATGAACTTGGTCATTTCCTCTGCGCCTAACGGTGCATGCTGGATCTTTGCAAGATCATAGAGCTGCTCGCAAATCATGTCAGCGTTCTCGCCGTCCTGATGCTCCGTAATGTACTGAACCAGAGGATGGTTTGCGTTGAGGATCAGGGTCTCGCCCTCATCACCCATTCCAGGCATGCTCATGCCAGGCATGGAGTACATCTTCATCATATCCTGCATTCTGCGGCTTTCCTCGGAGAGCGTAATCATGGAGGAAACCTTCTTATTCTTCAGCTTTTCAACCTTAACGGAGAGCTTACTCTTCTTCAGAACCTTCTGGAACAGCTTACCCAGGTCTTTCGTCTGCTCCTCCAGCTCCTTCTCTGCCTTCTTGGAGGTCTTTGCCTTCATGGCATCGGTAACGTCAGCATCAATTCTCAGGAACTTCACGCCCTCATTCTTGCTCTCGAGCTGTGTAATGAACGGCTGATCGATGTTGTGCGTCAAAATCACGGCATCCATCTTTGCAGCCTTGAACATGCTGATGTACTGGCTCTGCTGCTGTTCGTCGGTTACATAGTAAACGATCTTTTCCTTCTTTTCGTCCTCTGCGGGAACTTCCTCAGGATCCTTTGCAGCGTCCTCCTTTACAACCTCTGCCTCGACCTTCTCGCCGTTCTCATCGCGTGCAGCGCCCTCAGCATTTTCAGCATCATCCGCCGCATCAATGGGCTTCGTCTCCAGACACTCGGGCAAGGTCAGGTACTTGCCGTCAAGGTTCTTAAAGAGAATATAATCATTCATCTTCTCGCAGAACTTGTCGTCCTTAAGGCAACCATACTTGATGAAGGGAGCGATGTCATCCCAGTACTTATCATACTCTTCCTTCTCGGTCTTGCACATGCCAGCCAACTTGTCCGCAACCTTCTTGGTGATATACTCTGCAATCTTCTTTACAAAGCCATCATTCTGCAATGCGGAACGGGAAACGTTCAGCGGCAGGTCAGGACAGTCAATCACGCCCTTTAAGAGCAGCAGGAACTCAGGAATAACCTCCTTGATGTTATCTGCGATGAAGACCTGATTGTTATATAGCTTAATGGTTCCCTCAATGGACTCATACTCCATGTTGATCTTAGGGAAGTACAAAATACCCTTTAAGTTAAAGGGATAATCCATATTTAGGTGAATCCAGAACAGCGGCTCCTTATAGTCATGGAAGACCGTGCGATAAAACTCCTGATACTCCTCCTTCGTGCACTCATTGGGATGCTTTGTCCAGAGAGGATGCGTCTCATTGATCAGCTCAGGACGCTTCTTGATCTTGAACTTCTTCTCCTCTTCCTTCTTCTCGGCAGCATCCTCACCCTCCTTCTTTTCGGGCTGGATCTCCTCAATCACTGTGTCATCAGAAAGCAGCTCGCTCTCCTTAACGATCTGGGTCTCTTTGGTATCTGCCTTGGAGAGATAAATTTCCGTCGGCATGAAGGAACAATACTTCTTTACCACCTCGCGAGCCTTATATTCATTACAGAACTCCAGGCAATTCTCGCTCAGGAACAAAGTGATTGTCGTACCAACCTCAGCGCGGTCACCATCCTCCATGGAAAATTCTGTTCCGCCATCGCACTCCCAATGTACGGCCTTTGCCCCTTCCTTGTAGGACAGAGTATCGATATGAACCTCATCCGCTACCATAAATGCAGAATAGAAGCCCAAACCGAAATGTCCAATGATCTGATCAGAATTGCTCTTATCCTTATACTTCTCGATAAAGTCCGTTGCACCGGAGAATGCAATCTGGTTAATATATTCCTCAACCTCGTCAGCGGTCATGCCCAGACCATTATCCTTAAAGGTCAGCGTCTTCTTATCAGGATCTACGATTACGTCAATGCGCCCCTTATATCCTTCAGGAAGCGTATACTCGCCCATCATGTCCAGCTTTTTCAGCTTGGTTACGGCATCACATCCGTTGGATACCAGCTCTCTGTAGAAAATGTCATGATCTGAATAGAGCCACTTCTTAATAATCGGAAAAATGTTTTCACTGTTAATGGAAAGACTGCCTTGTTTTGTTGCCATGTTACCTTACCTCTTTTCCCATACTTTTACATATCGCGGCATGGAGACGAATGCCTCTCATGCTTCATTATGTCCTAGTTTAGTCCCTCTTTTTTTAAATGTCAACAAAAAATTAGCACTCAAATTCCATGAGTGCTAACAATTTGCTTCAAACCCTTATTTTATAAGGCGGAGCGCATTTCTAAACTTTTTATGAACCCAACTCTGTTAGGCAATTTCATTAAGGATTTGACAAGAACTCGGGGCTAGGTTTGGATGATCTTTCCA